>NZ_JAKZGD010000007.1 GCF_022549495.1 Acinetobacter sp. ANC 4805
CACCGTGCCTTATAAACAAATCATCATTGCCACAGGTGAAGGCGCGAAAGCATCGTTGTCTGCTTTTGATTATATGATTCGATCTGGGCTTTAAACTGACCAGATAAAAAAGCCCAAAGTTCTCTTTGGGCTTTTTTTTACTCAGTGATTGGGTTTATATAAGCCATGATCGACCAAGTGTTGACGTAAGATACGGCGCAATTCCAATACAGCCTCTGGTGTTTCTTGAATAGAGTGACCACCACGAAAGATTTTTTCAGACACAGCCCCATCTAAATGGGCACTTTTATACGGAACGATACCATCTGTAATAAGACTAGGATCATCACTCTTAGTAATGTTCCCCATAATTGAATGGAAAACCAAGCCTTTTTCGGGTGGGATACTGGCTGTCAGTTCCATAAATTTTGACTTTTTACTGAGATCGCTTGGGCCATTTTGAATGACATCATTGGTCAGTGTTTTAACAAAATCTTTTAAATCAACATCATCACTGGTCAATGTATCTGCAAGTGTTGTTAAGAAGGTTGTAGGAAGTTTAATAATTTTGCGTGCTGCTAAAGTAAACCAGCGATCAGCATAGTCAGTTCCTCGATGTGGAGCGGCAAGGAAAATGGCTCGATCAAAATTTTCAATTGGTTTCATTTTGAGTCGTTCACCAATCACAGGGTGTTTTCTTAGACGTGTTTGTTGGCGATTGTTCATCAATTCTAAAGCTTGTTTTGAAATATCCGCATCACTGACTAAAAGTCGACTAATAATGCCGCCCATGCTGTGACCAATCAATACCGCATCTTGAGCTGCTGCGTCTTTCGTATTTAATGAACCAAAAGCTTGTTTCAGTAAAGCATAGATTTGGAAACGGCTTTCTAAAATCGGCATATTGGTTGAGTAAAAAACTTGCCATACTTGATAATGTTCTCGTAATACAGCATCACCCATAATATCGTTGGTGACAGCAATCCATGCTTCAGGGCTACTGGCAAGCCCATGTACCAAGACAATCACTTTTTTATTTTGGTTATAAGGTTCAAGCATATAAAGATGGGGCATCGTGAGATGTTGATCACGATCAATCAAGGTTAAATAAGCAGCGGCTCCCAAGTTATTTTCTGCTAACCATAGACCATAGGGGGCAGAAAAGTTCGCAGCCAATGAATAAGGTTTACCTGCAATTTCTACTTTCTCAATGTTATAAGGATCATAAACCTTAATTTCAAAATTTGGATTTGTTAAAACATCTTCTACAGTTGCATTCGTTTTTTTAGGTTGAGCAATGATGGTTGCTGCTAAATAACGTGCTTTATGAATATTAGGATTAATTCCTTTGGGATAATTGTGAGTTAAGGGATTGAGAATATATTTATTTTCATGTGACGATGAATCGGTTGATGGAAAAACTGCAACAAAATCAGAACCAAAACCATCACGGCGGTTAATTGCCCGTAAACCTGAGAAATTCATGTTGTAGCTTGAAATGAATTTTTCAAGTTTCATGTTTTGTAGGCGTTGATATGCTTGAATATCAATTGTATAGGTGCTTTTCCCAATTTTTATAGTCGGTGTAATATTGGTTGAAGGATTTTTTAGGCTATGACCATTGACGAGTTGAGTGAGTGCTTGATTATAAAAATCTCGAATTTGTACTTGTCGGTTATCAAAAATTCGTTCTTGTGGTTGGCGAGAAGTTTTAAATAAATATGCATAGCTATAGCGGATGCTTTTATCTAATGCTTCAAGTTCTTGCTCTAAGCATTGTTCATACGTTTTCTGAATAAGTTTCTGTTCTTCTTCAGATTTGTGTTTGGTTAATTTACTAATTTTACATTCAGAAGAATCAGATAATACCTTCGCTTTAGCGAGATATAACTCACTTGCGGTTGAGAATAACTGTTCATCTAAAATTTGGGGAATTTTATGTAGATCTGCAATACATTCATTTGGTGATTGCATACACATTTTCGCTTCCTTACCCGACATGGATAAGACATTTAAGCTCGCTTCACTTAATTTTTTCTGAGTGAGAATACTATTACGTTCATTGGCAATCGTCACATCAACAGCTTGTTGTTTTAGGCTGACCACCTGACAACCATTTAAAATGATTGTTAATAGTGTGAGAGCATATAAACGTTTGTGTAGGGCAGATGCTAGCATTTAAATCAGCAGAATTAGCTGGAAGATTATCTTTATAATACGAAAATAAGATGTTTTTTCAATCGACTTAAAAAAATAGACTGTTCAGAACAGTCTATTTTTACAAAAATGATGAGTATCTAGTTAAGAACTTGCCATACATTCCAACGTTTTCCAGCTTCAACTTCTTTAATCAGTTGGTCGACAACTTCTGCTTCATCTGGGTAATTAATTTTGTAATTCTTTAATGTTTGAATCGCATTTTTCTTTTGTTCTAGCCAAAGATAGTTATTGGTTGCTGAAAGATAAGCTTCTTGAACACCGCCTTTCATTGCCTTGTCTAAATATGGAATCGCTTCACGCTGACCGCCACCTTCTGATAAACCGAAGCCAAACCAGAAATTAGTTTCAGGGTCATTTGGGCTAATCGCAAGAATACGTTGAGCATAATTGAGTGATTTGGAAGTGTAGGCTGTGCCTAGATCAAGATTACGTGCCATCACACTGGCTTTAAATGCACGAGTGAGTACATCTAGTGAAGCATTTGGTTTTTCTGCCAAAGCATCGAGCTTTTGTGTAATCTCTCTGAGTTTTACCTCATAACCTTTGCGTTCTTGACGTTCAGTAAAGCGTGGAGGATAGTGGCGAGCTTTGCCTTCAGCTAATTGTAAAAAGTCATCAACTTCAGTGATATCTACTTCATTATCACCCGCAAGTACAGCATATTTCATGTTACGTTGCTTGTGATCAATTGTTGGAATAATCAGTTTATTTACATCAAGTGTGGTTGATTTAGATGGATCGCTTTGTAATGAAACAACCATTTTTGTCACAGGTTGAGCTGTTGCGTCTTTAATCGCAAGCTCAAAACTTGGTGGAGCATCATATTTAACTGGATTTAAAGCATAAAATGGTGGAGTTGGATCAGGTTCTTTGAACACAAATGGTTCAGCAGCTTTTTCTTTTTTTACTGGTGCAATACCACAAGCCGTTAAAAAAGAAGTTGATAGTACAAGAAGTGCCAAAGGCTTAAAATTCATGCTTTACATCCATTAATTTTAGTTAAATGAGAAGTAGATCGTTGGTTTTACCAGTCTAGGAAAAGCAAAACCAACTTGCAATGAGAAGCTTGTTACATTTCTTATATATTTGATTATGTCGTTGAAGTTTTGTTCTGTGCTTCGCACTCGCGTCTAACTTCTTCAATAATTTTAAGTTCTTCTTTACTTAAAGGTTGATTTTTTGAGTTTTGAGGCTTAAATGTTGGATCTAACTCAGATAAGCGCTGGCAAAGTACATTCATACGTTTTTCATTTTTCTGCATACGATCTAGTAGAACACGGATGCCTTCTAAAATAGGGTCTGACTGGTCCTGTGTGGTTGCATAAGGTTCGAAACCAATACTTTCAGCATAATCACGACGACGTACTTCATCTTGCTCAATTTGGCTTTTATCTTTGAAAATATAACGTGCTGGATTGCCGACAGCCGTTACACCTTCAGGGACTTCTTTAGTCACAACCGCATTTGAACCCACTTTTGCACCTTTATGTACAGTAAATGGTCCTAGGATTTTTGCTCCAGCACCAACGACGACCCCATCTTCGAGTGTCGGGTGACGTTTACCTTTGTTCCAAGTGGTGCCGCCTAGCGTAACGCCATGATATAACGTGACATCATCACCAATTTCAGCCGTTTCACCAATCACGACACCCATACCATGATCAATAAAGAACCGTTTACCAATTTTTGCACCAGGATGAATTTCGATTCCTGTAGCAAAGCGACTAAATGAAGACAATAGGCGTGCTGAGCCTTTATATTCTTTCTTCCATAGTTCATGTGCCATACGATGCATGATCAAAGCATGAATACCTGGATAAGTGGTAAGGACTTCGAGAGTATTGCGAGCCGCAGGATCACGTGCAAATACAGCCTCAATATCTTCTTTAAGCTGTTTAATCATTGGAATGATCCTCCGTATTCGTTTTTTTCCAAGAGCCTTTGGCTAAAGCTTGTACGCGACTAAAAATCCCACGTAATAAATGATACTCCATACGATCTAATTGTATCCTTCCGAATAAACGACGCAAGCGTAATGGTAGTAAACGGGGATTATTCGGGTCTAGAAACTCAATTTCAGTGAGCATTTTTTCAAGATGAGGGTAAAACTCTTCCATTTGCTGTTGAGTTACCAAAGGTTCATCCCATTCCATGCTTTGCTGTTGTTTAAGTTGCATGTGATCGTCTGGTGTTGCTGTCACTTGTGAATTTTGTTCAAGTGCTGCCATTCTCAACTCGTAACAAACCACTTGAATGGCTTGGGCAACATTTAAAACGCCATATTCAGAGTTAACAGGAATGGTTAAATGATAATTGGCTAAAGCAAGTTCTTCATTGGTCAGACCGCGATCTTCACGACCAAATACAATCGCAATATTCTGCTGTTGGCTCGCGCCTTGTAAAGCTTCCTTTGCAGCAGGGCGTACATCTAGTAATGGCCATGGAATGGTACGACTACGCGCACTAGTTCCAAAAACCAAATGACAGTCTTGAATGGCTTGTTCTAACGTTTCAACAATCTCGATCTGTTCAATTAGATCTTGTGCGCCAGCAGCCAAAGCATCAATATCTGGATGAGGATAGGTTTTCGGTGCAACCAAGACCAGTTTAGATAACCCCATTGTTTTCATTGCGCGCAAGGCACTACCAATATTGGCTGGTAGAGTGGTATTGACCATCACAATACGCACATGATCCAAATGTTTGGACACCTTGTTTTGGGTAACAGGGTTTGAGTCAAACAGGTTCATATATCATCCAAAATTAAGAATATTGAGAGATTTCAGCTTGGTAAAGATCAAGCGCTTCATCCATTGACATGTTTTTAGGTGGAGGCGCGACAACCGCTATTTTAGGTGCTTCCGCCACTTTTGCAGCTTTGGATTTCACTTGGTATTCGATAAAAATTGCTTCTTTACCAAAATAATCACGTAGTTTGCTAAGCAGTTCATCTAATGGTACGACTTTCCATTGCGCACCCAGATGTAATTCTGCGGTTGCAAAGCTTTGTTCAAGCTGGATTTGCAAACCAATATGTTGACACATATCAACATTACAATAAGGCAAAAGTATCGTTTGTAAATCTTTGGCTAGAGATTTACTCATTAAATCTTTGGCTAACCGAATTTGAATGCTTTGCGCTCGTTTTTGTCGTATTTCATTGAGGCTAAAAGCTTTACTCAAACGAGCCATTGGGCGATCAAAACCCTCACGCTCATAAATTTCGCCTTCAATCACGATGACTTGTTCTAAGCGAACGATGTCTTTATAACGCTGGAAACGTTCGTGATTACAACTGATTTCAACACGAGCTGTCCCATCATCGAGGGTGATCATAATACGATTTGGGAAGTTCGCAATATCAACCACTAAACCTGCAAAAACGGTAGTTACACCACGGCGTGTCGGGGTGAGTTCATTTAATTTCGCTGGAATAAATGACTTTAATTCTGGGCGATATACATCAATTGGGTGACCTGTGAGATATAAGCCAAGCGTATCTTTTTCGCCTTTGAGTCGAACTTCATCTGACCATGGTTTGACAGGTTTGACAGGTTTGCGCTGAACTTCTTCAACTTCACCAAACAAATCCATAATGCCTGTTTCACGGTTACTTCTTGCTTGGTCGGCTGCTTGTACGGCTTCAGGCAATTGTGCCATTAAACTTGAACGTTCAATCCCCAAACAGTCGAGTGCGCCCGCACGGATCAAGGCTTCTAAAGTACGTTTATTGATCTTTTTCAGGTCAATACGGTGACAGAAATCAAATAAGTCTTTGTATGGACCTTCTTTAATCCGTGAGTCGATCACCGACTGCATCGCTTGTTCGCCGACACCTTTGATTGCACCTAAGCCATAAACAATGGTTTGTTCATCACTGGCGTGGAAGTGATACAAAGACATATTTACGGAAGGTGGCAGCACTTCTAATTTATTATTACGGCAGTCATCAATTAAGAATACGATACTGTCAGTATTCTGCATTTCCGACGATAAAACGGCTGCCATAAACTCAGATGGATAATGTGCCTTTAACCATGCAGTGTGATAGGCAACAAGAGCATAGGCTGCGGCATGTGATTTGTTAAAACCATAGCCTGCAAACTTTTCCATATAGTCAAAGATATGGTTGGCTGTTGCTTCATCAATCTCTTTTTCCGCTGCCCCTTCAATAAAGATTTGGCGCTGTTTAACCATTTCTTCAGGTTTCTTTTTACCCATGGCACGGCGAAGTAAATCGGCACCACCAAGTGTATAGCCTGCACAGAACTGTGCTGCCTGCATCACCTGTTCTTGGTAAACCATAATCCCATAGGTAGGCTCCAATACACCTTCAAGCAATGGATGTAGATATTCAAATTCACCACCGTGCATACGATGGATAAAGTCGGGGATCAGATCCATCGGACCAGGGCGGTATAAAGAAACGAAAGCAATAATTTCTTCGAATTTACTTGGTCGTGCTTCCTTGAGCATTTTTTTCATGCCGACGGATTCAAACTGGAACACCGCAGTTGTATTTGCGTCCGCAAAGACTAAATAAGCGTCCTTGTCATCTAATGGAACATTTGCAATTTCGAGAGGAATTTCAGATTTGATTCTTTTATTAATATTTTGAACGGCATCTTCAATAACTGTGAGGTTACGCAAACCTAAGAAGTCAAATTTAACCAGACCCGCAGCTTCAACATCATCTTTATCGTATTGGGCAACACGGCTTGTTCCATCTGCTTCACAAAGTACCGCTGAATAATCGGTAATTTTTCCGGGTGCAATGACTACACCACCTGCGTGTTTCCCAGTATTTCGTGTAATGCCTTCGAGCTTAAGTGCCATTTCCCAAATTTCAGCAGCATCATCATTATCAGGGTTTGATGGGTTGGTCACGATGTCTTTGAGCTGTGGTTCCATGTCAATCGCAGTGACTAGATCAACACCAAGCGGCTTGGTTGGAATCATTTTGGAAATACGGTCAGCAAGACCATAAGACTTACCTAAGACACGTGCAACATCTCGGATTGCGCCTTTTGCAGCCATCGTACCAAAAGTCGCAATCTGTGAAACGGCTTCACGCCCGTAGTTTTGTGCGACATATTCGATCACTCGGTCACGACCTGCGATACAGAAATCGACGTCAAAATCGGGCATCGAAACACGTTCAGGATTTAGGAAACGTTCGAAAAGTAGATCATAACGCAGTGGGTCAAGATCAGTAATTTTTAAACTATAAGCAACCAGTGAGCCTGCACCTGAACCACGTCCTGGACCTACAGGTACACCATTATTTTTTGCCCATTGAATAAAGTCCATGACAATCAGGAAGTAACCTGGAAAGCCCATTTTTAAAATAATATCGACTTCGTACTTAATACGATCATCATAGGGCTGACGAATCTCAGCCCAATCTTCATCACGTTCAGCAATTGGATAGAGATGGTTTAAACGTTCTTCTAAACCTGTACGAGATAAATGCTCGAAATAGGTGTCAATGGTATAACCATCTGGAATCGGGAAGTCAGGCAAGAAATAAGTGCCGAGCTGTAAGGCGACGTTACAACGTTTTGCGATCTGGTAAGTATTTTCAATCGCACTGGGAATGTCTGAAAATAGTTCAGACATTTGCTCGCCAGTTTTAAAATATTGTTCAGTACTGTAGTTTTTAGGGCGTTTATCATCACCAAGTACGTAACCATCAGCGATACACACACGCGCTTCATGTGCTTCAAAATCATCTTGTTCAATAAAATGCACATCATTATGCGCAACGACGCCAATTTGATATTTAGCAGCGAGTTTAACGGCTTGTTGAATAAAATCTTCTTCGCCTGTACGTTCGGTACGACTTAAGGCTAAATAGACACGATTGCCAAATTTCTCGATCCACGCTTCTAATAAAGGCTCTGCTTTTTGGGGATTGGAAGAGCAGAGCATTTTGCCAACATCACTATGCTGTCCAAGCAATACAATTAAATCTTCTGATTGTTCAAGTATCCATTCTTTTTGTACGCATGGGATACTGAGTTGTTGTCCTTCGATAAAGCCACGAGACACGATTTCGGTTAGATTTCGCCAACCCTTACTGCTCATGGCTAATAGGGTTGCGCGGTGTTCGGCATCATTGAGTCGAATTACACTACCTAAAATAGGTTTAATGCCTTTTTTGAGACATGCCTCGTAAAATTTTACTGCAGCATGTAGGTTTGATAAATCGGTTAATGCGAGCGCAGGCATCTCATCTTTAACGGCAGCTTTGACCAAATCAGGTATGCGAACAATCGATTCTGTAATCGAAAATTCTGTATAGATACCGAGATGAACAAACCGCATAGAAGGACTATCCTTTTTCAAACCAACACATAGTTTAACATGCAAACCGAAAATGACATGCTTAATATTTTGGCAAACCGTCTATTTGCTCTATTGTTTTTATAGAAAAATAAAAATTAACATTTGATTTTTAATGAAATTTAAATTTGTGTTTACATAAGTGGTTTAGTCGCTAGAATGTATCTGCATAAAAATGTACCAAAATAGGTTAAAGAATGAAATTAAAGAATATCGTATTTTCAATATTATTGAGCAGTAGCATCTTTACTTTAGTTCATGCTGAAGATGCGTCTTTTAGTCAAGAACTTGTGCAACAAGCTAAAAGTGGCGATGCAGTTGCCCAAAATAATCTTGGCGATGCTTATTATTATGGAAATGACGTTGATCAAGATTTTGGTAAGGCATTAGAGTGGTTTAAAAAAGCGGCTGCAAAAGGCAATGCTGATGCGCTATTTTCTGTTGGATATATGTATGACTACGGAGAAGGGGTAGAAGAAGATAATCCTACCGCCTTAAAATGGTATACGCAGGCAGCCCAAAAAGGACAACTGTACGCACAGTATTACTTGGGTTATTTATACCTTTATGGGGATGATGGTGTTAGCATTAATACTAAAAAAGGTTTGGAATGGATGACAAAATCTGCGGATGCAGGATTAGATCTTGCTCAAGCTGAATTAGGTCATTTATATAACGATGGTAATGATGAAGTCGCTCAGGATCTAAAAAAAGCATTGCATTACTATCAGTTAGCAGTAAAGCAAGATGAATCATCTGCGATTAACAATCTTGGTATTTTCTATTTGGAAGGCAAAGCAGGCTTAAAGCAAGATTACAAAGAAGCTTTACGTCTCTTTACTTTAGCCTCTAAAGCCGAAAATGGCTTAGGTTCATCAAATATTGCTTATGTTTATGAAGAAGGTAAAGGTGTTGAGAAAAATTATAAAAAAGCTGCAGAATATTATGCGCTTGCGGTAGAGCAGGGTGAAAATGAAGCATTGTTGGATTTGGCGCGTTTATATGAAAATGGTGGTTTTGGCTTAGCTAAGAATTTAAAGAAGTCGAAAGAGTATGAAGCACAGTGGAATGAGTTACAAACTGAGAAAAATTAATTTTAATGATGTTATGCCTCAACATTCTAGTCGTTATTTGAATTTACCATCTAATTAAACTTAGGAGGAAATATGTTTCCAATGACACCGAATGAGTATTAATTGTTGTACACAGATGAGGATTGAGTAGTTGTTGGACTTGATGAGGTTCAACTTATTGATCCCCCTATCATAGAGAGGGTTCCAGCATTTATAGATTTACTAGATTCTACCAACCATCTAGTAGTTTATGAGTCGGCTTTGATCTTGTCTGCATGGGGATTTGATTTCGGAGTGGATAAAATAGAGTTAATGATTGATTCGGACTCTAGTTTGCCAGTTGAATTGTCGCCAAATAGAATAAATGGTGAAGATAATTGTTTTGATGAAATGGCATATGCTATTTATTTGTATGGATTGTCAGGTGGAAGCATGACAAAGGTTAAAGAACTTTTCTGCAAATTCCTTAAAATATATCCGAGGCATTTTTTGAATCAAAACTTAAGTATGTATTATTGAAAAGTAATATATGTGAATTGGCGGATGATGTGTGTATGGCGATAATTACTACCCATAAAAATGGACGTATCTATCCGGCTGCTCAACTGCTCCCTGTTCTATCTCTTTATAATCCAAGTAAAGGATGGGGAGTGATATCTGATCTTATAACTGATAAGGATTTAATGCCTGATTTGGCTGTAAATATCGCAGAATCACTAAAATTTATTAAAACGAGGGAATCACTTGATTTATTGAGAAGTTTAATGCAGTTTTCAAGATCAGAAGTTGCAGATGAAGTGCAAAATTCATTGTCGGTTCTAGCTGATCGTTTTTAATAATGTAGCATTTGAATGCATAGAGAATTTAATCTACCACCTTTTAGCATCTTTGATAAAATTTAGCCAACGATTCACTTGCTAATCTCTGACCATAAAAAAGGAAGCGATTTGCTTCCTTTTTTATTGCCAATTTTGCTTAACGCATTTTCGCCAAGAAACGGCTTAAACGATTAATTGCTTCACGTAGCTCATTTTCAGCAGGTAAGAACACTACACGGAAATGATCTGGAGTTGGCCAATTAAAACCTGTGCCTTGAACTAACAAAACTTTTTCAGCTTTTAATAGATCTAACATCAGTTTTTCATCATCTTCAACTGGATAAATTTCAGGATCAAGTTTTGGGAAACAGTACATTGCACCATCAGGCTTAACACAGCTTACGCCAGGAATCTCATTTAACATTTCCCAAGCAATATTACGTTGTTCATACAGACGACCGCCCGGACGAATTAAATCATTAATAGACTGATAACCACCAAGAGCGGTTTGAATTGCATATTGTGCTTGATGATTCGCACACAAACGCATTGAAGCGAGCATGTCTAAACCTTCAATATAATCTGCTGCACGTGATTTATCACCTGTGATTGCCATCCAACCTGCACGGTAACCAGCAATACGATAGGCTTTTGATAAACCATTGAATGAAATACAAAGTTGATCGCCAGCCAAGGCAGCAACTGCAACATGCTCAATGCCGTCATAAATGATTTTGTCGTAGATTTCATCAGCAAATAAAATCAAATCATGTTTTTTTGCTAAAGCAACAATTTGCTCTAATACATGACGTGGATAAACAGAACCTGTTGGGTTATTTGGGTTGATGATGACAATACCACGTGTATTTGCTGTGATTTTTCTTTCCATATCAGCAAGATCAGGATACCAATAGTTTTCTTCATCACATTTATAATGAACAGCTTTACCACCAGACAGATTGACTGCTGCTGTCCATAATGGATAGTCAGGCATAGGAACGAGCATTTCATCGCCGTCGTTCAATAAACCTTGCATCGCCATCACAATCAGTTCAGACACGCCATTTCCGACATACACATCATTGACGTGCATATCAAAAACGCCTTTTTGCTGATAATACTGACAAATGGCTTTACGCGCAGGGAAGATTCCTTTTGAGTCTGTGTAACCAACCGCATTCGGTAGGTTTAATGCAACATCATTGATAATTTCTTGTGGAGCTTCAAAACCAAACGGTGCAGGGTTACCGATATTGAGCTTGATGATCTTGTGTCCTTGCTCCTCCATTTCATTGGCGGCGCGTAATACTGGTCCACGAATGTCATAGCAAACATGCTCAAGCTTTGATGATTTCTTAATTTCACGACTTGATTGAGCGGAGTGGGATGTAACAGTATTTTTAGACATAGCAGGATTCACTTTTGCATATCGATATAAATAACTTTTAAAGGTTTCAACACTTACCAAATCTAGATCATATTGATCTTTGAGTAACTCAACAATTTTTTCATGGGTAAAACCTGATTGTTGATATTGTCTGATTGTTGGTAAGAGTTTTTGGAAAACCACACTTTTTTTCTGAGACATGTTTTGTCCTATACAACCGTGCCCAACAAGAATAACATTATCTTTGCTCACGAGAAAGATAGTTTTGTTAAAATTTGCTTACCAAGTATTTTTATTTGCTTTCTTTTTGCTATTTTAAATTTAATGCTTAAATTTCACTAAATTGTACGATCTGAGACTAGAGTTTTTAGCGTGAATGGCGTAAATATAAAATCTGATCATCGAGATATTTTTAACATCAAAATAAAAGGTGCAGGTTATGGGAAAAGTCAATAAAACAGACCGAGAATGGCAAAGAGAACTATCACCAGAAGAATATCGCATCACTCGTCAGAAAGGCACAGAACCAGCATTCACAGGACAATATTGGAATAATAAGCAACATGGAACCTATGTGTGTCGATGTTGTGGTGCTGAACTATTTTCTTCAGAAACAAAATATGATAGCGGTTGTGGGTGGCCAAGTTTTTATAGAGCAATTGATAGTGTTGCGATAGAAGAACATGAAGATTTATCGCATGGTATGGTCAGAACAGAAATTGTCTGCCATGATTGCGATGCACATTTGGGTCATGTGTTTGAGGATGGCCCACAGCCGACAGGACTGCGTTATTGCGTGAATTCGGCATCATTACAACTTAAAACAGAAGAAAAGAATGACGAGGAAACTTATCCATGAGTAACATTTATCAGTTTGAAGCTGAATTGTTAGAGGGAGAAACAAAGGCGCTCGCTGATTATAAAGGCAAGGTCATGCTGATTGTAAACACTGCAAGTAAGTGTGGTTTTACACCACAGTTTGCAGGACTAGAAAAGCTACATGAAAAATATAAAGCTCAAGGTTTAGAGGTGCTCGGGTTTCCTTGCAACCAATTTGGGGGACAAGATCCAGGAACAAACAAAGAAATAGGTGCATTTTGCCAACGCAATTATGGGGTGAATTTTCCGATGTTTGCCAAGGTCGATGTGAAAGGGCCAGAAGCGCATGTTATTTTTCGCTTTTTGACGCGTGAAGCCAAAGGCATTTTAGGCAGTCGTAACATCAAATGGAACTTTACCAAGTTCCTTGTTGGACGTCATGGTGAGGTTTTAGGTCGCTATGCTCCGACAACCAAGCCCGATGCTTTGGAAGCTGATATTGAAAAAGCCTTAGCGAAAAAATAAAAATTAAATTGAGCAGTGAAAAAAGACGGTCATTTGACCGTCTTTTTTCTTGAAAATTTATTGAGTTTGTTCAAGTGATACAGGCTTGGTTTTTCTAAAGCTGTGCAGTTTTCGGTTGATATCATCAATGAAGGTATAGACCACAGGAATAACCAATAACGATAAGAAGGTACTGGTAATCAAACCGCCAATCACAGAAATTGCCATTGGTGCACGGAAACTCGGATCTGTTCCAATCCCAAGCGCAATCGGTAACATACCTGCACCCATTGCTAATGTCGTCATGATAATTGGGCGTGCTCGCTTATGACAGGCATCCAACAACGCATTAAATCGGGAATAATGCTTTTCATTTCTTGCGATAATGGCGTAATCAACCAGTAGAATCGAGTTCTTACTGGCAATCCCCATCAGCATAATCAAACCAATTAGACTTGGCATTGAAAAGCTACTTTTTGCTAAAAGCAATAATACGAATGCACCGCCAAGAGATAAAGGTAAAGCCACAAGAATTGTGATCGGTTGTAGGAAGTCTTTGAATAAAAGAACCAGAACAACGTAGATACACAATACACCTGTCAGCATCGCCAAACCAAAGCTTGAGAATAACTCTTGCATGACTTCGGCATCGCCAATATTGGTACGTTTAACCGTGGGTGGAAGATTTTTCATGGTTGGAAGTTGATCGACTTTAGCGGCAATATCCCCTAATGGTTGATTATTCAGCTCGATATTAAAATTGATATTACGCAAACGGTTAAAACGGTCAATTTGCGATGGCCCACTTTCAATATTCACATCTGCAATCGTACCTAACATCACAGGGCCGTGGCTGCCTTTGATCATCAAGCGTTTCATTAACTCCTGATCTTGGCGAGCAGCCAAAGGAAGTTTAATCACAACGGGAACTTGACGTTGAGATAAGTTTAATTTTGCTAGATTCTGATCAAAATCACCTGCGGTGGCGATACGCAAAGTTTCAGCAATATCATAGGTGGTCACACCTAAATCTGCGGCTTTGGCAAAGTCAGGACGAATCACCAGTTCAGGACGAATCAACGCTGCACTTGAGGTAATACCTCCGATATTTGGAATCGTTCGTAATTCACGTTCAAGTTGGCGTGCAGTCGACATCAAAGCTTCTGGATCATCGCCTGAAAGTGCAAGTTGATACTGGGTGTTATTTCCTGCTAAACCGACTTGAATACGTGCACCCGGCAATGGAGCTAAACGTTGACGAATCTGATTCTCAATCTCTTGCAAGCTAGCACTTCGATCAGAGCGCTCAGTAATTTGAATGGTTAATGTAGCTTTTCTTGGTTCGCTCGAAGCTCCCCCTGAAAAAGGATCTGTTCCTGCTGCACCACCACCAATGGTTGTATAAATACTCTTGATTTCAGGATGGTCTTTAATCAGGTTACGTGCGTATTCTGCTGTTTTTAAGGTATCAACAAATTGTGAACCGGGTGCGAGTTCTAGACGAACTTGAGTTTGCCCTGTATCTGGTGGTGGAACGAAACCAGTAGGCAGTAGAGGAATCAGCATCACTGAGCCAACAAAAAAAGCAATTGCTCCAAATAAAGTGACCCAACGATGATTTAAACACCATGTGACTAAACGCATATAGCCACGCATGACACGTCCATCGTTGGCACGGTCTCTGGCTAATTTTGTTGTGCCATGATCTAATTTTGCTTGGTTGCCTACAGTTTCATCTTGCTTGTCAACTTGACCAATCCACGGTTTTAAAATGTAAGCTGACATCATTGGTGTAAGCAGACGTGCAACTAATAAAGAAGCAAAAATTGCCAATGCAGCCGTCCAACCGAATTGAACGAAAAATTTACCTGCGATTCCACTCATGAACGCTGTTGGCAGAAATACTGCAATTAACGTAAACGTCGTGGCAATAACCGCTAGACCAATTTCATCGGCAGCTTCCATTGCGGCCTCATAAGGCGTTTTTCCCATTCGCAGATGCCGAATAATATTTTCAATTTCAACAATTGCATCATCGACTAAGATACCAACCACTAATGACATGGCGAGTAAAGTCACTGTATTTAGGGTAAATCCGAAGTAATACATCCCAATCAAGGCAGGTAAAATAGATAGTGGCAGGGCAGTTGCAGCAATGATGGTTGCACGCCAATCACGTAAAAATAGCCAAACCACCAAGATTGCTAAAATTGCCCCTTCATAAAGCAGTGACATCGAACCTTTGTAATTATCCGCTACAGGTTTAACAAAGTTAAAGGCTTCTGTAATTTGAATATCAGGATGTGAGGCTTTCAGTTTATCTAAAGCTTCGATGACACCCTTTTCAACATCAACCTCACTCGCACCTTTACTACGGGTAATTTCAAAACCAATGACGGGTTTACCATTCAGTAGTGCAGCAGAACGTCGTTCTGCAATTCCATCACGAATAGATGCAACTTGATCAAGGCGAATATGCCGACCATCGCTGAGTGCGAGATCCATTGCACCAATTTCTGCGGCTGTTTTTACGGTTGCAATAGTGCGGATTGATTGCTCACTGCCTCCGATTTTGGTTTGACCACCTGAGGCATCTTGCTGAATCAAGCGTAATTGGCGGGTAATATCGGTAGCAGTTGCATTCAATGCCAATAATTTTTCAGGGTCAAGTTCAACTTCAACTTGGCGTGTAACACCACCTACACGTGCGACAGCACCGACACCTTTTACCTGTAACATGGCACGTGCAATATCATAGTCTACGAACCATGACAGTGCTTCTTCATCCATTTTGGGTGATTGAATGGTATAGGTCAGGATCGGTGAGCCTGACAAATTGATTTTACTGACAATAGGGTCGCGCAAATCGGCAGGTAGATCAGAACGAACTTGAGACACTGCATTTCGAACATCATCAACCGCTTCTTGGAGTGGTTTTTCGAGTTGAAATTCTGCTGTAACCGTAACAACACCATCTTGAATATTGGTGTATTGATTTCTTAAACCTTGCAAAGTCGCAATCGAGTTCTCAATCTTACGTGCAACTTCTGTTTCAAGTTGTGGTGGGGCAGCACCCGGTAGTGCCGCGCTTACGGTGACCATCGGAAGTTCAATATCTGGGAATTGTTGTATTTTCATCCAGTGAAAACATAACAATCCAGCCAAACCAAGCATGATAAACAATAAAATGCCCGGAATTGGATTGCGGATTGACCAAGCGGAGAAATTCATCTTATTTCTCCTGTGTGGTCACAAGTTGTTTGCTGAGAGGTGTGTCAGGAATATCTTTGGCAACGCTGACCAAATCCCCATCCGTTAAGAACCCTGTTCCTGAAGAAACCAATTTTACATGAGTAGGTAAATCCATAATCTCAACGCGATCACCCAAACGACGACCTACAGTGACTTTTTGCTGTGTTACACGATTATTGTGATCAACAATAAACACATAAGAAAAACCATCTCGTAGTAATAACGCAGTTTGCGGAATAGTGAGTGCAGGTTTTTCACCGAGATCAAACTCACCTTTCACAAACATACCCATACGAACTGCTTGAGTTGTTGGAATATCGACATAAACCAAACCGTAACGAGTTTGTGGATCAATAACAGGCGCTATCATCCTAACTTTGCCTGTGACTGTTGCTTGGGCTGGGTCTGGTGAAATGATACGGGCTGTCATACCTTGTTTGAGTTTATATAAATCAGATGAGGTGACTTCAGCGCGCCATTCTAAGCGATGATCTCGAATTAAACGGAAAAGTTCTTGTCCTGTCTGTGCCAAAGAACCAACGGTTGCGGTACGTGCTGAAATAACACCATTATCAGGCGAAACCACTTGGGTTTGAGCTAAGCGTAATTGATGACTTTCAATTTGAGCTTTGGCTGCATCAAGACGGGCTTGTGCAGTGGCTTGGGAGGTTTGATATTGAGTAGATTCCTGCGCAGAAATCGCCCCTGTATTTTTAAGTTGTTGAATGCGCTTGTTATTGGTGATCGCATCAGCTAGCACAGCTTGTGCTTCGGCATAGCTTGCTTGGGCTGCGGCGAGGTCAGCACGAATGGTTTCACTATTAATTTCAGCTAAAACTTGACCCCGTTTAACTTCATCACCAACGTTGACATTGACTCGAGTCAGTCGTTGTCCTGATAGTTCACTGCTAATCACCACTTCTTGCCAAGCTGCAATGTTGCCATTGGCAGTAAAGCTTTGTCTCCAATTTTGTTGTTCGGGTTGAATAACCGTCACAGTCAACGCTGCTTTCTGTTCAGTTGGATTCGCACGTTTTTGCTTTTCCACATTTTGTGAATTTTTGGTTTTGTTCATTTGCCAAAACATGATTGCAATTATTAGAAAAACAATAATGATCGCTAAGATAAACCAAATTTTCTTCTTTGTTTTCTGGGGAGTTTGAGAAGCCATCTTTCCATAGTCGCCAAATATTGATGGCCTAAGTATAGACGAAGATTTCAACAGATGGTCAATACTGAATGGATAGATGAAAAAATTAATAGAGAGGATTCTTGGGCACACCAAAATAAATTTAGGTCTATGAAGTGATGATATTTTTCATCACAGTTCGTCATAAAGGAAGCAAGCGATTCGATACTACATTCTTCATGACAATCGTTGAGGTAAGACGTTGTACATTCGGTAAAGCAGAGAGGCTGTCATCATAAAGTTTTTGAAAACTAGCGAGGTCTTTGGTCACCACATGCAACAAATAATCAGGATTACCAAATAGCCGCTGTGCTTGAATCACATTTGCAATTTCACTGACTTTTTCTTCGAAGCTAGACAAAGCACGTTTATCGCCATCTTTTAAAGTCACAAAGATAATTGCAGCAAAATTAAAGCCGATTTGTGAAGCTTCAAGATCAGCATGATAGCCCTTAATTACGCCAGATTCTTCTAATGCTTTGACTCGACGATGACAAGGGGACAGACTTAAACCGATTCTTTCGGCTAATTCGGTAATAGATAATCGCCCATTTGCTTGTAGTTCAGCAATAATTTTCTTATCAATACGATCCATTTAGAATAATCTACCTTTTGGTTTTAAAAATAAGCAAACATTTGGAATAACATTTTAAGCATTAAAGCCTATTCTCTCAAATCTATTTTCACCAAATGGTGAAAAACATGGACATATTTGTGAATGGGTATTGGATATGGATTTGAGTGTCATTTTTGCTTTTTGGTGTGTTTCAATTTTATTTGTTTTGACACCAGGTGCAGATTGGGCTTATGCAATTTTAGCAGGAATAAAAGGGCAGTTTGTCATCACGGCAGTGATGGGATTGGTATTGGGTCACTTAATCGCTATTTTATGTGTTGCAGCTGGTGTTGGCACTTTACTTAACCATTATCCTATTCTTTTAAGTACCATGACGATTGCAGGTGCTTGTTATTTGTTTTGGATGGGCGTAAATCTGTTCATTCATCCTGCCACCATTTCAACTGAGACTAAACCAACTCAGAAACTTGAATCTGCTCAATCGTGGTTGATTAAGGGAGTGGGGATTAGTGGCTTAAATCCGAAAGTGCTGTTGTTATTTTTTGCTTTATTGCCCCCATTCATTCATCCTCAAATGGCGCTCTCACCGACAACACAAATTATTTTATTGGGAATGATTCATTTACTGAGCTGTGCTGTGGTTTATGTTCTAGTTGGAGTAGCAGCGAACAAACTATTGCGTACCAGACCTCATGCCGTAAAAGTTGTGAGTCGTATTTCTGGTAGCTTAATGATTCTGATTGCCACAATACTGATCATTGGACAAATTTGATGTGTGATAAAAGAATCCATGTGTGTACATGGATTCTTAAAACTCATTATTAAAGAATGGCTTTGAGTCGTTTCACTACTTCTTCACATTGCGCTAAATCAGCGACCAATGCCATTCTGACATGACCTTCACCTGGGTTACCTTGTTCAGTATCACGAGACAAGTAACGACCCGGTAAAACTTTGATATGGGCTTTTTCCATCAACATTTTGGCAAAAGTTTCGTCATTATCAACTTTTAACCAATAATAAAAACCTGCATCAGGTTTTTGTAACGGTAGCAAATGTCCTAACTCCGTTTGGAATAAATCAAATTTAGCACGGTATTGTTGACGATTTTCTTCTACATGTGCCTCATCATTCCATGCTGCAATCGAAGCCAATTGATGTTGAACAGGCATCGCAGCACCGTGATAAGTACGATATTGCAAATAGGGTTTTAAGAGTGCCGCATCACCTGCAACAAAACCAGAGCGCAAGCCCGGTAAGTTTGAACGTTTTGAAAGCGAATGGAATACGATACAGTTTTTATAATCATCACGCCCTATTTCAGCACAGACTTCTAAAAGACCAATTGGTGCTTGATCAAACCAAAGCTCTGAATAACATTCATCAGATGCAATCACAAAACCATATTGATCAGACAGCGCAATTAATTTTTTAAACTGTTCTTTTGATAGTACTGTCCCTGTCGGATTACCCGGTGTACAAACGAATAATAATGCTGTTTTTTCCCAGACTTCCGCAGGAACAGCATCAAAGTCACCTAAATAACCATTTTCTTCTGTGCAGTTGATAAAGTAAGGTTTTGCACCTGCAAGCAATGCTGCACCTTCATAAATCTGATAGAACGGATTTGGCATCACGATATACGGTGCATCTTCACGTTTAATCAAGGCTTGTACAAAGGAGAAGATGCCTTCACGTGTACCAGAAACAGGCAAGATATGATTTTCCGCACTAATATGATTCAGCTTGAAACGATTAGTGAGCCACTGTGCAATACTTTGGCGCAGCTCAGGTAAACCCTTGCTATTTGGATAAGTCGATAGATGCGCAAAATTATCAATGATTGCTTGTTTAACGAACTCTGGTGCAGGATGTTTCGGTTCACCAATTGATAATGGAATCAATGGCAAATCGGCAGGCTGCACATCTTTAAAAAGTTGATTTAACTTTTCAAAAGGATAGGGATGCAATAAAGACAAACTAGAGTTCATTTAAACAATTACCGAAAATAAGAATAACAAATCCCCTGAGAGGCGACTAAAGCATCGCAACTTAGGGGGGATTCAGGGGTGTTTTAAGATGGATTACAAATTTGATTCGATGCTTCATCTAAAGCTGCTTTAAGCGTTTCCGCGAAAGCTTTCACCTCTTCATGGGTGAGTAATATACCGTTTTTCTTGGTCACAAAGAAAATATCTTCGGCTCTTTCACCTAGTGTTGCAATTCTTGCTGAGTGAATATCCAAACCTTGGAGCATAAACAATGCCCCAATCCGAGCTAAGAGACCCGGTTGATCGAGTGTTGAGATTTCAACCATATGTTGTTGTAACGTCGGATTCAGTACGATATCCACGGTATTTTGTACATCGAAATGACGTAAATGACGTGGAATGCGGCGTTGCATAATACCCGGATATTGATCTGAATGGCTCAGTGCATCTACAAGGGCAGCTTTCACTTTACGTTCACGATCAGGGTCGGTGAGTAATGTGCCAAAACGATCAAGGACTAAGTAGGTGTCTAAACTAAATGAGGTGGTTGCGGTAATAATTCTTGCATCTTGAACATCAAGATTCATGCGATCTAAGACAGCAACCGTGGTCGCAAATAAGTTCGGTTGATCACGGGTATAAATAAAGATTTGAACGGCGTCATCCGCAGCATTACGGTGCGCACGTAATAAAACTAAAGGTTCAGGGTTATCGCCGTGTTGCAAAATTGCTTGGGTATGCCATGCAATTTCATTGGCTGATTCTTTAACAAAGTATTCATCACCAAGCTCTTGCCAAACTTTTTCGACTTCAGCGAGCGAGAAGTTATTAACCAATAATTCACTTGCAGCAAACTTGGTGTCTTCAATCAACATTTGATAGTCAACAGGACGACCCAAACCTGAACGAATCACATCACGCGCATAGGTATACAATTGGCGCATTAAAGAAGCACGCCACGTATTCCAAAGTTTTGGATTGGTGGCATTAATATCCGCCACAGTTAGGGTGTAGAGATAATCCAGATGCTCCATATCACCGACTTTTTCGGCAAATTCTTTGACTTCATCTGGATCAGAAATATCTTTTTTCTGTGCAGTGAGTGACATTAACAGGTGATTATTAATCAGCCACGCCACCAGTTTACATTCACGTTCTGTAAAACCATGCGTGCGACAGAACTCGATGGCATCCAGTGCGCCTAACTCACTGTGATCACCGCCACGACCTTTGGCAATGTCATGGAAAATCGCTGCCATATAGACAATGTCATGGCGAGCAATACGCTGGAACACTGAGCTCACCACAGGGAATTCTTTGGCAAATTCAGGTTCTTTAAAACGGCTCAAATTGCGTAGTAATAATAAGGTGTGTGCGTCAACGGTGTAGATATGGAACAGATCATATTGCATCAGTCCCGTAATTTGTCCGAAAGCAGGAATGTAATTGCCTAGAACGCCGTAACGTTTCATCGCCACCATCGTGTCGTATAGATGAGGTGAGCGGATAATCGACATAAACAGGGCTTGATGTTCTGGATTATCTCGGAATCTTTGATCAATCCGTTTTGCAGCAAGAACAAGTAGACGTAAAGTACGGGCACGGATACCTGCAATTTCAGGTCGATTTGCCAAAAGATAGAATAATTCTAAAATGGCACTCGGTTCTTCTGAAAATACCTTGTGATGTTGTACCGCAAGTTTGCCATCTACAATTTTAAAATGATCATTGATGTCGATAATTTGACGTTCATAATCGGGTAGGCGAGGTGTGATTACCGACTCATTGAAATAGGCAAGTAGCATTTCATTGAGGGTTGAAACTTGCTGGGCTGTTCGATAATAACGTTTCATGAACTGTTCAACTGCAAAGTTAGCATGTTGACCTTCTTCACGAACATAACCAAATTTAGCAGCAATATCACGTTGATATTCAAACAATAAACGATTTTCATCTCGTTTAGCAATACGGTGCAAATGGGTTCGGATTTCCCATAAGAAACTTTCTGCTTCCTCAAGTACAGCCAATTCGAATTCGGTAATAAAACCTAGATGTACCAAATCATAAATGCGATTGACACGGAAATGACGTTTGGCAATCCAACCAATTTGATTAATATCACGGATACCACCAGGTGCATTTTTAATATCAGGTTCTAAATTGCTTTCGGTATTGTTGTGCTGAGCATAACGCTTGGTTTGTTCTGCCATTTTGGCATCATAAAAGGTTTTATCCGTCCATGTTTGCGCAACGATACGGCGTGGCCATTTAGCCAGTTGTTCATTGCCTGTGATTAAACGTGCTTCAATCAGGGTCGATGCAACGGTTAAATCATTGGTTGCTTGTTCAACACAGTTTTGGATGGTACGAACGCTAATTCCTGGTTTGAAATTACCGACATCCCATAAAGAAGAAATAAAAGTAGAGATCAGTTTTTCTTGTTCTTCACTAATTTCATCTTCAGATAAAATCATAATGTCGGTATCGGAATATGGCAGCATTTCACGGCGACCATACCCTCCAACTGCAAATAAACCTAATTCGGTTTGATTTAATTCAGCATGATTCCATAGAAAAACTAAAGCTTCATCAATCGAATTAGATCGGGCCTTAATCACTTCACGAATGGTTTGCCCATTTTCATAGCTCTCTTGTAATTGCTTTTCTACATCTGTTCGCCATTGGTTAATGGCCTTAATATCATGATGACTCGTGACATAGTTCAACAAAGGAGATGTATTGATCATGAAAATGGGTCTACTCAATTTAGGTTAAGAGTTCGTTTGTACAATCACTTGGTCAGCAGCTTGTTTTGCTAGCTCACGGGCAAGATCTGTCGTTTCAGCACGGGCAGTTGCAACCCCCATACGACGGCGTTTAAAGCCTTCAGGCTTACCAAATAAACGTAAGTCAGTATTTGGATTGGTTAAAGCAAGATTCACGCCAGTAAAGCTGAGGTTATTCGCATCTACACCTGCATAAATCACGGCACTTGCCGCAGTACTATGGCGAGCTGTATTGACAGGCAAACCTAAAATAGCACGTGCATGCAGTTCAAATTCACTTTGGAATTGTGAAGCTAAAGTCACGAGACCCGTATCATGTGGGCGAGGAGAGACTTCACTAAACCAAACTTTATCGCCTTTGATAAATAGTTCTACCCCAAAGATACCACAGCCACCTAATGCTGTTGTTGCTTTGTGTGCAATACGTTTTGATTCTTGCAATGCTGCCGCTGTCATTGGTTGAGGCTGCCAGCTTTCAACATAGTCGCCCGCATCTTGACGGTGTCCAATTGGATCGCAGAAATGAGTTTCGATTTCGCCAGTCTGTGGGTTTTTTGCACGGACTGTTAGTAGGGTGATTTCAAAGTCAAAATCAATTTGTGATTCAATAATCACCGTGCCTTGATTGACACGACCGCCTTGCATTGCATATTCCCAAGCGGCATCAACTTCATCAAAGCTTTTAACACGTGATTGACCCTTGCCAGATGAAGACATCACAGGTTTTACAAAGTTTGGATAACCAATGTCATCACATGCAGCACGGAAGCTTTCTAAAGTATTGGCAAAGCGATAAGCAGAGGTGGGTAAACCGAGTTCTTCAGCAGCTAAACGACGAATTCCTTCTCGGTTCATCGTAAGATTCACTGCCTTAGCTGACGGAATGACCGTCGCCGTTTGACTTTGCTCAATTTCCACGAGCACTTCAGTTGCAATCGCTTCAATTTCAGGAACGATTAAATTGGGTTTAATTGTTTCAATGAGTTGTTTTAACTCAGTTGGATCAGCCATATTCAAGGTATAAGAGAAATGCGCAACTTGCATGGCTGGTGCATGATCATAACGATCCGCAGCATGAACTTCGACACCTAAGCGTTGTAAAGAAATCACAACTTCTTTACCAAGCTCCCCAGAACCTAACAGTAAAACCTTAAATGCAGAAGATTGAAGTGGAGTTCCAAGAGTGACGCTCATGCGTGTAATCCTATCCTGAGTAATTTGTAGTTAAGCATAGCAGAACTTTTTACTGAATTAAGCTTGTCTGATACAAAAAAAACATGGTTTTGTTAGACAAAAAATGTGAATAACAACAACGTTGCTCTGTTTAAACATCGACTTGATAGTTAAGTCGTAATTCATCTGCATTTTGACCACGGATTCCCCAATTTGATTTTGGTGTTTCAAAAATTGTAATTTCAATATCTTGAGGGGAAATACCGCATTGTTGTTGGATATTAGAAAAGATGGTTTGAATGAAATGTTTTTTCGTAGCGATTGTTCTGCCCTCGAACATTGAAATTTCAATAATCAAATAATGTTCACTTCGGTCATTTGGATAAATAAAATCTTCTGTTGCCAACGCAATAAAGCGCTGAAATTTCTTCTCTCTAGGATAGTTTAAGCTTGTGACCAATGCTTGATGAATTGCATCTGACAGTTGGCTTCTAAACTGATCAATCGTTTGGCGTAGTGCGTAAATTTTTATTTGTGACATAAGTCGATGGTTCCAAAATTAAGTTCCAAGATTTTCTGTTCAGGTGATTGCTTTATTCACGTACTTTAAATGATATTGGTATGAAATCAATTCTTTAGAAAATAGCTTGTTATATGGGGTAAATCAGTAACAATGATTGAGTATTGTCGCTGAATTGACTAGCATAATGCCCAAATGTTTCATTGGTGATTTGATATGTTTAATACAAAAACTCATGTAGCAACAATCATGTTGTTCAGCAGCCTTTTATTGACTGCATGTGATCATTCAAGCAATGAGCCAGAGAAAAAAGTGGAGATTAAACCAGCGCCAAAACTTAATAATGATGCAACGACATATGCACGCGCTGCTTGGAAGTTAATTAATCAAATTGATTCAATTGTTTATAATAGACAAACTGCTGAGATTGAAGAAAAAGTTAGAAAACCTTTGCGTCAGCTCAGTACTGATTGGCGAATTAATGTGAAGATGACTGATTCTGTGACTGAAGGGAAATATGCGCTGTGTCGTAAAGCTTTGACTAGTCTTGATACTTGGGCAAGGGATGTAAAAGATAATTCGAGTTCATCGGCTCAAAAGCAAGCTGACTATGAGCGTGATAAAGCACAGTGCAAAGATGCGATTGATAACCCAGCTTTAGGAAATACATCGCCAAAATAATAAAAAGCGAGATGATGAATCTCGCTTCAGCTGGTTAAAGCTATCATGAGTTTGGGGTTATGACGTTTTTGCTGCTTCCTGCTTGATTTGAGTGGTTGATGTTGTTGCTGCTTTTTTAGTATCCGATGACATTTTCATGCTGTCATGTTTCATCGCATCTTTTGCTTTCGTTGTTTCTTTTTGGGTTTTTACGACATTTGCTGCTACACACTTGCCACCTTTATGGTTTGGCCCTGTGCCACCTTGTAATTGAGTGCCTTTCGGGCAGGCAAATGCACTTGCACTTAATACGGTGAATAAGCCTGCTGTTAAAATTGTTGCGACTTTTTTCATGGTTGTCATCTGAATGAGCTAAGCGATAGTGCTTAGCATTAATCTAGATGAATTTATAACAACAAAGCAGGTTGATTTTGTTAATAATTTTAATTGATGCGTAGTGTTTTATAGCGAGAGTTTATCTTTTAATTTATGTTTAAGATTAACAAGATATTGGAGTGAAGAAAGCGATTGCTAAACTTTAAAATAAGATAAAATCATAGCGATATTTTTTATTCTTTTAAATAACCAACGATGGCTAATTTTTTTAACTTTTCAAGATCAAGCACCTCTATTTTTTTAAAGCCAAGTTGAATGATCCCTTGTTTTTCAAATACATTCAATTCTTGATTCACTGTTTGTCTGGAAATCGTCAGCATATTGGCAAGTTGATCTTGTGAAATTTGAATATTGAAATCTTGAATAGAAGAACGGTTGCCATAGCCTTCAAGTATAAATAACAAGCGTTGTGCAAGGCGTTGGCTAATACTTTGAGTCTGAATTGCAATTTGTTCTAAAAAGACATAACGAAGTTTTTGACTGGTGAGCAATGCAAAGTAGTACCAGTAATAAGGATTTTGGAGTAGAAATGCGTTAAGTGGTTGTGCTGGAATCTGTAAAACGATACTTTTTTTAAGTGCAATAGCATCATGGGAACGCAGTTGTTGGTCGATTAGTGAAATCTCAC
Organism: Acinetobacter sp. ANC 4805; assembly: GCF_022549495.1. Taxonomy (GTDB): domain Bacteria; phylum Pseudomonadota; class Gammaproteobacteria; order Pseudomonadales; family Moraxellaceae; genus Acinetobacter. Next base: position 26,318 of record NZ_JAKZGD010000007.1, read on the forward strand.
CAAACCACATGATAGGTTCTGCAATTGCAGCAATTGCTTCATTCCCATTGACGTCGATATAGCCCAAACTAATCGATCCTTCAAGCACACCATAAACACCATCAAAAATGTCTTGGGCATGAAACACGGCAGTGTTTTTTTCTATGCTATGTTTTTTACCATGTTCAATAATAAAGTTTTGGAATGGTTCAGCGAGATGACTAAACCAAGAATTTTGCTGCAAATTTTTAATATAAATTGCATCTAACACAACATTTCCTTTGTAAAAATAAATCTATTTGTCAGCTATATGACAACTTCATCCAATCATTTCTTATAGATTAACAGCATAAACTAATTATATGAGGAATGAGCAATGACAAATTTGGAACGTCAACTCAGCCAATATGCTGCTTATCATTTAGATCGAAATAATATTATGACCCATTTTGTGGGGATTCCTTTAATTGTTTTCTCAATCTTATGTTTAACTGCGCGAGCAGGCATCGAGATATCAGGTTTTCCTATGACATTGGCAATGCTGCTCATTGTTTTAAGTAGTATTTATTATCTTACACTCGATAAGCTATTTGGCACTTTAATGCTGCTTTTGTTGGTATTGGCTTATCCTTTTTCAGTAAAAATTGCAGCTTTATCCATGTGGAGTTGGTTAGGTGCGAGCGTTGGTATTTTTGTTGTAGGCTGGGTCTTTCAGTTTGTAGGACATTATTTTGAAAAGAAAAAACCTGCTTTTGTTGATGACCTGATTGGTTTGGCAATTGGTCCATTGTTCGTTTTAGCTGAGTTCGTATTCTTACTGGGTTTCCGTAAACCATTACATCAGCGTATTTTGAAAGAAGCTGAAAGCAAACGTGCCGCGATGGATATGAAAGTCCAAACTGCATCTTAAGCCCAGATAATTTTAAAAGAGCCGAGATCATTTAGATTTCGGTTTTTTTATTGCAATAAATAGATCATTTAAAATGTGCGATCAGCTTGTTATGCTGAATGGTCTTTAACCCAAGATTTATATTTAAAAGCAAATGACAGGACTTTACGAATATTGGTCATTACCGCACAAGTTAAGCATTAAATGTCCATCATGTCAGCGCAAAGCGAGTTTTGAATTTGCTCGATTAGCCAAGATTCAACTCAAAAAAGATATCGAGTATTTTCAGCAACATTCAGATTTTGAATATCAGCGTTTTCAGGATAGTTGTGGTGGTTATTGGAATGCTGCTTTTTACTATCCTAATTTATCGGTTGATCTTCAGCAGATTCACGATTTACCTGAGACCTATGATGTACAAAAATGGTCTGTGGCTTATTCTTTAATGAATAAAGGAGGTGTAGTGTGTGAGTCTTGTGATTGTCGTCAAAAACATGAACTGAATTGGCAGAATGATGCTTATTATGTGGTGATGTATAGACAACAAGTGCTATGGGCATTTCATCGTGAAGCGGCGATTGATCTCTATGACTATTTAAAAGAAGATTTACGCGATCATAAAAAATATCGCCACTCCTTCTTTTTATTGCATATTCCGACGATTTTTAAACAGAAGAAGGCAAGGGTGCATGTGACCAAACAATTACAGAAATTATTAAAAAATCAGTAAGACAAAATTACTGATTTTTAGTGTCATTTTAGGCGTAGACTGCAACAAATTCCTTGATGATTTGAACAATCAGTTGCGGTTTTTCTCGATGAGGAACGTGTCCACACGCTTCAATCAAATGTAATTCAGCATCTGCATATTGGGCTAATCGTTCAGGTTGCGCTAAGCTACCGTATTCATCATTGTGACCATGAATGGCGAGCAATTTTGTTTGTAATACTTTGAGGTCATTGTCCAGATTCCAATTGCGAAATGCAGGTGAAAGCCATGTTTCAGTCCAAGCATCCAAAACCCATTGTGCTTTTTCTGCATGATATTTTTTGAGTTTTTGCAATTGTTCAGGCTGTTGGAACATCTGTTTTGCATCAGAAACGGCATCTAAGGTCTTTTGTTCAATATATGCCTGAGCTGCTTCCGTAATCACCGCAACGCATTTGAATGGATATTGAGCTGCAAAGCTGACCGCCATGCCACCACCAACACTATGACCCAGTGCAATCACTTGTGAGATTTCAAGCTGATCTAAAAGTTCAGCAGCAACTTGAGCTTCTTGTTGGATAAAATCGGTAGAGAGTTGTGTGTCGCTTGCATCAGATTGTCCAAAGCCGTGACGATCATAGGCAATAATCATGCGATTAGTTTTGATGCAAAGTTGTTCAGGAAAATCTCGCCATAGTTGCACGCAGCCTAAAGAGTCATGGAATAATAAAATCGGAATTTGTTTGTTTGGTTCAGTTTGTTGTGGCTGCCATATCTTTACAAAAAGATTGCCTTCAATGGTTGATATGATTTTTTCAACTATTTCAAAGTGTTGCATGGTAAGATGCTCCAAATGTATAAATTGAATATCAGAATAGTTAAAAACCATTGTGTGATATAGATATAATCATGACGATCAATAGTCTGATCGTGCCATATCGAAATGAAAAGAGTTGCAATTCTTGCTTATGATGGATGTTGGGCAATGAGCCTGATGATGGTTAAGGATTTTTTTCATGTCGTGGCTTTGTTGGAAGCGCGACAGGGTCAGGTTGCAACATACCAAGTTGAAATTCTGAGTATCGATGGATTAGCGAAACAGAGTGCAAGTGGAGCACAGATCGATGTAGATGGGCATATCATGCTAGATCGCATTTACGATTTGGTGATTATTCCTAGTTTTGAGGGGAAGCAGTTAGCAACATTAACATTACAAAGCCATGATTTAGTGCTGTGGATTAGAAGTTTAATACAACAGCAGATTGCTATTTTAGCTGTTACAACGGGTGTTTATTTTATTGCAGCAACCAAACTTGCTGATCATATGCTGTTAGCAACCCATTGGGCTTTTATTCGTGAGCTGAAAGGTTTATTTCCTAGCTGTTCATTTACTAAAAATCGAAACTATCTACACGCAGGATCGGTCTATAGCACAGGGACATTATTGGGTACGTTTGATGCTTTACTGGGCATCGTTGCACAGTATAAAGGGGACTATTTTGCTCAATTGTGTGCAAGCCATTTGTTAATGACCTTGCCACAATCATTGAATCCCGTATTACCGATGTATCGTAACCACTGTGATGAAGCCGTATTGCAAGTACAAGATTGGTTAGATGAACATTGTGCTGCGGAAAACCGCATTGCCGATTTGGCTCAGCAATTTAACTTTAGTGAGCGAAATTTAAAACGGCGTTTTCAATTGGCGACACAGATTTCACCCAATCAATATTTGCAACAGGTGAGAGTTGATAAAGCCAAGAAGTTATTATTAACCACAGATATGACTATTCAGCAAATTGCTTATGAAGTGGGCTATGAAAATGTGAGTTTTTTTATTCGAATATTTAAAAAGGTCACAACTTGTACACCGACGCAATGGGTCAAATAAATGATTGAATCGTTGTTTGTGATTTACCTAAAGATTTTGATTGATACATGAGCTGATCTGCGGTCTTGGTTGCATCTTCTAGGTTTTCTGGCAATTCGGATAAAATGGCTAAACCCATACTAAAATCGACGCCATATTTTTGATTTAAGCCACTTTCTGCAAATAAGGTTCTGAGGCGCTGGTCGCACAGGTGTGCTTGAGTTTCATCAGCATCCAATAAAATAATTGCAAATTCATCACCGCCTAAACGCGCAATAATGTCTGATGAACGGCAGGCTTTTTTTAGAACTTGTGAAAACTGTAACAGAACTTCATTTCCACGATGATGTCCATGAGTATCATTGACGGCTTTAAAACCATCAAGATCAATAATGCCAACAGCGAAAAGTGACTGTTTGCGAAAATTCAATTTACGTAAAATACGATATTCAATATCGAAGGCACGGCTATTATCAAGTGAGGTAAGTTGGTCTTTCATTGCCAAATTTTTCATTTCCTGCCAGTTTTTACGAACATTTATAAGCAAGAAAGCAACGATTGAAAATAGACCTAAACGAACTGTGGCATTCCAAAACGGAATAATGTGATTGGAGTAGGGGTGACCTGCATTAATATCTGCAAGTAGCCAAGTAATGGCTGAAAGCAAAATGGTAATAATTGTAATTTTAGTGTGGTCGTACCATGCCGCAATCGAGATTGGAATGAGATAAAACACAGAGAACGAATATTCATAACCTGTAGCAAGGTCAACTGATCCTAATACGACGAGAATGATAAAAATCAAAACACGCCGTAAAGTCAGATCATGTGCAAATAATCGTCCTAGGGTTTTTTCCATAGTGCTTTTATATTGAAATAATTACACGTTAAAACGGAAGTGTAATACATCGCCGTCTTGAACGACATAGGTTTTACCTTCTAAACGCCATTTACCTGCTTCTTTTGCACCATTTTCACCGTTGTATTGAATGAAGTCATCATAAGCAATACATTCTGCACGAATAAAGCCTTTCTCGAAGTCGGTATGAATGACACCAGCTGCTTGTGGCGCAGTCGCACCGACTTTAACCGTCCAAGCACGCACTTCTTGTACGCCCGCAGTGAAGTAAGTTTGTAAGCCAAGTAGGCTATAACCTGCACGAATCACGACGTTTAAGCCTGGTTCTTCCATACCCATTGCTTCTAAGAATTCAGCACGGTCTTCATCTTCGAGTAATGAAATTTCAGCTTCGATCTGGTTGCAAAGTGGTACAACAATGGCATTCTCTTCAGCAGCCAGTTTTTTTACTGCATCAAGATGTGGGTTATTTTCAAAACCATCTTCTGCAACGTTAGCAATATACATGGTTGGTTTAAGCGTCATTAAACCGAAACCACGCACTGCTTTACGTTCATCATCAGAAAGGTCAGCCGCACGTGCTGGTTTGCCTTCATCTAATAAGGGTTGAATTTTTTCTAAAGCTGCTTTGGTTGCAATCGCGTCTTTGTCGCCACCTTTTGCTGCTTTAGTTAAGCGTAATAATGCTTTTGCAACGGTATCAAGGTCAGCAAGTGCAAGTTCAGTATTGATGGTTGCAATGTCATCTAATGGGTCAATTCTACCATTTACATGGATCACGTTTTCATCTTCGAAACAACGTACCACGTGTGCAATGGCATCAGTTTCACGGATATTGGCAAGGAATTGGTTACCCAAGCCTTCACCTTTGGATGCACCAGCAACCAAACCTGCGATATCAACAAATTCCATTGTGGTTGGAATAACACGTTGCGGTTTAACAATCGTTGTAAGTTTGTCTAAACGTGGATCTGGAACAGGGACAATACCTGTATTCGGTTCAATGGTACAGAACGGAAAGTTTTCAGCTGCAATCGCTGCCTTTGTTAATGCATTGAACAATGTAGATTTACCTACGTTTGGCAGACCAACAATACCGCAATTAAAACCCATGAAACCACTCACAAATGTGTTATTTAAAAATTGCTGCTGATTTTACATGAAAGCCATGACAAAGTCAGGTCATGGCGAGTGCGGATTTTTATTTCGAGCTTAAACTTTGCGTTTATCGAGCTGTTTGGCAATATTATCGCCTGTCGTTTGTACCAACATGACCAAAACAATCAGGACTAAAATCACCGCCAGCATGACTTGCATATCAAAACGTTGATAGCCGTAGCGATAGGCGATATCGCCCAAACCGCCTGCACCAATGGCACCTGCAATGGCAGAAGAACTGATCATGGTCACAATAGTCACAGTAAAACCTGCAACTATCCCCGGTAAAGCTTCAGGAAGCAATACATGCCAAAGAATCTGCTTGCGGTTACAGCCCATCGCTTGTGCTGCCTCAATCAACCCTTGATCGACTTCACGTAGACTGACCTCTGCAATACGTGCGAAGAAAGGAATCGCGGCGATGGTCAACGGCACAATTGCAGCCAAGACCCCATAGCTGGTGCCGACAATCCAGCTGGTAAATGGAATCAAAGCCACCATCAAAATCAGGAAGGGGACTGATCGAGTGATGTTAATGATCCAGCCTAATGACTGATTGATTTTTTTGGAAGGATAAATCCCAAAATCAGCAGTACTCACCAAAATTAAAGCAATTGGCAGACCAATCAAAAAGGCGAGAATCGCTGAAACACCGACCATGATTAAAGTATCGGTAGTGCCTGTCAGTAATAGATCAATGAGTTGATTGTACATAACCGATCACCTCAAGTTGTGTTATAGCAGGATGTTTTTCAGATTGTGAGTGGTTGAGATCAAAGTCGAGATTGCGAATCCCGATGATTAGTGAACCGATGGTACGTTGCTGAATGGTATCTATCTGACTGTAATACACCTGAACGGGGCTATTAAAGCCATCCAATAGTTCATATAAATCAGGCACTGATTTCGATTCACTGACATATTTCAATTTTAAAATCTGATGCGTACTCTGAGGCAGAATGGTTTGGCTCAACTCAAAGGGTAAATTCACCTGTTCAAAGTTGAGTAATTCCTGCGTGATCTGTTGTTGTGGATTGGAAAATACTGACCAGACTTGCCCAGCTTCAACAATTTCACCTTGATCAATTACAATCACCTGATCGCAAATTTCTTGGATAACCTGCATTTCATGGGTGATCAAGACAATGGTTAAACCGAGGTCTTGATTGATCTGTTTTAATAAGGACAGAATATTGGCGGTACTTTCAGGGTCTAGTGCTGAGGTTGCTTCATCACAGAGCAGGATTTCAGGCTGAGAAACTAAGGCACGTGCGATCCCTACACGTTGTTTCTGCCCACCAGAAAGTTGAGCAGGATAATCATTTCGCTTTACTTCTAATCCAACTAGCGTCAGTACCTCACTGACCCGTTGTTCGATCTCAGCCTTGTCGTAACCCGCAATACGTAGCGGTAAAGCTACGTTTTCCCACACCGTTTTGGCAGACATTAAATTAAAATGTTGAAAAATCATGCCAATTTTCTGCCGAGTTTTAATCAACTCGGCATGGCTAAATTCTGCAATATTTTGTTGATGAATCAGAATACTACCTGTATCAATTGACTCTAAGCCGTTTAAGGTACGGAGTAGGGATGATTTACCTGCGCCACTTTTGCCGATAATCCCAACAATCTGTGCTTTGGGAATATCGATATTAATGTCTTTTAAGGCATGTAAGCGTTGGCCCTGTACATCATAAAACTTATTTAAACCACGTATTTTTAGATGTGGGACTGAAAAATCGACCTGTGAACCAAAACTCACCATGATTGTTCTCCTTATTTCCAACCTGGGAACCACAACGTTGGACCGAAATCGCTATCTAATGCAGCTTTGACTTTAGGTGAGTTTTGATAAATCTCGACAAATTTCTGTAGTTTGTTGTCTTTGTCCTGATAGTCATCACGCACCACAAATAAAATTGCATAACGTTTATTGGTGTTATCATCAAACAACAAGGCACTTTCAGGATCAGCCGTTTTGGCCAAACGTAAGTAATGCGGATAACCAAAAGCGAGATCAACATCGTCAATTGCACGTGCAGTTTGCGGTCCTTCAACTTCAGTAAATTTGAGGTTTTTCGGATTTGCGGTAATGTCCTTCAGTGCAGAAAGATGATTGTTACTGTCTTTCAGTTCAATCAGCTTGGCTTGTTGCAACAGCAATAAAGCACGGCCTTGATTAACTGGGTCATTTGGAATAGCCACCGTTGCACCATTCGGGAGTTCATCAAAACTTTTATATTTTTTTGAATACAGTCCAACATGTGAAGCTGCACCTGCAGCAAAGGATTTTAATTTAAAGCCAGTTTCCTTAATGGCATTATCCAAAAAAGGCTGATGCTGGAAAAAGTTCGCATCAATATCACCATGATTCAAAGTGATGTTTGGGGTATTCCAGTCTGAAAACTCGACCAATTTGACATTCAAACCTTGTTGTTTGGCTTCATCTGCTGCAACTTGCAGTGGATGAGCAAAAGAAGGACTGATCCCAATCACCAGTTCACTGCTATGGTTCTGTCTTTGTTTATTCCAGATCAATAAGGCAATAATCGCAACGACGATAACAAGGCCAATACCAAGCCATTTTTTTGAGGCTGTTTGAGCCATATATTTCTCCAATTCTTTTCTTAAATGTTAAGCACTAATTTCTTCAATTATTTTTAGCTCATCTGTGTTGTTATGCGTTCGACATCGGAACTGATCAGCTGGATGGCTTGCAGCTAAATGATCGCCTTGGGCAAATAGCTTATTGCGTAATGAGCCTGTGGCATATTCAGTTTTATAACGTCCACGTTGCTGTAACTCCGGGATCACTAGGCGAATGAAATCATGGTGTGATTCAGGTGCAACCGTACGAGTCAGGTTAAAACCATCAATGCCGGTCTGATCAAGCAGTTCAATGAGATATTCCGCAACTTCAGCACCACTGCCTACAATAAGCGGATAACGTCCACCCAAAACATGCTGTGCTTTCAGATCATTTTTGCTGATGCGCTGTTCTTTAAATTTCTCATTGACGGAAGCAATGCTATTGCTCTTTTGATAAGGAATCGTTTCATCATCTGCAAACTGTGAAAGATCAATTCCGACTGAACTGGCATAATGCGCTAGACCTGCTTCAGGGCTGGCATATTGACGATATTCAGCCAGTTTTTGCTGGGCAAGTTCATGTGTTTCCGCGACGACAACGGTAATACCGACAAAGATTTTAATCGCATCTTCATCTCGACCTTGTTGCTGTGCTTGTAGTCGTATTTTATTAACTTGCTGACGAATCTTTTCAGGTTGATCGCCGCCAATAAAAATACATTCGGCATGACGCGTGGCAAACTGTAGTCCTTTCGGTGAAGCACCTGCTTGGAAGAGTGTTGGCGTACGTTGAACCGATGGTGCAACCTGAAATACACCTTGGCTTTGGTAATATTGCCCTTGATGATTGATCGAGTGGACTTTATTGGGATTAGTAAAAACGCGCTGTTGTTTATCTTTCTTTAAGGCATCATTTTCCCAAGAACCTTCCCAATATTTATAGCAAAGCTGTAAAAATTCCTCAGCTTGATCATAACGCGCATCATGATCTTTCAAGCCTTTTTGCCCAATCAAACGTTCGGCACTATCCAAATAGCCTGTGACAATATTCCAGCCCAAACGACCTTGAGTTAAATGATCAAGACTGGCAAATCGCCGTGCAAATTGGTAGGGCTGTTCATAGCTGAGATTGACGGTCACACCAAAACTCAAATTTTGCGTGACCAAGGCCATCGCTGAAATCAGGGTGGAAGGGTCATGACTTGGTAACTGAATCGATTCTTTCAGGGTGAGATCGATGCCATTTTGATAGACATCATAGACACCTGTAATATCGGCTAGGAATAAACCATCAAACAAACCTTGTTCTAAGGTTTGTGCCAGTTCAGTCCAATAGCTCAATTCATTAAAGCGATGTGATTGATCACGCGGATGCGTCCATAAGCCATGATTGATATGACCGACACAGTTCATATCAAAGGCATTTAACAAGATTTTTTTAGCAGTCGTTTGACTCATTACAAAGTCCCCCGACGTGGAGGCAGAATGCCATTCAACACATAATTACCGATAAAGTAATATTTCCAGCGTGCAGCATCATGCAAGGTGTGTACACGCGCATTACGCCAATGACGATCCAATCCATCTGCACGTTGACTGCCACGACTACCCGCCAACTCAATCAATTTCGATGATGCATTTAATGCTGTTTCAGTACTATGTGCACGTATTTTTGCAACATCAATCGAGGCTTTGGCTAAGGTCTCAGCATTCAACTCATATTTAGCAGCATCGACAGATCGAGCTGCTTGTTTTAGTAAAAGTTCGCTGGCTTTGACATCGGTTGCCACACGACCGAGCTCAGATAGGGTTAGGGGGTCTTGAGTGGCGGAATCAATATTGGCATCAATCCAAGGGCGGGCAACACGCACACGCTCCAGTGTTTCTTCAAAAGCAGCACAGGCAATCCCGACTTCAATCGCTGCATGCATGATTTGCGCAAATGGTCCCACCAAAGATAGCTGCTTGAAGGCAGTATCAAAAGGAATTACATCCTCTTTGGCAACAAAGACCTGATTAAATTTGACTGTACCACTGCCTGTGGTACGTTGCCCAAAGCCAGACCAGTCATCAATCAGCTCTAAACCTTGGCTATCTCTTTGTACAAAGGCTAAAAACTCATTGCCCGTTTCATCAAGCACTAAAGTTGGAATACGATGTGCAAACAAGCTGCCCGTGCAATAAAACTTTTCGCCTTGAATCCGATAACCGTTTTCGCTTGGAATCAATGTGGTTTGCTTATGTGCAGAGGTACGTGTTTTAAATTCAGCCAGCGCATTACCAAAACGCGCACCTTGTAATACTTCTTGATAGAGGCGTTTCTTTTGCGCTTCCGTGCCCGTATTGCGCAATACTTCCAATGCATAAAAATGGTTTTGTGGAATCTGACCGATTGAACCATCCGCACCACTAAACAGCGCAATGACTTTGGCTACGGTTAGGCTGGAAACTTCTGCACCGCCGTATTGCTTTGGTACGGTAATTGCCCATAAACCTGATTGGCTATAGCTTTCGATTTCAGTAAATGGCAAGTTTCGATTGGCATCACGTTCAACTGCCGCTTGTTTAAACTGCTGACTGAGTTGAGTTGCAATTTCTAAAGCTTCTGCGTTGCTCTGAATAACATGCGCCGCTTTAAAATTGGCTTTGGCAAAACCTTGTAATTCTTGATATGAAGTCATGACGATTTACTCCTTAAATCCAAGCATGGCGGGCAGGGTATGTACCGTTGAGGTAGTAATCACCAATGGCATGGAATTTCCAACGCACAGGGTCATGTAGGGTATGCACACGGGCATTGCGCCAGTGTTGATCAAGATTATGTTGGCTCAGACTGGCACGACTGCCACCAAGTTCGAGTAACTTTTCTGAGATATGCAGGGCAGCATCATTGGCATAGATCTTTGCTTCCGCGACCAAAATCGAAGCACGAGCAGCTTGCTTGGCAGAAATCTCAGCAATTTGATCAAGTTCATCTAGATATTCGGCAGCATCGTCCAGTAATAAAATGGCAGCATCGAGCAAAATATTGAGCTTGCCAACTTCTTGTAAGGTGTAATGTTCATCACTGGCTTTTTCTACACCTGCATCAATAATGGGACGTGCTTTACGAATGCTAGATAAGGTGTCATCAAAAGCTGCTTCGGCAATCCCAACATCAATGGCAACCTGCAAAAGTTGAGAATACGCACCGCGTACATTTGGGGTGTCGGCAATAATGCGTTCATCAAAAAATAGTGTAGGATCAACGACAACGTTGTGTAATTTTACCGTTCCACTGGCAGTAGTACGTTGACCGAAGCCGTTCCAGTCATTAATCACTTCAACACCAGCAGCATGTCGATCAACGATCGCCAATACGGTATAGCCATCTGGGTGTAGGGCACGAATTGCTAACCAATCTGCAAAGCTCGTTCCAGTCGAGTAAAATTTTTCCCCGTTTAAAAAGTATTGCCCATTTTCCAACCTTAAAGTGGTTTGAATGGCTTTGGTATCTTTAGAATTTTTTTCAGGCCCACCATTGGCAATGCGTTTACCTACAAGTATTTCAGCATAAATAAACCGCTTTTGAGCGTCTGAACCTGTGATATTAATAAAATTTAAAAGACCGAATTGGTTTTGTGGAATTTGTCCAACATTGGCATCGGCTTTACTTAAAATACGAAACACATGGGCTAAGGTCTTATTGGAGACAAAAGCACCACCATAGTGTTGTGGTACACGGATTCCACCGAGACCTTTTTGGCTAAACTGAATGATTTGTTCAGTGGGTAAAACACGATTTTGATCTCGATGATTTCGATCTTCTAATGCAAAGTCAGCAACTTGATAGGCAGCGTTGATGGCCTGCTGATCATTTGAAATCAGTTGTACCTGAGTTCTGATGACTGATTGATTACTGGACATGTGAGCACCTCTAATAGATAAGAGGGACTTTACAAACATTTTACTTTTCGATTAAACCATCAGTTATGGTTTGTATATCATAATAATTCTTAAGTGTTTTTTATTGGAAAAATAACGTAAAAATTGATATTGAACTTATATTTAAAACAATCACTTACCTTTAATTGTATTTTACTTCTCAGTATAAAAGACTAATTCATATGCTAACGTTGGATAAGCTCAACAGAAAAACTTATAAATGGATTTAGCCAAAATTAAAAAAAGATAGATTGAAAAGGACATTGTATTGATTAAGTTTTACTTCTAAAGTAAGAAAATCTTATGTTTGAACCAATAGAAAAATAAAACTGGAGAATTTATGCGGGTTTTATACCAATTTCCTTTGTCTCACTATTGTGAAAAAGCTCGCTGGTTGTTAGATCATAAGGAACTGGACTATGTTGCACATAATTTGATTCCTGGCTTTCATCGTGCATTTACTTATTTAAAATCAGGGCAGTATTTATTGCCAATGCTGAAAGATGATAAACGATGGATTGCTGATTCAACACAAATCGCTTTATATCTAGATGCCACATATCCTGAACATGCATTGTTGAGACGTGATGAGCAATTGCGTGAACAAGCCTTGGAAATTGATAAGTTATCAGGTGAGCTTGGGGTTCATGTCCGCCGTTGGTCATTGGCGCAAGCGTTATCTGTCGGGGATCATCCACTTGAAATCATGATGGGTGAACAAGGCTATTTACGTCAGTTTGAAAAAATTTCTAAGCCTATTTTAAAGAGCCTAGTCTCTACAAATTATAAGCTCAATCCAGAGAAAGTTGCTAAATCCAAATTACGTATGACTGAATTGATTACGGATTTGAATCAACGTTTAATTGATAATCAGGGGCGCTATTTAGTTGGTGACCGCCTTGGTCTAGCCGATATTGCGATTTGTTCGATTCTTGCACCGCTGCTTGTGATTAAGGGAACGCCTTGGGAGCTTGAAAGCGATAATATTGAGCAATTTACAGGCGAAATCAGAGAATATCACGACTTTTTATTAGATCTACCGCTTGGGCAATATGTACAACGTATTTATGCGACTGAACGAAATGCACGTATTGATTGGCGTGGTTTATAAATTAGTTTCTGAATTAAAAAGCCCTGATTCATAATCGGGGCTTTTTAATGGGAAAGAAAAGAGGAAAATAGCCAATAAAGTAAAAAAAATATGGGGAATTAAAATTAATTTTTAAAATAAAATTCGTTTTAAACAGAAAATATTAGAAATTATTACCAAATTTACTTTAAAAAAACTAAAAAGGGGGAAATAATTATGAAAAGGCTTTGTTATCTTATGTTTCAGGTGAGGAACGATTAAAGTTCCGTAAGGGATCGAAACGAGTTGTTCATTATTGGAAGATCTGTTGAACAGTTGCTCAAAAGGTCTTGTTTCGGCTTTGAGACAAAGATAAACCAAAAGTTCATCGGAATCATGTTTGCGTTATTCATGCAGTATCGTCAAAAGTTAAACGAATGTTTTCCCTTGACCCTTAGAAATTACTGAGTAAGCAGTTCCGATAAAAACATAGATGAAAAGTGAGAACTGTAGAATGGAATTAGATCGTTTCGATAAACAAATTCTCGAGATTTTGACCGATGAAGATGTGAATTTGAATGAATTATCAGAGCGTATTAATCTTTCAGTGAGTTCGGTGCATCGCCGTATTAAAAACCTGATTGAATCCCAAGTGATGGGGCAACTGAAACGAGAGATTAATTTTAATAAACTCGGTTTTAGCTTACATATTCTTTTGCAGGTTTCTTTGAGCAAACATGATAGTGAAACCTTTGATAAATTCCTGCAAGAAATTGAAGATATTCCTGAAGTCACCAATGCCTTTTTAGTGACGGGGCAGAGTGCTGATTTTATTTTAGAACTTGTGGCACGTAATATGGATGACTATAGTGAAATTCTATTACGCCGTATTGGTAAGATTGACAGCGTTGTTGCACTACATTCCAGCTTCGTGATCAAAGAATACAATGTGTTTAACTGCTATAAGCTGTTAAATAAGCTATAAAATCTTTGAATTGTTTGTTAGTAAACGAGACAAGAGATGTCTTATGAGCGCGGTAAGTAAAATTATTTGAAACTTAAAAATAAAAACCCGAATCATGCGAACATGATTCGGGCTGGGAGATTGAAGACTATAAAACTAGTCTTCAGATAAAGTCATTAAACTCGCATTACCGCCGGCAGCAGCAGTATTTACACTAATAGCGCGTTCAATGACTAGACGTTCTAGAGGAATCTGCTCATCTGTCTTGAGATGAGTAATGCCCACGATTGCTCCAGAACGGTTCGCGATTTTGGTTTGCAGGTCAGTCAATTGCTCGACAGAACCATGATGTAAAACGGCATCAAAAGCATCTTTTTCAATACTTGAAATGACGGTGATAGCAGCTAAAACATCTTTTGGTAAAGATTTCTGATGTTTTGCCAAGAACATATTGTCTTTTAGTACCGCAGCAGAACTACCCACCGCAAAAATTGCAAGAAGTTGTTGCAATTGAGCACGTTCATCATTTGCAATTGAAAGTACACGATGACGAGGTAAGATAATGTATTGGTTGCTTTCACCCGTAGGGCCTTGCAACTCATAGAATTTGCCAACACCAAATGCTGAAATCATTGGAATTGCTTGAGACATATTTTGTTTTGCCCAAGACAATAGGTTTTGATAAGCAACATTGGATACAGCATCAAAGTGAGAGATTTCAGCTTTAACCGCAAATGGTGTTGCTAAAACTTTATCGGAGCAATGTTCCATCAAGCGATACATATACAGTGGACCACCTGCTTTTGGACCTGTACCTGATAAGCCTTCACCACCAAATGGTTGTACACCAACAACAGCACCTACGATGTTGCGGTTGATATATAAATTACCAACTTCGGCACGTTGAATCACAGTGTTGATGGTTTCATCAATACGTGTATGTAAACCCATGGTTAAGCCATAACCTTTAGCATTGATACGATTAATCAATTGCTCAAGTTCACCATACTTATAGGTGATGATATGTAGTACAGGGCCAAACACTTCACGCTCTAAATCGTCAAGATTTGGTAATTCAATCGCTGTGGGCGGAACAAATGTCCCTTGCGCAAGTGCTTGTTGGCTTGCAGCATCGTTAAGCATTAATTGATGAACAGGGTAGCCTTTAGATCTCATCTTTTGAATGTGTGTATCGATGGTTTGTTTGGCTTCAGTATCGATTACAGGACCAATGTCAGTTTTTAGGATTGCAGGGTTGCCTACGATCAACTGTTGCATTGCACCTTTCAGCATTTTGATCACAGTTGTAGCGCTATCTTCTTGTACACATAAGATACGAAGCGCAGAACAACGTTGACCCGCACTGTCAAATGCAGAACTGACTACATCGAGAACAACTTGTTCCGTGAGTGCAGAAGAATCCACGATCATCGCATTTTGACCACCTGTCTCTGCGATTAACGGGATTGGTTGACCATTTGGAGATAAACGTTTTGCCACCGTCTTTTGCAAAATTTTTGCAACTTCGGTAGAACCCGTGAACATGATGCCTTGGATACGATCATCTTGGCTGAGTTGTGCGCCAACAGTTTCTCCACGACCCGGAATAAGTTGAACCACGCCGTGTGGTACACCAGCTTCCCAAAGCATTTGCACAGCTTGTGCTGCGATCAATGGTGTCTGTTCCGCAGGTTTTGCAATCACACAGTTACCGCTGACCAATGCTGCTGCAATTTGACCAGAGAAAATCGCAAGAGGGAAGTTCCAAGGGCTAATACAAAGCACGGTACCTAATGGTTTTACCTGTGCATTTGCAGGTAAATTCTCAATCTGTGTTGCATAGTAACGTAAGAAGTCTACCGCTTCACGAACTTCTGCAATCGCATTGGCATAGGTTTTACCACTTTCACGGCAAAGTAATACCATCAATTCCTGAATGCGTGCTTCCATCAAATCAGCAGCGCGTTTTAAGCAAGCTGCACGTTCAACTTTATCTGTTGCAGCCCAGCTTTGTTCAGCTTGTACAGCTGCTTCTAATGCCAGTTGTACATCAGCGCTAGTTGCTTCATTCACATGACCGACAACTTCGCTATTTTGTGCAGGGTTTGTAATTGCAATCGCATTGCTTTGATCGTGAACTGTTGATTCAAAACCAAGTAAAGGCGCACTTTTCCAAATATGGCTACGTAGTTTTTGTGCTGTTGTATCTAATGCAGCTAAAGGTTGATCGTTATTTAAATCAAAACCACTTGAGTTCGGACGTAATGGGTAAAGATCATGCGGAAGTGGAATCGCAGGATGCTTTAAGCCAATCTGACCTTCATCTTTAGCAGCAGTTTGAATATCTTTGATTGGAGACTGAATTAAGTCTTCAACTTTTAACGTCTTATCAGCAATACGGTTTACGAATGAGGTATTTGCACCATTTTCAAGTAAACGACGGACTAAGTAAGCCAATAAAGTTTCATGGTTACCCACTGGCGCATAGACGCGGCATGGCACACCAAGTTTATTGTCTGCTTTTGAACCTACAACTTGCTCATACAAAGGTTCGCCCATACCGTGTAGGCATTGGAACTCATATTGACCTGGATAATATTTGCTTGGGTCTGCAAGTGTATAAATCGTTGCAAGTGATTGTGCATTGTGAGTTGCAAATTGCGGATAGACTTGATCTGGTGCAGCAAGGAGCTTCTTCGCACAAGCAATGTATGACAAATCAGTGTGAACTTTACGAGTAAACACAGGGTAGTCAGTCATGCCGTCAATTTGCGCTTTCTTGATTTCGCTATCCCAATATGCACCTTTCACCAAACGGATCATGAGGCGTTTGTTACTGCGTTTTGCAAGATCAACGATATAATCAACCACGTAGAAACAACGTTTTTGATAAGCCTGAATAACGAAACCAATGCCTTTCCAGTTCGCAAGTTTTGGTTCGAAACATAAACGTTCAAGTAGTTCGAGTGAGATTTCTAAACGTTCAGATTCTTCAGCATCGATGTTTAAGCCGATGTCGTATTGTTTTGCTAAACATGCAAGTTCGAAAACTTTGTTGTAAAGCTCATGATGTACACGATCAATTTGCGCACGTTGGTAACGTGGGTGCAAAGCAGAAAGCTTAATCGAGATACCAGGACCTTCATAAACACCACGCCCGTTTGATGCTTTACCAATAGCGTGAATCGCTTGAGAGTAATCGTTATAATAACGTTCGGCATCATGGTCAGTTAACGCAGCTTCACCAAGCATATCGTATGAATAGCGGAAACCTTTGTGTTCAAATGGTTTTGCATGCTCAAGTGCTTCCTCGATGGTTTCACCCGTAACGAATTGCTCACCCATCATACGCATCGCGACATCAACTGCTTTACGAATGATGCCACGTCCACTGCGAGCGAGAAGACCTGTTAAAATACTTGATAAACTGGTTTGTTTAGGTGTTTCCATTAACTTACCAGTAAGCATTAAACCCCAAGCAGCGGCATTTACGAACATCAGGTTACTTTGACCTAAATGCTCTTTCCAGTTGCCTTGGTTGATCTTGTCACGAATTAATAAATCACGTGTTGCTGTATCTGGAATACGAAGTAATGCTTCTGCCAAACACATCAATGCCACACCTTCTTGTGAAGAAAGTGAGAACTCTTGGAGTAAACCTTGAACAATACCTGCTTTTCCAGCCGAGCTTTTACGTTCACGTAAATTATGTGCAAGACTGAATGCTAATTCATAAATTTTTTGATCAAGATCAGGAGAAATATCTGCTGCTTCTGCAAGCTGTTTAACCGCTTCAGGCTCAGCACGTCGCCAAGCCGTATTAATGCGTTGCTCAAACTCACTTTTTTCTTTAAATTCGGTGATATAACCGTCTGTGTGAGCTGTGTCCATTTGTGCGGGAGTATCCAATGTATTCATACTAAATTCCAATAACAATCTCTAGAACATATTGAGTAGAGAGGTTTAGATAATTTATGATTACAGAATAAAACCCGAGTAACTCACTATAATTTACCTATTTTTTAGAGGAAAATTCAGTTGAATGGCCCTATTTATACATTAGATCGTACCGATCTGAAAATTCTGGATATTCTTCAAACAGATGGAAGAATTTCCAACAGTAAATTGGCGGAATTAGTGAACCTTTCGCCGACTGCCGTCATGGCCCGTGTGCAAAAGTTGACGAAGGATGAATTTATCTTGGGATATGAGGCAAAACTCAATCCGAATAAGTTAAATGCCAGTTTTCTTGTGTTTGTTGAGGTGCTTTTAGATAAAACCACCCCAAATGTGCTCGAGGATTTTATTGATGCAGTGACACAATATCCAGAGATTGTTGAGTGTCATATGGTGAGTGGTGGCTTCGACTTTTTGATCAAATTGCGTAGCGCAGGGATGGAGGAGTTTCGTCGTATCGCAGGGCAAATTTTATGGCAACTTCCTGGGGTGAAGGAAACACGTAGTTATCCTGTGATGCAGGTTGTGAAAGACAGCTCTAAAATAAAAATTAAATCAAGAACCAAATTTTAATAAAAGATCAAATAAAACAAAGGGGCTCGAAAGCCCCCTTAAATTTTACTCAGAAATTTTATTTCATTTCTCTCGTATAGATTTCATCTGCTTGTTCAAAACGACCAGTCACAGTTGCGTTAGGTGCTTTACCAAGTAAGCTCACCACAACAATACTGATCAAGGCAAAAATGAAACCAGGAATAATTTCATAAATACCAGTACTAGCAAATACATTTTTCCAAACAATCACTGTAACTGCACCGATCACCATACCCGCTAAAGCGCCGTTTAGCGTCATACGTTTCCAGAACAATGACATGATAATCAATGGACCGAAAGCAGCACCGAAACCAGCCCAAGCATAAGAAACTAAGCCAAGTACTTTACTATCAGGGTTTTGGGCTAAAGCGAGAGCTAACATTGCAACTGCAAGTACCATTGCTCGGCCAATCCAAACTAACTCTTTTTGAGTTGCATTTTTACGGATCAGGCCTTTGTATAAATCTTCAGTTAATGCGCTTGAACATACCAATAACTGACAACTTAAGGTACTCATGACTGCTGATAAAATTGCAGCAAGGATCACACCAACAACCCAAGGGTTGAATAAAATTTTAGTGAGTTCCATAAACACTGTTTCAGGGTTAGCCGTCACAACCGCTGCAAATTCAGGATGTTGATGGAAATACGCAATCCCGATAAAACCAGAACCAACTGCACCTGCCAAGCATAAAATCATCCATGTCATACCGATACGACGGGCAGCAGGGATTGATTTAACAGAATCGGCAGCCATAAAACGAACTAAAATGTGAGGTTGACCAAAATAACCCAAGCCCCAAGCAGCTGCTGAAAGAATACCAACGATACTTAAATTTGAAACAAAATCATAAGCATGTGGGCGCGCGCTCTCAACAATTGCTGTAAATTCTTCGACACCTACACCTAAAGACATGTATGTGACGATAGGTAAAAGCAATAACGCAAAAATCATCAAACCAGCTTGGAACGTATCTGTCCAACTGATTGCCAAGAAGCCACCGATACAAACATATCCAATTGTTGCAAATGCACCAAGCCATAAAGCGGTTTGGTAAGGTAAGTGGAATAATGTTTCAAATAGACGTGCACCAGCTACCATGCCAGAAGCACAATAAATCGCGAAAAAGATGAGAATAATCAGTGCGGAAGTTACACGTAAGATCTTTTTCTGGTCATCAAAACGACCAGTGAAATAATCTGGTAACGTAAGCGCATTATTCTGAACCTCAGTATGAACGCGTAAACGTCCAGCCACGAGATACCAGTTGAGCCATGCACCAATGATTAAGCCAATTGCAATCCATGATTCAGATAAGCCTGTCAAATAGATTGCCCCAGGTAAACCCATGAGTAGCCAACCACTCATATCGGATGCACCAGCAGATAAAGCGGTGACAAAACTACCTAAACTTCGTCCTCCAAGAATATAATCATCAAGATTTTTGGTGGAAAAATAGGCGTATAAGCCGATGCCAAGCATGGCGAGAATATACACCACAAATACAACAACAGTGGGATTCGAAAAATTCATAATGGATGCCTGTCCTTACTTATCCATAATCGTGCAATCACATCTGAATAGCCAAAAAATGATTTACTATTCGAATAAGACTGATAAGGCCACAGATTCAAGCACGAATGATTTTTAAAATACTGTTATGTTTTTGTATTCTGTTTGTATATTTTATGTAATTTAAATTAAGTGCATGAATCTTAATTTTTAAATCCAGAAAACAGTACTTTTTTTGTATCATTATGCGGAATGATGTGGTTTAAAAATGTTCAATATATTTCAAATTATTACAATGAAAGAAAAATGGCTGAAAGAACAGAAGCTTTTGAGTATGAAAATGCCATGAATTTACGACACATGTTGTTACATAAGCAACAATACAGAGAAATTCCATTATAAAAAGCTCGTAATGTTAAGCAATTCTGCTAATGAAAATTGAGTTGGAATCTTTCATATTATTGCTTTGCACTATTAGGGTGCATTGCCTGAGAGAAATGGAAAGTGGATACGGTTCAAACAGCAACTATAAGAATAGAGCATGATCTGCTTGGTGCAAAAGAAGTACCAGTTGATTGTTATTACGGAATTCATACCTTACGCGCAATTGAAAATTTTAAGATTTCATCGCAAAAAGTTGGAACAAATAGCTATTTCATTCGAGCGTTAGCACAAGTGAAAAAAGCTTCAGCTCAAGCGAACTTAAATTTTGGAAAATTAACGGAAGATCAAAGCTTGGCGATTCAACGCGCTTGTGATGCTTTAATTCATGAAACTGAAAAATGGCAAGGCTCGTTTCCAATTGATGTTTATCAAGGTGGCGCGGGTACATCTATTAATATGAATACCAATGAAGTGATTGCCAATATTGCACTTGAATCATTAGGCCATCAAAAAGGTCAATATGATGTGATTCATCCAAATGATCATGTCAATAAATCACAATCAACCAACGATGTTTATCCAACCGCAATTCGCTTATCGACTTATTGTTCTTTAGATGCTTTGTTCAGTCAAATGGATAACTTAATTACTTCATTTGAAAATAAAGCGATTGAGTTCCGTTATATTTTAAAAATGGGGCGGACTCAGCTTCAAGATGCTGTGCCGATGACACTTGGGCAAGAGTTTCATGCATTTGCAACGTTATTAAAAGAAGATGTGCGGCTCATTAAGCGTACTCGTGAGTTGTTACTTGAAGTAAATTTAGGTGCAACTGCAATCGGGACGGGTGTAAACACACCTAAAGGTTATGCTGTAAAAGTGATTTCTTGTTTGAAAGAAATTTCAG
This sequence comes from Acinetobacter sp. ANC 4805, assembly GCF_022549495.1. Classification (GTDB taxonomy): domain Bacteria; phylum Pseudomonadota; class Gammaproteobacteria; order Pseudomonadales; family Moraxellaceae; genus Acinetobacter. The sequence goes on from NZ_JAKZGD010000007.1 coordinate 47,683, forward strand.
GTTTAGATCTGGTGGGTGCAGAAGATTATGTTGAAGCAACCAGTGATTGTGGCGTATTTATTATTTTATCAAGTGCCTTAAAACGTCTTGCATGTAAACTTTCAAAAATTAGTAATGACTTGCGTTTATTGAGTTCAGGGCCGCGTACAGGTTTTGGTGAAATACAGTTACCTGAATTACAAGCAGGCTCATCCATCATGCCTGCAAAAGTAAATCCAGTTATTCCAGAAGTTGTAAATCAGATTGCATTTAAGGTGATTGGTAACGATCTTACGATTACATTTGCAGCAGAAGCAGGACAGTTACAGTTAAACGTCATGGAGCCGGTGATTGCAATTTCTTTGAATGAGTCAATTGAATTGCTGACCCATGCGATTCAAAGCTTAGATGAAAAATGTGTACGTGGTATTAAAGCACATGAGCAAGCGTGTCATGATGCGGTGATGCGTAGTGTCGGAATTATTACTTTGCTTGATCCATTATTGGGTCATGCTTTGTGTGATGAAATTGGTAAGCAATGTATTGCAGAAAATAAAACTATTCAAGAAGTAGTTTTAGAGCGTGGTTTACTGACCCAAGCACAACTTGATGAGATTTTCTCTTTTGAGAACTTGGTTTCGGAAGTAAATGGTATACAAGTGGATTACGTGGCTTAAATCTTAGGCTGAGTATTTAAAAAGCCCAATTCAATTGGGCTTTTTAATATTTAGATTTATAAATAATTATAAACCTGACTCGTATTCTTCATTTGAAAGAAGTTTTTCAACATCAGCCATATTGTCAGGTTTAATTTTATAGATCCAACCTTTGCCATACGGTTCTTCATTGACAAAATCAGGATCATCTTCAAGATCGGTATTTACTTCAACAACTGTACCTGAAACAGGTGCATGAATGTCAGATGCAGTTTTTACTGATTCAACAATCCCTGCTTGCTCTGATGCTGTGATATGGCTGCCAACTTCAGGCGCTTCTACATAAACTAAATCACCTAATTCTGCTTGGGCATGGTCACTAATACCAGTAACAACTAAATCACCTTCGATTCTTACCCATTCATGTGTACGTGCATATTTCAAATCTGCTGGATGATTCATTACAACTCCTTAACAATCTGTTGCATCATTTTATTTGGCTTTATACAGGTTTTTTAATAAAAACAAAAGTCTTTACAAATACGGGTCTTTGCGCCAGTTACTTGGGCTACGACCACTCCAACGCTTAAATGCACGGCTAAAGTTGGCTACATCAGAATAACCCAGTTCATCAGCAATTTGTTCCAAACTATAATCGGTTCGTGACAGTAAGGAAGTTGCATGGCGATAACGAACTTCATCAACTAGGGTGGAGAAGGAGGTTCCTTCTGCTGCTAATTGACGTTTTAAAGTGCGGTCAGACATATGCAAACGATCAGCAACACTTTCAATGCTTAAATAATGTTGTTCCGAATTGGTCAAAATATCACGAACACGCATTGCGAGACGACGACGTTCGCCTAAAGCTGATAATTCAGTTTCACATTGATTAATCGCAATTTGGCTCGCAATCGGATCTGCATTAACCATTTTCAAACCGAGGTATTTTTTATCAAAGCTTGAAATTAAATGTGGCTGATTAAAGCGCACCGTACTGGTTAGTTTGTCGCGGTATTTATCAAATCCAGCGGGCTCAGGAAAATCTAAATCAACTTCACCATTTAAATCTTCAATTCCAGTAAGGGCTTTTGCCATGGTCATAATACCAATGGTTAAGCCTAAAATAATTTCACTACGCAGAGGCTCAACTTCAATATCACATTGTAATTGTAATGTGGCTTTAGGACCAAAGGTAGAGAAATAGAGCTGTAAAAAAGGCAAGCGTAATTGAATAAAACGGCTTGCTAGTGCAATAGCATCGGTAATGTCATGTGCAGTCATAATGGCATAGCCAATAAAACCATGAATCGAAATACGCATTTGCGTACCCAAATGAAAGCCGAGTGTACTTTCACCTGTGAGGCGCAAGGAATGCTTCACCAACTCATTCGCGATTGGTGTTGGAATTCTATAGTTTGGATCAGCCAGTTGTTCGCTCGTTAAATGAAAGGGAGCAAATAAAGTTTCGTCGCTATATCCCCAGCGAGAAACAACGTCTAATAGTAATAAGCCATAGACGCCTGGTATACCTTGATCTTGACGAGTTGAGGTTGTTTTCATGTGCTTTCCGTGGCGCTCATCAATTTTGCCAATATCTTTTAAACATTTAAGTCCTAAACATATTTACATGAAATAAAATAATCAATCATAAAAATTGTTGGACAAGGAGCCGAGTCCCATTAATATTCAAAAATCAACTTGGTTTTCTAAAGACCATAATTTTGGTTGTTGATATTAATAGCACATCACCATGTTGGTTCAAAGCTTGAGTAACGTAACTGACGATACCACGATCAGTTTTGGTTTTAGATGGCACAATCGCAGTAATCTCAATTTCGACATGAATTTTATCGCCAACACGAGTAGGGCGAGGCCAACGAAGGCTAGATTCAGAACCCAGTAATCCGCCTGCGATCGGGAAGCACTCTGTCCATAAACGCATGGTTACTGCTGAAGTATGCCAGCCACTTGCTGCTAAACCTTGAAAAATAGGATGTTGTTCAGCTGCGTGTTCATCTAAATGAAAGGGCTGAGGGTCGTATAGGCTCGCAAATTGTTTAACTTCTTCAAGTGTCATTTCATAGTCACGGCTGATGAAACGATCTCCAATATTTAAGTCTTCTAAATACAACATTATTCTGTATCCTGAGCCACCACTCGTTGTTCAACTAAAAAACCGCCTGTTTGACGTTTCCATAGTTGAGCATACAAGCCATCATTTGCAATAAGTTCCTCATGTGTACCTTGTTCTGCAATTTTGCCTTGATCAAGGACAATGAGGCGATCCATTTGAGCAATAGTAGATAAACGGTGCGCAATTGCAATGACCGTTTTGCCAACCATTAAGTCATTTAAACTGCTTTGAATTGCGGCTTCAACTTCTGAGTCGAGTGCGCTGGTTGCCTCATCTAAAATCAGAATTGGTGCATCTTTTAGAAAAACTCTTGAAATTGCAATACGTTGGCGTTGCCCACCAGAAAGCTTTACACCACGTTCGCCGACATAAGCATCAAAACCAACACGACCTTTTTGATCTGTCAATTGTGGAATGAATTCTTCGGCTTTGGCTTTTTTGACAGCAAGTTGAATTTCGGCCTCAGTTGCATTTGGACGACCATATTTAATATTTTCTGCAACAGTACGATGAAGTAGAGAGGTATCTTGAGTTACAAGTGCAATATTGGCACGTAAGCTATCTTGTGTGACATCATGAATACTTTGACCATCAATCAAAATGCGACCTTGATTGAGCTTATAGAAATGCAAGAGTAGTTGAATCAGTGTGGATTTGCCTGCTCCAGAACGCCCAACGATACCAATTTTCTCGCCTGGTTTAATGGTGAGATTAAAATGATCAATGACATTCTTTTGATTATAAGCAAAACTCACATCTTCAAAACGAATCTCACCATGTTGAACTTTCAGTTCAGTCGCATCTTTTTTGTCTTGAATTTGAATTGGTTTACCTAGGGTTTTCATCCCATCTTGAATGGTGCCGACATTTTCAAAAAGCATCGTGATGTGCCACATAATGAATTCTGCCAAACTATCTAGCTTTAATACCATTGCCGTCGTCGCGGCAATGACACCAATCGCAGCTTGACCTTGTGTCCATAACCAAACAGAAGTGCCAATCACGCCAATAAAGAGAAAAGCACTGAGTAAACGAATGCTAATTTGGTATTTCACAGCTAAACGCATTTGCTTATAAACAGTGACCATAAACTCTTGCATTGATTCTTTTGCATATTGGCTTTCACGACCAGCATGAGCAAATAATTTCACAGTCTGAATATTGGTATAAGCATCTGTAACACGACCGGTCATGATGGCACGAGCATCAGCCTGTTCTTGTGAGATTTTACCTAGACGAGGAATGAAATAACCCGCAATTGCGATAAATAATATGAGCCATAAAAATAATGGAATGATTAAAACAGGAGCAATTGAACCCAAGACTAAACTGATGGTAATAAAGTAGATCAGTACATAGACCAACATATCACCTAGAATCATCCAAAATTCACGAACTGCTAATGCGGTTTGCATGACTTTGGCAGACAATCGACCTGCAAAATCAGTGTGAAAGAAGTCTAAACTCTGTTGCAATAATAAATTGTGGAAGCGCCAACGCATTCGCATCGGAAAATTACTAAACAGAACTTGGTGTTTGAGAATGGATTGCAAACTTACAAAGAAAATATTGGCACATAAAATACTGATGAGAATCGTTAAATTTTGCTGATTAGTCTCTAAAAACGTATTCGGTTGGCTTTTGGTGAGCCAATCTACCAGTTTACCTATATAAGAAAAGAATAAAGCTTCGAAACTGGCTGCTGCTGCTGTACACGCTATTAGTAAAAAGAGGAAAGGTCTTACGCCTTGGGTGGATTGCCAAACAAAAGCAAAAAATGTGGTAGGTAATGGTTTGTTTAAGTCTTTGGTTGGGTACGGATCGACTAATTTTTCAAACCATTGCAGCATTATGCTTTCCTCTAATAAAGTGCTAATTCAGCTAATTCTGTAGCATATCAGAAAATAAGCTTTGTAAATCATAAAAGAAAAATGCTCACTGGATTGGCGGTATAACGGTTTTGGTGGGTGCTGTTGGGTCGGAAGATTCTTTTCTATTTTAGTTGTTGTTCATATTATTTTATTATATTAATTTACAAATGGTTAGATTGAAAAATTCAATTCTAATGTTTGTGATTTAGTCTGTTTTTTATATTGAGTTATTGTGGTGAATTTGGCATTAAAATATAAAATGCTTACATCGCCTTCTAAATGTATGGTGTATATTCTTTTAAAAGTTCTATTTGAGAGGATAAGTGCATGACACAGGTCGATTTTTCTAAATTATCGCCAAAACAGGTTTGGCAACATTTTGAGACCTTATGTACGATTCCTCGACCATCGAAGCATGAACAACAATTACGACAGCATTTACAAGATTGGGCGGAACAGCGCAACCTAGAAACTTATGTCGATGACATAGGTAATTTGATCATTCGAAAAGCCGCAACGGCAGGTAAAGAGCAGGTTACAGGTGTGATTTTGCAAGGTCATCTGGATATGGTGACACAAGCCAATCGTGGTACCCAGCATGATTTTTTTAAAGACCCAATCCAACCTGTATTAAAAGATGGTTGGCTGATTGCTGAAAATACCACGCTTGGTGCAGACAATGGGATAGGGGTTGCACTTGCACTCGCTGTATTAGAATCAAATGATATTGCACATGGGGCAATTGAGGTTTTATTGACCATTGATGAAGAAGCGGGTATGAGTGGTGCCCGTTTACTTGAGTCAGGGATTTTAAAAGGTCAGTGGTTATTTAATATTGATACCGAAGAATGGGGTGAGCTTTATCTTGGTTGTGCAGGCAGTATTGACCTCGAAGTACAACAACCATTGGAATATGTCACTGCTCCTACAGATATGATCTATGTTGACCTATTGGTCACGGGTCTAAAAGGCGGTCACTCTGGTGTGGATATTCATTTAGGTCGCGGCAATGCCAATGTAATTTTAGCCAATTTCCTCAATGACTATTTAGCACAATCAAATGTCCGACTGGTTGAATTTGTAGGAGGTACAGCACGGAATGCGATTCCTAGAGAAGCTGTTGCAACGATTGCGATTCAAGCAGAACGACTGGCTGATTTGGAAAAAGCACTTCTAGTCACACAAACTGAATGGCAGCAAAAACTAGAGAGTATTGATGATCAGATCCGAATCACAGTACAGCAAAATACCAATCAGATTGATGAAGTGATTGCACTAGCTCATCAACAAGCTTGGTTGCAAGTATTAGCAACGTGTCCTTATGGTATTGCTGAATGGAGTTCGGCTTTAGCTGATGTGGTTGAAACCTCGAATAATATTGGCGTGGTGAAGCTTACTAAAGATGAAGCGAAAACCTTAATTATGGTTCGTTCGATGGTGAATCAGGAAGCGGTAACATTTGCTCAGAATATTCAGCGGCACTTTGCCAGTTTTGAGATTCAATCTGAATTAACGCCGTTGGTATCAGGTTGGACACCAAATCCAGATTCGGCTGCATTGAAATGTTTGCAACAGGCTTATCAATCTGCATTTGATATTGAACCCAATCTAAAAGTCATTCATGCAGGTTTGGAGTGTGGCATTATTGCGGAACATTATCCTGATTTGCAGATGGTATCGTTTGGCCCTGATATTCAAGGGGCACATGCACCAGGTGAGCGAGTTAAAGTAGATACTGTAGAGAAATGCTGGAAGTTACTGGTGACTGCATTGGAAAGTGTGAAGTAACGAAGTTAATTCTGAGATCAGACCAATGATCCTGTCTTGGTTTGATCAATCAGTGATAAATATTGAGTTGGTACATGTGTTATGAGCCATACACCATTTTCTGCTTGATAAAACGTAAAGCCATCTTTGTACATTTGTACTGTGTCAATCAGGAATAAAATGGGCTTTCCATAACGTTGACCGACATCGAGCGCCGTTTCTTTATGTTCACTGAGATGGACATAATGACGCTGTCCCGCAATTAGGCCTTGTGCCTGAATTGATTCCATAAATCGACTGGCTGTACCATGATATAAATGTTGAGGTGGTTCAATTGCAATCATCTCTCTTTGTACGGTAGGGGTTGAATGACCTTGTACTGCACGAATATTTAAACCATCGTCTGAAATTTGAAAGCGCTTCTTGTCACATTGCGCCACAATTGTTTGGATTAATTCATTATCCAAAAATGTATTGTGTTGTTGTGCTGCTTCAATGAGTTCAGCAATCTTTACCCAACCTTCTTGATCGAGTTGAAGCCCGATTTGCTCAGGTTTATGTCTTAGGATTAAACTTAAGAATTTACTGATTTGTGTATGTGTTTTCATTTCTAATCTTCATTATTTAACGTGTACATTGACTTGAAATTGAGTTTGTCCAAGTTCGATAAACTCAATATTACAATCAATAAATTTTTCAATCATCGCTGCTTGGGTGCGAGTATGTTCACTGATGCATTGAGCAGTAAAACGACCACCTTGACCCAATGCTAAAGGTAACAAGAGCTGATCTGCTAAATACTCATCAACGGCTGCTTTTGAGTTTAGATAATATTTGACGTCCTCAGCTAAATTGTTTGCAATTTGTTCTGCACTTTTACGCATTTCACCTAGGGCTGTAAATAGTTGGGTGTGATGCTGATGTTCAACTTTGACATAAACAGTATTGCCTTGGCTGATTCCCTTTAAATGAAAGTGCTGCTGAGAATTGAGTGTTAACCTTTTATTTAAAGTCGCTAATTCTCGTTGTACGATTTGCGCTTCTTCTGAAAGATTCAGCACCGCTGCAAAAGCCTCGATGGTCTGTAATGAACCACAATCTAATAAATCTAGTTTCTCACGGTTTAGCCATGGTTGAATGTTGACTTGTATTTCTCCCGCGCCAATTGGAAAGAAACCTGCTTTGTTTAATGTGAAATCGACACCAATTCCTAGCTTTTTTAGGCAAGGCAAAAAACAATGCTCAATAAAATCAGCAGTTGGTGCAAGTGGATTATGTGTACCACCAGAGATGGTGAGTTCACTGGCTTCATTTTGTAATAGTAAAGCAGGCAGTAATGTTTGCAAAACGAGTGTGGTACTTCCTGCCGAACCGATTTGAAATTGGTATTTTCCACTTTGCACATGTTGTGGCGCAAAGTACAAACGTTGGCTATGTAGTTCAGCACCTTCAATATAAGCTTGGCTGATATGTTGAGATGCCTGTACACAGACTAAATGTTGACGCATCAGACCTGATTTTTTACGTCCAGCCCGAATGTTGATTAATTCAAATGCCTGACCTGTAATCATTGAAAGGGCAAGGGCGGTTCTTAAAATTTGCCCGCCACCTTCGCCTTGTGAACCATCAATTTGAATGGTTGCTGGCATATTTGCCAAAGCTTTATTCACTTCTATTTTCCTTATTTTCTAATTAAATGAACATACTGTCAGTACATGGTGATGCGAAGTAACGCGTGACTTTGCTTTTTTGGCAAAGGTTTGCTAGGTACATGGTGCTGAGCCTAATCAGTGAAGATTGATGCACGGCTCACATGCTGCCATAGCCGCCTGAATTATTTTCAATCCCTCAGATCGGAGTAAAGCGGGATATTGTACTCGCCCAGTATGTTCAAACTGGTATTGTGAAATAAATCCACAAAATCTGTTGTCTATTCAACTAAATCAATCTGCCAATTGACAGCTTGAATTTTGATATTTAAGTCACGTAATTTTGCACTGATATCATCCGCCTGTTTTTGCAGGCTAGAAACAGGGATGACTTTTTGCCATTTAATTTCGCGTGCGCTATAACGATCAGGTTCACGATGTGTATTGGCAATCGCATCAATGAGAATCTTATGCTGTTCAGCATAACTATCCCGCAAGCTTAATAGGGACAGCAGAATTTTGCCATCCTCCAACTTTGCTTGCGCATTGGTCAAATGAATACGACAAATCAACTGATTGCTTTCGTGGGTTAAAGCAAATACCTGTTTGATCAGTTCATTTGGATCTTCGCTAGGTTCATCGCCATCTTGTACCAATACATTGGCATTGATCCGTTGTTTTAATGAAGCGAGCTTTTTATGTTGATCGCTTCGCAGTAAAAGTGCTTCTGCGAGTTTCATTGTTGTACCTTTTTATTGAAATTGAATATCAAGTCAATTTATTAAGATATTAGACTCTATTTAAAGCAATCCCACTTTTTTCTAGTTCTAACGACATTTCATAAATTGCCCATACTAATGATATATCAGGATTTTTTTCATCTATATGATGGATTCTTTTGAGAAAGCGAATAAAGTCAAGTATCTTTAGATTGTTTAATGATGAAATACCAAGGATTTTTTCGCAAAGAGAAATTAATTCTGATCGAGGGGTAAAATCTTTGGTATTATCATCCATAGGATGTGTGGCGTAACAATTTCTATATTTTTTTATATCATCCGTATAATATTCTGAAATAAATTTATTAAATCTTATTTGAGAGTTAGGGCAATATCTTCTTAATAATTTCCCACAACCACTTTTTTGGATAGCTTCAGCAAATCGGCAGATATTTAAAATAATATTATGAAATGCAACTTTTGCCATAGTGTTAATAGTATTAGGATTTCCACTTTTTATTTCAGTAGTAATAAGCCCCTCATATTCTATAAAAGAATCAAACCCTCTAGCCTCCAGTGTTGCTTCAACGAGTCCGATAATTGCAAAATCAGCTTGTAACTCAAGTGAAATATCTTGTAGATAGTAGAATAGTTGGGATAATTTTGAGTTATCTTCTGAAGAAGTATTCATGTTGTAGATCCTGATATAGTTTATGCTTCGAAGAAGCATTTGAATTAAATTTTGTAAATTAGTTTATCCTTTCACACAAACCACTTGTCTTAATGTATAAACCACTTCAACCAAATCTTTTTGTGCATTCATTACATCTTCAATCGGTTTATAAGCCGATGGGATTTCATCAATCACATCAGCATCTTTACGGCATTCCACACCTTCAGTCTGTGCAATTTGATCTTCAACCGTAAAGCGTCGTTTGGCTTCCGCACGGCTCATTACACGACCTGCACCGTGCGAACATGAGCAAAATGATTCCTGATTTCCAAGCCCTCGTACAATAAAGGACTTTGCCCCCATAGAACCAGGGATGATTCCATATTGTCCAAGTTTGGCACTTACAGCACCTTTACGTGTCACCATTACTTCTTCGCCGTAATGTTCTTCCTTTTCCACATAATTATGGTGGCAGTTCACGGCTTCCAATTTTGCATTAAAGGGCTTTGGAATAATGGTTGCTAAAGCTTTAATTGCTGATTGCATCATGATTTCACGATTCTTCATGGCAAAGCGTTGTGCCCAACCCACAGCAAACCAGTAATCATCAAAATGCTCAGTACCTTCGACTAAATAAGCCAAGTCTTTGTTCGGTAAGTTAATAAAGTGCTTTTGCATATCTTTACGCGCAAGCTCGATAAAATGATTACCGATCGCATTACCTACACCACGAGAACCTGAATGCAACATAATCCAAACGTGATCATGTTCGTCTAAACAGATTTCGACAAAGTGATTTCCAGTCCCTAAAGTTCCCAATTGTTTACGGTTATTGGTATTTTTAAGGCGAGGGTGCTTAGCGCAAATTAACTCAAAATCTGCAACTAAATCAGCCCATGCTTGATCGACCATTTCAGGTGGTGTTTCCCAAGAACCTTGATCACGGCGACCACGTGTTTTAGTCATACCATGTGGAATCAAACGTTCAAGCTCGGTTCTTAATCCATGTAAATTATCAGGTAAATCTGAAGCCGTTAGACTGGTGCGAGTTGCCATCATTCCACAACCAATATCGACACCCACAGCAGCAGGAATAATTGCGCCTTTGGTTGGAATCACGCTTCCAATGGTTGCACCTAAGCCAAAGTGTACGTCTGGCATCACTGCCATCCATTTATAAATAAAGGGCATTTGCGCTGTTTGTAATAGTTGTTGTTTTGAGTTGTCATCAACAATTACGCCATTAGTCCACATTTTTACAGGCATGCTTTTTTCGTTCTGTAAAACTTGATAGGCACGTTTTTGTTGCTCTTGTTCAATTTGAGCTTGTTGCTTAACTGCTTCAATAACTGACATTTTCACTTTCCTTTCAAAGCCTGCCTGCCAAGCGGTTGCAGACAGATGATATACACAAGATCCCAATGATGTTGTGTATATATACTATTGCAGTGAGTGTGCCAACTTGTTGGTAATAGATGAAATTAATTTTAAGATATTGATATTTATTTATATATTTAATTTCAATATTTTTTGAAATGGAATTTTATAAGAGGTTGGATATAAAAATATATATTTTTATATCCTAAATTATATTTAATAGCCCATCGCATTTTTACCTGTTCGAGCGAATTGTTGCTCTTTTTTAATTTTTAACCACAGAGTATCCTTGGGTGCAATATGAGTTGTGAGAGACAGGCTGTGATTTCTATAGCTTAATATCTGTTTCATCTTTTTTCGCTTACGCTTTAATACTGAGGGCTTTTCAAAATAGCCATATCGTTTTTTGTACCAACGAGTGGCTTCTAGATAGTAATGTTTTTGATTGAGCAAGTGTAAGGCTTGATCAATGTCTTGATCGTCTTGAAGATAGACTGTAATGGACATATTTTGCGTTTTAAAGACTGACACCTGTCTTTTATTAAGGGTGAGGATATGTCTTTCTATAAAGGCATGTTATAAACATAACAAAAGACAAATAAATTGCCAAGCCTCATGGATATTTTTCGTTATTTACTCACGATTCTTTTATTTATTACTGGGGCATTTTGCCTTATACGTTTTTTAGTAGACGATTTCAATTTTATATTTCTAGCGGTAAGTTTTGTCTGTTTTCTGCTTGCTTATTGGGTAAAACCAAAACGAGAAAACCATGATCGTAGAAATGATACGTGGGACTGGGTGGATGTGATCGATATTACGGTTGAAGTTGTTTATTGGATCGTTACTTTACCATTTCGGTTATTGCGAGGAATATTCGACTCTTCATCTCCAGATATTATTCCATAAATAATAAATTAATCTCAATCAACAAGTTGGGTAAACACTTTTTTTCCTTAACTGCCATATCCATAAATAGATATACAGCTACGCACGATTCTGCTGTGTAGTGCTTATTGCATTTGATTGAGATTAAAAGTAATCATCACAACAAAAATAATGAGACTTTTCCTAAAAAGGAATAGGGACTTGAACCCCGTGCTTACGCATTCACCATGTAGTCCCATTGGCATTTGTGATGATGCGACATAAACAAAAAAATTAAAGACTTGAGACCATTGCCTTAATTAGACGACTGTACTTGCATACAGGTGAGAGTGGTTACTCACATTGATGGTAGGAATGTAGTCCTTAATGCATTTTATGCCGTACCACAAAAAATAGACTAACAAAGAGTATTAAGACAATCATTTCAGTGCGTTTTCCTTTCCGCCATTGATCGAAGTTGATCACGATGGAATCGAACCATCAAGTCATTGCTGACGCTGAAGCCTTTTATGTAGTCCTAACAGTATTTGGTCTGTGACCAGTAAACAAAAATGATAAGACCTTTTATACATGGCTCTACCCAACTGAGCTACAAATTGATTTACATCAATTTGGGTGGATTTGAACCACCGACAAATGTAGTCCTATTGGCATTTTACTGGCTATGACTATCACAACAAGTCAGTGATTAGATTTTTTTGAACTAGGGTATTAGCCCTATGTAATGTAATCCAATCAGCATTTGTGATAATCATAAATCTACACAACAAGAATGATGAAACATCGAGCCAGCTTGTGCTGAGCTATCGTGGAGGGATAGTGATGTAGTTCCATCTGCATTTGTGCAGTTTTATTGTATGGCAACAAAGTGAAATCAGAAACACGACATTTAAAAGATATAGTTCCTAAAGCATTTGCCACACTTTACTGACCTGACGAATCAAGTCGGTAATTCGATTTTTTCAATTTCACTGAGCCAATGATCAGCGTGCATTTTACCTTGTGCAAACAGATCAATTAAACGGAAGACCTCATCGCTAAAACCACCGATATTAATAGTGTCAGCTCGTTCAGGGGCTTGTGTATGTGTATATGGTTGTAAATCTACGCAGACCAATTTTGCATGAGGGCAGCGTTGTTTTAAAATATCCCATTCATATAACATGCCTGTTTTGTGTTGTGTGTGTAATTGGTCAGCCCAAGATTCATTGTCTGAAAAATAAATCATCAAATCGACAGCTGTCTGATCTCGATTAAGTCGCTTTAATGGAATGCTGCAATTCGTTCCACCACCACCAAGCGCAGCAAATTGTTTGGCAACCTCAAAAATAGAGCGTGTTTTGTTGCCAGAGAAAACCTGTTTTAATCGACCTAATAGGCTTGCATCCGATTCATGTTCTACGATGTTGAGTGAATGCAGTTGCGTATCGAACGGCATAATTTCAATATCAGGATTGACTTGCTTTAAAGCACAAGCAAATAACGATGCGACATCTACACAGCGCAATTTTGAAGTTGCACCTTTACGATAACCCGTCACTGGGCTTGCCATTGAGCCGGATACATCCACAGCAACCACCACACGACCTGTTAAACGAGGCACATTTTCTAAGGCGGCTTGCATCACTTGTTCCAAAGCTTGTCGCACAATTTGAGGAACGGCATCATCTAAAGCTGCCCAAGTTGTCATTAATTGATAGGGCAAAACTCTGCTTTTACGAATCATATCCTGATCTTGTAATTTATTTGCAATGACATTGTCCATACCTTCGATCTCAAATACACCATGCCGAGCAAAAGTATTCAAGTTCATTCTGAGCATTTGCCAACCGCCATTTTTAGCAATCTCAGCCCATTGCTGTGCTGAAAGCGATAAATTGGTCAGTAATTGCATTGGTAAATCAGGTACATCCTGTGTTAAGCCTTGACGGAATTTTTCCAATGCCTGAACTTTGGTAGGTAATTGCTCAAGCTCATATTTTTTACCCAAGATATAGGCAAAGAAAGCATCTTGGTTTGCATCTTTAGGCTTTGGATGGGTCATTTTTAACACATCTGCCAAAGAAGGTTGATTGCCAATGTTGGCTGCCAACAACTGATTTTCAGTCGCATTGATCAACCATTGATTGATCATTTTCTTTGGTAAGCTACCCAAAGATTTGCGCTGTATTGCACCTGAACGCATGATTTGCACAAAGTTACGCAACTGTTTGCCATTATCAATCACCAATGGAAATACAGCTTTAAATAAGTTTTGCTCAAGTTGCGATAAAATTGCCAACAGTAGGACAGGCATATCTTTCATGTGATTGTTTTTACGGGTATAGACTGCCGTTTTAGCAATAAAAGTTGCATCTATATTTTGTGTAAGTGCTAAGACTTGTTCAAGTTGTGCCTGAGCATTTTGGTAAAAAGTATGATTCAACGTGCCTGTAGCGGCAAGTTGTGCCAAAGCTTGACGATGATCTAATTGAAAAGCACGTCCACCAGCTTGATTGCTGATTAATTTGTTTTTGGTTGCCTGAGAGGCAAAAATTGTCTGGTTTGCCATGACGCATCCTCCATAAATTTTAAATTGTTTTATCTTGGTTGTGTTATTGCAGAGAGTGTGCCAATTCTCTTGTTTTAATTTATTTTGTTTTTAAGTGATTGATAATTTTAATAAATAAAATAATAAATATTTTTATGAGAAAAAGTGAATAGATTTTTATGAATAAAATCTATCTAAATAGATATAAAAGTATTAAAAAAGATATGTGATCTATATGCGGTTTTCATCGATAGATCACATAGGAGTAAAAATTATGATGATGCAACGATTTTTGAAAGTTGACCTGTTTCATTTAAACTAAATTGATCAAAATCATCGGCTAAATAGAAATTGCCTTGATAAAATTCACGAACTTCTTCAGCAATGGCTTGTTGCCCAATATTATCCTGATGGCGAGGGCTAAAATGAGTCAGGATGAGATTGCTTAAATTCTGCTGTTGCGCAAATTCAGCCACCATTTTAGCGGAACTATGCATTGGACCTTTACCCACTTTATCCAAAATTACTTGGGTATATGTTGATTCATGAATAAGTAGTTGAGCATCTTTGCAGGCATCAGCTAATAATTCAGGTTGATCATTATCACCACCAACAATGGCATGCATACGCTGCGTTTGTATTTGAATAAAATCACTTGCTTTCAACAGCCTTTCATTGAACTGGATATCTTTGCCTTGTTGTAAATCACCCCAAGCCTTGCCTTTTGGCACACCCAATTGAATTAAAGCCTGTGTATCTAATTTCTTTTGAGTATGTTGGGCAATAATGCTAAAGGCAAAACTCGGTACTCGATGACTGAGTGGGTGGGCTTGAATCGAAAGCTCATCAGTCAATTGTTGTATTTGAGTCGCTTCATTCACATCAATGAATTTCAGTGGATAGGGTAAATGCAGATCCGTCAGTTGTGCAGTTATTTCAATCCATTGTTGAATTTGTTTGGGTGCAATAATGGTTAAGGGCGCAGTTCGTGCATTCATGCCTGCGCTTGCCAATAAACCGACGAGTCCATAACAATGATCGCCATGAACATGGGTAATGCAGATCGCAATCAAAGTCTGTAAAGAGAGCTTAGCCTGTTGAATCCGATGTTGAGTGCCTTCACCTGCATCAACTAGAATCCAGTCTTTATTATTGCTGTTACGGATCGCTAAAGCAGAAACGTTGCGTGTGAGTGTGGGTACACCAGAAGATGTGCCTAAAAAAGTAAAATGAAGCATATTGTTGGAATTTTTCACTGAAATGCGTATTGTATATTATAGGCATTTATAAAATATTATAGAAATCATGGCGAATGCAAAAAAAACCATCGTTATCGGCTTTGTGGGTTCTACTTTAGATCAAGGAAAACGTCCTGAACGTTGGCAGCGTTGGCGTCCAACGCTGAGTCTACTCATGCATGAAGATTTCATCGTGGATGAACTCGTTTTATTGCATGATCGACAACACCGTAACTTGGTTGATTTTATTCGAGAAGATGCAGTCGAAGTTTCTCCTCAAACCATAGTTTCAGGATATAAAATTAGTATTCGTGACCCTTGGGATTTTGCTGAGGTATATGGCGCACTTTATGATTTTGTAAAAACCTATTCATTTGATACTGAGAAAAATAATTATCTTTTACATATTACGACAGGAACGCACGTAGCGCAGATTTGTTGGTATCTACTGGTCGATGCCAATTATTTACCTGCAAAGCTGCTTCAAAGTGCCCCGAATCAACAAAAAACACCACAGGGTGAATATCGAGTTATTGATTTGGATTTATCTCGATATGATGTTTTAAAACAACGTTTTGAGGATGAGCAGCAACAAAACTGGCAACAGCTTAAAGCTAATATTTCAACTTATAATCATGATTTTAATCAGTTGATTACTGAGGTTGAAATGGTTGCAACACGCTCGAGTGCGCCGATTTTGATTATGGGAGCAACTGGGGTTGGAAAATCACATTTAGCTAAACAAATTTTTCAGTTAAAGAAAGATAAATTTCATTTGAGTGGGCGTTTTATTGATGTGAATTGCGCAACTTTGCGTGGTGATAGCGCCATGTCGAGCTTGTTTGGTCATATCAAAGGTGCATTTACAGGCGCAGCAGCTTCTCGTACAGGTTTATTAAAAAGTGCAGATCAAGGCATTTTATTCTTGGATGAAATTGGCGAGCTTGGGCTAGATGAGCAAGCGATGTTGCTGAAAGCACTCGAAGATAAATCTTTCTTCCCAGTCGGGAGTGATAAGGAAGTGCAAGCTGATTTTCAGTTGATTGCAGGAACGAATCGAGATTTAAGAGTTGAAGTGCAAGCAGGGCGTTTCCGTGAGGATTTATGGGCGCGTTTGAATACATGGACTTTCTTTTTACCGAATTTAAAAGATCGTGTAGAGGATATTGCACCGAATATTGAGTTTGAACTGCAACGTTTTGCGACACAACACCAACGACAACTTCGGTTTCAACGTGATGCTTTGGATGTGTACTTGAAATTTGCCAAGTCTAGGGAAGCATCTTGGCAAGGGAATTTCCGAGATTTGACAGCAAGTGTCACACGCTTAGCGACTTTATCCAGTGGCGAGTTGATTCGCTCGGAAACAGTAGAAAAAGAGATTCAGCGTTTAAAGCAACTTTGGTCAATTCAGGTTGCTTCAAGTGAAATGAAAGAACGAGATATTTTACTGAAGTATCTAGATCAAACACAGCTTGCAGAAGTAGATGAGTTTGATCAGATTCAACTGCGTGGTGTACTTCAAGTTTGTGAAAATGCTAAGTCGATGGCAGATGCTGGACGGCAGCTTTTTGCTGCATCACGCCAACAGCGTAATACGACCAATGATAGTGATCGAGTCAAAAAGTATTTAGCGAAATTTGGATTAAGTTGGGGTGATTTTCAATAATCATTCAGTTGGGGGATCTTTCTTATTTATTTGGTCTGAATTTGACCCCATGTTGCATTATTTTTTCAGAAAAAATTCCTGCCTAGGATCGGTCCGTATGTGCATTTCTAATCTTAAGACTTCTAGCTCAGTATTAATTTTAGTATTTGGAGATTTTAAGGACGTTTATTCTGACTAATTAATCTATTAATGCCTTGCTAAGAATATTGTTTCCATCATTCGCGTAACATTGGTCTAGAAAAACTATATCTCTGACAAGCTAGAGCAGCATAATTGATCTCTTCAAATAATTTAACCCATGCGAGTCGTTGTTGAATTTCTCCGTTCATAGACACCAATTATATTGAACAGATGTCTATGAATCACACGTATTATTTCAAGACTATGGTATTGTATTTCAGATGCTAATCTACTTTATAAATAATAACTGGTTTTAGTCATTAGCGTTGATATAGCTGTCATAGTGATGCGAACAGGTACAGGTAAATCAACACCACCAGCTTTCAATGCTGTATCACGATGATGTAATTCATCTTCATTCATTTGTTCTAGGATTTTACGTGAACGGTCATCATGTGCAGGAAGTTGTTGAATGTGTTCCTGTAAATGTTTGCTGACTTGACGTTCAGTTTCAGCAACAAAACCTAAACTATATTTATCACCTGCAATGCCTGCAATTGCGCCCATACCATACGATAAACCATACCAAATAGGGTTTAAAACACTGGTATGACTGTCTAATTCTTTTAAACGATCTTCACACCAAGCCAAATGGTCTTGTTCTTCGATGGCTGCTTGCTGCATTTCTTCACGAACATGTGGTAGTTTTGCCGTAAGTGCTTGACCATGATAAAGCGCTTGGGCGCAGACTTCTCCACTATGGTTGACACGCATTAAACCTGCTACATGGCGAGCATCACTTACGCATAATTGTGACGGTTCATCATTTGCTGGGTTTGTCCGCTGAGCCGTAGTTGCACCTGGCACCAAACTACGTAAAGCCTGATCAAAAGAATTAATAAGTTTATCGAGACCTGTGTAATGACGCATATATTAATCCTCTAAAGTATTGGGCGCATTTTCCAATAAAGGTTCTAGACGTTTTAATAACCAAAATGAGAAAATTGCACTTAAAACAGCCGTAATCGTAAATAAGATTTTAATATCAATTTTTAAAATGCTTAAGACTAAAATTGAAAAAACTGCTGAAGAAACCATAAATACAGCATTTAAAATATTATTTGCTGCCACAACACGCGCTCGATGTGATCGGGGCGAATAGGCTTGCATCATGGCATACAGAGGTACGATGTAAAATCCACCACTGATACCCAATAAAGTCACAGCAAGCATAACATGGTAATACACAGCACCTTGGGTGAAAATATCTTTTAAACTTAGTAAATCACCAGTACGCTCAGGTACAAACGAGAGGCTCGCTGCTAAATACAGGGCAAAAATGGTTAAGCCGATCGCACCATAAGGTACCATTTTGATGTTGATTTCGGTTCCACCAATACGTCTACATAGCAATGAACCAACACCAATCCCGACAGAGAAGAAGGTAAGAAGTAGGCTGACGACATTTTCTGAAGCATGTAAATTTTGTTGTGTTAGCTGAGGGATTTGCGTTAAATAGGTTGCGCCATAAAACCAATACCAAGAATTGCCTAGTAAAATTACAAACACAACAGGAATGCTTTTGGCATATTTGATGGTTTGAAAACTGGTACGAATGAAGTTCCAATCAATTTTTAGATCGGGTGCCGCTACTTTCTGAGGGAGGATAAAACGGCTACATAAATAGCCTAAGCAAGCTATCGTCACAACAGTGATACTAATCCAGAGTAAATTTCCTTCAGATGATGCAATCACTGCGCCACCTAAAATCATACCTAATAATATTGCGATAGATGTACCCGATTGGAATAGCGCGTTTCCAGACATCAATTCTTCTTGTTTTAGAATTTCAGGCAAAATGGCATATTTGATTGGACCGAAACAAGTTGAATGTGTGCCCATTAAAAATAGTGCAAACAGTAATAACCATAGATTTCCAAGCAAAAAACCAGCAGTTCCAATCAGCATAATCACGATTTCTAATATTTTGATGAAGCGAATCAGTTGAGATCGTTCATATTTATCTGCAAGTTGCCCTGCGGTTGCAGAAAAGAAAAAGTAAGGCAAAATAAACAATAAGGCAGCTAAATTATTGAGAGTGCTCACGGGCGCACTTTGTTGCTGAATCCAACCATATGTAATGACTAGAAGTAGAGCTTGCTTAAAAACATTATCATTTAGTGCTCCAAAGAATTGAGTGAAAAACATCGGGGCAAACCGACGTGATGTCATTAAGCGCTCATCTTGTTTCATCATGTGTTCACTTCATTGTGTTTTATAAAAAAATGTGACGTACTGTAAAAATGCGACAAAATGCATGTATGATACTTTTATGTTTGATTGGATGAAAATCAAAGATTTGAAGTTATTTCACCTGTCAAAAACGATAAATTAAAAATAAGTTTAGAGTTCTACATGCCATCTAAAGCTAATTTTAAACAGTTACCACTGGTTCATTCTATGCATTTAATTTTTAAAATGCAGAGTTTTCCTAAACTTATTTGTAGCACTTTTTTAATTAGTTCTTGTATATCAGTTGCTTGTGCACAAGAACAATTAATGGATACATCAACTAATAAAACGGTTGCGCAATCTCTTGACCCAACTAAACCTGAGGAAAAAGCCGCGAACACATCAGCTGCTTTATCTGGAAGTGTCAATCAGCTTGTCTCTAGTCAGTCACAACAAGACAGTGTATTGGCATTGAAACAGCAAGAGCAGTCCGTCAATCAGATCAATGAGTTAAAGCCAATTCAATTGGATGACAACTTAGAAAATCTGCCAGTGATCCCTGTTGATCAAGCGATGACGAACGAAATCTTTCGTGTAGCCGAAGATGCAAAAAATGAAGCACAAACATATCGAGATAGTTTATCTAAAAGTCCAGAATTAATTGTTAATGATATTTCACAACCTGAATTGCTTGAAATTACCAAAGCTCCTGTTGATATTAATCAGCTCATACAAGAGATTCAAACAGACAGTAAAATTGTTGTAGAAGCGAATGCAGCAGGTAGAACATTGCCTGAGTTTCAAAATCAGAATGAGCAGCAAACTGAAAAAGTTGGTTTTTTTAGAAAAATATGGAATCGTTTTCACCCAGAGAACTTGTTGAGTGCTGAAAAAATTCCTCGTATTACTGCCGAGGTTACAGGTGCTCCTCCAGTTTTGGCAACCAACATCAAAGCAAAGCTCTCAAGTTTTACTCAAGAATCTTTTGAAGATTTTAATGTCGCTTTACCCCAATTAAGAGTTTTGACCAATCAGGCAGCGCAGGCGGTTGGTTATTATAATGCGACATATAAATTTGAGCGTGTTAGTGACACCAAAGTTAAAGTGATTGTTACTCCAAATGATCCTGTGCATATTAAAGATCAGAATATTGAGTTTTCTGGTGCTGGTGAAAATTTACCTCAATTCCAAGTTTTACGATTGGTTCCAGAACAAGATAAAGGCGATATTTTTAATCATGGCAAGTATGAAACCACAAAAACCAAGATCGTGAATACAGCTTCGGATAATGGTTTCTTTGATAGTTATTGGCGTATGCATGATGTCAAGATTAGCCAACCTGAGAAAGTTGCTGAGATTAATTTAAAATACGAGACTGGTGAACGATACGAGCTTAAACAAGTTGAGTATCGTATGAGTGATCCAAGTAAACCTTTGCCATTAACTCAAAAAGTTTTAGATAGTCTAGCGCCGTGGAAAGAGGGTGATGATTACGCCTTTTGGCGTGTGAATGCTTTGGCGAATAATTTAACCAATACCCGTTATTTTAACTACACCTTAGTGGATACGATAAAGCCAGATCCAGTTCAGTCCCCATTGGAGCTTGCACCTGATTTACAAGCTTTAGTCGATCAGCAAAAAGTACAGCAATCACAGCTATTGAATAGTCAGCAAAGAGCAGACCTAGCGAGGCAAAAAGTCACGTCTTCACAAGAAGTCACTCAGGATGTTGTAGATGAATCTCAATTCTCAGGAGGACAAGCACCACAAGCCTATGCGTTGGCACGTACTATGCCATTAACACCTGAGCATGAAGATGATGACGATGATCGTCAAAAGCTTGAAGAACAAACAAGAATTGAGAAAAAAATTCCAGTTGTGGTGACGCTGAATGCTGATCGTTTAAATAGTCTAGAAACAGGTATTGGTTACGGTACGGATACAGGCGCTCGTATTCGTAGTCAGTATCGACGTGCAATTGTGAACCAATATGGTCATGCCTTTGATGCGAACGTTGAAGTATCACAAATTCGTCAGTCTATAGATGGTCGTTACAGTATCCCTTATAAACATCCGTTAAATGATTACTTCAACCTTGTGGGTGGTTATGAGCGTGAAGAGCGTAATGATATTGGTCCAGATATTAATTTATTGGTTGAGTCGGCTGTTTTAGGTGGAGAACGTGTAATTAAAAATCCGCTTGGCGACTGGCAACATATATTTGGCGTACGTTACCGCCTAGATCGTTTAACTCAAAAGGGTGATATTGATATTAATGAATTACCTGACGCTTTCAAAGTTTCAGGAATAGATTCAGAGCAAGAGTCTTTGTTGTTCGGATATGAAATTTCCAAGACCAATAGTAATTCTCGATTGAATCCAACAATCGGCTTTAAACAAACTTATAAGCTTGAGATGGGGACTGAGTCATTATTGTCAAATGCAAATATGGCGATATTGACAGGTGGTTGGCGCTTTATTTATTCATTGGGCGAAAATGAAAACCATCAATTTGTTGGTCGAGCCGATACCAGTTATATTTTCACTGATGACTTCAATAAAGTCCCTTATAACCTCCGTTTCTTTACAGGTGGAGACCAGTCTTTACGTGGTTTTGATTACAAAAGTTTATCACCTGAAGAAAATGGTTTTAAAATTGGTGGACAAGCTTTAGGGGTTGGGTCATTAGAATATAATTATCAATTTAAAGATGGTTGGAGAGCAGCGATTTTTTCTGATTTTGGTAATGCATACGATAAACAATTTAGCAACCCAACTGAATATAGTATGGGTGTAGGTATTCGTTGGCGATCGCCAATTGGACCAATACGATTAGATGTTGCATCGGGTATTTCCAATGATAATAACCCGATACGATTGCATTTTTTCATTGGCTCACAGCTTTAATAATTTAAAAATTTCCTTTAGAAAAGGTCAAACAATTTCAGGTTGATTATGACGGAAGTAGAACAGCAACTAACACCACCAGTTGAACCAAAACAAGAACGGCGCATTATTCGTAGTATTGCGCTGATCTTGCTGATCATACTTTTATTATTGGTGAGCTCTTTAATTGTCATGATCTCCACTGATAAAGGAAGTCGCTTCCTATTAGATCGCGTTCTACAAAGTCAGAAAATGATTCGCTATGAATATGAAGGTGGAAATTTGCTCCGAGGAATCATCCTCAAAAACATTTTAGTTCAATTGAAAGCAGTTGATGTCTCTTTAGATCGAGCAGATGTTTCTCTTGGATGGAGAGCTATCCTAAATAAAGAGATACATTTAAGTCATGCTGATGTTCAAAATTTAAAAATTATTAATAAAAAACCACCGTCGGGTCAACCATTTGCTTTTAGTACGATCAAACTTCCATTTATATTACGTGTCGATGAAGCGACCTTAGACCATCTTGAAATTAAGACTCAAACAGCAAAAGTTGGTTTTAATGATATTTATCTCAAAGATGCTTTGTGGTCTGGAACAAAATTAGAGTTTAAAGACTCTAAAATGGATATGGGCTATTTGGCTTTCAAAAATGCCACTGGGCAAATGGATTTTAGTGGGAAATATCCAATCAATGCGAAAGCTGATCTGATGCTTCCTTCATTAAAAAGCTTAAATATTCATACTATTAAGGTGGTTGCAGCAGGCTCATTAGATACATTAAAGGCTGGTGTTGCGACGGAAACGCCTGATTTGCTCACAGGCTGGGCGGTGATACATCCTGTACGTGATCATGTCCCAATGCAAGGTGAATTAATATTCAAAAACTATCATTTACCATTGTTGAAAGAACAGAAGTTATTTGCCAAAGATGGCGTTGCACGATTCAATGGTGATATTCAAAAACTAGTTTTAAGCCTAGATACCGATTTGAAAGGCGAGCAAATACCTGAAGGCAAATATAATGTATTAATGGATACTGACTTAAAGAATCAATTGAATATTCAAGATTTTAATGGTCAGTTAATGGGTGGATCTGTTGCGCTCAAAGGTTTAGTGAATTGGCATGAGCATGTTTCATGGGATATTAAGGGGCGTTTAGATCGCTTGAACCCCAAAGATAAGACTGTGCCAAAAATTGCTCAGGATTTCTTACCGCCTAATTTGGATGCAAATCTGAGTTCATCTGGGTCAATGGAAAAAGGTTTGGCACTCAATGCACAGCTTGCTTTTGATCAATATGAAACTTGGGCTGTCAAATTAAATCAAGCTGCATCTAAAGATCACAAACTACAGCCAATGCTGTTAAATGTTGCTTGGAAAGATATAGATCGTGCAGTGCCATATATTGGTTGGTTGAGTAGTGACGAAGGTCATACCGATATTGCATTAAAACAAGGTCAACAAAATATCTATGTTTCGACGACTATCAAACCGCATGAAAAAGCGTTATTGCCAACAGGTCAATATGATGCTCGTCTTGACTTAAAAGCCAATTTTCTTAATGTCGAAAATTTTCGTTATCAAGCGCTAAAAGGTAGCTTGTCTGGGCAGGCTAAAGTTAAATTACCAACAGAAAAGCAACAGCTTGCATGGCAGGCACAGCTTAAAGCAGAGAGTTTCAATCCTCAAACGGTGGTTGCTGCTGCACCTGTCAATTTATTGAATGGCGATATCAAAGCAACGGGTTTTGCAAAACCAAATCAACAAATTATTCAACTTGAACGGATTGATTTAAACGGTCGGATTGTTCAATCAGGTCGTGTCGAAACTGTTGCTTTAAAAGGTAAAAGTACCACGGCGTTATTATTTAATGATCAAAAGTCGGGTGGTGGTTTTAAAAGTTTTGCTGTGAATTACGATGGTTCGCTCAATGCTCTGAACCAAGGCAATGGATTGTTAAAAATTAATGTGGCAGGTACGCCTGAGTACATCAAAATCAATGAACTAAAGCATGATGGTGTTGCAGGCAAGGTTTTTGCTACAGGTGCTGTTAATTTAAAAGATAAATTAGGTTGGGACATCAATGCATCTTTAGTTCGCTTTAAACCGCAATATTTTGTTTCTAGTCTTCGAGGTGAACTCTCGGGGCATGTTAAAACACAAGGTGTTTGGTCTGAAAAGCTTAAACGTATTGATATTCGTGATCTAAATGCAGCAGGTTTTCTCAATAACAAACCTATTCATGGACGTGGAAATCTCTCGTTATTGTTAGATTCCAATCAAAAAGGTTTCTTACCACAACAGTTTGAAGCCAATAATTTATTTTTTGCCTATGCACAAAATCAGTTACAAGCGACAGGAAATGCACAAAGCTTAAAAATTAAGTTAAATGCGCCTGCCTTATATGAACTTTATCCAGGTCTGCAAGGTCGGGCATATGGAAGCTTAAATGTTCAATCGCAACCACGTTTAAAGGCAACTGCAAATATCGCTGTTGATAATTTTGCATTCAACGAATTGGCAAGTATTCGGTCGCTACGTATTCAAGGTGAATTGCCAACTTCAGAAGCAACACCGACCTTGTTGATTGCGAAAGTTGATCATTTACGTAGCGGCAATCGTGAAATTGAAAATGCAACGATTAATCTAGGCGGTACGCGTAAAGCCCATGTACTGAAAGTTGAAAGTAAAAATCGTCAATCTAACTTTTATGTACAGCTTGCAGGTGGTTTTAACCAGAACAATGATTGGTTAGGGCAACTACAAAAAGGTCACTTTAAATCACGCCGTATTGATCTAGTCCAAAATCAAAGTGCACCGATCATATATTCTACTGCTCAGTCTGAATTGTATATTGGGCAGCATTGTTGGCAGAGTCTACATAGCCAAGTCTGTTTGGATCAGTCCGCACGGATGAGTCAAACAAAAGGTAGTTTCTCTGTTATTACCAAAAATTTAGATTTGAACGATTTTGCTGTATTTATGCCAGAAGGCTTGGCTGTTACGGGTCAACTCAATGGTTATGCTCGAGCATCTTGGGCAAAAGGCAGTCGTCCAAAACTTGATGCGAGTTTAATTACTCGTAAAGGTGAAATTGGTCTTGCACCTGATGATCCTCAAGATATTGCTACTACAGTCACGTATGACGAATTAAGTTTAATTGCCAAAAGTGTTAGTGATGGATTGCTATTCCGTGTGGATATGAAAACACCTGATATTGGGACGGGTTATGCCAATGTCATTGTGAATCCTTTCCAAACGGGTATGCCAATGCGTGGTGAAGTCGCTTTTGATGATGTGCAACTCAAAGTCTTTAAACCCTTTATTAAAGATGTACGTTCAATGGCAGGCACATTAGCACTGGCAGGAAAAGTGAATGGAACACTGACTCAACCACAATTTACAGGTGAAATGCGTTTAAAAAATGGCGCGATCAGCATGATTTCACTTCCTGTGAATCTGAATAATATTCAGCTTTATTCATCTATCCGACAAGACTCAGCCAGTATTGATGGCGCATTTAACAGTGGACAAGGGGTTGGACGCTTGAAAGGGAGCTTTGATTGGAAAGAAGATCCGCATCTTGCATTGACGTTGAAAGGTGACAATTTATTAATTCGACAAGCCCCGATGATTACGGCGATTGTACAACCTGATTTAAGTTTGGATGTTTATCCATTTAAGCAACAATTGAGTTTGAAAGGAACCATTGATGTTCCACGCGCACGTATTTCTATGCCAGAAACCACTGCACCTGTTGTGAATATTTCACCCGATGTACGAGTCGTGCAGCAAGGACAAGATTTACTTGCGACATTGAAAGCAGCCAAACCTTGGGATATTCGCGCGGATATGACGCTGACATTAGGCAATCAAGTGATCTTCCAAGGCTTTGAAAGTAATATTCCATTGGTTGGTCGTTTACATTTATCACAACGTGGTTTAGAAACTGCGATGCGGGCGAATGGTGCGATTGGGGTCAGCCAAAAAGTGAAAATTGAAGCTTATGGTCAAAGCTTAGATTTGAACCGTGCAATTGCACGTTTTAATGGCCCACTTGCCAATCCAACACTTGATATTGATGCCAATAAATCTGTTCAAGGTAGTATGATCGGTTTGCGTGTCACAGGTACGGCAACAGTGCCGAATGTTCAAATTTATAATGATGCGGGTTTATCGGAACAAGAAGCACTAAATGCATTGGTTACAGGTCGTATCAATGAGGGAAGCAGTGGTTTAAGTAATACCGAAGGCTTTAAATCTGATGTTAATAATACGATTGCTGCGGCAGGTATTAGTATGGGCTTGGGTGGTACACGAGCATTAACCAATCAGATTGGTCGCACCTTTGGTCTAAGTGGTTTAGCGCTTGATGCACAGGGTACAGGGGATGATACACAAGTGAGTTTAACGGGTTATATCACACCAGACCTATTTATTCGTTATGGTATAGGCGTATTTACACCTGTAAATAAATTGACTTTGCGTTATCAAATGAATCGCCGTCTATATCTAGAAGCAAGCCAATCCTTAGAACGAGCGATCGATGTATTCTATAACTGGCGTTTTTAAATAATTTTTTACAAACCTGTTTTATAAAAAATAAAGCAGGTTTTTTTTAATCGTAGATATTTAAAAAAAATATGATAAAATTACACAAATCATTGAAAAATAAATAAATTTATGACATTTTTTGGAGATGGTGAATGAAATCTGTCACTTTAAGTCAACTTTTGGTCACCATGAGTGTAACGTTGCTAAGCCTTACATTCCAAGCAAATGCGAAAGAATATTATAAATGGGTCGATTCGAAAGGTGTTACGACTTATTCTGCGACGCCACCACCTAGCCAAAAACAAGAACCGCAACTTGATTCAGCAATAAAAAATGTCAATGCTATGGCTTCAACCCCAAGAGTTGTAAATATTGCTGCTACATCAAATGTAAAAGACCTAAAAACAACGGTAGCACCGAATCCGCAAGCAGCTAAATCAACAACAAATGCAACCATTACAGCAGCATCTGAAACGGTATTTACTGTGAAAGATTGTAATGGCGTGAGATGTTGGGATACACAGGGTAAGCATTATAATTTTGTCGCAGGGAGAACGTATCTTTCAGCAACGGGTGGAAAATGTCAGAAGATTGGTAATAACATGCGCTGCAATAAATGATTTGTATGTTTTTATGGCGACCCATGCAGATTTGAACGCTTCTTTTTGCAAAATGAACAACTTTCAGTATGATGTGTGCATCAAATTAGTCGCAGTATGATGATGAAGAAAGTTTTATTGATTGCAATAGGTTTGGTTTTGGTTGGCTGTGCAGATAAAAAACCATTAACCCCAGCGGAACAGTGGCATGGCTACTGTGTCAGTGTGGGAAATGCGGCACGTTCGATTACTTTAGATCGCCAAAATGGAATTGAACAAAAACAAGCAATAGAACATGCGACTAAAATTGAAGATGAAACAACACGTAAATTTATCTTTGGAATTATTGATACAGTGTATGCGCTACCTATTGATCAGCTCAAGGCTAATCCCGATGCAGAACGTGAACAGTTGAAGCAAAAATTTACAACGCAATGCTTAGCAACACCACATGATCAGCTACCAAAGTATAAATCATTTTAATGGATTTACAGAAAAGACAACACTTGTTGTCTTTTTTTATAGATCTAATCTGTTGTTTTATTGAGCTTTGATCTAAGACCAAAGCGGTATTCAAAATAGACGAACATTTCGCTATAAAATAATGGGCATCACGTAGAAATACGGTAGTTCCATTAACATTTAACTCGAAGTCTAGTAAAATTTTAATGTCCATATTACTTGTAAAGCTTGTAGCAAGCTGGAACTTACGAGTAATTTTTTAAAAAAGAGGAATAACACTGTGCTAGAAGCTTACCGCCAACACGTTGAAGAACGTGCCGCACTCGGAGTCCCACCGAAGCCGCTTGATGATGCTCAAACTGCTGAACTTGTAACTTTATTAAAAAACCCACCAGCAGGTGAAGAAGCATATTTAGTAGATTTGCTTGAAAACCGTGTTCCAGCAGGTGTTGACCAAGCTGCTTATGTTAAAGCTGCTTTCTTGGCTGCTCTAGCAAAAGGCGAAGCAACTTCTCCACTTGTAACTAAAGAACGTGCAGTTTACTTACTAGGTACGATGCTTGGTGGTTATAACGTTGCTCCTTTAGTTGATCTTCTTGACAATGCTGAACTTGCTGAATTAGCAGCAGAAGCATTAAAGAAAACACTTCTTGTATTTGATGCATTCCATGACGTAGCAGACAAAGCAAA
Organism: Acinetobacter sp. ANC 4805; assembly: GCF_022549495.1. Classification (GTDB taxonomy): domain Bacteria; phylum Pseudomonadota; class Gammaproteobacteria; order Pseudomonadales; family Moraxellaceae; genus Acinetobacter. The sequence continues at coordinate 76,379 of NZ_JAKZGD010000007.1, forward strand.
AGCAGGTAATGCTGCGGCTAAAGCTGTATTACAATCTTGGGCTGAAGCAGAATGGTTCACAAGCCGTGCTGACGTTCCAGAAGAAATCAAAATCACTGTGTTCAAAGTAACAGGTGAGACCAATACGGATGACTTGTCTCCAGCTCAAGACGCTTGGAGCCGTCCAGATATCCCATTACATGCAAACGCAATGTTGAAAAACGAGCGTGATGGTATCAATCCTGAAAAACCAGGTGAAGTTGGTCCATTAAACCAAATCAAAGATTTAATCGCGAAAGGCAACCAAGTTGCTTACGTAGGTGATGTTGTTGGTACGGGTTCTTCTCGTAAATCTGCAACTAACTCTGTACTTTGGTTCTTCGGTGACGAACTTCCACACATTCCAAACAAAAAAGATGGTGGTGTGTGCTTAGGTTCTAAGATCGCTCCAATTTTCTTCAATACAATGGAAGATGCAGGTGCATTACCTGTAGAAATCGACGTTGCTAACATGAATATGGGCGACGAAGTTGTATTGAAAATTGATCATGCTGCTGCAAAAGTAACTGCATTCAAAGACGGTGCACAAATTGCAGAAGCTGAGCTTAAAACCCCTGTACTTTTAGACGAAGTACGTGCGGGTGGTCGTATTAACTTGATCATCGGTCGTGGCTTAACTGCGAAAGCGCGTGAAGAATTAGGTCTTGCACCTTCGACTTTATTCCGTACGCCTGTACAACCTGCTGACACTGGTAAAGGCTTTACACAAGCTCAGAAGATGGTTGGTCGTGCATGTGGTTTAGCTGAAGGTCAAGGTATCCGTCCGGGTACTTACTGTGAACCTAAGATGACAACTGTTGGTTCTCAAGATACAACTGGTCCTATGACTCGTGACGAGTTAAAAGACTTGGCGTGCTTGGGCTTCTCAGCTGACTTAGTGATGCAGTCTTTCTGTCACACTGCTGCGTATCCAAAACCAGTTGACGTAACAACTCACCATACATTACCAGACTTCATCATGAACCGTGGTGGTGTATCTTTACGTCCAGGTGACGGTATTATCCACTCATGGTTAAACCGTATGTTACTTCCAGATACAGTTGGTACTGGTGGTGACTCACATACTCGTTTCCCAATCGGTATTTCGTTCCCAGCGGGTTCAGGTCTTGTTGCGTTCGCAGCTGCAACTGGTGTTATGCCACTTGATATGCCTGAATCTGTACTTGTTAAGTTCAAAGGTAAAATGCAACCTGGTATCACTCTACGTGACCTAGTACATGCAATTCCTTACTATGCAATTCAAGCGGGTGACTTAACTGTAGAGAAGAAAGGTAAGAAAAACATCTTCTCTGGTCGTATCCTTGAGATCGATTTATCAGAAATGGAAAATGACTTGACTGTTGAGCAAGCGTTCGAACTTTCTGATGCTTCTGCTGAGCGTTCTGCGGCTGGCTGTTCAGTAACACTTTCTGAAGAGAAAGTTGCTGAATACTTACGTTCTAACATCGTTATGTTGAAGTGGATGATCGCAGAAGGTTATGGCGATGCTCGTACTATGGCGCGCCGTGCTGAAAACATGCAGAAGTGGTTAGATAACCCAAGCTTGTTGAAAGCTGATGCTGATGCAGAATACTTAAAAGTTTACGAAATCGATCTTGCTGACATCAAAGAACCAATTCTTTGCTGCCCGAACGATCCAGATGACGCGAAACTTCTTTCTGATGTTCAAGGCGACAAAATTGATGAAGTATTCATCGGTTCTTGTATGACGAACATCGGTCACTTCCGTGCTGCGGGTCAGTTACTTGATAAAGTACCAAGCGGTTCATTGTCTACTCGTTTATGGTTGGCTCCACCAACGCGTATGGACGAGCATCAATTGATGGAAGAAGGTTTGTATAACATCTATGGTCGTGCTGGTGCGCGTACAGAGATGCCGGGCTGTTCATTGTGTATGGGTAACCAAGCACGTGTAGCACCGAACACAACATGTGTATCGACTTCTACGCGTAACTTCCCGAACCGTTTAGGTCAAGGTGCAAACGTTTACTTAGCTTCTGCTGAGCTTGCATCTGTTGCTGCGGTTCTTGGTAAATTACCAAGCCCAGAAGAATATCAACAGTACGCGTCGCAAATCGACAGCGCTTCTGCTGACATCTACAAATACTTAAACTTCGACAAGATGGGCGAATATACAAAAGAAGCTGATCAAGTTGATACTAAGAAAATCCAAGCAGCTCAATTGACTTAATAAGCTAGGATCAAGAAAAGCCGAAAGGCTTTTCCTAGCGCAAGAACAAAGCTATGCTTTGTTTGAGCAAAAAGCTAAAATAAGGGCTGAGTAATCAGCTCTTATTTTTTTTTGGTGAAGTCAAATAATAGTAATTTTTTATTGTAATTAGAGATTTGAGTGTTAGACTGAAGATACTAATTTAAATTGTCATTTTATACATTGATTGTCATATGAAAATTGAAATTCGAAATTTAGGCGCAATAAAACATATTGTTTTAGAACCCAAACCATTAACAATAATTACAGGAAAAAATAATAGTGGTAAAACATATGCAATGTATACACTATGGGCATTAGCATCATTAGGTGACCGAATAGTCTTTGATGCTGTCGATGATCTAGCTAAAAGCCTTAAAAATAATGGAGTAATTGAATTTAATTTAAAGAACTTTATTAGGGAAAATTGGCTAAACTTAATTAACTCAATAAATAAAGCAATACCTAATTTAGTTGCAGCAACTTTTAATGTTGATGCGAAAACTTTTAAGGATTCACAAATTTCATTTAAATTTACATTTGAAGAGTTTGAAAAACAATATTTAGATGTATTTGATCTTTCATTGATTGATATTGATAGAAAGGGAATATTTGAGGTTAGTTATAGCATTAGAACTTCCTTGTTATTGATAAGAAATAATTTTATAAGTAGGGAATTCCCTACATTCCTTTTTAAAAATTATATTAGTAATATAATTGCAAAAACAATTTTGAGCCCGTTAGCAAAAAATGCATTCTTAATGCCTACCGAGCGTGTAGGACTCAATCTTTTTTTTAATGATTTGAATACACAGAAAAAAAATATTGATAATTATTTAAATAATCCAGATAATTTTAAGGCAAAAGATATAGATGAAACTTTAAATAGAACTTATTATTCGAAACCTATAGAAGACTATATTAACTTCTTAAATGATCAGGAGTTTGATTATAAAGTTAAAAGTTCATTCTTATCAGGAAGTCTTCAACATCTAAATAATTTTATTTCTGTGAATTTTAGAAAGGATAAAGGCAATATTTATTTTCAAGATGTTAATGGTAATGAGTTAGGCATTCATTTAGCATCCTCTGCAATTAAATCGAATTTAGCTTTATGGGTATATTTGAATAATATAGCTGCAAATAATAATTTATTAATGATTGATGAACCAGAAATTAATCTACATCCCGATGCACAACGTCATATGGCACGTTTAATAGCATTTTTAGTAAATAAAGGTATAAAAGTTGCGATTAGCACGCATAGTGATTACTTTATTAGAGAAATAAATTCATTAATTATGCTGAATAATGATTTTCCTAATAAAAAGAAAATTTTAGGAGAGTTTAACTATACTTCAAGAGATCGATTGACTATAGACCAAGTTGCAGCATATTGTTTCGAAAATGGTAATGCAACTAGGATGCCTATAGATAGTAGATATGGAATACAGGTTGATACATTTGATGATGTTATAAATACTATGAACGAGTCATTTGCCTCCATACAGTTCCAGCTTGATGATGGGTTATAGAAATTGAAAATAAGTGAATTAATTAATAATTTGAATAATCTAATAAATTCAAATTATATAAAAAATGTTTATAGTAATTTTGAACTTATTGAGGAAAATAATGAAGCAGGTGTTATTAAATCTCATACTTTAAAAATTAAAGCAAATATTAGAAACTTTTCCTATTCTTTAGATTCGAAATGTAGTGTTTCTGGTAGAAGCTTAAATCCATTCGAAATTTTTAACTCTTCTACCGCAGATATATGTTCAAAAAATGATTTAACAATTTTAATTCCAGATGAAGTTACCAATGTATTAAAAGTATTTATATTGGAGATGAAATCATTTAATGCTACTGGCGCAGCACATCAAATACGTTCAGGGAAAAATTTTCTTGATTATTTAATATCAGTCCATAATCTTAATTTTAATCATTTACCCTATAATGTCGAGGTGTACGGCATATTGGCAAAAAAACAAAAAGGTATGTCTAAACCTACTACAAGTATGAAAAATAGACAATTTATTTTTAATTGTTGTGAACATAAAGGGTATAAAATACCAACTTTGGAATGGAATGTAGATGAGTTGCTTCCTTTGAATCAAGTTGTTAATAATATGAAAGTTAAAGATTATTCTTAAAAATAATAAAGCCCAGTTTTTACTGGGCTAATCATTTAAATGCTATATAATCAGGCAATTAGATTTATAAAATCTCTATTTAAGACATATCTCTCTTAAGAGTTTCTTGGATTTAAAATCACCAATAACCCAATACTTTCCACCAAAGTCCGCCAATCACCACAAAGATGATGATATTCACTACACTCATCACAAAGCCAGCTTTCCACCATTCGCCTAGTGTGGTGTAACCCGAACCAAATACCACAGGCGACGTACCTGTTGCATAATGAGTTAAGGTCATCATGATGCTAGAAGCTGCTGCCATCATTAAGGCAAACAACATCGGTGGTGCACCCAATGCCAGTCCAGCCGTATAGAAGGCTGCAAACATGGCAGTGATATGAGCAGTGGTACTGGCAAACATATAATGTGCATACAGATAGGCAAGCATTAACAATAAACAGGCAGGCATCCAGCTGAGACCTAAATGACCAATCCCTGTTTCTAGCACATTTGAAAACCATGTGATTAAACCGAGCTTATTTAAATAAGTCGCCATCATCACCAAAGCAGCAAACCAAGTAATCGTATCCCATGCACTTTTTTGCGTCAGGATATCTTCCCAAGTCAGTACACCCGTGAGCAACAGCAAAGCCAAACCAATAAAGGCTGTCGTGGTGGGATCAACCGCCCAAGCTGAACCAAAGATCATGGCAGGAATGCCGGCCCATAACAGCAGCAAAATACCAAACACACCGAGCATGATGATTTCATTCTTACTCACCGAACCCATTTCTTTTAATTTGGTTTTGGCAAACTGAGCTGCATTTGGCGTTTCTTTGATTTCAGGTGGATACATCCAGTACATGATCAAGGGCATGATAATCAAGGCAATTAAACCAGGCGCTAACATTGCGATTGCCCATGTACTCCAACTCAATGAAATTTCGCTATTGGTTGCCTTTGCTACTAAATCAACTACTAATGGGTTAGGGGCAGTTGCTGTAATGAACATTGCAGAGGTAATGGGGTTGGCTTGGTAGTTCACCAATGATAAATATTTCCCCATACGACCTTCTGTACCCTTAGCAGGATCAGAGTCATAGCTAGTGGAAATTGCACGTACAATCGGATGAATAATCCCACCGCCACGGGCGGTATTACTTGGGGTAACAGGTGCGAGAATTAGTTCAGACAGCACCATGCTATAACCGATACCAATGGTTTTCTTGCCCCAAACGGCGATAAATAAATAGCCTAAGCGTGCGCCAAGTCCTGTTTTCTGTAAGCCTTTGGAGATCATGATCGAAATACCAATTAGCCAAATCAAAGGGCTGGAAAAACTACTCAGAGCATCTTGAATTGCACCACTTGGACTATCATTGGTGACACCTGTCACGGCGACCAAAGTAATGGCGATAATGGCAATCGCACCAATCGGCATTGCTTTACCGATAATGGCGGCAATGACACCGATAAACATTGCCAACAAATGCCATGCATTAGGATCAACACCTGAAGGTACAGGAACAACGAACCAGATCAGCAATCCAATAAATAAAGAAATAAATGTAGGGAGAGCTTTGAATCCCATGTAAATTCCCCTTGTTGTCATGGGTTTAATAAAATTTAAAGTTTTTTATGAATGAAGCATCAATGAAATAGGCCTTTATTATTAGTGACCGAGGAATAAAAGTTCAAAGAGAATTTTGTTGAAAGAGTGTTGTATTACTTGATTGAAAGATGAGAGGATAAATCTAATGAAAATGGACTGTCTAAATTAACTGCTAAATTTTATTTTAAATATTGATGTGTTGTGGTTTTTAAAGATAAGGTGATATACTTTTATTTAACTAAAGAATTATTTTAATTAATATTAACTAAAAATAATTTGTCTTTTATTTATTTCTGTTTAATATTATCATGGTTGTTGAATTTATAACAAGAATAATGCTTTTATGATAGAAAATTTTATTGAAACAAATGAGTCCATTGTTTTTGGTGATAAAGGTTTTATTTCATTAAAGCTTAATAATTTCCGTGACTTAGTTTCTCGTAAAAATGATAAGATTAGGATATGGTTGAAGTTTTATTCTATAGAGACAGATGAGGAAGGCATTGTTTTAGATGTCTTTCTAAGTCTGGATGATCGCAAAATGGATAGTCTTAAAGCAGAAAACTATATTGACTCAATTGCATTGTTTGGAATTAAAAAAATTATAAAAGAACATCATGGGGGAATAGATCATGCAATTGATATAAGTAATTTTATAAATAAAAAAAATATAAAACATTTGAATAATTGTTTTATTAATATTAGTATCTCAAATCGTAAAGAGCTAAAAGAAAATAACAAGGTGACAATAGATAAAATTTCTATTCTAAAAGAAATAATTATCTGAACAAATAATTTCAAAGTTGTCGATATTTTATAAGCAATCATTAAGGAATGAAAATAAAATGACATATATCAGAAAAAGCGTTTGGGCGAATGGTGGGGATTTTGATGATCCTATATTATTTTGGTATGCTAAAGCGGTTGGTGCTTTAAAAACCAGAGCATTGGATGATCCAACAAGTTGGCGTTTTTTTGCAGGGATACATGGTTTTGAGGCTGAACTATGGGAGGGTTTTGGTTATTACGATCCTACAGTTGACCAATTACCGAGCCAACAAGTTCAAGCGACTTACTGGCAACAATGTCAGCATGGAACATGGTTCTTTGTACCATGGCACCGTGGTTATCTTGTCGCAATAGAATCTATTTTAAGAACTGAAATCATAAATCAAGGTGGACCACAAGATTGGTCATTACCATTTTGGGATTATAGCGATACAACAAACCCAAATGCAGCATACATGCCACCAGCATTTGAAAGAACACATTTACCTGATGGTAGCGTCAATCCACTTTATGTTGCTCAACGGTATGGAACTTATCACCCACTACCAGCCCAAGATATAACACTCACCGCTTTAGAAGACTTGCAATTTACCACACCGCATAATTTTAAGGCTTTTGGTGGACCTGAAACCTCATTCTCCCACTCCAATCGTATATTTGGTGATCTAGAAAGTAAGCCTCATAATTTGGTGCATGATGATATTGGTGGTGATAATGGCATCATGAGTGATCCTGATTCAGCAGGTTTGGATCCAATATTCTATCTACACCATGCCAATATCGACCGTTTATGGAGTGTTTGGTTGGAATTGGGCAATGGGCGCTCGAACCCAGTTGATGCACAATGGCTAGAAGGTCCTGTTACAGGTCGAAAATTTATTATGCCTTTGGCGTCAGGGGATTCGTGGCAATACACGCCACAAGATGTTCAAAATAACTTAGATATTAATGTTAATGGTACTCAACTTGGTTATGAATATACAGCAGGTTCAGGTGTCAGTGCTGCTCAAGAAATGCTATCGACCAGTGAGAGCCGAGCTAAACTTTTAGGTTTTGAGTCCTTCAAGACACCATTAAACTTGCAGCCTGTTGCATCAGAGCTTATTGGTGCAACAACAAAAAAATTGCAGATTGATGGCTTAACCAACGTTACAATTCCTTTAGACCATAAAATGAAAAATACGCTACAAAAAAGTTTTATGGCTTTAGAAACGCTGTCCGATAAGGGGGTTAGTGAGCCAGATCGAGTGTTTCTAAAACTTGAAAATGTTAAAGCCAATCGAGAAGGGATTATTCTCGATATCTATACGACTTTGGCAAATGATGAGAATCCGAACAATACCAGTTTAGTTGAATCAATCGGTTTGTTTGGGATTCGCAAAGCATCTAATGCGAAGGAAGAGCATGGTGGAGCAGGGTTAAATATTATTGTCGATATCACCAACTATTTTGATGAACTTCATCTGAATAAACAGATCGTTGACACAAATGCATTCCCTATTTCATTTGTACCGCGCCAACCTTTGGCTTCGGATGCAGATTTAAGTATCGGACAAATTAGCGTGTACCGAGAAGGCTTATAAGGATTTAAGCATCATCATGAAATTACAGGTATATTTTTCAATACTCAAACGTCCGCCATTTTCAATATTGTTATGTATTGGATTGCTGGTTTGGTTGTTTTTATTACTACAGCCCATCGTTATGGTTGAATTCAATATACCTGTACATGGACATGCTCATCATCATATTCATACCCATCAGCGAAATGGTTTATGGTCTGTTATTATGCAGACCATAAACATACATTGGTTCTTAATGCTGATTGCGATGATGTTTCCTTTGCTGTCAGATGCAGTCTTGGCGATTTGGCGGAAAAATTTTCCACGAAAAAGATATATGGGTTTAACCGCATTTTTTATAGGTTATATCGTTTTTTGGACGTTCATAGGTATTGTACTTTTATTCCTAACAGAAATCTTGAATAGTATTTTAGATAGCTCAAAGGAACTGGTTTTAGGCTGTATATTGGTTATTTTATTGTTTTGGCAAGCAACACCGTGGAAACAAATGAGCCTGAATAGATGCCATATACCACCAATGATTAATCCTTTTGGTTTCCAATCAGTGATTGATTGTTTTAGCTATGGTTTGAAGAAAGCATTTTACTGTGTAGGTACTTGTTGGCCACTCATGTGGATTTCATTGGTAACGATGCAACATACGATGTATCTGATGCCACTCTTTACTTTTATGATGTATTTTGAACAGAATTTGCCTTGGAAACCAGAACAATGGCGGATTCCTTATCTTTATTCTTTTCATAATTTCTATAAACAATTGAGTTTCAAACAGAAAAATTCTACTCATCCTATTCTAAGGTTTGATAGGAAGTTTTGAAAAATTAACTTTATTATGAATAAGATCGGAACATCACTAATTTGATTTGAAACTTTATATTTTGAAATAGTTTTAAGGCTTTATTACTTTAACGGATAAAGCCTTAAAACGAAGGGCCGTATTAGGTTTGTGCATCTTTCATAGGAGTGTAAGCTTGAAAGTCATAACCTGAAGGTGCTTGGTAAATTCGTAAGCCAAATTCAGGGGTAATCGCAATTAAATGATCGAAGATGTCCGATTGAATGGCTTCATAAGATGCCCATGCAATGGTATTTGTGAACGCATAGATTTCTAGGGGTAAGCCTTCGCTAGTTGGTTGCAACTGACGAACTAAAATAGTTTGATTCTGAGCAATACCATGATGTTGGCGTAAGTAGAACTCTACATAAGCTCTGAAAGTTCCTAAATTGGTTAAACGGCGTTGGTTATATTCCGATTGGTTACTCAAATGGTGATTGAACTTTTCAATTTCTGACTGTTTTGCATCGAGATATTGGTCTAAAAGTAAAAAATCTTTCAGTTTTCGTTGTTCAGCATCTGTCATGAAGTGGACACTACTTTGGTCAATCAAGAGTGTACGTTTGATACGGCGGCAGCCTGAATTACTCATACCACGCCAATTTCTGAATGTATCCGTAACGAGTTTATTGGTTGGGATCGTGGTGAGGGTTTTATCAAAGTTTTGTACAGTCACTGTATGTAAAGACATATCAATGACATCACCATCAGCATTCAAAGATGGCATCTCAATCCAATCACCAATACGAACCATGTCATAAGATGCGATCTGTACACTTGCAACGAGAGAAAGAATGGTATTTTGAAATACCAACATCAAGACTGCTGCCATAGCACCAAAGCCAGCGAGCAGGGTGAATACATCTTTCTTGAGGAAAGTACCCAAAATCATAAGACCACATACAACGAATAAAATCAGTTTTATCAGTTGCAAATAACCTTTAATAGGTTTGTTTCTAGATTTCGGGTTACGTTGGTAAACCAGATTAAAAATATTCAGTGCTTCACTAATCGTCAAGGCAAGTGTAAGAAAAATAAATGCCTGAGCCCCCATTTGTATAAATGTGATTGCTTTTGAGGGGAGGTGTGGAATCGTAGTGATCCCATTCATCATCACAATTGCTGGGACAATGTTCGCAAATCGTCGAGTAACACTATGCTGTGCAAAGATTGATTGATGAGGAGATTTAAGTTTTGTAATAAAGTGGCGAATACCACGAACAATGATTTTTTTGGCAATGAAATTTGCTAAAGCTGCGAAAAAAATTAAAATTGTCAATGAAATGAGCATTTCTAACCACGGGTATTGGCTCAATTCATTTTGAATTTCACTTATAGAACCTAAATAATCCAAATCCAAACACCTTACAATTGATACTTGTACAATTGTAAGGTGTTAAACATGAATATGATAAATTGATCACATTTCACATACGATCTGTAAGGTTGTATTACAGAACTGAATTATGATTTACCACATTAAATCATCTGGAATGACATACGCTGCATATGGATCTTCTTCATTCGTCGATTGATCATTTTTCTCAGTGTTATTGTTGACTAAGATAAAGCCTTGCATTTTTTGATCAATTTTCTCTGCAAGTGCCTTAGGAAGATAAGCATATTTATCTTGATCTTTAGCAATCACTAACGAACCTGTAACTAATGCATTATAAACTTGTTGCGAGAGGTAAACCTTTTTAATTTTACCTTCATCAATAAACTGATAGCTAACATCACCTTCAGTTTGGGCGATCTTGTGCTGTTTAATCATTTGAATGATTGAAGCTTTTAATGCTTTTTCTTCTAAGATTTTCTGCTTTTCTAAATTCAATGCTTGATCTTTGGCTAGTTTTTCTTGGTTTACTCGATCAATGTCCGCTTTTAAAGCAGCATCATCATTTTTCCCAGTACGTTGCTCATGTTGCACTTGTTTGGTTAATTTTTTTGCCTTTTTGTTATCGACTAAACCAGCCTTTAGTAACTGAGCTTGCAATGCATTTTTAACCATAATTCAATCCGAATTTGAGTTGAATGAAGAACGAAAGTAGACTACCCAATAAGCCATGCTCATGATAAGACTGAGGCTTGCTGGTATGAGAAAGGTTTGTAATTTTAAAGAAGGATAAAGCAAACTCGCAATCAGTCCACCGACAAAAAAGCCAATAAAAATGAGTAAATGTAAAAAAATACGCCGATTTTCAATTTTTAGACCACGGGCTTTATAGCCTAAGGTCAAACCAATGTCAGTCAAGACACCTGATAAATGGGTGGTGCGGATAATCGCTCCTTTATAGTGACTGACCATTGCATTTTGTACACCCATTGCCCCACATGCCCACAGCAAGCCATAACGTGGAAAGTAAGGGAGTAGTAACCATGTCAGAAATAGAAATGCAGCAACTAAACTGAGAGGAAAACCATAATGGCGACCAAATGCGACGTTGCTATTACCAAGAATTAAGCCGCTGTAGAATGATCCAATGACAAAACAAACAATCACTAAACTTAGGTAAATAAAATGCTCTGGTTGCCAGTCTAAAAGACTCATCGCAAGCATGCTGACATTACCTGTCATATGTGAAACAGATTGGTGTAGAACTGTAAATAATCCTAAAACGTTCACCATACCAGCATTTAATGCAAGTAAAAAAGCACCAAGTTGAATCCAGTTTGGTAAACGTTGTAAGGGCATAACAATCTACTAATTTTTTCGGTTTCGGAAATCTACAGCAGCAGTGAATAAAACGTCGGTTGAAGAATTAAGAGCAGTTTCAGTTGAATCTTGTAATACGCTGATAATCATACCAATCGCAACCACTTGCATTGCAATTTCAGATGATATACCAAACAAGCTGCAAGCAACAGGGATGAGAAGCAATGAACCGCCTGCAACACCAGATGCACCACATGCCGAAACTGTTGCGACAACAGACAGAATAATCATGGTACTTAAATCAACGTGAATTCCGAGTGTATGAACAGTTGCAAGCGTTAATACGGTAATTGTCACTGCGGCACCAGCCATGTTTACCGTTGCACCGAGAGGAATAGAGACACTCGCCGTTGCTTCATTGACACCTAAACGCTGAGCTAAATCTAGATTTACAGGAATATTTGCAGCCGAGCTACGCGTGAAAAATGCAGTAATTCCACTTTCTTTTAAGCATTTAAATACCAGTGGATAAGGATTAGCTCGCATTGTGAAGGCAACTAATGCAGGGTTAATGATTAAAGCAACGAATAGCATCGTGCCAATCAATACAATTAGCAGATGTGCATAGCTTGATAGTGTTGCTAAACCTGCATCTGCAAATGTTACTGCAACTAAGCCAAAAATTCCGATAGGTGCAAAGCCAATGACCGTATGAATAATTTTGTTGACTGCATCAGCAACATCAGTCAGAACTTGTTTGGTTGTCTCAGAACTATGACGTAATGCCAAACCTAAGCCAATTGCCCAAGCTAAAATACCAATAAAGTTGGCTTCACTGATTGCTTGTACAGGATTGGCAATAAAACTCAGCAGTAGATTCTTTAAGATTTCGGTCAGACTACCAGGTGCTTGTAGGGCAGGTTGAGTTGACAAATTTAGGAATAGTTGACTTGGGAATACGATACTTGCAATAACAGCACTAAATGCTGCGAGCAGCATTCCGACGACATATAAAATCATGACAGGCTTTAAGTTGGCGTTTTGTCCAATTTTGAAATTAGCAATTGATGCAAGGACTAAAACAAAAACAAGAATAGGTGCAACCGACTTCAATGCCTTAATGAACAATTCACCTAATAAACTTAAATAAGGTGTAAAGTTAGGAAATAGCAATGCCACACCAATTCCTAAAAAGATAGCAATAATAATTTTGCTGACTAAGCTCAAGCGAGACAATATATTAAACATATAATTGGTTTAAGGTTAAACAAGCGCCGTATTCTATACCTAAGCCATCTGTTTTTTTTAACTTTTTTGATGAGTGAATTGCTTTAAAAGTAGTGTAAAAATTAAAATAATGTTTTTAAAAGTCTTTTGTAAAAATGCAATAGATCTTTTTGTATAAAAAAAGATCTATTGACTTCATTTTGCTATTGGAACGTAGAACAGAGAGATAACGTTATTTTTTTAACCTATTGATAAGATTAAAATCTAGAAATAGAACTATGGTTGTATTTTATTCAAATAAGCAAGATACCTATATTGGTCTTAACAAGTTTTGAGAGTGTTTTATAGCAATTTTAGAATGCTTATATGCATTTGATGGAAAGTGCCATAAAAATTAGACAGTGATCACCTAGAACTTATATATTAGGACAGTAGTTTTCATACAGTGTAGTTAAAACAACTTGTAATTTAGGGTCGTTAATCGAATAAAAGATCTGTTTGCCATCACGGCGTGTAGAAACAACATTACTTTTCCTTAACATCATAAGTTGTTGTGAAAGTGTAGGCTGTAGAATGTGTGTGGCTTCTTCGATCTGGGACACATTTAATTCTTGCTTGCTTAAATGGCACAAAATAATTAATCGATCTGTGTTTGCTAGAGACTTAAGTACATTAACGATAGAGCTTGCAGATTCTCTCATCACATTGATCTCTATATCTTTTTTCATATTATCCTCACATATTTAAGCCGATCTTAGTATAAGGTGAGATAACAAGAAAAGTGTATTAAAACTAGATAAATACAATGATTTTTTGTGAAAATATATATAAATAAAATTGATATTAAATTGTAATCAATGGGTTCTATGGAAATTTTTATTTAATTTAACTAAACAATAAAATTATGTAGTTAATATAATTAAAGAATATAAAATAATTAAAAAATTTATTGTTCTTTAATTGAAATTGTATATAATGAATTTAAGACAGAACGATCTGTCTGCATAAGAAGGATTGGGATGTGCGATACGTACGACCGCCAGAGGGTAATAATTTTTATTATTCTTTTTATAACTCAGACGCAAGCGTGAGCCACAGTAATAACTATAAATCACGCTTTATTTTTTATCATAAAATTTCAAAAAAATCTTCTTTATTTTATGTTTTCAAACAAGAAAATGATGACCTTAGGCCATCGACTTCTCAAAATTAATTAAATGTTCTACTCGCATCCAATATTCAGTCATTTCAACAGAATGTTTATTTACATGCGCTTGAATTGTCATTCCATCTAAGATGCTGACAATTAAAGTCGCTAAATGGGTAGGGTTACGAATATCGAGATGGGTCAATAAGTTTTGAATAAGATTTGTTAACCAAATTTTATATTGTGTTGCTGGTTCTAGGGTAGAAGGATAGATTTTGATGACTTCTTCGAGTGCTTTTTGGAACATACAACCATTGAAGTCTTCGCTATTAAACCAAGCATTGTACCATTTGAAAATTGCTTCAATTTGCTCTAGATGGTTTGTTGGATCACACTCAGCTAGTGTTTGATTTAAAGAGCTTTGAAGGTTGGCATTTCGCTGGAGTAGACATTCCTCAATAAGTTTTTCCTTAGATGGAAAATATTTATAAAATGTCATTTTAGCAACGCCAGATTCGCTAATAATTCGATCAACCCCAATCGAATTGTAGCTATGTGAATTAAAAAGCTTTAATGCAGTGTTAATAATATCTTCTTTTTTTGACATACTAAGCCTCGAATTTACTCATAGCCATATGAGCATTATTTGCATTCCATCATGCAATTTTGGCACGAATTTTACATGGTATTGAAGAAATATCATAGAAAAAAATAACAATATTTATTTAATTGATTATCATATTAGCAATTCATCATTATCAATAAAGTTAAGCTCATGAATATATAGAACTAATTAATAAAAATAATACATAGGTAATCAGCATCTCGACGCCAAATATCGTTTTGTTTTATAAGTGCAAAGATATAAAGATAGCGGTTATGAAGAATGATATATATTAATCAGTTATTTGCTATAAGGTAAACAACTGATTAATAAAAAATTGTGCTGATTAAGTGCTTGGTAGGCTTGCGATTAATCGGGCAAAGTTTTGGTATAGCATGGACTGCTGGGTTGGTGTGTAAACAGGACGTTTTATTGTCCCTTGGTCTGTTTCAATTGATAATTCTACATTTTTTGCATTTCTAAGTTCATGTAGAAATAAGCTAGGAATAATAAAGGTATTTGATGAGCGTTTGGGAATGAATCTATTTATATATTTCTGTTGCGTTTTTTCAGCAGGGCTATAGTTAAATGATTTACCATCGACACTAAACGTCATACCTGTAATATCATAATATTCATAAGTACTATTCAACGCTACGTCTATGTTTAAGCGGTCTTTTTGTTCTTTGTTCCATTCAACGACTACATTGGGACAAAGCTCATTTGCTCTACAGCTCAAGGAACCTGCGGTAGCAAGATGATCCATTGTTGTAGAGGGCGTTGCAGTATTTTGTAAGCTGCTACAGCCACTGATTATTGTGCAGAGACTTAGACTATATAGTACTTTTTTCATATTTAACTTCTCAAGCTTGTTTCTACTTAAATGATATTAATGATGTAACCCAGGACCAAGAAATTCAAATGGTTTTGCGATTTTAAATTGACCAGTTGCATCCCCAGCAAAAGTGTTTTGTTGATCTTTTCCTAAGTCTAATTTACGTGTGACACCATCTTTAAAGTTGATTTTCTTTAAATCTATCCAAAAAACGTTGGGTGATACAGCAGATTCAAAGAAGTAGAGCTGTTGTTTATGATCTGCAACAGTTCGCCATCGTGTTGACGAAATATTGGGTTCTTCTTCTGTATTTAAGCCAAAAGGAACGGATGTATTACGAATAACACTGAATACGGAGGCAATCGCTTCTTTAGGATTATCATTTTTTGGGATTGCATTGATATAAAAAGAGGCTCTTGCAAAGCGATCTGAAGCTCTATTAGTACCAGGTAGCATCACAGTACCGCCAATTTGTTTCCAATAAGTATTGAGTGCAAGCTGTTGGTCAAAAATAGGGGAGTTTGTCATGACTTGATATTTTTTATCATGATGGATGACTTGTTTACCATTAATATATTCGATGATTGCACTATCACCATTTTTGTCTGAGAGTGATAAGTGTAGTGTTGTTAAAATTTTCTCGCCAGGAACATAATCAGTGATAAGGGTAAAGGGTTCTTTTTCTAATGCAGTAACAGCCTCAGCAACCGTAGCATAGTTATCAAGGACATACTGTGCCCATGCTGAAATACTCAATTGAGGTTTATTTGACTTTTTGGCATCGGGATATTGTGATTCTACAAGCCATAGTACATTGGCAACTAAACCTGCTTCATTCATGCCATCTGTGGTTGAGATATCATAGCCTGTAGCAATCACACTACCGTATTTTGATTTCCACTTGAGTGATTTGGGACCTGCATTACTATCTCTACTGATGCCACTAGGCATAACCCATAGATTTGTACCAACATCAGATTTCCAGTCCATGGTACGAGCAGTAATAATATGATCATTGCTACCTAAATAGACTGCGCGTGTACAAGCATTTGCTGCTTGAATGAAAATTGAAGATGTAATAAACGAACAAAGTAGTACTTTTTTAAACATGGTTTTCTCCGTTCTAGTTAAAAATTATTTAGATGTAATATATGTTTTAAGTTATGAGTAGTTAGTTTATAAATTTTTTATTCGTATTCAATCATTAATGTGTAATTCTTATAAAAATAAAAGTATTGATACTTTTAAGTACAACTAAACTATTGTAATAAAAAGATTAACGCAATTTATCATTACAAATAGTTTAGTTATTCTCGAAGCTATTGATTCAGCGTTTTATTCGCTGGGAGGTAATAGCATGAGTACAGCATTATTTAAAAGTTGAGCAATATCTTCGAGTATTTCGGTTCGATTGAATTGTTCATCAAAGATAATGCTCATACCATCGGCAATTTGTTTAAGATCTGCCTCAAATGTCTGAGAAATACATAGTTGCTCGCCATTTGCCCAAAATTCTAAGCAATCATTTTGTTGGCGGTAGAGTATTTTTGAAGCAGGTTCAAGTAACAATTGATAGCCACTATGAATGACTTCAAGTAAATCCTCCACTGCAATTTCTTCTGGTTCAGGAATACTATTCGGATATTTAGATTCACTCATATATGCCATGATGGCTGCATCAAACTCAGGTGCTTGTGTGAGATAGTCGAGCAATTGGGTTTTTAGATAAGAGAACTCTGTACCGTTTATTTCACCAATATTGTTGGTTTTTTGGCGAGTAATATCTGCCAAAGGTTGTTTCAGTGCTGAATTTTTTGCAAATTGCTCACTCAATCGATCGCTCATTTCAGCTAGGTTTGGCATACGGAAGCCGAAAGAGAAGGTGAGGCAGTCATCTTCAGCAACACCGTAGTGTGAAAGACTTGGTGGCACATACAATAAATCACCAGGCGCAAGGACTTCATCAAACTGGACATCTATTTCTGTTAATAGTTTTAATGGTTGATCTGGGACAAATGCGGTTGATTCATCACACATTTGACCCAATTGCCAACGACGATGACCATGCGCTTGTACCAAAAATACATCATAAAAGTCGAAATGTTTCCCGACCGAGCCGCCTTTAGGTGCATAAGACACCATGATGTCATCACGACGCCATTGTGGGATAAATGGAAATTTCTTCCAAAGCTCAGCAATATCAAATGAATAATGATCAACTGCTTGAACGAGAATTGTCCAAAGATTTGGTAATTTTTGGAAGTCACCTTTGGTTAATGGTGATGATTTTACATGCCATTCATTTGGATTTTTATTTTTTTGTCGAATTAAACGAGCGCTTATGTCTTCATCTAAAGCCAGTTCTTTGACATCATCGGGTTCTAATAATCCAATAATTTCAGGCATTGCATTACGTACAAGCAAAGGTTTTTTTTGCCAATACTCAGTTAAAAATTGTTCTGCGGTAATGCCGCCTAATACCGTTAAAGATTGAGACATGTGAATGAAGCCAACAACATAAAAATTAAGGTGTATTCTCCCTTGAGTTGATTGTCGGTGCAAGTCTTGTATAAAAGTGATGAAATCGCCATTAAAAAGAATTGAATGTATTTAAACTTGATCAATTAGAAGCGTATTCGTTTACAGTCCTTTCAAAAAAACAGTATCCTTAAGCTGCAAAAAGGAGCATACATGTATCAAGTACTGGCAAGAAAATACCGCCCACGTAATTTCAATGAGTTAGTGGGGCAAAACCATGTTTCTCGTGCTTTAACTAGCGCATTAGAACGTGGGCGCTTGCATCATGCTTACTTGTTTACAGGAACGCGTGGTGTCGGAAAAACCACGATTGCCCGTATTTTAGCCAAATGCTTGAACTGTGAGACAGGCGTAACGTCAACGCCGTGTGAAGTCTGCGCGACATGTAAGGCGGTGAATGAAGGTCGTTTTATTGATTTAATTGAAATTGATGCGGCATCGCGTACCAAAGTTGAAGATACACGTGAGTTACTCGATAATGTTCCTTATGCACCGACACAAGGTCGCTTCAAGGTTTATTTGATTGACGAAGTACATATGCTTTCAACGCATTCATTTAATGCGCTCTTAAAAACACTAGAAGAACCACCTGAGCATGTAAAATTTTTATTTGCGACCACAGATCCACAAAAATTACCTATTACCGTAATTTCACGTTGCCTACAGTTTACCTTGCGACCTTTAGCTGTTGATGAAATTACAACGCATTTAACTGAGATTTTAAGTAAAGAACATATCGATGCAGATCAGGATGCGATTTGGCAAATTGCTGAATCTGCACAAGGTTCTTTGCGAGATGCATTGTCTTTAACTGACCAAGCGATTGCTTATGGTCAGGGTGCAGTCCATCATCAAGATGTAAAAGACATGTTGGGATTGATTGACCGAACCATTATTTATGATTTGATTTTGGCAATTCACCAAAATCAGCAAGCGCGTGTGAGCCAGTTACTTTTACAGTTTAGGCAACAAGCCTTAGATGTGTCATTGGTGCTGGATCAATTGGTTTCGACGTTACATGAACTGGCTTTGTTGCAGTATTTACCTGATCTTGCTTTAAAATATAGTGAAGAAATAAATCAGAAAATTTTGCAACTTTCTAAACTGATTTCTGCTCAAGATTTGCAGCTTTATTATCAAATTGCATGTAAAGGACGATCAGATTTGCAATTGGCTGTCACCCAAGAGCAAGGTTTTGAAATGTGTGTTTTACGCTTGCTTGCATTTAGACCTTTGTCTGTAGGTGAGATCACGGTCGGGGGGAATAATAATCCTCATCATGTCGACGTACCTCAACCGAGTGTAATTTCATCTCATGTTCAGCAATTACAACAAACGCCACAGCCAGTCAATATTCAACTTGCAGTTCAGCAGGAAGTGCTTAGTGTTGAACCTGAACCTGAACCTGAACCTGAACCTGAACCTGAACCTGAACCTGAACCTGAACCTGAACCTGAACCTGAACCTGAACCTGAACCTGAACCTGCTATGCAAGATCATCAACTCATGGTGTTTGATGCACAGGATGGAGAGCTTATTGGTTTAGAGCCGAGTTTAGAGCGACCAAACTCTCAGTTTGATCTTATGCAATCAGATGATGTTTTGATTTTTCCTGTCGAACAAAATATTGTGGTTGAGGTGGAACAACATATTCAAGTGAGGGATGAACAGGTTGTAGTGCATGAGGTTGATACTTTCATTGAAACAACAATCGTTGCAACGCTTGAAGCAGAACAAAGCAATTTAATGCCACAAGACATTTTAAAATTGCATGAGCAAGTTTTAGAAGGCGAATGGAGTCTGGAAAAATGGGAATATTGGTTTAGAACCAGTCAGTTGTCACCAGCTGTTCAGGAGTTAGCACAACACGGTGTGATGCAAGGGCGGATTGATGGTGTATCTATCTTTCACATCCCACAAGAATATGAAGGGATGCTAACGCAATTACGACAAGGGATTGAGGATGCATTGAAACAACAATGGGCAAATACACAATTTAATGTCCAGTATGGCGCAGTGAGTTCAAGTACGCCTTTAATTATGCAAAATGCACGTAGAGAAAAAGCATTTCATCGAGCAGTCGAGTTATTGCAACAAGAGCCAACCATTAAGAGTTTAATAGAGACTTTTGATGCAGAATTACAAAATATTCAGTTAGGCTCATAAGGGGTAGACAGCTCCGTATTTATTTCCTACTTCTTAATGATTTTTATAGATAAAAATTATCGTTTGTGTTAGAAAATGTAAGTCAGATAAACAGTTAGAATTTAAAAAATTCTGCTGTTTTATTTGGCTATTTGTTAGGTGAGTCTAATAAATAAAACTAGATGATATAAAAGCGACCAAATCAAAAAATATCACTAGAAATAACAGAGCTTCATAAATTTTTAAATTAAAAAAAAGGGTACATAAAAATGGCTGTTAGTTTAGGTAAGGGTCAGGGTATTAGTTTAAAGAAAACCGAAAATAATTTATCTCAAGTCACCATTGGCTTGGGTTGGGATATTCAAGCGCAGAAAAAAAGTTTTCTTGGATTATTTGGGGGTGGTACAGCGGATTATGACTTGGATGTAATCGCATTTTTAGTCGGTGCAAATGGTAAAGTGAATAATCTAGGGCGTGATGCTCAAGGGAATGTGACTTTACAGAATGGCGATGTGGTGTTTTTCAATAATCAATATCATGGTTCGGGGCATATTTGGTTAACAGGTGATAATCGTACGGGTGCGGGCGATGGAGATGATGAGCAGATTATTGTTAAGTTAAATGACTTATCTCAACAATATCATAAGGTTGTATTTGTTGTTCAAATCTATAAAGCGGTTGAAAATAAGCAGCATTTTGGTCAAGTGAACAATGCTTTTATTCGTGCTGTTGATGCCACGGGTAAAGAAATGGTACGTTTTGATTTGTCTGGAACAGGACAATATGAGCAGCAACGTTCTTTATTATTTGCTGAATTGGTACGAGAAACATCGGGTTGGTCATTTAATGCTGTAGGGCAAGCATCATCCTCTGACTCTTTTGTTGAATGGTTAAAACACTATGCTTAACCATTCTGATTAATATTTTAATAAATACTAGGGCTATTTATATTTTAAAGCCCTAGTTTTCTGTATCTGAGAGATCTTTCTATGCGTCGTTTGCCTGTTTATATTTTGTTGGATACGTCTGGATCTATGCGAGGTGAGCCGATTCACTCAGTGAATGTCGGATTGCAGTCCATGCTGAGCGCATTGCGTCAAGATCCTTATGCATTAGAAAGTGTTTATTTAAGTATTATTACTTTTGATTTAGAAGCAAAAATTTATTTGCCTTTAACCTCTTTGGAGCAAGTTCAACTTGCTGAAATTCAGGCACCAAGTGCAGGGGCAACCTTTATGGGGGCTGCTTTGGAGCTTCTTGCTGAATGTGTCAATCAACAAGTACAAACAAGTACAACGGATGAGAAAGGCGATTGGCGACCTTTACTCTTCATCATGACAGATGGTTCACCCTCAGATATTTATGCCTATCAACAGGTTATTCCTGTGATTCAACAATTTAATTTTGCCAGTATTGTGGCATGTGCGGCTGGCCCGAAAGCAAAGCAAGGGTACTTATTGCAACTCACGGATAAGGTTGTGGTATTGGACACTATGGACGCAGCTTCATTTTCTGGATTTTTTAAATGGGTCTCAGCCAGTGTGGTCGCAGGAAGTAGTAGTGCAGGTATTTCAGGTTCGATTTCATTACCGCCACCTCCGCCAGAAGTACAGTTAGTTCTGTAATTCGATCATCAATCATTAAGGATAAAAGATGCGCCGTTTACCTGTTTTTTTTGTATTGGATTGTTCTGAGTCTATGGCTGGGCAGAATATCCAACAGATGCAGCAAGGCATCCAGTTAATCATGCAGCAATTGCGCAAAGATCCTTATGCTTTAGAAACGGTTTATGTTTCTGTAATTGCATTTGCTGGGTTGGTTCGAACACTGGTTCCGTTGGTTGAAGTATTTGCCTATTATCCTGTGAAATTACCTTTAGGTGGCGGTACACATTTAGGCAAGGCTTTAGAGCATTTAATGAATGAATTTGATCGCCATTTAATTAAAACCACGGAGGACACCAAAGGTGATTGGAAACCTGTGGTGTATTTATTTACAGATGGTCGTCCAACAGATGAATGTAAAGATGCAATTTATCGTTGGCAGAAAAAATATGCTCGACGCTGCACTCTAATTGCCTTAGGCATGGGCAAAAATGTGGATTATCAAACTTTAAAGCAATTAACAGAGCATTGTATTGCCTTTGATGAGCTGAATGAGCATGATTTTAAAAAGTTTTTCCAATGGATTAGTGCTTCTGTATTAGCACAAAGTAAGAGTATTGGTGATGGGCAAGAACATAATCACCTACCAAGTTTAGATGAAAGCTATATGCGATTAGTGAAAGACCTTCCTGCTAAAAATACCTTGGTGGATGAAAATTGTGTCACTTTTGTTGGGCGTTGCGCGAAGCTCAATCGTCCTTATCTGATGAAATATGAGCGAGAAATTCAGTATAAAGCCCCACAAGATTTAAATATCGAACTTAATTTGTATCATTTTCAATTAACTGAATGTTGCAAAATAGATGAAGACTATTTTACGTGGTCTGATCAGAGCCAACATCAGCAACAAGTCAATACAACCTTATTAAAAGGCGCACCTGAATGTCCACATTGTTTGGCTGATACCGCATTTGCAATGTGTGGTTGTGGTCAATTGATGTGTTATGACGGGTTTAGTGAAGAAGCAACCTGTCCATGGTGTCGTCGCCAAATTCGCTTTGGTTATGGTGGAATTGATGGTTTCGATGTACAACGAGGGCGTGGTTAAAATAGCCATAAGGAATAAGCATGTCTCAAGTTTTACATCCAGAGATACACAGCGCTTTCACTGGTTTATTAACGCAATTATTACAAGATAAAACCCAATCAACTGACTTGAGCGAAAATGCAGAATGGATCAGTCAGTTGCTCAAAAACAAACGTATTTATAATGCTTATTATGATTTGGCTGAACAAATTTATGATGCGAGTGCTTTTCAATGTGAGCAACTCCCATATTTTCACCAAACTCAGCTATACCATATTTTGCAACAAGGACGACGTGCCATTTATTTACCTTGTCAAAATAGTTTAAGCAGCTTCGATCAGCAGTGTGATCGTGAAATAGTACCTGAAAATGGAGGAATTCATGCACATGCTGAAAGCTTGCGATCTGAGCGAGATACGAAGAACCACAATGACTTTAATTCAACGATTGATGCTCAACGCGGGATGATTCCCCCTTATCCATTGAGTGCAGATGCCACTTCAGTCGATATTGTAAAAACGGTGAAAAAAATGCCTTATTTTCAGATTCCAAATGCACGTGTTGGGCAGATTTATCAAGCCAAGATTCAAATGCAACATCCTATACAACAACCAGTCTATATTTGTGCCGATCGTATTGAAATCTCAGGTGAGTTAGGTCTGTGCTTTAATCATGACATGCAGCAGTTACAAGGAACTCCGTTGCAGGCTGGTGAGTTTAAGTTAAATTTCCAATATAAAATCCATCAAGAACAAGCCGATTGGCAACAAGGTGAAGTTACCTTTATTGTCACGCCTGATCCACGAAGTTTATGGCAAATCAATGAACCTGACTTAAATGAACCCTATCAGAAAAGTCATAGCGATTCTGATTACATTCAAGCAGAGAATTTTAAGATCGTTGCTTCTAGTCAACGAGGGCGTTCACATGAGCATGCAGGAACTTTTCGTGATGATGATTTTCTGATTAGGCAAATAGACAATAGTGATTGGGCTATTTTAATCGTGGCAGATGGTGCGGGGAGTGCTGATTTTTCTCGGCGTGGTTCGCAACTGGCAGTGCAGTCTATGGGACAGGTATTGCATGATCATTTAAAGCAACAACGAGAGCAGTTAGATCAACTGATAGCAGGTTGGCAGATTGGAGAAGTGGATCAGCAGTTACAAGCTTTAGGTCAGCAGTTGCAGGATTTATTTTATCAAGCAGCCTTGAGCGCAGTTGAAGCGATTGAATACGAAGCACATCAGCAGCAAGTGGATCTAAAAAAATTCTCTACGACATTACTGGCTGCAATTGTAAAGCAACAACCAGAACGTACATTGATCAGTAGTTTTTGGATTGGGGATGGTGCAATCGCTGTTTATAGCCCTGATAAAATACGATTGATGGGCAAACCTGATGGTGGAGAGTTTGCAGGTCAAACTCGATTTTTATCTCGGCAAGTGGTCAATCAATTTAGCGCACAAGTCAATATTGGTTATTTCCAAGACTGCCAAGCGGTATTTCTGATGACCGATGGTATTTCGGATCCATGTTTTGAAACAGATGCAGGCTTGAATAATCTGCAAAAATGGCAACAGCTGTGGCAAGAGATTCAGCCAAAATTGCAGCATGAGAAACCAGATCAAGCCTTATTGGAATGGTCAAAATTCTTTAGTACAGGGCATCATGATGATCGTACTTTGGCGGTTTTATGGCAAGATTCATTGCAAAAAAGAGTTGATGAGAACGATGATCAAAAAAACTCAGAAATGAATGTACATGATAAGCCACTTAGAGGTTAAAGATGAATAAAATCATTCAATGTCAAACTCTAGATGGTCGGTCGATTGCATTTGTGGATGAAGTGATTGGCTCTGGTGCGATGAAAGATGTGTATTTTTCACCTGATAAATCTTATGTCGTCTGTTTTTTTACGAAAGAGAAAAACAGTTTTTATCAATCACAAGCAGAATTAGAGCGCCAAAAAGATCGTTTGAAAGAAATTGTCGGCAATAAATGGCAAGGAATTTTTAATAGTGCTGGTGGTGACTATTGGAAGAATGTGTTTTGTTGGCCTGATGGTTTGGTGGAATATAATGGTTTGCTTGGAATCACAGCTCCGACCTATCAACAGGCATTTTTCTTTGAATTTGGTTCGAAGAATGATGATTTTTTGGGAATTAAAGGCAAAGAAAAAGAAGGCAAGTGGTTCGCAAGTGCCAATAACCAAAATCGCTTCCTTGACGAACGAGAAAAAGGTACATGGCTGAATTATTTAAAAATTTGTATTTTGATTGCCCGTGCAGTACGGCGTATGCATGCAGCAGGCTTAGCGCATTCTGATTTGTCGTATAAGAATATTCTCATTGATCCTGTGACGGGTCGTGCTTGTGTGATTGATGTGGATGGTTTGGTTGTCCCTGGTAAATATCCGCCTGATGTTGTGGGGACGCCTGATTTTATTGCACCTGAAGTGATACAGACCAATCATTTGAAAAAAGATGACCCAAAACGCCATTTACCGAATATCATGACCGATCGGCATGCCTTAGCTGTATTGATTTATATGTATTTGTTATATCGGCATCCATTACGTGGTGGGTTAGTGCATGATCTCAATGATCCTCAACGAGATGAAAATCTTGCAATGGGTGAACAAGCTTTATTTATTGAACATCCAACGGATCATCGTAATCGAGTCAAAGTAAGTCAAGTTCGTCCGAGTGCTTTACCTTGGGCTGATCCAGAAAAAATTCCTTTTGATGTGACAGGCCCTTATCTTAAAGATTTATTTTTAAAAAGTTTTGTGACAGGTTTACATCAACCGCAACAGCGTCCCTCAGCAAATGACTGGGAAACGGCCTTGGTGAAAACAGTTGATTTAATTCAACCTTGTCTAAATACGAATTGCAGTCAAAAATGGTATATTTTTGATAATACGACACAACCTATATGTCCTTTCTGTGGTACTCAATTTAAAGGACAATTACCTGTTTTAAATTTATATTCAGCGCGTCAAGAAGGGAGTTTTAGACCTGATAACCATCGGTTAATGGTCTGGACAGGGCAGTCAATGTATCAGTGGCATGCGAATAGTTTAATTGCACCCAATGAGCGTCTGACTGCTGAGCAAACTAAACGAGTGGGTTATTTTATTTTTCATCAAGGGCAATGGTGGTTGGTCAATGAAAATTTACCTGATTTGATGGATGTAGCAACGAAGACCGTCGTGCCGATTGGTACAAAAATTGAATTAACAGATGGCAAGCAAATTTTATTATCCCGTCAGGATGGCGGGCGTTTAGTGGTGGTTCAGATGGTAGTGTGTTCTTAATGATAAAGTTAAATTTAAATGCTCCACAAATTGATGAAACAAAGGTTATTTCTCCGCATTCAATTGGAATTTGGTTTACTCAAGCACATTCTTGTCAAAGAGATTTGGTCTTAGCTGCAAAGCAGATGCGTTCAGATTTTCCGATTCATATCATTGCATCTCATCAGGATTTGCGCCCTGAAATTACATCTGCTGCGGATATCGCCTTACAAGAGCCTATTTTGTCAGAACGAGTAGAATGGGTGTTGGAGCAAGCACAGCGCTTACAGGTTAAATTGATTGTTGCTGGACGATTTGGACGTATTTATTTGGAGCAAAAGCATCGTTTTGATGCGCTTGGTATTCGTCTAATGGCAGGCTGTGATACCGCAGAAAATGTAGGGCAGCTACATGATAAATCAGCATTTACACAAATTTGTACAGAGCATAATATTCCTGTTGTGCCTGCAACGACTGTTGAAACAGCGGATCAATTACAAACTGCTTATGATGAATGGTCAGCGCAAGGTGATGTCTGTGTGAAGCCTGTGACTGGAGTATTTGCTTCTGGATTTTGGCGTTTAGACCCAAATGCTACACCGTTCGATATGTTTCATAACAGCCAAAATTTTAAAGCTCATCCACAGACCTTTATTGAAAGTTACCGTCAGCTCACACAAACCCCAGCCTATTTGGTGATGCCATTTTTATCTGGGCATGAATGTTCTGTCGATATGTTCTGTGTTTATGGTGAAGTGCGTTATGCCGTGGCTCGTTATAAACATCGTGGTGATTATCAAACCTTAACCTTAGATGATCCTGCGATTGATCTTGGGCGACGCGTAGCACGTTTATTTCATTGTGATGGTTTAGTGAATATGCAAGCGCGTTATAACCATGTCGGTGAACTCTATATTTTAGAAGTCAATCCACGACCTTCAGGTGGGATTAGTCACACCTTCCATAGTGGTGTTAATTTAGTGGTTGCACTTATTTCAGAGTTTCTTGAGCATGAGTACCAAGCGGAAGTTATGCCTAGCAATATAACAGTTCGAAATATTAGTCAAAGTCTGCAAGTTTAACTTCCAGATTTGATCACTAAATATACCTTTTACTGATTTGAATGATAAAGCTTTATGATTAAGATTGAATTGCAGCGCGGCACATTAACCTTACAGCCTAGCAAAGATAATGTATGGCAATGGCAAGATTTATTAGGTTTTGCCGAACGTATTAACCCAAAACGTGCTTTTTTATTTGTATCAAAAGTATTGGGGCGGCATATTCCAGTGAGTCCTGTGATTATTCGCCAAGCTTTTACTGATTTAGCACAACAAGTTCCTGCAAATTTACCTGAACCTGTTTTGGTGATTGGGATGGCAGAAACCG
The DNA here is from genome assembly GCF_022549495.1 of Acinetobacter sp. ANC 4805. Lineage (GTDB taxonomy): Bacteria > Pseudomonadota > Gammaproteobacteria > Pseudomonadales > Moraxellaceae > Acinetobacter. Next base: position 104,114 of record NZ_JAKZGD010000007.1, read on the forward strand.
CCGTTGGTTTGGGAGCAGGTGTGCATCAGGTGTTACAACGACAGTATCCTGATGCTTTGTATGTCACAACGACTCGACATCCTGTGGCAGACGCGCCATTACTCGTTCGTTTTTTAGAAGAACACAGTCATGCGCAAGATCAACTGTTATATAGCTCAGCTGATGCAGAAATTCATGCTCAGATCTTAGCGAGTAAAAGTATTGTTTTGGTTGATGATGAAGCTTCGACGGGGAAAACCTTTATTAATCTCATCTCAGCTTTGCAGAATGCAGGTTTAAATGAGATTTCGCATGTGGTGACTGCAACTTTAGCGGATTGGTCATCAGGGATTCATATTTCAGGTCTAGAGTGTCAATCTGTGGCGTTGATGACAGGCACATGGCAATGGCAAGATGCTGAAAATCCTAAAAAAATTGAGATGCCAAAAGTCGATACGATTGCATTTGGTGAATTTGAAGCTTTAGCGCAACCGACATGGGGACGCTTACCCGTAAAGGATACAACTGCACATATTCGACTCTCTGCTCAAGCACAAGAACGAATCTTGGTTTTAGGCAGTGGTGAATATGTTTGGTCTTCTTTTTTATTGGCGGAACATTTACAGCAACAAGGTGCGGATGTGAAATTCAGTGCGATTACACGTTCTCCGATCGCAGAGGGGCATGCGATTCAGTCGGGATTGGCATTTTCAGATAACTATGGTCTAGGTATTCAAAATTTTGTCTATAATATCAATCCAGTAGCGTATGATCGTATCCTTATTACGGTTGAAACGACGAAAGACTCAGTGGCGACCGAATTATTAGCTGCGTTACCAAATGCCGAAGTAATTAGTGCTGTAGATTATCCTCACCATATTTCTTAATTGTATGTTTTTATGACTGATTTTTTATTAAGTTCAACTCCCGTTTTAGCTCCAATTATGTTGGTTGATTTGGATGATACTTTATTTCAAACCCATCGACGAATTACGCCTCAACCCGACTTCAAAATGGCAACGACCGATAAACAAGGGCAAGCTTTGGCGTATATGAACCCTGTACAACAACATTTTGTGCAATGGTTATTACAAAGTACGCATGTGATTCCTGTAACTGCACGTAGTGCGGAAGCACTGTCTCGCGTCCATTTGCCATTTCAGTATGGCGCGGTATGTTCTCATGGTGGAACTGTTTTAAATGCCGATCTGTCAATTAACCAAGATTGGCATTTACAGATGCAACAGGTTTTACTGCCTTATAAAGCGCGGTTGCAGGCTTTGATGCAAGTTATACAACAAGCAGTTGACTTCGGCTCAATTCGGACATGGATCGTTGAAGAACAAGGTTTGGGTCTATATCTTGTTGCCAAGCAAAATACTGAAAATGACAATCCATATGCGCCGAATTTTTTACCAGAACTATTAAATAGTTTGAGTGATGAATTATTAGATGGATTTTATTTTCATTTGAATGGTAATAATTTGGCGTTTATCCCCAAACCTGTCAGTAAAGCCAATGCTGCAAAATTCTTATTACAGCAACTTGATGTGCCGCAACGTAGCATTTTAGGTTTTGGTGATAGTTTATCTGATGTTGAATTTTTAAATTTATGCGATTGGTGGGGCATGCCAAATCATAGCCAATTGAATCGTTGGGTCAAACATAACTTGGCGCAACAATATGTACAAGAAGGGTATTATGGCGATTATCAATAAGCAACAAGCCGATGCACTGATTTCAAAACAAGGGTTTAGTGGCAGTTATTTACCTGAACAAGTGACCTTTTTATTGCGCCGTACTCATATTCAGGCGACGGATACCGTAGAGAAAGAGCATTTAATTCAGTCTGGGAAAAAACACTATTCTCAAATGATTAGTCAGGAACACGCACCCTCTGAACGTCATTTAGCACTGTATGAAAATGCTTTGCAACAAGGGCAGCAACGTTTGGCAGAGAATGTACAACAGTTGGCGCAAACCTTAGCAACGCAATTTGTTGAGCCAATCGTGTTGGTGAGTTTTGTTCGTGCAGGTGTACCCTTAGGTGTGTTGCTTTACCATGCTTTACAAGATTTAGATCGTCCTTGTATTCATTATGGGGTGAGTATTCTTCGTGATCGCGGGATTGATTTTGCAGCCTTAGAAACCATTATTGCCAAACATGGACATCAATCCATTGTTTTTGTGGATGGTTGGACAGGCAAAGGTGCAATTCGACAAGAATTACAGCGTAGTTTGGGAGATGACCCTCGTTTTGCCAATCGACCACTGCCTTTGGTTGTATTGTCTGATATTGGGGGCTGTGCATGGTTGGCTGCAAGTGGTGATGATTGGTTGATTCCGTCAGGAGTGTTGGGTTCAACAATTTCAGGTTTAATTTCGCGAACGATTTGTGAAGGTGAACCTCTGAAAGCTGAAGAGATTAATGCGCAAAATATTGACCAATGGCATAGTTGTATTGAATATACTCAGCTAGAAAAGTTTGATCAATCACAACAATTTATTGAAAAAATTAACCAAATCCGCCGTCAATGTGCAGTTCAACCGAATGCAGTTTGGACAGAGACACAACGGCAACAACAGCACCAACAAAGCCAGCAAGTGATTCAAGACTTGGCACAGCAATATCAGATCACCAACTTAAATCGAATTAAGCCGAGTATTGCAGAAGCAACACGTGCAATTTTGCGCCGTGTGCCTGATTTGGTGTTATTACGAGATGCCGATGATGCTGATACTGCTTTATTACGTCATCTTACTGATATTACCCAGACACCGACCAAAGTCGTTGGTGATCAAATTGCACCCTATCGTGCCATTACATTAATTCAAAAATTAGGGAAAAACTAATATGTTATCTGCATTGTCATTGGGGGCAACGTTATATATGCCAGCCACGCGACCAGATTTGTGGCAAGTGGTCAACGGTGAAAAATATCCTGAATTACGTTCAGTTGTATTATGTTTAGAAGATGCCGTGGTCGAGCATGATGTTGAATTTGCGAAAGAGAATTTAAAAAAATTATTGCAACATTTACAACAGAATCAAAGAAACTCACAGCATCCACAGTTATTTATTCGTCCTCGTCATTTGGAGATGGCAGAAGAACTGATGCAATGGGCAGAGATTCCGTTATTAGATGGTATGGTTTTACCTAAATTTGGCTTATCTAATTTGAATCAATGGCATGCTATTTTATCATCTGATTTAAAACTCATGCCGACCCTAGAAACACCTGACACATTTGATATGGGGGCAATGAAGGAATTAAGACAAGCTTTACAACAACAATTCCATCCTGTATTGGTATTGAGAATAGGTGGTAATGATTTATTAAACTGTTTGGCATTACGTCGTCCAAATGATATGACTCTATATCAAACGCCAATCGGGGCTTTAATATCGAATTTAGCTGGGCAGTTTTTGCCGTATGGCTTTTCTTTAAGTGCGCCAGTTTGTGAACACTTTAGCCAAGTTAAATTATTACAAGATGAATTGTACTTAGATATTCAGCATGGTTTATCTGGTAAAACCATTATTCATCCAGCACAAATTCCAATTGTGCATCAAGCATTTCAAGTCAATGAAATTGAATTGAAACAAGCACAAGATATTTTAAATCACGATGCACAGGCAGTTTTTGCATGTCATGGTTCAATGCTTGAACCTGCCACACATAAACATTGGGCAGAGCGAATTTTAGAGCGAGCTAAAGTTTTTGGTTTAAAAATCTAATTGTCGCTATGATGTAAAAATAATTAAATTTCATTTAAAACAAATCCAAATAATATAAACGAGGGTATCGCAATGCAACAACTCATTACTGGGGCGAATTTAGCTTTAACACAGCCCCAGTTTCAAATAAAAATAAAGACGGCGATGCCCGAACAAATAAGTTTGGATATGAGTGCATATATTCTTAATGCCCAAGCTAAGGTGCGCGGCGATGCGGACATGATTTTTTATGGACAAAAGCAAACGCTAAATCGTAGTGTGGAATTACTAGAATCCACGCATAAGACGCCTTACTTAGCCCAATTTAATGTCAATACCCAATTGTTGGAAGCTGAAATCAGCAAAGTTTCATTTTGTGCTGCAATTGATGGCAACCTGACGATCAATGCAGTTCAGGATATTCAGATTGAGTTGTGGGAAAATGGTCAGTTGTCTGCCACTGCAATGATTAAAAGTGCAGAAAAAACGGAGAAAGCCTTAATCTTGGCAGAAGTTTATCGCTATAAAGAATTGTGGAAATTCCGTTTTGTGAATCAAGGTTTTAATGGTGGATTAAAACCATTGTCAGAATACTTTGGTGTAGAGATTAGTGATACACCGCCTGCTGTTCAAACTGCTCCAGTACCGCCAAAACCTGAGAAGTTAAGTTTAAGTAAGATTAGTTTAGATAAACAAAACAATAAAATTAATCTAACAAAAAAAGATCAGGCTTTTGGTGAAATTAAAATTAATCTGAATTGGAATCAAAAAACAGCGACAAAACAAAATAGCTTTTTTGACAAAATGCTCAATCATGGCAAAAGTGTTGATCTAGATTTGGGTTGTCTCTTTGAGATGCAAGATGGAACGAGGTCAGTGATACAGGCTTTAGGAGACTGTTTTGGAAACTTCCATACCTTTCCATTCATTGAATTGTCTGGTGATGATCGTACAGGAGCATTGCAAGGTGGGGAATGGTTGAGAATCAATGGGAAAAACTGGGATCAGATTCATAGGGTTGTGATTTTCGCATTTATTTATCAAGGTGTTCCAAATTGGGCTGAAACAGATGCTGTTGTGGCCATTTATGTACCTGAACAGCCACCGATTGAGATTCGTTTGATTGAAGGGCAACCATTCGGCATGTGTGGAATTGTTGAATTAGTGAATCAAAAAGGTAATATTGAAGTGCGACGACATGTTCAATATGTTAAAGGACATAAAGAACTTGATCTGGCGTTTAATTTTGGATTGCGCTGGGTTGCTGGCAGTAAATAAAAGTAAGATCTAACTTGAATATTGAGTAAAAATGCTTTTATAGAAATTAATCTTATATCTATGTTTAAGTAATGAAGACATTAATTATAAATTTTATCGAGGAGAACATACAAAATGGCAATTAGTTTAAATAAAGGGGGAAATCTTTCCCTCAGTAAAACAGATCCTAATTTAGTTCGTATCTTAATTGGCTTGGGTTGGGACGAGCGTGCAACAGATGGAGCAGCATTCGATTTGGATGCGAGTGCATTCCTATTAACTGCGACGGGTAAAGTTCGTGGTGATCATGATTTTATTTTTTATAATCAACTTAAATCACAAGATCATTCAGTTGAACATACAGGTGATAACCGTTCTGGTCAGGGGGATGGCGATGATGAAACATTATTGGTTGATTTATCGAAAGTGTCGCCTGAAATTGAGAAAATCGCAATTACTGTAACGATTCATGATGCACATGCACGTGGACAAAATTTTGGTCAGATTGCGAATGCTTTTATTCGTGTCGTAAATCAAGACACCAATGTTGAAGTGGTTCGTTTTGATTTAGCAGAAGACTATTCAACTGAAACAGCAATGGTTTTTGGCGAAGTTTATCGCCATAACGGTGAGTGGAAATTTAAGGCAGTTGGTCAAGGCTATACTGGCGGACTTGCTGCAATGTGCCAACAATATGGTATTCAAGTCGGTTAAGTTTAATTTTTAAATCATGACGATAAGATTTTTATCAAAAGGGACACAATGAAACATTTTCGTTTCTCAATTATTTTCACGGTAATCTGCTTAGCGTTATCCGCTTGGTGGGGATTCAGCCATGGACCAGAGGCAGGTATTCAAACCATGCTTCGCGTTTTATTAATTACTGCAATTTTAGCAGTGATGGAGGTTTCTCTATCTTTTGATAATGCGGTGGTGAATGCTTCAATCTTGCGTCATTGGGATGAGTTCTGGAAAAAGATATTTTTAACGGTCGGCATTCTGATTGCTGTATTTGGGATGCGTTTAATTTTCCCAATTGTGATTGTTGCAATCACAGCAGATATGGGAATGGTTGATGTTGTTAAAATGGCACTCAATGACCCAGTTCATTATTCAGAAAAATTGCTTGCACACCATGCTGAAATTGCAGCTTTTGGTGGAATGTTCTTATTGCTTGTTTTCTTGAATTTCTTATTTGATGATGGAAAAGATACGCATTGGTTTCACTGGTTGGAATCACGACTAGCGAATCTTGCCAATGTTCCAGCAATGTCTGTATTTGTTGCCATGATTGCATTGCTGATTATGGTGAGTTTAGTGGATATGGAAACTAAACTGGTGGTGACTTTAGCTGGTATTTGGGGGATTGTCGTATACGTTGGTGTTCAGGCATTAGGACATCTACTCGAAAGTAGTCAGACAGAAGAAAGTGATGAAAGTCAGGATGAATCAAAAGCATCAGGCGCATCTAGTACGATTGTAAAAGCAGGTATTGGTGGATTTCTTTACTTAGAAGTGCTTGATGCATCATTTAGTTTTGATGGTGTTATTGGTGCATTCGCAATTACTACAGATGTTGTGGTGATTATGCTTGGTTTGGCAATTGGAGCAATGTTTGTCCGTTCGATGACGATTTATTTGGTTGAGAAAGGCACATTAGAAGCATTTGTATTTTTAGAGCATGGCGCAATGTATGCGATTGGTATTCTTGCTGCAATTATGCTTTATACAGGTACAGGTGGTCATGTTCCTGAAGTTGTGACAGGATTGATTGGTGTCGCTTTCATTATCTGGGCAATTTTTTCATCGATTGCTTATGAGAAGCGACAAGCAAAATCTTCATAAAATATATAGATATAGTAGAGAAAATCTGTTATATCAAATGAGAATCAATATTTATTTGAACAGTAGAATAAGGAGTACACTTCAATGGCAATTAGTCTAACCAAAGGCGGAAATGTTAGCTTAACAAAAGAAGCCCCTGGAATTACCAAAACGACAGTAGGTTTGGGTTGGAATCCTCGTGTAACTGATGGTCAAGCATTTGACTTAGATGCGATTGCATTTCTTGTCACTGAAAGCGGTAAAGTACGTGCTGATAATGATTTTATTTTCTTTAATAACTTAAAATCATCTGATGGTTCAGTCGTACACAATGGTGACAACCGTACTGGCGAAGGCGCAGGCGATGATGAGACACTGAGTGTTGATTTAAGTAAAGTCCCAGCGGATGTTGCTAAAGTGATTTTTGCAGTGACTATTTATGATGGTCAAGGGCGTAACCAAAACTTTGGTCAGGTTGCGAATGCTTATATCCGTGTCTGTAATGACGCAGGCGGTAGTGAAATCGCACGTTATGACTTATCTGAAGATAGCAGCACAGAAACAGCAATGATTTTTGGTGAACTATATAAAAATGGTAGCGAATGGAAATTCCGTGCCATTGGTCAAGGTTTTGCAGGTGGTTTAGGACCTTTAGCAGCATCTTTTGGTGTAGCTGTATAATTGATCCCATATCAGAGGATGATACTTCGGTATCGTCTTCTGATCATTACTATAAAATATAAATGAAAAAATAGGCAATTGTGTCATATGCTGAGTTTAATTCGTGGACAAAAAATTAAATTAGATGATCTTTTACAAGGACAAAGTTCTTTTTATATTCACATTCAATATCAAGCCAATTTCGCTTTAGATATCGCTAGTTTTGGATTAGATCCAGCATATAAATTAAGCGATGAACGTTATATGACGTTCTATAATCAGCCTAAAACACCATGTCAAGCAGTGCAACTAACGGATAATCAAGCTCAGTCTAGTCGTTTTTCGATTGATTTAACAAAATTACCGCCGACGATTCAGCATTTAGTGATGACCATTGCTATTGATGGTCAGGCAGTGATGTCACAGACACAACATATCTTAGTCCAAGTCCTGAATTTACAGCAGCAAGTCATTGCTGAGTTTAGGCTTGATGGTCATATGTTTGATCAGGAACGTGCTGCAATGCTGATCGAAATTTATCGCAAAGATAATATTTGGCGATTAGCTGCCAATGGGCAGGGTTTTAGTGCGGGTTTAGCTGCATTGATTCAACATTTTGGTGGTGAAGTGGCAGAAGAAGCTGTTCCTCAAGTCACCCCACCACCATTATCCAAGATTGATTTAAAGAAAAAATTGTCTTTAGAAAAAGCAGAAAAAACAGGCAATGCTTCAATTATTGACCTGACCAAAAAATCGTTGGTTCAGTTAGAAAAGAAAAATTTATTGGGAATAACGGCGCGTGTTGCCTTGGTTTTAGATGCATCTGGTTCGATGGATGGACAATATCGCCGTGGTGATGTTCAGAAAGTCGTGAATCGTTTAATGCCTTTAGCGATCCATTTTGATAATGATGGGAGCTTTGAGTGTTGGGCATTTGCAGCTAAAACAACACAGCTAGATGAAGTTACTCTGAGCAATGTAAATGACTTCATTAATACGACCCAACGAGGCTGGAAAAATTGGCAAGTTGGCGCTCGTTTCAATCAAGAGATTCCAGCCATTGAGGCAGTCATTGATTATTATCAAAAATTCACAGATAAGATTCCCACTTTTGTACTCTTTGTTTCGGATGGTGGTGTAGGCAGCCGAAGAGAAATGCAAAAAATCTTAACCCAAGCTGCAAAATTGCCAATTTTCTGGCAGTTTGTTGGCATTGGTGGGCGAGATTATGGGGCATTAGAAAAATTAGATGATCTAAAAGGGCGAGTGGTTGATAACTGTAATTTTTTTAGTTTAGATCGAATAGACAGCGTTTCTGATGATCGTTTATATGAATTGCTGTTAGAAGAATTTCCTGATTGGTTGAAAGCTGCAAAACAACATCAGATTATTGAGAATTAAGGATTAGATAATATGGCTCAATTTAGTTTGGTCGGTTCACCAGAACCATTCTTACATGTTGCGATGCGCCGTGGTGATAAGATTTATTGCGAAAGTAATGCAATGGTGATGATGGAAGACCCATTGGAACTCAAAGGGCGTTTGCAAGGTGGTTTAATGCAGTCCTTATTGCGCCGTTTTGCTAATGATGAATCATTATTTCAACAACATATAGAAGCAGTGCGCGGAGATGGGGATTGTTTACTTTCCGCAGCATTAGATGGTGATATGCAAATTCTTGATGTTGGCGCAACGCAATATATATTAAGTGATGGTGCCTTCGTAGCAGCACATAATTCGGTGGAGATCAAAGCACGTCTAAATAGTAGTCTTGGTGGTGCTTTCTTTGGAAATACGGGTGGTTTTCTCGTTATGGAAACCAGTGGACAAGGTCAGGTGGTTGTTGCAGGTTGCGGTACATTATTTGAAATTGAGGTTGAGCCAAATAAAGAGATTGTAATTGATAATGGTCATGTCGTATGTTGGGATTCACGCCTAAATTACAGTTTATCTGTTTCTACCTCACAGAGTAGTGGACTCTTAGGTAATTTGATGAATAGTGTCATGAGTGGTGAGGGCATGGTGTTACGTTTTTCAGGTAAGGGCAAAGTTGTCATTTGTTCACGTAATCGCCAAAACCTTCTTGCATGGTTACAGAGTAAATTGAGTCCACGTTCAAATCAGTAATTTTTACAACGAAAAATCATTTAAAACATTTATTTAACAAAGAGGACTTAATGATGGCGATTAATTTAGAAAAAGGGCAAAAAATCAATTTGCAAAAAGCAGATGGTAGCAGCTTACAACAAATTTTTCTTGGTGTTGGTTGGGATGTTGCCAAGAGTAAAGGCTTTTTAGGTTTTGGTGGTGGTAGTGCAGATATTGACCTTGATGCCTCAGTTATTTTGTTTGATGAGAATAAACAAGTTGTCGATGTTGTCTATTTTGGGCAATTACGCAGTAAGGATGGCAGTATTACCCATTCTGGCGATAACCTCACAGGTGCGGGTGAGGGCGATGATGAAATCATTCGTGTGAATCTGACGCAAGTGCCAAGTCAAGTGAAATCATTGGTTTTTACGGTGAGTAGTTTCCGTGGTCAAACTTTTGAAAAAGTAGAAAATGCATTCTGTCGTTTGGTTGATCAAGCAAGCAATCAACAAATTGCGAGTTACAAATTGTCTTCACAAGGCGGTCATACAGGTCTAATTATTGCGAAAATCTATCGCCATAATGACGCATGGAAAATGCATGCGATTGGTGAAAATGTGCATGGGCGTACTTTCCAAGATATCGTGCCGTATGTATTGCCACATATCTAAAAAGTAACGTTAAAAATATGCCGACATGGTTATTGTAATCATGTCGGCATGTTTTTTAACAAGATGATAAAAGATATTCTTGTAAAATATTTCGCATGTTTTCAGGAATTGCTGTACTTTTTCGATTTTCACGATCTACAAACACATGAACAAAATGCCCTTGTGCTGCCGCTTCAAATTGATCTTGTTTAAAAATTGCTAGTTCATATCTAAGTGAGGAGTTGCCGATTCTTCCAATCGCAACGCCAACTTCAACTGTTTCAGGAAATGACAACTCTTGTAAGAAGCTACAAGCTGAATCTACGACTAACCCGATAATTTCACTATTGTGAATATCAAAACCAGTTTTTTGAATCAGTAATGAGTTTGCCGCAGTATCAAAATAGCTATAGTAGGTCACGTTATTCACATGACCATAAATATCATTATCTGCCCAACGAGTTTGGATCGGGAAGAGAAACTTAAATTGTTCTCGTGTTTTTAAAATAGGTTTGGTCATGCATAAATCGCCTGATAAATCTGTAACGCATCTTGTTCGGTTAGTTCTCTTGGATTATTTTGCAAGAGTCGGGTTTGTAGCAAGGCATCCTTTGCGAGTTGAGGAAGTTTTGCTTCAGGAATATCTAAGTCCTTTAACTTTAGGGTTAAACCACTCTGATCTAAATGGTTTTGCATATGATCAATAAATAGATCACACAGACCATCCGTACAGCCTGTACTACGTGGATCTAACAGCTGCATGAGTTCTGCATAATATTGCTTGGCTTTCGGGGCATTAAATTTTAACACCTCCACAAGTACCAAAGCATTGGTATGTCCATGTGAAAGATGGAAATGCCCACCTAGTGGATAAGCGAGCGCATGGACAGCACCCACGGGTGCATTCGCAAATGCTTGACCCGCCAACATGGAGCCGACCAACATATTTTGGCGTGCTTCTAGATCAGCTCCATTTTTTAATACTTTTGCTAAATTATGATTCAATAATTTCAGTGCATTTTTAGCCAATATATCTGCATAAAAGTTCTTTTTGATATTGGAAGTATAGGCTTCTATGGCATGAACCATTGCATCAATACCTGTTGCCGCTGTGATATGAGCAGGTAAGCCTTGCGTAAATGTTGCATCTAAAATTGCCACATCTGCATATAGAATTGGAGAAACCACGCCCATTTTTGTGGTTGCGCCAGTGGTTACAATCGAGATCGGGGTGACTTCTGAGCCTGTTCCAGCAGTTGTTGGAATTAAAATGAGTGGCAAACGAGGTGCTTGGGCTTGATTAACACCATATATTTCACTCAGATGTTGCTGCTGTTCGGGATGAGCAAGCAAGGCGATGATCTTAGCAACATCCATCGAGCTGCCACCACCGAAACCAATGATGACATCAATTCTCTCTTGTTTTGCAAAATCAACAGCTTCTAACACAATGTGTTCAGGTGGGTCAGCTTGGATATCTGAATAAATAATATGTTTAAGATTGATTTGTTCTAAAATCTTTAAGATTGGTAGGTGTAGTTGATGTTGGATCATACCTGCATCAGTAACTAATAAGGCTTTATGATAGTCTTTCTGAGTTAAAACATTTTTAAGTTCTTGTATAGAACCTAGCCCTGCGATGATGTTGGGAACGGTTTGAAACTGAAATGGGTTCATACATACATCCTTATTTTTCATAATAAATACAACATTTTTATATCATGTGGCTATAGGTTTCATTGTCCAAATAAATTAACATAAGACACTCTTAAAAAGTGTAATTTTGAGGTGATTATGCCATCCAAAACGCCGTATAAGGTGTTATGTGTCTGTTTAGGAAATATTTGCCGTTCTCCAACAGCAGAAGCAATTCTCAGACATTATTGTGATGCGCATGGTCTTGATATTGTTGTCGATTCAGCAGGGACAAGTAATTACCACCCAAACAAAGCACCTGATTTACGTAGTCAGAAGCATGCTATAAAGCGTGGCTATGATTTATCTACTTTACGAGCAAGACAAATTAGCTTAAATGATTTTGTTGAGTTTGACCTGATTCTTGCGATGGATCATGAAAATTTTGAGAATATTCAGGTACTCATGTCTAAAGCTGTCCGTCAATTTGGTGTTGGGCAGATAAGAGCCAAAATTGCTTTGATGAGTGAACATGATCCTCGTTTTACACAGCAGGCAGTTCCAGACCCTTATTATGGTGAGGCAGATGGTTTTGATCGAGTGCTTGATCAATGTGAATCAAGTAGCCAAGCATGGGTCAATATTTTTAAAAAGCAGATGAAAGCAGGGTAATCGGGTTTAATTTAATATGCATGTACAAGAACAGGTTCAGCTTAAAAACTTAAATACCTTAAATCTAAATGCGATAGCTTCGCATTATGTGCAGATCAATCAGCCAAGTGAAGTAATCGATGCTTTAGCGTTTGCTGAACAACACCATTTGAATGTATTGATTTTATCTGGTGGCAGTAATGTGCTGTTGCCACAACATATTCAAGCTTTGGTTTTGCATTTAAACATTCAAGGCATTGATGTACTTGCTGAAGACGAAGACACGATTACAGTCAAAGTTGGTGCTGGTCAAGTTTGGCATGATTTTGTTTTGTATAGTACACAGCAGCAGTGGTTTGGTTTACAAAATCTTGCCTTGATTCCTGGTTTAGTCGGCGCATCTCCTGTACAAAATATTGGCGCTTATGGTGTTGAAGCGGGTGAGTTTATTGAATTTGTACAAGTCTATGATCGTGAACTGAAACAGTTTGACTCAATTTCAGCGCAGGATTGCCATTTTGCTTATCGACATAGTATTTTTAAGGATCATCCAAATCGCTATATCATCGTCAGTGTCACCTTCAAACTATTAAAAAAAGCGGATTTGAAGCTGAGTTATGGTGATCTTAAGCAAGCTGTTGGTGATGATCAAACGGCAGAAAATTTACAAAATCAAGTGATTCATATTCGTCAAAGTAAATTGCCAGATCCAAAAGAATACCCAAATGTTGGAAGCTTTTTTAAAAATCCAATTTTGACAGCTGCAGAATTTGGCAAAATTGCTCAACAATTTCCAAACATTCCCCATTATCTACAAGCAAATAGCAATGTTAAAGTGGCTGCAGGTTGGTTGATTGATCAAACAGGCTGGAAAGGTAAACAATTGGGGGCAGTTGGAATGTTTCATAAACAAGCATTGGTTTTAGTGAATTATGCAGATGCTACACTGGCGGATGTAAAAAATACCTACCAAACTGTACAAAGTGATGTAAAACAAAAGTTTAATGTTCAGTTAGAACCTGAACCTGTGTTATATAGTGAACAAGGTTTGATCCAAGCTCATCATGCATGAGGAATTTTATGGCTAAAGTACGTTGGATAGTTGGTTTGGTACGCATAATAACCATATTATTTGTACCAGTAGGCTGCTTTGTACTTTTTTTATATTCGCCATTTTACTCTCAATTGGTTGTTAAAGGTTTGAATCATTTTGTTCCAGTAGATGTGAATGAAGTTGCTGCTCAAAGTCAGAAACCAGCAGCATTGAGTGAACATGAAACTTTAGAGCCTGGCTCTAATTTGTGGATTGCTCGACAAGCATATCTAAAATTAATGGAAAAAACCTTTCAATCTGAAAAACCTGAAGATTTAAGGTTAATCCAAGCGCGTTATAAATTGCTACAGCAACTTATTATTGAAGAGCAAGAGCGTGAAAATACAGAGGAAAATAAGCCCACAAGTATTCCATTAATGACTGAGAAATCAGAACAAGATCAAGAAAGTTCTGCTGTAGCAGCAAGTACTCCGATGGAGTTCTTACAATGGAATACGCCTGATAATCAGGCATTAATGGGGAAGTATGTTGCTTTTTTAGAAACTTATCCTGTTGAATTGCCAGTTGATCAGGATGAAACATATGAAACCAATAAAGATTTGGTGGAGTTGAAAAAAAATAAAGATGGTGTGAATGAATCTCAAGGCGTTGCTCAGCCCTATGCAATTGTAGTTTTAGGTGGTGGTTTGACTCTTGGTGCAAATGGCAAAGATATTGTGGTGAATAACTACACACGCTTACGTTTGGAAAAAACTTTACAGGTTGAAAAGCAATATCCGCTACCTATTGTATTGAGCGGTGTAGAAGCGCCTTATATGCAAGCTTGGCTAAAAAAGCGAGGCATTGAAGCAAAACTTCTTGAAAATAGAAGTATGAACACCTGCGAAAATTCTCGGTTTAGTTCATTATTATTGCAAAAGAAAGGTGGGGCGCCAACAGTCATTCTGATCACGGATGAATATCATATGCCACGCACGAGACGTTTATTTGCACTAAATGGAATTGAAACAGTGCCTGTAAATGCGCCGATGCCAACAACCTTGACCGATTGGCAGCCAAGTGCGCAAAACTATGATCATAGTCGTCGTGCTAACTATGAAATGCTTGCAACGATTCGTGATACGCTGTTTGGTTCAAGTGATTGTCGAGAGATACCATAATATGTCTAATATTCCCTTTTTAAATCCGACAATTTTAAAACAACTTGATTTACCGATTCCAAATCGGGAAACAACACCTCAACTGTTAGAGCCACTTGATTTATCAAAACTAACAGAACCTTCAAAAGCCTTACAGGCATATCGAAAGCTTTACGGTTTACATTTACTTGATTGTGAGCATTGGCAAGGCTATGTAGAAATGCCTTTATTCCGTTTGCATGTACAAGTCTTTCGGCCGACACAAGCAAAAGTTCAAGGTACTGTGTGTTTGTTGCATGGATATTTGGAGCATAGTGGGATTTATCAGCCCATTATTAAAGAAATTCTTGAGCAAGGGTTTAGTGTTGTTACTTACGATCTTCCTGGACATGGTTTAAGTAATGGTTCTCCTGCCAGTATTCAGAATTTTGATCATTATCAGCAAGTGTTACATGCAGTTTATGATGTGGTTCGTAGTGCAAAACAATTACCAAGACCGTGGTTGGGGATAGGGCAAAGCACAGGCGGTGCGATTTGGATGCATCATTTACTTGAGTTTGCTGAACGTCGAGAAGATCCAATCGTAGATCGTGTATTGTTATTATCTCCCTTGATTCGTCCTGCAAAAACAGCTTGGTGGCACAACTCTGTTGGTTTGGGAATTATTCGCCGTATTAAAAGCCAAGTGCCACGACATTTCCGTCGGAACAATCATAATCCTGAATTTTTGAGATTTATTCGTTTAACTGATCCACTTCAACCTCGAATGATGGGAATGGATTGGATTCTTGCAATGTCAAAATGGATGTTGGAGATGGAGCAACGACCAGCATGTCGGATTCCTGTTTGGTTAGCTCAAGGCGCACTCGACCAAACGGTTGATTGGCGTTATAACATTGAATATATTCGCCGTAAATTTAGATTGCAGACGTTATTGATGTTAGAAGAAGGTTCACATCAATTGATTAATGAACGTGCAGATATTCGCGCTGCACTCACGGGTCTAATTCCAGCATTTCTGCATGCAAAACCTAATCACTATTACTATTAATGTGATGTGAAAACTGAAGTGAACACCTAAATTTTAATATCATAGAAAAATATCAATAAATTAAATATGTGGAGGGGATGTGAAAGAGATCATACTTAAGTTCTTTTATATTTTAGGCTTGTTAACTGTTTGTACACCTGTATTTTCAGAAGAATTATACAAGTGTGTAACGAGTCAGGGAACAACTTATCAAAGTCGACCATGTTCAGCAAAAGCAACCCAAAGAACAGCATGCACTGGCTCTGTGGCTGATGGCTTTGCGGGGAATTGTCGTTCAATAGAGCAGCAACGTGAACAGGCGAGAGTGTCTGAAAAAAATGCTTACACTCAAGATCTAATCAGTAATAAAACAACGGCTGTCGCACAAAAATCTGAGTACCAAAGAGCAACGATTGCCTTTGCAGAGTGTAAACAACGACTTGTGGCTTTACAAAGAATGGCGCGTTATGCTGATAGACCTACACAACTGGTTGAAAATAATGGTCAATTCTATGCAGCAAGAATTTGTGCAGAAGATGGAAGTATTTATTTGAGTTGTAATGCGGCTACAAATATGTTGCTTACTCAGACAAGTCCGACCTGTTCGTTAAAACGTTAAGTTAAAGATATGACATTTCATCCTATGATGTATCGGTTGTTAAATAGTCGGGAGTAGTTATTCATTGGATGCTGATTATATAACAGTCGGTGTTTTTTTTAATAAGATGAAAAAATGAAGCAATTTTTAAAGTTCAAACATCGAATGATGGTGATTGGTTTTGTATTTATTTCAGTTGTGGGTTTGTCAGCTTGTGGACAGTCAACGCATGAGCCACATATAGGGGAATATGGGGAAAACTTGGTTAATTCTGTTTTATTGACACCAACTGAGATTCAGGCATGAAACCAAGCCGTTATCACAAAACCAAAAGATATATTTGATCGACTGAATGTTGGCATTAGCTTTTCAGGAGATCATGCTAGAAATCCTTATCGCTTTGTGATTGTTGTAAAAAGTTGCAGATAAAGCTATAGATTTCTATAGAGGTGCTAAAGCAGCGAATTGAAATTCTTCCTACTCTTGGAACTTTTTTAACTCCTGAGCAATATATGTATTTGTATTCTCAAATGAAATGTGTGAGATGAAACTAATGGAAAATTATACTATTAATTCACCTGATGATTTTCAGGATTATGATTGGGAATATGAAGCTAAAGGATGCTTAGAAATTGATGTCACAATTTTTGAAGATTCTTATATTTTTAATTTTTATGATATGCGAAGAATCTATAGTGTGGAGAATGCTAACTATTTTGGAAGCAATTGTTTCTATGATAAAAATTTAGTTCTGTTGTCAAGCGTTAATTTGAATAATATTAAGGAGTTCTTGAATCAAATTGTGGAAAGAAATGAATTATCATATTTTATTAAAAATTAATGGGGCTGTAGTAGATAAGACTGTTGGATTTGGAATTGATGCTGTTGATGAATGTAATTAATCCGATTGGAAAAAACAGAATGTAAATAAGGCGCTAATGCTAATCAGTTAAGAATTTAAAGGCTGAATTTATTATCAATAATGCGTAAATTTAGATCCATTTGAATTCAAACATAAGGAAATTAAGGTTGAAAGTGATCTATATTTCCTTAATTGATGGATACAGTTTTTAATATGTTGGATTTTTATTATGTATTTAAAGTTGAAGGTTTTTTTTATTTTTGAATCGAAGGTAAAAAATATTTATTAATGATTTTAGGGTTGTTAATGCTAATATTTTTTCTTATCTTTTATATATTTAAAGGTTTGGAGTATGATTTTGTATTTCTATTGGTAATTTCTTATTTTGTAATATTTTTGTTGATTAAAAATAAGAGGTTTCCATTATTCCCATCTATAGTTGAAAGTAGTAGTAATGTGCTTGTTTTGTCAAGGTTTATAGTGCTAACTTTCTGTATTTTTACAATAATATTGTTGTCTATTCAAATAATAATTGAATGATATTAAGCGAGCTTTTTGATTAACTATTGTTTGGATTTTATGGTGGAAATATCGATTAATTATCCATCTATGAATAATTGGTTTTTTATTTTTCTTAATAAATAATGAGTACTCAATCGAATTAATGTATGTACTTATTTATATAGATGCACTTTTTCCGATAATCTTATGGTTTATAGGGGGGATTACCACAACTAATTTAGCTGAGTGTTCACAATCTCAGATAGATATCTCAATTTTTCCATCTAAAAAATTCTGCATACTATTGAAGTATACTACGTCTTCTTCGTAGCCACTTCGCATGATTATGCGTTACCCTTGTTGTATCTCTGTTAGTATGTGATAGTTGTTTTTTGATTTATCTGTCATCTTTGACAGTAAATAATTCATAAGATGCTAGTTAAGAGATAGTCAATAAATAATTTTTTTGGTTTAAATTTAAACATCTAGTTCAAAAAGGTTTAATAAATTTGTTTTCATTTTGAACTAGACCCAATAATAGTATTCAATTTCATTAAAAATAGCCTTATCAAGATAGGGCTTTTTTTATGGCAGATCAATTAGCAGGTGTTTAGGCAGCAAATGCCAATAGAACAACGTTACTCGTGAATTATAGTGCTGATCCATTTTTTGGGGATGTGTTTAAACATAAGTTTGCTGAATTTAATCTATGCAAAATGGAGCGTATTGATCATAAGTTGAATGAGAAGCGAATTACTTCATTTCTAGCTCATGCTTTAGGTAATTCACAATTGCCATTATTTATGACAGTGCAAGAACGCTATTTTTTAATGATTAAGTATGTTCAAAACCAGACTAATACTTTTTTTAACAAATACTGATTTTTCGAATTGCTTTAAAAAGCAGTCAAGTTGGATTCATGAAATATCAGAAGTCGGTGTAACTGTACGGCAATTGACTGGAAGTGAAGCAGAAGAAGCACACTGTATGAATGCAGCGGAGTGGATTGCCTGTTTATTAGAATTTCAGATTAAGTATGAAAATCATGAGCATTTGGGACAATGCCCAGACCGTAGTGTTATCGATCAAGCTTATAAGCAGCAATTTTCTCAAAAGCTTGGCTATTTAAAAATGCTCCCTCAGAGTGAATTTAACCTGATCTATCTTGATTACCTAAAGCTAAATAGCCAGCTTTTCACTCATATAGAGCTAAGCGTGAACAACGACGGTTTCGTAGTGCAAAGAGGTGCAGATGACGCACCTATCGCGAGACATAGACCATCTGCGGTTTGGTAGAAAGCAGAAAGCAGTACCAATTTTCTTTTCCCAAAATCTTTATTGAATTGCATCATAAGCCTTCTTAATTTTTTTGAACAAAATCGTGCAAGTTCAGCACAACACTAAATATATTATTTTCAATAAGATGTATGATACTTTCCAAGTAGTCTACAAAAAAATGCGAAAAATTTATTTCTTCAGCTTGTAGGCTTGTGAACTGCAAAGGGAACATTCCTAAGCAATTGTATGCAACTATTTGATAATGCAAGACAAAGCAAACCAATGCAACCATTAACAATCACAGTAAAACTATCAGGCTTTTACCTGTTCTACTATTCAATCGTTGGAACATTTATGCCTTATTGGAACTTGTATCTTCAAGATCAGGGTTTCAATTATCAAGAGATAGGTATTCTATCTTCTATTGCGATTATCACTCGTTTTTTTGCACCTTTGATTTGGGGTTGGATTGCAGATAAATCGGGTAAGCGAATGCTACTTGTCCGCATTGCCACATGGATGGAAGCTTGTATTTGGTTTGCAATTTTTGTAATTCCCAATAGCTTTCAATCTGTTGCCTTATTGATGCTCATTTTTAGTTTTTTTCAGAATGCGATCTTGGCACAGTTTGAAGGTGTGACTTTATTTTGGCTAGGTGAAAAACGTGCTGAGCACTATGGAAAAGTAAGAAAGTGGGGGTCGGTTGGTTTTATATTAGGCGTATTTATCATTGGTGCTTTGTTGGAAGTTATTCCAATTTCAATGCTTCCAATTCTACTTTTGGCAGTTTCTTTTTTAGCATTTTTGTGGTCATTCACAATTAAAGAACCTGAACATGCACCACGTTCACAGAAAAAATTAGAACCTTTGTTACCTATTCTAAAACGACCTGCTGTGGCAGCATTTTTTGCAATTGAATTTATTTTATTGTTTTCGCAAGCTCCATTTTATAGCTTTTATAGTAACTTTCTAAAAGACATTGGGTTTAGTACTACCCAAATAGGGAGTTTATGGGCGACAGGTGTCATTGCAGAAATTGTAATGTTTGCCATAGCACAAAAAGTTTTTTTTACACGTTTCTCTTGGCGAACTTTGGTTGCTGTTTGTTTGATACTCACGAGTTTACGTTGGTTCTTGGTCGGTATTTTAAATACACATCTTCTAGGGCAGTTGTTTGCTCAATGTTTACATGCTTTTAGCTTTGGCTTGTTTCATTTAATCGCAATGAAAGTGATTTTCCAGAATTTTTCTGCGGAACAACAAGGTCGGGGGCAAGCGCTTTATAGTACGATGTGGGGCTTGGGTGTTGCATCTGGTAGTTTGTTAGCAGGGCATTATTGGCAAGATTTGTCTGGCGCAACAATTTTTTTATGTGCAAGTGTGGTTGTTCTTTTAGGCTTAGTTTTAGTGGTGTGGCTGCCGAATCAAGTAGAAACGGCAGTTAGAAACTAGATTAGAGTTGGATATTTTTATATTGTGGCATCCATGGCTGAGCTTGTTCTAATTGTGCAGCAAGTTGTAGCAATCGATCTTCACGTCCAAATGGTGCAATAAACTGACTGCCTAAAGGTAAGCCATTTTTATTCCAGTATAAAGGTACAGACATGGCAGGCAAGCCTGTGATATTTGCTAATTGCGTAAAAGGCACCCAACTTAAATTTTCTTGTACCACTTTTTCAACCAATTTACCTTGTGTCAAATAGTGTGCTTTGCCGACTTTTAATAATCCTTTTAAGATTGGTTTTTGCCAAATAGGTGTGGCAATTTCACCATTTTGGGGGGCAACGGAAGCTGTGGTTGGTGTTAAATACAGATCATATTTTTCAAAGAAAATGTTCATTTGGGTATTATAAAGTCCCCAATTATTGAGTGTATGAATATATTCTGTTGCTGTTGTTTTAGCGCCAAAAGCAGCCAATGCGACTGAATCAAGTTCAAAATCACGATCTGTTGCACCTGACATTTGTTTGATTTGGGTCCGCATATACGAGAACTGACTAAACCAAGTTGTCACGAAATCTTTTGCCAATGCCAAACCGTTTATTTGTGGTTGGTCTTCAATCACAATATGTCCCAAGGACTCCAACAATTTAGCGGTTTGTTGAACAGCTTGAATGGCATCTTTTGAAACTTTTGTGCCAATTGGGGATTGGGTGTTAAATGCGATTCTTAGTTTTTTAGGGGCGTGTTGAATCACATCCAGATAATCTTGCTGAGGTGCTTCTATTCTAAAAAGCGAAGTTTGTTCAGGGCCTTGGACAGCATCAAGCATGGCAGCACTATCGCGAACTGTTTTAGATAGGACATGTTGCATTGCAGCGCCATGCATTGCTTCACTATATTGTGGACCCCATGGCGTACGCCCTCGACTTGGCTTTAATCCAAATAAACCGCAATATGAAGCGGGGATGCGAATAGATCCACCACCATCACTTGCGCCTGCAATTGGCACTAAACCGCCTGCAACAGCCGAGCCTGAACCACCCGAAGAACCTCCACTATTGTGCTTTAAATTCCAAGGGTTATGACATGAGCCCCAAGCATCGGGTTCGGTAATTCCTTTTATCCCAAATTCAGGGACATTGGTACGACCAAAAGTGATGATCCCTGTTTTTTCCCAACGATTAACAATTTCAGCATTAAAGTCAGGTATATAATTGATTTTTTTTAGCGCATTGCTTCCATAAGAGGTGGGTACACCTTGATATTCTTGGAATAAGTCTTTTACTAGAAAAGGAACGCCAGCAAACAAACCAGATGATTGTTGCTGTGTACGTTGTTTTGCTTGTTCATACATGGGAATAATGACGGCATTTAGTTTTGAATTGGTTTTGTCTGCTCGTTCTAATGCGACGTCTAATAACTCTGATGCATGAACCTCTTTGTTTTTGACTAGTTGTGCTAAACCTAAACCATCATATTGAATATATTCAGAAAATTTCATTGCTTTCATCCTTGAAGCTCAATTGTTATAAAGTAAACATAAGTATCAGTTGAAAAACAGAATACCTGAAAAAATGAAGAACTATCAAATAAATGATATGCTAAAAATATTGTGTTTATATGGTTATGAAAGCATGTTTTTATTAAAAAATATGCTAAGTTAAAGCCTTGCACCGTTTAGATTACGATTTAATTAAATCTATGAAAAATATTTATATTATTGGATTATTATGCGCTTGCTCAACATGGACTATGGCAGACACGGTCGTAAATGAAAAAGCAGTAACAGCACAGCAAGTGGCTAAGGCTAATACGATTAAGGTTGTGACTCGCCCTGAAGTCATGGGGTTGTGGGGGATGGAAATTGCTAATAATAAGAAGTGTGTTGAGTATTATAACTTTCGTGGAATGAATGAAGTTGTAATCAAGAGTGACCAAGAATGGTCTTATGGTCTATATGACTATCAGCCTTCAGAAGATCATAAAGAGCGTTTACCCGCATTGGTTTTACAAATTAAGTATGACAACAACAAGATAGACTGTTCAGGGCAAATTGTAGATCAAACGGGTGAGGTGTCTCAGTATTTTATTAAATGGGAAAATGATCATACTATTAATTTCTGTGCCAATGAAAAAGGCGATAAATGTTTCGCAACATTACGCCGTGTTTTGCCTTAAATTATTTAAAAATCTAAGATATAAAAAAACCCTCTTATTAATCCATAAGAGGGTTTTTTATTTAAGCCTTTTCAGCTTGCGCTTCTAATTGTTTAAGCAAATGTTTTTCAAGATAATGAATATCCATTGCTTGTTTGCAGAAATTTTTATCTTGCAAAATAAGATCTTTATGCAAAGGAATATTGGTTTTGATTCCAGTCAGAATCATTTCATCCAAAGCTTGGCGCATACGAGCCAAAGATGTCTCACGATCTTTACCATGTGCAATCAGTTTTGCAATCATTGAATCATAATAAGGTGGAATACTATAACCTTGATAAATATGTGAATCTAAGCGAATACCTGCACCACCTGGTGCATAGAAACTCTCAATTTTGCCTGGTGAAGGCAAAAAGGTGGTTGGATCTTCGGCATTAATACGACATTCAATCGCATGACCTTTGACTTCAACTTCATGCTGTTCGATATCTAGACCCAAACCCGCAGCAATCCGTAGTTGTTGTTCAATAATATCAATGCCTGTCACCATTTCGGTCACGGGATGTTCAACTTGAACACGAGTATTCATTTCAATAAAGAAGAATTCACCTTCTTCAAACAAAAACTCAAAAGTTCCTGCGCCACGATATTGCATGAGCTTACATGCATTGACACATGCTTCTAAAATATCAGCACGTGCTTGTTCTGGTAAGTTAGGTGCAGGTGCTTCTTCTAACACTTTTTGATGACGACGTTGTAAAGAACAATCACGGTCGTATAAATGAATCGCATGACCATTACCATCGCCAAGCACCTGTACTTCTACATGGCGGGGTTTCTGTAAGAAACGTTCCATATAAACAGTATCATCTCCAAACCACATTTCAGCGTCACGTTGTGCAGCTTGAACAGATTCGAGTAGTGTGTCAACGCGTTCCACAATACGCATACCGCGACCACCGCCACCAGATGCTGCTTTAACGATCAATGGAAAACCAATTTCCTTCGCTTCAGCAAGCGCATTATGAATCGTTACGGCGTGGTCACAACCAGGAACAGTTGGTACGCCTGCCTTTTTCATGGCAATAATGGCAGATACCTTATTTCCCATGAGGCGAATGTGTTCAGGGCGAGGACCAATGAAAATAAAACCTGAGCTTTCTACAATTTCGGCGAATTCAGCATTTTCAGACAAGAAGCCATAACCAGGATGGATTGCATCTGCACCTGTGATTTCTGCTGCAGTAATAATTGCAGGAATATTTAAATAGCTTTCACTTGTGGTACCAGGCCCAATACAAACTGCTTCATCAACGAAGCGTAAGTGCATCAAGTCTTTGTCAGCATCAGAATAAATACCAACTGTTTTAATGCCTAGAGTTTTACAAGCCCGAGTAATTCGTAAAGCGATTTCACCGCGGTTTGCAATTAATACTTTTTGCAACATTGGAATCCCCAAACTGATTAGGCGCGGTAGCGGAAAAGTGGTTGACCGAATTGGATCACTTCACCATTTTTCACTAAAATTTCTTCAATGACGCCGCTCTTGGTTGCTTCAATTGGGTTCATGATTTTCATTGCTTCGATGATACCCAGTGTTTCACCCGCAGAAACGGTTTGACCAACATTTACAAATGGTGCTTCACCAGGACTTTGCGCTGAGTAGAAAACACCAACCATTGGAGATGTTTCTACAGCACCACGAGGTGTTTTTGCTGCTGGTGCAGCAGGAGCAGACGTTGTTGGGGCTGCAATAGGAGCTGTTGCATAAACTGGCGTAGGGCGAGTTAATGAGATGGATTGATCACCTTCCTTAACTTCAATCGCTTGTAAGTCAGATTCAATCATCAAATCGATGAGTTTCTTGATTTTACGGATATCCATGAGTGAGCATTCCTGAAATGTATAAATTAATTAGAAGATTGAATTTTTTCGATTGCAAAATCGAGAGCAAAGGTATAACCCTTTGCGCCTAAGCCACAGATCACGCCGATGGCTTTGTCGGATAAATATGAATGATGGCGGAATGCTTCACGAGCGTGAACATTCGACAAATGAACTTCAATAAACGGAATAGCGACACCAAGAAGCGCGTCGCGTAAAGCAACAGAAGTATGGGTTAAAGCAGCAGGGTTGATGATGATAAATTTCACGCCCTCAGTTTGTGCTTGATGAATGCGATCAACAATCGCACCTTCCCAATTACTCTGAAAAGTATCTAATATGACTGACTCTTTTTGAGCTTGAGCGACGAGCTGTTGGTTAATATCATCTAAAGTGAGATAACCATATACTTCTGGTTCACGCTTTCCTAGCAAGTTTAAATTCGGTCCATGAATTACCAAAATGGTTGAGCTCATTCGGCTTGCTCCAATTCTAAAACTGCAAATGTTTTTTGCAAGATACTTGCAAAGTTTGCTTATTATGGCACAAAATTCTGCATTTTTTCTTATGATTTCTTTTAATGAATGAAGAAATTTGCATACCAAGCATGCTGCATATAATGAAAACTTTGCAAGGAATTGGCAATGTTAAAATATGACAAATTTTCCGATAATTTATTTTTTCACTATTCTAAACTGAATTGCCTTATTTCGTTCATGTAATTTGTGTAACTCTAAAGTCATCGACTAAAAATACTCAAATTTCTATAAAACGGATGCTTGGTAACTTTTTACAGGGGGTCGATGAGTATTATTCATTTTTATCTATTTTATATCCGTTATTAAATATCTAAGTTATTATTTTTTAAGGTCTTCGCTTTTATTTCGTATGAATGAAGGATTGTTGGCTAGGATTTCTAATCTATCAAATACGGACAATATGAAGAAAAATCTCAATTTTTGTGGAACGAGCTAAATCATAGTGAGCTTAGAATGATTGAAACATGTCTAATCCATTAAGTAAGCGATCGTATTGGCAAAAAATATGAATTGTGAAGTTTTGACTGGCAGCTAATGACATGAAAATGTCCGAAAAAGATAAATTGTATTTGGGTAAGATAATAATCACTTAAGAGATGACTTTTTGATTTTTGTGATCTCTTATGGGTCTTTTCAAAGCTGTCTTTTTATAAAGACAGCTTTTTTTTCTTCAAATTTTATTCTGTTGGGATGCAGCTAAATACGTTTCTAATAAAAGACAGCTTTGAGCTTCATTTGTATATTGTATTGAACTGATAGGGGAATTATTCCATTTTTGCATCTGTTGAAATAACCACTCAAAATCAGTGACTTTAGGTATTGCACTATTTTGTACAAAATTACGAATGATATTTTGAATGGTAAAGTATTTTTCAACATGAATGTTAGGTGAGCAATTAAATTGAATCACTTCAAATTCAACCAAAAGTTCCCACACTGGTGCAAAATCTTCGAGCATACGAAGCTCTTGTTGCGCTTTTATAATAGCACTCGTTAATGCGATCAGGGTATTAGGGTGTTGTTGTGCCCATTCTTGGGTCACAGCCAATACTTTGTCGGCAACATTGGGGATAATGTCTTGGCTAGAACAGACAATTTGGCTTAAACCTTGAAGTTCAGCGTGGGTGTTCCATGGCTCACCGACACAAAATCCATCAATAAGATGATTGTTGAGTGCTTCGACCATATATGGAGGAGGTAAAGTTTTGACATGAATTGAATGTGCCAACTCAGAGTTGGCTAATGCTAACCATTCCCTTAAACAATAATGATGAATCGAATGTTTAAAGACGTGCCCTAAAGAAACATGGTTGTCTAGTTTGATATATTCAATTAATTTCTTTGCTGATAGATCTACAGGGTCTTGTTGCTTTATATCTAATTGATAGCAGAGCTTTTGGCTTAAGCTAATAAAAGCACGATTTTCACTGAGAACTAAAGGTGTTTGTAGTTGAATGCCTATTTGATCAGCACCGATAGCGGCAGCAGGCAACATTGCGGATAAACAGTGTGCGGTATCTAAAAGACCGAAGGCAAGACGATCACGTAAACTCGCCCATGATGCTTCTTTCGTTAATGTAACGTTTAAACCAGCTTCATCAAAAAAGCCACGTTGTTTTGCCCATAATAAGGCGATGCAATCAAGCAATGGGATGTAGCCTAGTTGCAATTCGGTTTTTTCTAAACTGCTCATCTATTCATCCTTTAATTGATTATTTAAAAGCTGTTGTGCATCCAATAAACGGCGTGCCATTTCTCCAATGGTCATGCGATGACTCATGGCATTTTTTCGGAGTAATTGAAAAGCGGTATCTTCAGTTAATCCATGTAATTGCATAAGCAAAACTTTGGCCTTTTCGACATCTTTTCTGTCAGCGAGTTTGGTTTTGGCATCTTTTAGATCGCCTTCTAACTTTTTATGTTTTTTATACTGTTCAATAGAAATATCTAAAATCGTGTGTAAGCGAGTTGGGTCAATACCATCGACAATATATGCAGTGATCCCAGCGTCAATTGCCTGCTTAATAGTATCTCGGTCAGTATTTTTGGTAAAAAGAACGGTTGGTAGATCAAAGTTGCTGACACAACTTTCGATCACATCGCGATGAGGGTGATCCATATCAAGCAGAATCACATCTGCTTGAAGGTGTTCTAATTTAAAAATATTAAGATGATCGAGAGTGAAACAAGCTACTACATCAAAGTCATGTTCAATTAAACAGGTTTTTATGTATTCAGCCCGAGCCTGGTCGTCATCAATAAGTGCGATCTTGAGTTTCGGCATAGGTATAAAAGTCAAACTGTAGGTATATGCACATTTAGCATAACGTGCTGGGGGTATTTTTTGAAGCAAAATTAATGCCATGAGTAATTTCTTATTCGGTGCAAACGCTCCATAGGCGTATTATTTATGCGCTTTATTGTATCGTTGCTTATTTGATAGCGAAATAAAAATTTAGATTAAGTTAATTAAATATTGTGTGTGTTCTATTTTGGTGCGTAAAAGGAGTTGTTTTGAAGCACACTGAATTGTGCTTTAAAACAGGTCATACGTCTGTTCCGCCTATATATAGTGTGTGTATAGATGCTGTAATTATATGTTTTTTTGTTAAAAAATAATATAAAATAATAGCTAAGCTTATTTTTTTGATTTATTTTATTTATTTGGCACAGCATTTGCTTGTTAGGTGTTAAGTCAAAGAAGACTTTGAAAATTGTAAGACGGCCAACGATGTCCGATCTGATCGGTTTGTTTACACAACGATTCGTGTCAACAAAGCAGTATACGTTCAGTATAGGAGATGGCAATGTCTTTGAATCTATCGGCAAAAAAAGCCACATCAATAAAGTTGTTTAACTTTTCTGCACCAGCGATGCGGGCATTCCATATGAGTTGGCTTGCTTTCTTCGTTTGTTTCTTTGCTTGGTTTGCATGTGCACCTTTAATGCCAGTCATTGCAGGTGAGTTTCATTTAACTAAAGATCAAATCGCTAACATTAGTATCGCATCGGTTGCGGTCACTATTGTTGTGCGTCTCATTGTTGGGCCATTGTGTGACAAATACGGGCCAAGAAAAGCCTATATCACTTTATTGCTGATTGGTTGTATTCCAGTTTTTGGGGTCGCAACAGCACAGAACTATGAATCCTTTTTATTTTTTCGCTTTCTGATTGGTGCAATTGGGGCGAGTTTTGTCATTACTCAATATCATACCAGTGTGATGTTTGCTTCAAATGTTGTTGGAACAGCCAATGCGACTGCAGTGGGATGGGGCAATGCAGGCGGAGGAACAACTCAAGCTTTAATGCCATTGGTTCTCGCAGCGATCGTGATGTTCGGTGTTGAGCAATCTTTAGGCTGGCGCATCGCCTTATTGGTTCCAGGTTTCATGATGATTGGCGTTGCCTTCTTATACTGGAAATTCACTCAAGACAGTCCACAAGGTAATTTTAAGGAATTACGTGCTCAAGGCATTGATACCGATAGCGGCAAGAAAGGTGGTTGGGCTGTAATGGTACAAGCATCACGTAATTACCGCGTTTGGATTTTAGCGGGAACGTATGGTGCATGTTTTGGTGTTGAAATTTTCATGCACAACATTTTGGCAATGTATTACGTCGAAAAATTTGGTTTTGGTTTAAAAGAAGCTGGTTTAACCGCAGGTATTTTGGGTTTGTTGGCACTCTTTGCTCGCTCACTCGGTGGCATTCTTTCAGACAAAGTAGCCCTCAGAAAAGGCTTGGATGGTCGTACACGACTGCTCTTTATTATGATTTTAGGCGAAGGATTATTTCTAATCTTATTTTCACAAATGAATGTGGCGCATTGGGCAATCCTGAGCATGTTTGTCTTCGCGCTCTTCATCAACATGGCGTGTGGCGCAACCTATGCCATGGTGCCATTTATTGACCGCGAAGCATTGGGCGGTGTGTCTGGCATTATTGGTGCTGGCGGAAATGTTGGCGCGGTTATTGCAGGGTTTTTATTATTAAGTATGACAGATATTCAATCTTGCTTATTGGTATTGGGTGGATTTGTCATTGTCGCTGGATGTTTCGTGATGCTGGTTCGCTTCTCGGTAGAGCACAAGGCAAAAGAACAACGTCTATTTGAGCAAGCTATTTTAGATCGCAAGAACGCAGCTTAAACGCAACGTGATTTGAGGAGAAACACTATGAAATTGGTAATGATTGGTCATGGTATGGTGGGTCACAAATTCATCGAAGCCATCTTAGAGAAAGCAGATGATGAGTTAGAAATCACGATTTTGGCTGAAGAACCACGTATTGCATATGATCGTGTACATTTGACTGAATACTTCTCAGGAAAAACAGCAAAAGACTTATCACTTGCTCGTTTTGACTTTGCAGATGCGTATGGTATCGATTTAAGACTGAATACCAAAGCAATCGCAATTGATACCGCAGAAAAAACGGTGACAACAAGCTTTGGTGATGTGATTAGTTATGACAAACTGGTATTGGCAACAGGTTCATATGCCTTTGTTCCACCAATTTCAGGTAATGATCGTGAGAACTGTTTTGTTTATCGTACCATTGAAGATTTAGATGCGATTCGAGCAGCAAGCTTAAATTCAAAATCGGGTGTGGTGATTGGTGGTGGTTTATTAGGCCTAGAAGCTGCAAAAGCTTTACGTGATTTAAACCTAGAAACACACGTTGTTGAATTTGCACCACGCTTAATGGCAGTTCAAATTGATGACTTGGGTGGTAAAGTTTTACGCCGTAAAATCGAAAACCTTGGTGTAAAAGTACATACTCAAAAAGCAACTTCATCTATTGAAGCGGGTGAAAGTGCAACGCATGTGATGAAGTTTGCGGATGGTAGCGAGCTTGAAACAGATATTATCTTATTCTCAGCGGGTATTCGTCCACGTGATGAGCTTGCACGTACAAGTGGTTTAGCACTTGGTGAGCGTGGTGGTATTAAAATCAATGATTATTGCCAAACGTCAAATGAAGATATTTATGCGATTGGTGAATGTGCGCTTTGGGACAATAAGATCTATGGTCTAGTTGCTCCAGGCTATGACATGGCACGTATTGCGGCGAAACATATTTTGGTTGAAGAAACTCATAGTTTTGCTGGTGCAGATATGAGTACTAAACTCAAACTTATGGGCGTGGATGTTGCATCAGTTGGTGATGCACATGGTATGACACCAAACTCTCTCAGCTATTTCTATGCTGACGAAGATGCATTGGTTTATAAGAAAATTGTTGTTGATGCAGATAAAACCAAATTACTAGGTGCAGTTCTTGTTGGTGATGCGAAAGAGTATAGCGACCTTCTACAAATGATGTTGAATGGTATCGCATTACCTGAAGTGCCTGAAAGCTTGATCATGCCAGGTTTTGCAGATTCAGGTGCAAAAGCAGGCGGTAGCGGTGTTGATTTACTACCTGATAGTGCAACCATCTGTTCATGTAATAACGTGTCTAAAGCGGATATTTGCCAAGCAATCTGTGATGGTTCAACTTCACTTGGCGCATTGAAAAAATGTACGAAAGCTGCAACTGCTTGTGGTGGTTGTGCACCACTCGTCACTCAAGTCTTAAAGTCAGAGTTACAACGTCAAGGTGTTACGGTTAATAACCATGTATGTGAACACTTCCCATATTCACGCCAAGAGATTTATCACTTGGTACGTGTCAATGAAATCAAAACGTTTGATGATTTAATTCACCAACATGGTCATGGTTTAGGTTGTGATATTTGTAAACCGATGGCTGCGAATATTTTAGCATCTTGTTGGAATGATTTCGTTCTTGAACCAAGTCATGCAGGCTTACAAGATAGTAACGACTACTACTTGGGTAATATTCAAAAAGACGGTTCTTACTCAGTTGTACCTCGTATGGCAGGCGGTGAAGTTACACCAGATGGTTTGATCGCTGTTGGTCAAATTGCCAAGAAATATAATCTGTATACTAAAATCACAGGCGGTCAACGTGTAGATTTGTTTGGCGCGCAAATCCATGAACTTCCATTCATTTGGGAAGAGTTGAATGCGGCTGGTTTTGAATCGGGTCATGCTTACGGTAAATCATTACGTACAGTGAAATCATGTGTCGGTAGCACGTGGTGTCGTTATGGTGTTGATGATTCGGTTGGCTTATCGATTGTGCTTGAAAACCGTTATAAAGGTTTACGTTCACCACATAAACTTAAAATGGCAGTTTCAGGTTGTACGCGTGAGTGTGCTGAAGCACAAGGTAAAGACGTTGGTGTTATCGCGACAGAGAAAGGTTGGAACTTATATGTTTGTGGTAATGGCGGGATGAAACCTCGTCATGCTGAGCTACTTGCATCTGACTTAGATACACAAACATTGATTCGTTATATTGACCGATTCTTTATGTTCTACATCCAAACAGCTGATCGTTTACAACGTACTAGCGTATGGCGTGACAACATGGAAGGCGGTTTAGATTATCTGAAATCAGTGATTATTGATGACTCACTTGGTCTTGCTGAAGAACTTGAACGTCGTATGACACATGTCATTGGTACATACCAAGATGAATGGCGTACTGCGGTAGAAAATCCAGAAATCCGTAAACGTTTCCAAACTTACATCAACGCAAGTGCTGAAGAACAAGCTGATCCGTACATTCAATTTACTCAAGTACGTGATCAAATCCGTCCTTTGAACGATGCAGAACGTTCAGAAGATCGTATCCCAATGGTTGAAGCATAAGGAGAGAAAAATGACAAATTTAAAAGATGTGAATATGCTTCCAGAAAATCAATGGGTTGATGTATGTAATTTAGATGACATTACACCAAATACAGGTGTAGGTGCATTAGTTGATGGTCAATCAATTGCATTGTTTCGCGTGGGTCATGAAAAGCGTATTTATGCGTTAAGCAATAAAGACCCGTTCAGCCAAGCCAATGTCATGTGTCGTGGCATTATTGGTGACTTACAAGGCGAACGTGTTATTGCATCACCAATTTATAAACAGCATTTTAGTTTAGCGACTGGTCGTTGTTTAGAAGATAAAGATCAAAAGCTTCTTGTTTATCCAACTAAAATCGAAGATGGCCGTGTTTGGGTTGGTTCAGTTGCTCAGAAAACTTACATTACCAATAATGGTGTTTCACAAGAGAAGTTGAAACTTGTCTTGATTGGTAATGGTTTGGCTGGTATGCGTTGTTTGGAAGACTTGCTTGATATGGCGCCAGACCGTTACGAAGTGACAGTTATTGGTGAAGAGCCTTGGGGTAACTACAACCGTATTATGTTGTCACCAGTGCTTTCAGGTGAGAAAACGATTGATGACATTATGTTGCACCCACACGCATGGTATAGCGATAAAGGGATCAAATTTATTGCAGATGATCCTGCGGTAAAAATTGACCGTACTCGCAAAGTGGTGCATACCGAAAAAGGCGAAAGTGTTGATTATGATCGTTTAATCATTGCAACAGGTTCTAAACCATTTATTCCACCAGTTCAAGGCGTAGACTTGAAAGGTGTGATTAGTTTCCGCGATATTTATGATGTGAATACCATGATTAAATATTGTGAAACGAAGAAGAATGCTGTTGTGATTGGTGGCGGTTTGCTTGGTTTGGAAGCTGCTTATGGTCTTAAGCAACGTGGCATGAATGTAACGGTTCTTCATTTGATGGATCGCATCATGGAGCGTCAGCTTGATGGTCGTGCAAGCCGTATGCTACGCAATAGTATTGAAGAGAAAGGCATCAATATTATTACTGAAGCAAATACCGAAGCTTTGATTGGTAAAGATGGTCATGTGAACCAAGTCCGTTTAAAAGATGGTACTGTGCTTGATGCTGATTTAGTGATCTTTGCGGTGGGTATTCGTCCAAATATTGCTTTGGCACAAAGTGCAGGCTTACGTTGTAATCGCGGTATTTTGGTTAATGATACGATGCAAACTTTTGACCCAAGTATTTATGCTGTGGGTGAATGTATCGAACACCGTAGTCAAACTTTTGGTTTGGTTGAACCACTATGGGGACAAGCATTTATCTGTGCAACGCATTTAGCTGAACATGGTAGCTTGACTTTCAAATCACCAACTGTTCCAACTCAGTTAAAAGTTAGTGGTGTTGATGTATTCTCTGCGGGTAATTTCGAACCGAAAGAAGATTATGAAGACATCATCTTAAATGATGAAAAACGCCAAATTTATAAACGCATTATTATCCAAAAAGATAAAGTTATTGGTGCGGTTTTATTTGGTGATACTGAAGATGGTATGTGGTATGCCGAACTTATTGCTGATCAAACACCAGTATCAACATTTAGAAATAAATTGTTATTTGGTAAAGACTTTGCAATGAAGAAAGCAGGCTAACTGTATTTGGGTTTAGGGAAAATTTTTCCTAAACCCAAACATGAAAGAAATGTAGCAATACACTGAATATTTTACTACTTTGATAAAGTAGAACAGCGGTTCACAATAAAGATTAAGGTTTAATATTAGAGTCGTATGCTGTTGATCAATGGTCATCATACAGCGTCGTTAGGGTTAAACTTTGGTCAGGGCATAGATGAAATAGGTAGTAACAAGGGGCAGTCATGAACAGTATTCAAAATTTAGAAAACAGTCGCTCCGATCATGCACAAACAATTATTACAAAAACAACTTGTCCATATTGTGGAGTTGGATGTGGCGTTAATGTTGAAGTTCAACACAAAACACAAGGTGTAGCAGTTCAAGTTGCAGGGGATACTGAACATCCAGCAAATTTTGGACGACTTTGTATTAAGGGCAGTAACTTAGCGGATACTTTAGGTTTAGAGACGCGTGTTTTAAACCCAATGTTGGGACGTAAAAATCATCGTAGCGTAACGACATGGGACGTTGCAATTGAGAAAATTGCAGATCAATTTCAATCATGTATTGATCAATATGGGCCAGAAAGTGTTGCATTCTATGTTTCAGGACAATTGTTGACTGAAGACTATTATGTGGTCAATAAATTCGTTAAAGGTTATCTAGGTACAGCAAATATTGATACCAATTCACGCTTATGTATGTCGTCTGCCGTTGCAGCGCATAAACGTAGCTTTGGTGAAGATATTGTTCCTGCAAGTTATGAAGACTTTGAACATGCGGATATGGTTGTATTGGTTGGTTCGAATACAGCATGGTGTCATCCAGTTTTATACCAACGCATCATGCAAGCCAAGAGTCAAAACCCAGATTTATTTGTCGTGGTTGTTGACCCACGCTTTACCAGTACGTGTGAGCAAGCAGATTTACATTTACCCATTTTACCTGGTCAAGATGTCGCCTTGTTCAAAGGATTATTACAATATTTATATCAACATGGTTATGCGGATCACCAGTTTGTTGAATCTTATACAGAAGGTTTACAAGCGCTTTTAGAAGCGAACCGAACTGAACAAGATTTTAAAGCTGTCGTAAAACGTACAGGCATTTCAGCAGAAAAATTACAATTATTCTTTGATAAATTTGCGACTACTGAAAAGGTTGTTACTTTATTCTCGATGGGTGTAAACCAATCATCTCAAGGGGTGAATAAAGCCAATAGTATTATTAACTGTCATTTACTTACAGGTAAAATTGGTAAGTTAGGCGCTGCACCATTTTCAATGACAGGACAACCCAATGCAATGGGTGGACGTGAAGTGGGTGGACTTGCGAATATGTTGGCAGCACACTTGGATATTGATAACCCAACACATCAAAATTTGGTGCAAAGTTTTTGGAATAGTCCAGCTATTGCAACAAAAGTGGGTCTTAAAGCGGTTGATTTATTCCAAGCGGTTGAAAGTGGAAAAATTAAAGCGATTTGGATTATGGCAACCAATCCTGTCGTCAGCCTTCCTGATGCTGATCAAGTCAAACGTGCTTTAGAAAAATGTGAGTTTGTTGTAGTTTCAGATATTTGTGCTGATACGGATACGACAGCTTATGCCGATGTTTTGCTGCCAGCATTAGGTTGGGGTGAAAAGGATGGAACTGTAACCAATTCAGAACGCCGAATTTCACGCCAACGTGCATTTTTAGCACCACCAAAACAAGCTAAAGCCGATTGGTGGGCAATTGCTGAAGTTGCAAAAAAACTTGGTTTTTCTGGTTTTGATTTTAATAATGCATGTGACATTTTTAATGAGCATGCTGCATTATCAGCTTATCAAAATGCGAGTTTAGCTGAGCGTGATCAGGTTGAGAACTTTCGTTATTTCAATCTAAAAGGTTTAATGAATTTAAGTCTTGAAGAATATAATGAGTTAAAACCAACACAATGGCCTGTGTGGGAAAAAGGTCAAACCACATCGGTTAAGCAGCTTTTTGGTCAGGGTGAATTTAGCTATGCTTCTCGAAAAGCAAAACTGATTCCAACGATTGCAATTGATCCAGTGCATGCGATTTCTGAAGATTATCCTTTGATTTTGAATACAGGTCGTATTCGTGATCAATGGCATACGATGACACGTACTGGTCTATCAGCAAATCTCACTACACATCGCGCTGAACCATTCTGTGAGATTCATCCGAACGATGCGCTCAAATTTGGTATTCGTGATAAAGGGTTGGTTGAAATCCGTTCAGCATGGGGAAGTTGTGTATTACGCGTAACACTTGCCCAAGGCGTTCGTCGTGGACAAATTTTTGCACCAATTCATTGGACTGAACAGGTTGCTTCGGATGCGCGAATTGGTAAAGTCGTGAATCCTGTTGTGGATGCAATTTCAGGTGAGCCTGAATTTAAGCATACGCCAGTTTCGATTCAACCGTTCCATACCACTTGGCAAGGTGTTTTATATGTTCGAGAGGGTTTTGAATATCAAATCAAAACATCTTTACAAACATGTGCTTGGTGGACAAAGATTAAAACGGCTAAGGCAATGCGTTATGAGATTGCAGATCGACATAGTATTGACCAAACTCAGAAAAATCTAAAAAGCTTTTTACCATTTGTAGATGAAACTTATGAATGGTTAAGTATTGAAGATATTTCATCACAATTGAGCCATAGTATTGTACTCAAAGATGGAATTCTGATTGCAAGCCTATACATTGCGCCTGCTGATTTATTGCCTGACCGTGATTGGGTTGCAACTTTATTTAAACGTGAACGCTTAAGTGCCTTGCACCGTAAAGCATTGTTGGCAGGTATGCCAATGTCTGCTGCAAATAACGATGGTCCATTGGTGTGTAGCTGTTTTAAAGTCGGCAAGAACAAAATTATTGAAGCGATTAAAACGCAAAATATTACCCATGAAAAACAAGTGACAGCATGTTTAAAAGCAGGTGGTAATTGTGGTTCTTGTTTACCAGAAATTCGCGGTCTGATTAAAACGTGTCAGTTGGAGGCAGAAGCATGAATATAGAAATTCCCGCTACAGATCTTGTGATCTTGGCGGGAGGTCAAGCACGCCGCATGAACGGCATGAATAAGCTATTACAGCAGTTTGATGATCAAATTCAACTTTCTAAAATTTGCCAAAGATTTAAACCAGAAGTGCAAAATATTTGGGTAAATAGTCATCGTGATAGCTCGATCTATAAACAAATTGAACCAGATATTCAGTGTTATTCAGATGAACAAACAGGCTTTTTAGGACCATTAATGGGAATGAAAAGTGCTTGGTCATATTTACAATCGGATTATGCCTTGTTTATCCCTTGTGATGTGACCTATATTCCAAATCAGGTATTGGCGAAGTTGCATCGTGCACTACAAAAGAACCCACAAGCACAAGTTGCCTATGTTGCCATTAATGGAGATGCGCTATATCCATTTTGTTTGTTGAAGCGGGAAAGTTTGCCTATTTTACAACAGCAAATACAGGCAGATAAATTGAGTTTGCGTGAGTGTTTTAAGCAATTGTACGCACAAAGTGCTGCATTCCAAAAACAAAGCTTATTTTGTCATAGTATTAATTCTTTAGATGAATTACAGCAATATAAACAAATGAAAGCTTTTAGGCAGATGTTTGTTACCAATTAAAACACCAAATTCTAATTTACATTTAGGTAAATGATTTAACGATTAAACTGTTTTGGTTTGAGAGTGATAAGCATATAAGCCTTTTCCAACCTTTACATTCACTTGCTTAGGCGAAAGCGGTTCGGAACATTCAGAACAAACCATGACTGGATGGAATGCATGTCCGCAAGTTTCATGCACATAATCGAGTGGTGCGCCAAGTCCTTTATCCATAAAAGTATCCCCCCAGTGAACAATACTCATAATAATTGGATAAAGTGCTAAACCTTTCTCTGTTAAACGATATTCAAAGCGTTTTTGGGTCTCGGTATAAGGTACTTTATGTAAAATGCCTTCATTGACCAATGTATTCAATCGATCTGTCAAAACATGGCGAGTTACACCAAGATTTTTATGAAAATCATCAAATCGACGAATGCCTAAGAACGCATTACGAATAATCATCATTGACCAAGTATCACCGATCACTGATAAAGTTCGTGCAACAGAACAAGGTTGATTGCCAACATCAGAGATTTTCATGTAACTCGCAAGTCCTGTATCAAAATAGAATGAATATTATAAAAATATTAATTGAAAAGGGTATGAATGTATAGTTCTCGTCGTAAATTTTGTAACAATTTAGTTCTTAATTGGAATTTATATTTTATTTTTGTATGCACTAGCGTATTTTCTACTGATTTTAGATCAAGATGCGATTTACTCACTTTGAGCGTTGACCTTATTTCAAATTTTGGTTTTATTTAGGTAAATAGTATTAGGCAGTTCTTTAGAAATACATTAACGTTGACAATTGTGTTTCAATAGTTTGATTAATAAAATATTTTATATTTCTCTATATTTAAAATTTAACTGCTCGCATTTTTTGATTGACGCGTTTTTTTGTATCATCGATCAGAACTCAGTTCTACTGATATTTAAATCAGCAATAGTATCCTTGAATTTTGTTCATTTTTTGTCTGATGTAAACAAAGTAAAATGAATAATAAGTCATAAAATAAATTTTGTGATGCTATCCAAAAATTGAAAAATAAGTTCTAATTGGGAACTAATTTTTATTAAGGGGCCGGGTGATGACTTTTGTTGTACTTGAAGATTGTATCCAATGTAAGCACACAGATTGTGTTTCTGTTTGTCCTGTAGATTGTTTTTATGAAGGTCCTAATTTTTTAGTGATTAATCCAGATGAATGTATCGACTGTGCATTATGTGAACCTGAATGTCCTGTGGATGCAATTCGTGCTGAAGATGAAGTGCCTGTGGATCAAAAAGAATTCATTGAATTAAATGCAGAACTTGCAGCAAATGAAAATTGGAAAAGAATCACAGTCAAACAAGATGCCTTAGCAGACCATCAACAATGGCAAGGAATTAAAGGCAAAATTAGCCAATTAGACAGAAATGGCGCTTAAGCGAATAAGTGGAATTTAGGGGAGTTAGAACATGTCAGCATTTCAGGTTGAAACAGTTCAGAGTGTTCATCATTGGAATGATACTTTATTTAGTTTCAAGACGAGCAGATCTGATAGTTTACGGTTCAAATCAGGTCAATTTGTGATGATTGGCTTAGAAATAGAGGGCAAACCTCTAATGCGTGCTTATTCTGTGGTGAGTGCAAATTATGAAGACCACCTCGAATTTTATAGTATTAAAGTTCCTGACGGACCGCTGACTTCACATTTGCAGCATCTGAAAATTGGTGATCAGTTGTTAGTGAGCAAAAAGCCGACAGGATCATTGATCTTGGATAATTTAAAACCAGGTAAGAACTTATATTTGCTTTCAACGGGGACAGGCTTAGCACCTTTTATGAGTGTTATTCGAGATCCTGAGTTTTATGAACATTTTGAAAAGATTATTTTAACGCATGGTGTGCGTTGGGTGAGTGAGCTGGGCTATAAGGATTATATTGATCAAGGTTTACCATCACATGAATATTTAGGTGAGATGGTACAAAATCAGTTAATTTATTATCCAACCGTGACACGAGAAGAATTTCACCAAATGGGGCGATTGACGGATTTGATTCGGTCTAAAAAGATGTTTAGAGATATTGATTTGAAAGAATTAAATCCTGAGACAGACCGTGTGATGATTTGTGGTAGTCCGAGTATGCTCAAGGATTTAGTCGAAATTTTAAAAG
This sequence comes from Acinetobacter sp. ANC 4805, assembly GCF_022549495.1. GTDB lineage: Bacteria > Pseudomonadota > Gammaproteobacteria > Pseudomonadales > Moraxellaceae > Acinetobacter. The sequence continues at coordinate 143,190 of NZ_JAKZGD010000007.1, forward strand.
AAAAAGGTTTTGTGGAAGGTACGAGCCATGCGCCCGGTGATTATGTGATTGAACGTGCCTTTGTGGAAAAATAGTACATTAATTGATTCATATTTAAACGGATTGAACCTCAGCGATAGACCGCTGGTAAAACGAACCTCGCTAAAAGGGTAAGAGAAAATGAGTAAACAAGAAATCTCTTTCAGTAATCGAAATGACGTCACAGCTTGTATTTTATGTTCACGGAATTGTGGCTTAAGTGTTGAAATTGAAGATAATCAATTCAAGAAAATTAAGGGGGATGATCAGCATCCATTTTCTCAAGGTTATATTTGCCAAAAAGCAGCACGTTTGCAACATTATCAAAAGCATGCAGATCGTTTGACTGCACCGTTAAAACGTCAGGCAGATGGTTCATTTAAAGAAATCAGTTGGGCGCAAGCCATTCAGGAAATTGCAGATCAACTGGTACATATTCGTGATACTTTTGGTGGAACGGCATTTGCTTCGGTAGGTGGCGGTGGTCAGGGGAATCATTTAGGCGCAGCCTATGGGCGTCAGCTCCTGTATGCCATGAAAAGTTTTTATGCTTATAACTCGCTGGCGCAAGAAAAAACGGGTGATTTTTGGGTCAATGGTCGCTTGTTTGGTAGTCAAGCCTGTCATACCACAGAAGATGTTGAGTATGCTGATTATGTCTTATTTATTGGAACTAACCCATTTCAAGCTCATGGTATTCCCAATGCACGAGATACGCTAAAACACATCAAAAAAGACCCAAATCGTACCATGGTGGTTTTTGATCCGCGTGTAACGGAAACGGCGAAACAGGCGGATATTCATGTGCAATTAAAACCTGGAACGGATGCTTACCTCATGTCGGCAATGATTGCGATCATGTTACGTGAGAACCTCTATGATCAGCAGTTTATCCAAAAGCATACACATGGTTTTGATGAGGTTAAGCAGGCTTTTCTCGCTATTCCTATAGAAGAATATATCCAAAAAGCAGACGTTTCGGTTGAACAAATCTATCAAATTGTACGTGACTTTGCTAAAGCAAAGCGGGGCTGTGTTCGTATTGATTTGGGCATTCAACATACTTTAAATACAACTTTAAATGGTTATTTAGAGAAGCTTTTATATTTATTGGCGGGGCACTTCGGTCAGCAAGGCACTAATAATTTACATACCATGTTTATTCCGATTTTGACTCATACGGATGAGCGCAATCCTAAATATCGCCGTACTGTTCATCATAAAATGTTCCCAATTTCAGGCTTCTTTCCACCTAATATTTTGCCCGATGAGATTCTCAAAGCTGGAGAAAAACGAGTTCGTGCCGTTTTTGTGGATAGTTGTAACCCTTTATTGACCTATCCAGACACGGCTGCGTATGAGCAAGCATTCAAATCATTGGATCTATTGGTCGTTGTTGATGTGGCAATGACCGAGACAGCTCGTTTTGCTGATTATATTTTGCCTGCGCATAGTCAGTTTGAAAAATGGGAATTTACGGGTTTCAATTTAGAGTTCCCTAAAAATGGTTTTCATTTACGTCACCCATTATTTAAAGCTCAGGGCAATACCTTGAGTGAAGCAGAAATTTATACGCGCTTGCTTGAAGCAATGAACGTGATACCTCAACAATTTCCTATTTTGAGTAAAATTGCAGAAAAAGATTCAGCTAAGACTGCTTATCTTGCTTATTTCGGTGCGCTTGGTGTCAGTTTTGCTAAAAATAAAAAGTTAATTCCTTTTGCTGCATCAATTGTATATCGCACATTAGGAAAGACTTTGCCGAATGATGCGGCTGCGACAGCCTTGTTATTACCATTATGTATGCAATATGCCGCTCAGCATTATCAGGCAGTTAAGCAAGCTGGATACCAAGGCAATCGTTTGAATCTAGGCGTTAAATTATTTCAAGCGATTTCGCAACAACGTTCAGGTGTGGTGTTATCGCAGCATGAATATGCGGATGTATGGCAGTTGATTGCATATAAAGATAAAAAAATCCGTTTGGCGATTCCAGAAATGTTTGTTGAATTGGCTCAACTCAAACAACAATCCTTAGTACCAACAGATGATTATCCATTTATATTATTTGCTGGTGAGCGCCGTAGCTATAATGCTAACCAAATTTATCGTGATCCTGCTTGGCGTAAAGTCGATGCAGAAGGGCGTTTAAGAATGAATCCAGAAGATGCATCTGAATTTGCTGTGGAAACGGGGCAGACCTTACAATGTATTTCTGAGCATGGGAAAATTTTGGTTGTCGTTGAGCTTGATGAAGGAATGCGTAAGGGGGTTGTATCATTGCCACATGGTTATGGCTTGCGTTATCGTGGTGGCGAACCGATTGGTCCAGAATTAAACCGATTAACGTCAACTCAGCATTGTGATCCTTTGTCTAAGACACCATATCATAAGTATGTACCTGTGCGTTTAGAACGCTTGGATGCTTAAATGATTTAATTGGGAAATGCACCGAATTGCACCATTTTTGATTAAATTGATTGAAAATGGTGCGTTGTTTGTTTGGTAAAAATAAGGGAGCTATACGGTATTCTAGTTTAATGGTTGAAATCATATCTTGTTTGAATAAATAATTCACATTGCAATCAAATATGGTCGAAGATTGGAATAGATATTGCTGTAGTAAAAATAATTCACGGTAGATTAGTTCAACAAGGATGCACAAAACTTGTGCTAAGTGCAGTGAGAAGTTTCACAATATGAGTGCAAATGATGAAGCATGATATATCTACGAACAGCCCGATCTTGCAAGATCAGTATGGTCGTATTAAACGTAAGTTACGGATTTCCGTAACAGATCGTTGCAATTTCAAATGCACGTATTGTATGCCTGAACATCCTGAATGGATGAAAAAGCAAGATTTGCTTAGTTTTGAAGCTTTGTTGATTTTTTGCCGTTATATGGTTCAACAAGGGATTGAAAACATTCGCATTACGGGGGGAGAACCTTTAATGCGTCAGGGCGTGGTTCATTTTATTAGAGATTTGCAAAGTCTACGTGCGATAGGATTAAAGCGGATTTCGATGACCACCAATGGACATTATTTGGCAAAGTATGCTGAAGAACTTAAACATGCAGGCTTGGATGATTTAAATATTAGCCTTGATAGTCTAGATGCTGATCAGTTCAAAAAGCTCACTAAAAAAGATCTTGCGCCTGTCTTAAAAGGCATCGAAGCAGCCCAAAAAGTTAGTCTTCCATTTAAAATTAATTGTGTGTTGATGAAAGATCAAAATGACGACCAAATTGTACCGATGGTGAAGTGGGCTAAGCAACAGCAGATCCCATTGCGTTTCATTGAGTTTATGCCTTTGGATGGTGATCAACATTGGACAGATCAGGCGGTTGTCAGTGAGGCTGAAATCTTGGCACAGCTAAAAGCGTATTATCAAATTCAGGTCTTACAACAACAGCATGAGCCTGCGCGGCAGTATCAGCTCGATGGGCAATATTGTATTGGTATTATTTCAACGATAACACATTCATTTTGTGGGGATTGTGATCGAATTCGGTTAACTGCACAGGGTGAGTTATATAATTGTCTATTTGCACAACAAGGTTTGAATATAAAGCCTTATTTGCACGCTGTGGTCAAACAAAAAGCAGAATGTGGGCAGTTTGAATTTCAACAGCTTGAACAACACATTAAACCGTATATTTGGCATAAAGCTAAAGGTTATCATGCAATACAACATCAGCAAGCACGTAAAATCAGTATGCATATGTTGGGTGGTTAGTTTTGGAAAAGTGGTCTGGAGAAGATATGCAAACCCTTGAAATAAAAATAGAAGCTTTTGGTGCTATAGAAAGATTGTTACCCAAAGGGCTTACTTTTGAGTTTGCAGAAGATCGAGTAGTTGCAGATGTACTGACACATATTGTGGCACTGTATCCCGAGGCAACAAAAGCCATGGAAAAATGTGCTTGTGCCATTGGTGAGGACATTGTGACGCGTCAAAGCCCCTTAAATTGTTCATGTACTTTGGTACTGCTATCACCTGTCGCTGGAGGATAAGTATGCGTGAATTTGCGAGAGTTCAAGATCAAGCTTTAAGCCTAGATTGTTTTGATCCGATACAATCTTTTCCTGAATGCGGTGGTATTGATATTTTTATTGGTACAGTCCGTAATCATCATGAAGGCAAAGCGGTGAAGGCTTTAAAATACACCTCGTATACGCCTGTTGCTGAAAAAATGATTCGTGAAATCGAACAGCAAATTAAAGATAAGTATCAAGTCTCTTATGTGCGTGTGATGCATCGAATTGGATATTTAGATGTCAGCGAAACAGCGATTATTGCAATTGCGTATGCTGCTCACCGCCGTGAAGCTTTTCAAGCCTGTGAAGAAGCCGTTGAGCGTGTAAAACATGAAGTGCCGATTTGGAAAGAAGAGTTCTTTATGGATGGTACTAGTCAATATGTGGAAGGTTGCTGTATTCGCAAAGATGCTGCTGAACATGTTCAAACGAAAATCCCCCTAAGTCCCCCTTTGTCAAAGGGGGATGCATCAGGGCATCACCATCATCACGAACATTGTGCACATGAGCATACACACGAATAAAGTCTTAGGAAGTTAAAATGAAAAATGTTGGGATGAAACCCGAAAGTTATCGTGTTGCAGAAGCACAAGCAATTTTGTATGCACCACCACATTGTATTCAGTTACTTCGTGATGGAAATACCGAAAAAGGTGATGCCTTAAAAACGGCACGTATTGCAGGTATTTTGGCAGCAAAACGCACAGATGAACTGATTCCACTTTGCCATCCTTTACCCATTTACCGTGCTGATGTTGAATATGATTTACAGCATGATCATGTTGTGATCCTGACGACTGTTGAAACTATTGGGCCAACGGGCGTAGAAATGGAAGCCTTAACGGCTGCAAGTCTTGCAGGTCTAACCATTTACGATATGTTGAAGCCACATTGTGAACCTGATGAATTGTGCTTAGACCAATGTAAATTGCTCAAGAAAAAGGGCGGTAAGTCACATTTCAAACGGACTTTACGTCAGCCTGTTTCTGCGGCAGTGATTGTACTCTCGGATACCGTTGCAGCAGGACGTAAACCTGATACTGCAGGGAAATCAGTGGTTGAGACTTTAACTGAAGCAGGTTTTGATCCAATTCATTATCAAATTTTGCCAGATGAATCTGATCAGTTGAAAGATTTGGTTTTAGAGTTAACTAAATCCTATGCATGTATCATGACGGTTGGGGGTACAGGTATTGGTAAGCGCGATATTACGGTAGATACGCTTGAACCACTTCTAGAACGAAAACTCGATGGTTTAATGGAAGCAGCACGTGCTTTTGGTCAAAAACGCACACCGTATGCTGCGATGTCTCGTGGCGTAGCTGGTTTTATTGATCGTTCCTTGGTGGTCACACTGCCGGGTAGTCGTGGTGGTGCGAGTGAATCAATGGCGGCTCTTTTGCCCGCTTTAGTCCATATTTTTGATGTGTGCCGTGACTTACCTCATCCAGGAGGATATGAATAATGTCAGGATGTGGTGCTGAAAAAGGCTTAATGAGTATTGATGAGGCACTTCAACTCATTCGAACTCAGCCCAAAACATTGACGACTGAAGTCTTGGCTTTAGCTCAAGGTTTGAATCGTTATCTAGCCAAAGCGATCTACTCAGAGGTCAATCTACCGAGCTTTTCTCAAAGTGCGGTGGATGGTTATGCGATCAATAGCTCACTTACACAGCTTCAAGATACTTATTTTGAGGTGATTGGTGAGATTAAAGCAGGCAGCGAACTCGATTATCAATTGGCTGATGGGCAAGCGATTCGTATTTTTACGGGGGGCAAAATTCCTGAAGGCACCACACATGTCGCTCGACAAGAGATCGTTCAGGTTGAGTCTGACAAAATTCGATTGCTTGAACAGATCAAGCCACATGCTGATATTCGATTTACAGGCGAAGAAGTACAACAAGGTCAACAGCTTGCTGAGGTCGGTCAGAGCATCAATATTGGTGCACTTGCTGCTTTAAGCATGGCTGGTGTACAACGTATAGAGGTGTTTCAACAACCCAAAGTTGCAGTTGTGATTACGGGTGATGAGGTTGCTGAAAGCCCAGAAGATTTGCAAGCAGGTAAAGTATTTGATGCCAATGGACCCTTGTTAAAAGCATGGTTCAAAGATTATGGCATAGATGTTGAAATTCTACATATTGCAGATGAAGCTGAACAGGTCACGGCATGCTTTGAGCGATTAAAGCATACATATGATGTGATTATTACCACAGGTGGTGTTTCAGTGGGTGATTATGACTTTGTTCGCCCATGTGCCTTTGAAACTGGTTTTGAGCAAGTTTTCTGGAAAGTGAAACAAAAACCGGGTAAGCCATTATTCTTTGCAGCATATCAATCACCAGAGCAAGATCATCACTGTTATTTACTCGGTTTGCCAGGAAATCCTGCTGCTGTTTATGTATCTATGCAGATTTATGGCAAAGTTTTATTGGATGCTTTGCAAAACCAACGTCAAGCGGTGCAATGGTTTAGCGCTATACTCACACATGAACTTAAATCCGATGCACGCGAACGTTTTTTAAGAATGCATGCTTATTTTGAGCAAGGTCAGCTCAAGTTACAAAGTCTAGCAAAGCAACAGTCGCATATGTTGAGCAATTTAATGCAAGCTAACTGCTTAGTTCGTATTCCTGCGAATATTCCGCTAAATGCAGGACAAGAAGTTTCAGGTATCTTTATTAACAACTAAATTATTGATTAAATTTATGCAAAATTAATTGTTTTTGTGGCATTTAGCCAAGTGCCAATATTGCATCTTATTGATCAGGTAGTTTAGTGTATATTTTATATTGTTTAGTTTCTAAACATAACGGTTCAAGGCATGGAAGACATGCCTTTTTAAGTTCTAAAAAATGATCAGGTGATAATAATGAAATGGGAAGAAATTGGCGATCAGCCATGTTCAGTTGCGAGAACACTTTCTGTACTTGGTGATCGTTGGACAATGCTAATTTTACGTAATGCTTTTATGGGGATACGCCGTTTTGATGATTTCCAGCGTAGCTTAGGGCTGACACGCCATGTACTTTCAGAACGTTTAAAACGATTGGTTGAACATGGCGTTTTAATTAAAGTGCCTTATGTGGAACGTCAAGAACGGTTTGAATACCAACTCACTGATAAAGGTTTAGATCTTTATCCACTTATTTTGGCTATGGTGCAGTGGGCTGATAAATGGATGGATAAGGGGCTTGGAAAACCGCTTGAATTTACCCATAAAACCTGTGGTAATAAATTGAGTCCTAAAGTTGTTTGTTCAGCATGTGATGAGCCGATCAAAGCAAAAGATGTTCGTGTAACAGCAGGCATTGGTTATTTTGCATTCATTGAGCAAAAACAAAAAAGTGCATGATTTTAGATATTGCTTCTCTGAATGAAAATTTACTTCATCTAATAGAATAGAAACTATAAACAATTTGCAGGTTTAGGAACGCCAGCCAAACGACTAAGATGTCGGGCGACTAAACCTGTGTTAAATCTTTGCTGTAATACGGCATTATTGATCTCAGGACTGATGGTTTTCATTAAGAATTTAATCAATGGACGTGTGGCAGGTGAATGTCCAAATTGTTGATAAAATTGACGTACAGCGTGGAGAACTTCAAAATGCCAATCTGTTAATTCTAAATCAAGAGATAGGGCAAGTTGCTGAGCAACCTCATGGTTCCAAATTGTATAATCGACTAAATGACCGTCTTGATCTAACTCTAATTGCATGAAATAGCCTAAATAGGATTTAAATTAACTGAAAAATTTATTTTAAAGTCACACAGCGTCTAAATTGTAAAACTAAATCAGCAAGTTCTGTATATTCAATCACGCTGATATGTTCTTTAACGTCATCATTGAGTAGGGTTTGTTCATTACTTAGACAATAAAGGTTGGAATAGTCCTTTACGATGTTAAGTGTTATTTGTAATACAGCATCACCTAGCACAACGATGGAATCATCTGTTTGTGCCATTTCTGCCAAATCACTCCAAACTTTCTCAGTATTGCTATAAGCTGCTTGAATTAAAAATAAAGTTGTATTTGCCATAGTTGACTGCTCTACCAATACAAAATGTGATCAAAGGACTGAATAAATTCAGGTTTGATTTCAATAAACTCAATTTCCTGCTTTGTATTTTGAATGATAGGAAGTTGTTGATTTTTTATTTCAACCCAAATCGGGGTTAAATCGTAAAACTCAAAACTTTCCACCATATTGGCGGCAATTTTAAAAGCTTGTTTGAATTGGTCAAATTCTAATTGATTGTTCAATAAGCTCAATGCAGCGTCTTTTAATAATACTTTGACAGAAATACCAAAGGTTGCTAAAACCATAGTTGCAGACAAGCTTTCATTGACCTGCAAACTGGTTAGATTAGGCTGCGTTAGGATGACGAGTACAGATTTCACACAATTTACCTTTTAAAAGCAACACTCTATTAATGAACTTAAACTAAAATTGAATTAAACGAGAACAGCTTTGCACAGCATCAGCTAACTCCCCAAGTCCAACCAGCTCAAAACCTTGTGCCAAGTTGTGATGTTGAAGTGAGTGGCGTTGTGCATTGCTCGCATCAGTGATTCCCCGAGCAAGGGCAGCACTGACACAGACAGGGAGTCGAATGCCAAGCTTTTGCCATTCTTGTTTTAGGTTGCGTTGATCATCAGGAAACCACTGTAGATCATTTGCCACCTGAACACCATCTTGGTAAAAGAAGACACGAAAATCTTCACACTTATTTCTTAGCGCTTGAGCTAAACCAAAAGCATGCCAAGCCATTGTGGAAGTGGGTGCAGAAGTAATTAGAAGTAGTGTACTCATTGAACATTCACTAGGGTCATGTAAGCAAAATGATGGACAAATTAGAAAAGAAGGTAAGTATACAATGATTTTGGTGACAGGTGGTTTAGGCTTTATCGGTTCACATATCGCATTGAGTTTATTAGCACGTGGACAAGAAATTGTCATTGTTGATAATCTAGCCAATTCGACTTTGCAAACTTTAGAACGCTTAGAATACATTTCAGGAATGTACATTCCTTTTGTGAAAGTGGATGTTCGGAATACACCCGCTTTAAATAAAGTATTTGAACAATATTCAATTGATACGGTTATTCATACAGCAAGTTTTAAATCGCTTGAGGAATCAGCGCTAAAACCACTTGAATATTATAATGATAATGTCAGTAGCATCATGAGCTTATTAAGGGCCATGCAACGTATGGGTGTAAGAGAGTTAATCAATATCTCTAGTTTGGCTGTGTATGGTCAATCCAGCCCAAATTTTAGTGAAGAAACAGAATTTAACTATCGGTACCCGAATCCGTACATTCGCTCTCAGCAAATGGTTGAAGACATTATTGCAGATACCTATAAAGTTGATCATGAATGGAAAATCGTGAATTTGCGCTTATCCAATATCGTTGGTGCATTTGAACATGGGGTATTAGGGGAATATGTTACTCAATTACCCAAAAATATCGTGCCTTTAGCATTACAAGTTGCAGCAATGCAGCGAGATTGTATAGAGCTTCAGAACCAAGCACAGACAGCAGATGGAACGGTAGAGCGAAGCTTTTTACATGTGCTAGATGCCTGTGATGCGGTATTAATCGCTTTAAGTTGGTTAAAAGCACAAAGTAGTTGTTTGGAAGCATTTAATATTGCACACCCTCAACTGACATCTATTCAGACTTTACTTGATGAGGTTGCAAAGGTGACTCAGGCGGAAATTCGAGTTCAACCTGCCGTATATCAAAACCAAGAGTTAGCACAACTTGGGGCAAATATTGATAAGGCTAAAAAAATACTGAATTGGATACCTAAACGCGCTTTATCGCAGATGATTGAAGATGAATGGCGCTTTTACCGAAATACGCTAAACGGTAAATAAGATAATGATTCTTATTTACAATAATGATTGCTTTGTTTAGGATTAACGCGATTTATCGGATATAGATCGTTAAGTCCTCGCTAGCCAAAGCATCTATTTGCTTCAGCCCGTGAAAATTTTAACCAAATAGAGCAGAGGTTGTTTATGCAAATGCGAATTGAACACGACACAATGGGTGAAATTGAAGTTCCCAATGAAGCCTTATGGGGTGCGCAAACGCAACGAAGTTTACAGAACTTTAAGATTGGTCAAGAGCGCTTACCACGAGCAATGATCCGAGCAATGGGTTTGGTGAAAAAAGCCGCTGCAATGACCAATGCCGAATTACAACAGCTTCCTGAGGATTTAAGTCAATATATCGTCGGTGCGGCAGAAGAGGTGATTGCTGGGCAATGGGATTCGCAATTTCCATTAGTGGTTTGGCAAACAGGTTCAGGTACGCAAAGTAACATGAACTGCAATGAAGTCATTGCAAATATTGCCAATCAAAAATTAGGACAGGTACTCGGTGCGCAAAAACCTGTTCACCCCAATGATCATGTGAATCGCGCGCAATCGACCAATGATTCATTTCCAACTGCAATTCATGTTGCTGCAAGTATTCAGATCAATGAATTGCTTATTCCTGCTGTTGAAAAGTTAAAAGCGACCCTACAACGCAAGTCTGAAGAATTTGACAGTATTGTTAAAATTGGTCGTACGCATTTACAAGATGCAACGCCTTTGACTTTGGGACAAGAGTTTAGTGGTTATGTGTCACAACTTGAGCATGGCTTGAAACGTTTATACCAAGCGCTTGAGGGTTTGTATGAGTTACCATTAGGTGGTACGGCAGTGGGCACGGGATTAAATGCACATCCTGATTATGCTGTGAAAGCAGCTGAACAATTGGCTAGACTTACAGATTTACCATTCGTGACGGCACCTAATAAGTTTGAAGCTTTGGCAGGGCGAGACGCAGCAGTATTTGCTTCAGGCGCTTTAAAAACATTGGCTGCAAGCTTAAATAAGATTGCCAATGATATTCGATGGTTAGCGAGTGGTCCTCGTTGTGGTTTTGGTGAGATTCGTATTCCAGAAAATGAACCTGGTTCAAGTATCATGCCGGGTAAAGTCAATCCAACACAAAGTGAAGCCATGACTATGGTGGTTGCTCAAGTCTTAGGGAATGACACAACGATTAATGTTGCAGGTGCATCTGGTAACTTTGAACTCAACGTATTTATGCCTGTCATTGCGTATAACTTATTGCAATCTATTCAGCTTTTAGGTGATGCATGTAATAGTTTTAATGATCATTGTGCAGTAGGAATTGAGCCAAATCGTGACAAGATTGATCACTTTTTACATAATTCATTGATGTTGGTAACAGCACTAAATCCAGTAATTGGTTATGAGAACTCAGCCAAAGTTGCCAAAACAGCTTATAAAGAAAATAAAACCTTAAAACAAGTTGCTATTGAATTAGGTCTAGTTACAGCAGAGCAGTTCGATGAAGTGGTCAGACCTGAAAATATGGTTTCTCCAAATAGTAAGTAAGCCGTATCTGTGAAATAAAAAATCCTTCTTTTATTTAGAGGGATTTTTTATGAGTAGTTTTTATAAAGTGAACTGCGTACAATACACTTTTGATTTACCTGATTGTTGCTTCATTATGCTCAATATTTATTTGACAGACACCAAAACCCATATCCAGTTTGCTGATCTTCCAAATGAAAATCCTGTTAAATTTGTATTGAATTTAAAGAAAATTTTTCCAAGTACGGCTGATTTGTTGTTGCCTGTATTACCAGAAGACAATGATTTAGAGAATGTGACTTGGGAAGCCACCTCAAAAGATTTTGAAATTTTTAAGAAATTATTAGAAGGCTGGGGCATTATTGAATTGCGGTTAAGTGCGCTTACTACTTATAAAGATAAGAACTTTTCCAACGAGTTGGTCAAAAAAGCTCAAATTAAACGTAAACAAGTTTCACAAAAACAATCACAACTTTCCTTAATTGCATTGGACTATGTGTTAATGCATGAGATTCATGCTTTGATTGATGCTGAGTTGGTAATGATAGGAGAAAAATTCTATTTGCCTACTTTGCGAGAATTGTGGAAAGGAAAATTCTCAGAACAGATTTTACAATGTAAATTTTAATTTTCAAAAGCAGACGTTAAAGTCTGCTTTTTTATTGATTTATTTTGATTAGCGCTGAAAGAGATACTTGATCTACAAAGAATTACAAGAATTTAGTGTTGGTATTTTTGGTCGGCATATATATTGCTTATAGGGATATAAATATTATTGCGGGAGAGAAGTTCTTCCAAGAACTCGCCGAAGGAGCAACGACCCCGGAAACTCTCAGGCAGAAGGACTGTAATAATAGAAATACAATCTGGAGAGTAGTGCTTAAAGTGTAGAAAATTAGTCGTAAAATAACTTCTTTACACGAACGCACTCACCGAAGGGGAAGGCTTAATGATTAATTGGTAATCATCTGCCGAAACTCTCAGGTACCGTGACAGATGGGGCTATGCTTATGAAATGTATTGCATTTCTAGGAGTTTTCTATGCCACATGTAGTAGTCATTGGTGCGGGGATTACAGGTGTAACATCTGCCTATGAATTAATTAAATTGGGTTATGAAGTGACGGTGATTGATCGTCATCTATTTCCTGCAATGGAAACCTCTTTTGCGAATGGCGGGCAGTTATCTGCGTGTAATGCAGAAGTCTGGAATCAGAAGTCAACTGTGCTTAAAGGCATCAAGTGGATGAGTAAGAAAGATGCACCATTATTGCTCAATCCGTCTTTTAGTGTGCATAAATATCGCTGGCTGGTCGAGTTTTTGACCCATATTAAGGATTATAAAGTAAATACGATTGAAACAGTGCGTTTAGCACTGTTAGCAAGACAGCGATTGTTTGAAGTTGCAGAAAAAGAGAATATTTCTTTTGATTTGGAGAAACGTGGTATTTTGCACATGTACCACAGCAAGGAAGACTTTGACATCGCAAAAAAAGTGAATGATGTTTTAGTGGAAGGTAAACTTGAACGTCATGCGATTACACCTGAAGAAATGAAGGCAATTGAGCCAAATTTAACAGGTAATTATTATGGTGGATATTACACAGCAGGCGATGCAACAGGTGATATTCATAAGTATTCTGTTGGTTTAGCGGAAAGAACACAAGCATATGGTGTGAAATATCGCTTTGGTTTGGATGTTGTTGATGTTAAATGTTTGCAAGATAAAGTGATTGTTAGCTGTAAAAATAGTTCTGAGAATATGAACTCAACAGCAGATGAGCAGACCATAATAGAAGCAGATTTAATCGTTGTGTGTGGTGGCGTTGGAAGTTACCAATTAGCCGATATGCTCGGTGATACTGTAAATGTTTATCCAGTAAAAGGTTACTCTATTACAGTGCAACTTAAAGATGAGCGAAGTGTACAAAATGCACCGTGGGTGAGTCTGCTTGATGAAAGTGCAAAAATTGTTACTTCTCGTTTAGGTGCTGATCGCTTCCGTGTCGCAGGCACAGCCGAGTTTAATGGCTATAATCGTGATATTCGTGCAGATCGAATACAACCTTTAATTAACTGGGTTAACCAGAACTTTGATATTTCAACTGAGCATTCTGTGCCGTGGGCAGGTCTACGTCCGATGATGCCAAATATGTTGCCTGTTGTGAAGCAAGGTAAGCAGCCCCGTGTTTTCTATAATACTGGACATGGGCATTTGGGATGGACATTATCTGCTGCAACAGCAGTACTTATTAGCGAGGAAATTGCGCAAAAATTCCCTAGCTAAATCTAAAAAGCCGATGTGAAAACATCGGCTTTTTATCATATTTTAGATAGTTTTGAAATTAAGGCTTTAATCAATTTGGTATAGCATTGGCTTTACAGTGATTTGCTTAGGTTTTTAAATAAAGATTATAGGGGAGAAAATAAAATTATGATGAAAGTTGATATTAATGCTCTCATTGAACCACAAAAGTCTGCAGCAGGTTTTAGTTTGGGGCTAACATTATCAGAATTCTATAATGGGCTAAATTTGACTGATGTAAAAAAATGGTTAATAACGGATGGAATCCCACTGCATGATGCTATTCAGAAGAATGATAAATGGCTATGTGTGCCTGCTAGAGAAATTAGTGAAGGGCGGATTGTGGGGGAGATTTGGTTTTATTCAAAAGGAATGGTTGAGTTGCATTTTAATCATTTAGGATTTTTATTTAATATATCCATATTTAATGGTTATAAGGGGAAACTAATAAATTGCATCTATATAGGTATGCCTTTTTTAGAGTTGAAGAATTTATGTAATCCTATTTTTAATGAGCATGAAGATATCTACATTGTTGAAGATAATGACACCTTTTCTGGTATTGGTTTTTGTATTGATGAATCAGCAGATATATCTTATCTAAGTGGTATTTTTGTATTTCGAATAGTATAAGATATACACATTAGGTAAGATTCTCCTTAATGGTTTCCCATTATTCCTAATGCTGGCTGGAGATCTTTTGATGGTTTTAGTCATCCAGAAGTTACTAAGTTTAATCATACAAACGATAAATCCCAGTAAATCGTTCACAACCCTTTTGTTCACTTTTTATAATTAATAGTGCTTTTTGAAAGTCAAACTGATATTGGCATTTCTTTTCATTATCAATAATTTGATTCTTTTGCTCAGGTGTACTGTAAGCAAGTAAAGAGAATGTCTGAGTTTCTATCCGATTATTTGGATTGCGATAGGCGATTCCTTCGATTTTCAGCTTATCTTTATCAAGTTGATGAATTTGTAAGTGAACGGGCTGTTTTGATAATTGACCCTGTTCAAATTTTAAATAATGCTGTGTTAAGGTTTGATTCATAGATGTATAAAAATTCAAGTCATCTAAACGAGCATCAAATTGTTGTTGATAGCAGTTTTTTGATTTGCACTGTTGTATTTGATTGAGCCAAAGCTTTTGTGTGTCATGTAAGAGTTGTAATGGGGCATCAGTGACCAAATAAGCAGTTAAAAACTTATTATTGAGTTTAGAGCGTTGTTCATCGTATTGTTTGGAGCAGATTCTTTTGAGTTGAGAACTATTGGTTGTACAGTCAATTGTGTCTGCAAATACAAATGATGAGCAAAAACAACTCAATGTGATGATATAACCAGATTTCTTTAATTGATTTCTTAAGGCGTTCAACAGCATAATCACTTATATGTTCAGTCTAATTTGCTCACCGTACTATAGCGAAATAGAAAGCCTGAATACAAGATTTGTTCGGTATATTGTAAAAGGAAAATCATATGGTTGCTCAAATTCGTATTGGACAAGGGATTGATGTACATGCTTTTGAAGCAGGTGATTTTGTTACTTTGGCAGGAATTAAAATCCCGCATACGCATGGTTTAAAAGCACATTCAGATGGTGATGTTGTTTTACATGCCTTGAGTGATGCTTTATTAGGTGCATTGGCATTGGGTGATATTGGTCAACATTTTCCAGATACCGATCCTGAATATAAGGGGGCGGATAGTCGTGTGCTGCTTAAACATGTGTATCAATTGATTTTAGATCGTGGTTATCATTTAAATAATGCAGATATTACGGTTGCGTGTGAACGCCCAAAACTTGCAAAACATAATTTAGAAATGCGCCAAAGCATTGCGGATGTGCTTGATGTTGATGTCACTCAAATTAGTATCAAAGCAACAACGACTGAACAACTGGGTTTTACAGGTCGTCAAGAAGGTATTTTAGCAACAGCGACAGTTTTGGTTTCACATCAAGCAAGATGATCGATGTTGTTTAATGATTGCTCAAGTTCTAGTGTTGCTTTACGACCTTGTAGCTGTAAAGTAATGCTGTGCATTAAACCAGTCCATGTTTCATTAGGTTCCCAGATTTCATGTAATAATGCCTGAGCAGTGGGCATATCCATATCCATATAAAATTGACGATATAGATACATTAAGCTACTCACGCGCATGTTTTTAGCACAATGTAGCCAAATAATTTCATTTTGGACAAGATGGGCAATGAGATCTAAAACCAATAAACACTGTTCTGCGCAAGGGATGTCCCAGTCAATCGGAATGTGAATGTAGTTTAATCCTAAGTCTAAACAGATTTGGTCTTGTTTGGCTAAATGATTTTCTGATTTGCTCGTTGCAAGATTGATCACTGTACTACAGCCATATTCTTTAATCTGCTGTAGTTGTTCAGCAGTTGGCTGAGCAGAACTAAATAGATGCTCGTGCACCAAAGAAAAACTAGGTATTTCAGACAGTGCTTGTTCGAGTGAGGTCATAACGTCCGCTGTATAGTGATCAAAATTCCCCAAATAGGCGGAACTTCTTCTAATAAAGGATTCACTTACTATAAGTGTTTTTATTTAAGTGTTCAATTTAGATCGTAGAAATAAAAACAGCATCATCGTGATGCTGTTTTTTTTTTTGATATTTAATCTTTCTTCAGATTCTCATTCAATAAGAATTCCATTAATGCTTTTTGAGCATGTAAGCGGTTCTCTGCTTCATCCCAAACGACTGCATTTTTGTGGTCTAGCATATTTTCAGAAATTTCCTCACCGCGATGTGCAGGTAAGCAATGCATAAATAAGCAATCTGGGTGTGCCAAGTCCATCAATTTTTCGTTAACCTGAAAATCAGCAAATGCTTTTTCACGTAACTTTTGCTCTTCTTCTTGCCCCATGCTTGCCCATACGTCTGTTACGATCAGGTCAGCATTTACAGCAGCATCTTCTGCTTTATTAAAGACTTCTACGCAGTCGGCAAATTCGGCTAAAAACTCAGGTTTTGGTTCATAGCCTTCAGGTGCGGCAACTTTGAGTTTAAAGCCCATCATGTGTGCTGCTTCAATATATGAATTACACATATTGTTGCCATCGCCAATCCATGCAACTGTTTTACCTTTAATGCTGCCGCGATGTTCTTGAAAAGTTTGTAAGTCTGCAAGTAACTGACACGGATGATGGTCATCCGTTAATCCATTAATGACAGGAACTTTCGAATAAGAAGCAAAACGTTCAACAATATCGTGGCCAAAAGTACGAATCATCACGATATCAAGCATGCTTGAAATGACACGTGCTGAATCTTCAATTGGCTCACCGCGACCTAATTGAGTATCTCGTGGAGAAAGGAAAATCGCACTACCACCAAATTGGCAAATACCAGCTTCAAAAGAAATACGTGTACGTGTACTCGATTTCTCAAAAATCATTCCTAAGACTTTACCCACAAACGGCTGAAATACCGTATTTGTATGCTGCATACGCTTCAATTCTTGTGCGCGGTCTAAAATGCGTTGCAACTCTAAAGTTGAAAGGTCTCGTAAAGTTAGGAAATGCCGAAGCGCCATAGTTACTCCCACAATAATTATTGAATAAAAACAATAATTAATTGTTATTTAATGGGTGGTGAATAAAAAAGAATTGACTACTATACTATATGGCTCAAAAAATGCAAAAGAATTAGACTATTTGATGGGCTTTTAAGAATATATCTACACAATAGTTAATATAATCAAATATTTCTGCATCATCAGCTTGAACATTTAAGCCCATCAAATTGCGCCATTCGACATCGCGTAAAATACCAAAATACATGGTGGCTGAGAAATGGGGATTGGAGCAGGATATTTCATCCATGCTGTGTGCCTGTTCCAGTGCAAAGGCAATGGTATTTTGAATATTTAAAGCACATCGGTCATAAAAATAATGTGCGAGCTGAACGTCTTTTTGGGATTGTTCTGTGAACATGCGCATAAAGGCAATGTTCTCGGGTTGTACGATATGCTGATAAAAACGTTGTAATGTTTGAATTAAATAGATTCTTAAATTGTTTTTTTCAGGTGTATATGGAAAGCAAACGCCTTTGAAAAAAACTTCTCTACGATAGTCGCAAATCGCCGTAAACAAACCTTCTTTATTACCAAAATATTTATAAATAGATGTTTTTGAACCACCTGCATGATTGACGATATCATCCAGTGAAACCGCATCATAACCTTTCTCAAGAAATAAATCGGTTGCACAAAGCAATAAGGCGAGACGACGTTCTTGACCGCGACGGGTTTGGGGTTGTTCACAGCTTGGGTAACAAATATCAGCCATTATCGTCAATGCGTGCTATGGGGGTATGTTCATTATAGCAAAAACCATATGCCTTGTATGGCTATAGATATAGAGTATGTTTCAAAACGTCTCGGTATAAAAAAGCGAGTAAATAAATTACTCGCTTTTTTGCAATGTATATGGGATTAAGCTGAGCGAACTTCTTCGTCATCATCTTCATCAGAAGATTCCATGCCGAGTTCTTTTAATTTACGGGTCAGCGTATTGCGTCCCCAACCTAAAAGTTCAGCAGCATGACGCTTGCGTCCACGAGTCTGTTGTAGAGCCGCATTAATGAGCGTGCGTTCAAACATTGGGGTGGCGATATCTAAAATTTTCATTTCGCCATTTTTTAGTTTCTGGATTGCCCATTGACCTAATAATTCATCCCAATGATGTACGGTGACTCTTTCAACTAAAGCTGGGCTTGTTGTTGAAGAAGCTAGTGTCGTATCACTCGTCGATTTTTGTATAGAGACTTGTTTAAGTTCGGCAGGTAGGTCTTCTGGATAAACTTCTCTGCCCGTAATCATTACAGTTAACCAACGGCAGGTATTTTCTAATTGACGAACATTACCTGGCCAAGGAAGCTGTTGCATGTAGTCTGTCGTTTCTGTGCGTAAGATTTTAGGGCTTACACCTAATTCTTTTCCTGCGCGAGCCAAAAAGTGTTGGGCAAGCATTGGAATATCTTCACTACGATGAGCAAGTTTTGGAATATGAATACGAATCACGTTGAGACGATGATACAAGTCTTCACGGAAACGTCCTTCATTCACTAACTTTTCTAAGTCTTGGTGTGTTGCTGCGACAATACGAACATCCACTTTGACAGGAATATGTCCACCTACACGGTAAAATTCACCATCTGCAAGTACGCGGAGTAAACGTGTTTGCGTTTCAAAAGGCATATCACCAATTTCATCAAGGAATAATGTACCGCCATTGGCTTGTTCAAAACGCCCTTGATGTTGAGTGTTGGCACCAGTAAAAGCACCTTTTTCATGCCCGAATAACTCGGTTTCGATTAAATCTTTTGGAATTGCAGCCATATTGAGTGCAATAAAAGGTTTGGCACGACGTGGTGAGTGCTTATGTAGTGCATGTGCAACAAGTTCTTTACCTGTACCAGATTCACCATTAATCAATACCGTGATATGGGATTGAGATAAACGTCCAATTGCACGGAATACTTCCTGCATTGCAGGAGATTCACCGATAATTTCGGTTGATTGTAGCGGTGTCGTTGCTTTGGTTGCTTCTTGTTGTTGTAATTTATTGAGATGCAAAATCGCACGATTAACGAGGGCTAGTGCTTCATCAATATCAAATGGTTTTGGTAAATATTCAAAAGCACCTGTTTGATAACTCGATACAGCCGATTCTAGATCTGAATGTGCTGTCATAATAATTACAGGAAGGTCTGGATGGGTATTCTTAACTTTAGACAAGAAAGTTAAACCATCAATTCCGGGCATGCGAATATCTGTCAAAATGACATCTGGTGCGCCATCGTGTAAGCGTTCAAGTGCTGTTTGTGCTTCTTCAAAGTTGGTAACGTCAAAACCTTCTTCTTTAAAAGTTTTTTCGAGTACCCAACGCATGGCACGATCATCATCTATTACCCAAATTTTATTTCGTGACACGGTCTAACTCCCAAGGTAAATATAAGCTAAATATGGTTTTTCCTGGAACGGACTGACACTCGATCATTCCGTTGTGTTGATGCATAATGTTTTGTGCAATGCTTAGCCCAAGCCCTGTACCTTTTGCTCGTCCAGTGACAAGGGGATAAAATACGGATTCTAAGATGCTTTCTGGAACACCAGGTCCATTGTCTTCAATATCAATACGTACCGTAGAACGGTTTAGAACACCATTAATTGTGACTAAGCGTTGGATACGGGTTCTTAAAACAAGTTCAGGTTCTGAATCTGTAAAGAAGTCTTTATTTTCAGTCATCGCTTGAACTGCATTTACGCTGATATTGAGCATGACTTGAATGAGTTGATCACGATCAGCCATTACATCCGGCAAAGAAAGGTCATAATCACGTGTGATCTTAATTTTTTTCTTGGTTTGGTTCGCGATCAGTGAACGAACACGTTCCAAAGGTTCATGAACATTTACCAGTTCATAGCTTGGTAGTTGACGTGAACCAAGCATGGTATCTGCGAGGTTGGTTAATCTATCGACTTCACTAATAATAATATCGGTAAATTCACGATAGCTATCATCGCCTAAACTACGTGCTAGCAACTGAGTTGCGCCGCGAATACCTGCCAGCGGATTTTTAATTTCATGTGCAACGCCACGCACGAGTTGACGCGCGACTTGATGCTGTTGAACGAGATTTTCTTCTTTAGAAATTTTTAGCATACGATCAATTGGATTTAACTCAATTAATAGTAGCGAGTGATGGCTTTTACCAGCATTTAATTGGGATACAGTGTAGTCAACATGTATTGGTTTGAAATTCACATTGATTACAGCTTCACGGCGAGTATAATGCTGCCCGCTTTGTAATGTGTTGATTAATGCTTCATGTGTGCTAAATGAGTCATCATGTGCATGAAGTAAGTTAAGCACAGGTTGACCTGATGCGCGAAATGAACTGATGTCAAATAATGCTTCACAAGCAGAATTTAAATAAAAAATATTCAGCTTACTATCGACCAATAAAATGGCAGTGGTCAGATTATCTACGAGTAGTCGATAGTCGATAGTGTTATGTTGATCCATTTGTGAATCGTCCTGTTTTAAAATGGCGCAATAAATATCAATATAGATGAATAGCCATTAACTTCTTAAATGTAGCTAATGCAAAATACAAGCCAACTTTGTATTGGCTAATTTTCAACAACTTAATTCATAAGTAATTCGTTTATGCTGTATTTTTCACATAGATTGAGTTATTTCAATATTTTATCATGCTTTAAAATAGTGCGTTACTGAAGTTTTATTTAGTTTTTGGTTGTATTTTGGTGCATTACACAAAGAGATGGCTTTGCAGCTATGCGGCAGCAAAGAAAAGTCATACAATACGCCGATTCAAGTGGAGCGCAGATTCATGAAGACCCCCAAAGTCGGTTTTGTATCTTTAGGTTGTCCTAAGGCATTGGTAGATTCTGAACGAATTTTAACTCAGTTAAAGACTGAAGGTTATCAAGTTGCATCAGATTATGACGGTGCAGATTTGGTTGTTGTTAATACTTGTGGTTTTATTGAATCTGCAGTGCAAGAGTCTTTAGATGCGATTGGCGAAGCCATGAGCGAAAATGGTCGCGTCATCGTCACTGGCTGCCTAGGTAAAGATGAAGATAAAATTCGCCAGATGCACCCAAATGTTCTTAAAGTAACAGGCGCAGCAGCATATCAAGATGTGATGGAAGCTGTGCATGAGTATGTACCAGCACCGCCAAAGCATAACCCATTTATTGATTTAGTGCCTGAGCAAGGTGTTCGTTTAACACCAAAACATTACGCTTATTTAAAAATATCAGAAGGTTGTAACCACCGCTGTACATTCTGCATTATCCCAAGCATGCGTGGTGACTTAGTGTCTCGCCCTGTAGGTAAAGTGTTGGATGAAGCAGCTGCACTGAAACGTGCGGGTGTAAAAGAAATTCTAGTGATTTCTCAAGATACTTCTGCATATGGTTTAGATACCAAATACAAGTTGGACTTTTGGAATGGACAGCCTGTAAAAACCAAGTTTTATGATATGTGTGAAGCACTTGGTCAGCTTGGTATTTGGGTGCGTTTACATTATGTATACCCATACCCACATGTGGACGCTGCAATTGATCTTATGGCACAAGGTAAAATCTTGCCATATTTAGATATTCCTTTTCAGCACGCCAGTCCGCGCATCTTAAAATTGATGAAGCGACCAGCTCATAGCGAAAATACCTTAGAACGCCTTAAATTGTGGCGTGAAAAATGCCCTGAATTGGTGATTCGTTCAACTTTCGTGGTTGGTTTTCCTGGTGAAACAGAAGAAGACTTCCAAATTTTATTGGAATGGCTGAAAGAAGCTCAACTTGATCGTGTGGGTTGCTTTACTTATTCGCCTGTAGAAGGTGCAACAGCCAATGATCTTCCAGATCATGTAGCAGAAGAAATTAAACAAGAACGCTATGAGCGTTTTATGGAAGTTCAGCAAGCGATTTCTGCGGCAAAATTGCAAAAACGTATTGGTCAGACAATGACAGTATTAGTTGATAGCTTGGAAGAAGAATTCCCAGTTGCTGTTGCGCGTTCATATGCAGATGCACCAGAAATCGATGGCAACGTTTTTGTTGAAGATATTGATAAAACTGTGATTAAAGCAGGTGATTTACTTGAAGTCGAAATTACCGATGCGGATGAATATGATTTGTTTGCAAAGTTGATTCAAATTAAATCTGCTTGATATTGAATTAAATTTAAGAGAATTTTGAGATTGGTCGGTTTGGAGTAAAGGTATGTCAGCTTCTAAAAATCCACGTTATGCACGAATTTTGCTCAAGCTTTCAGGTGAAGCTTTAGCAGGCAATAAAGATATGGGTATTGATGCTCAAGTATTAGATCAAATGTCGCTTTCAATTGCACATTTGGTTGGGTTGGGCGTACAAGTTGGTATCGTTGTTGGTGGTGGTAATTTATACCGTGGTAGCCAGCTACAAAAAGACGGTTTGGTCGGACGTGTAACAGGCGACCAAATGGGAATGTTAGCAACGGTGATGAATGGTTTAGCAATGCGTGATGCATTGGTTCGCCGTAATATCAAAACACGTTTGATGTCTGCTCTTCAGATTGGAACGGTTGTAGAATCATATTCTAGTCGTGATGCGATTCGCCACTTAAGTCAAGGTGAAGTCTGCGTATTTGTTGCAGGTACAGGTAATCCTTTCTTTACCACAGATACTGCTGCTTGTTTACGTGGTATTGAAATTGAAGCAAACTTGATTTTAAAAGCAACCAAAGTAGATGGTGTCTATAACAAAGACCCAAGTAAATATGATGATGCTGTTAAATATGATAATTTAACTTTTGATCAAGTGCTTGATGAAAAGCTAGGTGTGATGGATCTGACCGCAATTTGCTTATGTCGTGATCATAATGTTCCATTGCAAGTCTTCGATATGAACAAATCGGGTGCACTACTTTCTGTAGTAATGGGTGAAAAAGAGGGTACTCACGTTACGAATTAATGTACGTGAGCCATAAAGCTCTTTATACTAATGTCTAAATATTTTGTAATACCTAATGAATAAGTAAGGAAGATCATATGATTAACGATCTCAAAAAAGATAGCGAACAGCGTATGAATAAAACACTTGACTCTTTGGAGCAAGGTTTTGCAAAAGTTCGTACTGGACGTGCGCACCCATCTATTTTAAATGGTGTGATGGTTCCTTACTATGGTTCTGATGTTCCATTAAACCAAGTTGCAAACGTGGGACTTGAAGATTCACGTACACTGTTAGTACAGCCATTTGAACGTTCAATGGTGTCTGCGATTGATAAAGCAATTCGTGAAGCTGGTTTGGGACTAAACCCTATTACAGCGGACGCAATTCGTGTACCAATGGCTGCATTGACTGAAGAAACGCGTCGTGATATGCAAAAAGTTGCACGTACTGAAGCTGAGAATGCCAAAGTTGCAATTCGAAATATTCGTCGTGATGTATTAGGTGATATCAAAGCATTATTGAAAGAGAAAGAAATTTCTGAAGATGATGACCGCCGTGCATCAGATGATATTCAGAAAATTACGGATAAATTCGTTGCTGAAGTAGAAAAGCGCTTAGCTGCGAAAGAAGCTGAATTAATGAAGGTCTAATTTTATGACCTTGCAAGAAGATCAGCTTCTTCCTCAGCATGTTGCCATCATCATGGATGGCAACAATCGCTTTGCCAAAAAAATGCAAATGCAAAAAGGTGATGGGCATCGTGAAGGCAAAAATGTCTTAGATCCAATTGTTGAGCATTGTAAAAGCGTCGGTGTGAAAGCCTTAACTATTTTTGCATTTTCAAGTGAAAACTGGAATCGACCGCAGTATGAAGTTGATTTACTCATGAAATTGTTGGAAGAAACAATTCATGAACAACTTCCACGTATGGAAAAGTTCAATATTGCACTACGTTTTATCGGAGATCGTTCACGACTTTCTGATCATTTGAGTGCTTTGATGCATTATGCAGAACAAAAAACAGCTGCTTTTGACTCCATGACCTTAACTATTGCGATTAGTTATGGTGGTATGTGGGATATGGCGCATGCGGCAAAGTCTATAGCTGAGGATGTTCTTGCTGGAAAAGTTCAAACAAATCAGATAAATGTTGATTTATTTGATAAATATGTCAGTTTAAATGATCTACCTGCTGTGGATTTGTTAATCCGTACAGGAGGTGATTATCGTTTGTCTAATTTCTTACTGTGGCAAGCTGCTTACGCAGAACTGTATTTTACAGAAACATTATGGCCAGAGTTTACCGTAGAAGAGTTAGATCACGCATTTCGTGTTTTTTCAGGGCGTGAGCGACGTTTTGGTAAGACGACAGAACAAATTCAACAAGCGAAAATAGAGAATTAATAATGTTAGAGCGGATTATTACCGCATTGGTGTTAGTTGCTGTTGTTTTAAGTTGCATGTTTGCAACGCAATCACATTATCCAATGTTTATGCTTATGATTTTAGCGGCTGGAGTTGCAGGCTATGAGTGGTTTAAGCTTATGCCTCGTCAAGCAGCGATTGTTTCAAAACCTAAAGCTTGGATATATGGGGGATGTGTAGCACTTGTTTCAACACTCGCATTATTTTTTGATGATGTTGCATTACTACTTTGGGCAGCATCTATTCTTACATGGTTAGGTAGTATTTACTGGGTTAAAAGCTTCCCAGAGTCGGATAATTGGTACAATGTTTCGTTGTATATCATTGGATTTATCTTAATTTCTGCTGCTGTGACCGCACTTTATGCTGTTTGGCATAGTTCTCCGTGGTGGTTGATGTATTTGTTCCTCTTGGTTTGGGGGGCAGATAGTGGTGCTTATTTTGTAGGTCGTAAATTTGGGAAGAAAAAGCTTGCGCCAAGTGTTAGCCCAAATAAATCAGTTGAAGGATTATATGGAGGAATTGCAACAACTGTGATAATCATGTTTGTTGTGCAATATTTCTATTTAAATTTAACGACAATCCAGCTCATTTTATTCTTAATTCTTTCAATTATTACCGTATTTGCATCAGTATTAGGTGACTTATTTGAGTCGATGATCAAACGCCGTGCTGGAATCAAAGATTCTGGTCGTGTACTTCCAGGTCATGGTGGGGTATTAGATCGAATTGATTCACTTCTTGCAGCAGCACCTATTTTTGCAACTGGTATGTATGTATTGGTAAAACTTATTGGTGTAGATCTTTAAATGACACAAGCTGTTTGTATATTGGGTGTTACGGGTTCAATTGGGCAAAGTACCTTAAAAGTATTGGAGCGGCACCCAGACCAATACTCTGTCTATGCAGTTTCTGCATATAGTCGTTTAGATGAATTACTCGAAATATGTAAAAAATATCATCCAAAAGTTGTTGTTGTTCCTCAAGTCAAAGCATTTGAACTTCAGCAACGTTTGCATCAAGAAAATCTAAAAAATATTGAAATATTAACAGATGAAGCAGGCTTAATTGCGATTGCTGAACATACCGATGTTGATATTGTCATGGCTGCGATCGTAGGTGCTGCTGGCTTATTACCAACACTTGCGGCAGTTAAAGCAGGCAAACGTGTGTTACTTGCAAATAAGGAAGCATTGGTGATGTCGGGTGACATTATGATGCAGGCAGCACGCGATCATAATGCATTATTACTTCCTGTCGATTCTGAGCATAATGCGATTTTTCAGTCCTTACCTCATAATTATTTACAAATTGAAAGGACGGGGCAGCCCCAATTAGGTGTTTCTGGAATTTTATTAACAGCTTCTGGTGGTCCGTTTTTGAATCACTCACTAGAACAATTGCATGATGTAACGCCACAACAGGCTTGTAAGCACCCGAATTGGTCAATGGGGCAAAAAATCTCGGTAGATTCAGCGACTTTGATGAATAAAGGTTTGGAATTGATCGAAGCGTGTCATTTGTTTTCAATATCAGAACATTTTGTTACAGTTGTTGTTCATCCACAAAGTATTATTCATTCCATGGTGCAATATGTGGATGGATCAACTTTGGCACAAATGGGTAACCCAGACATGTGTACGCCAATTGCGCACGCATTAGCATGGCCGCAACGTTTAATGACGGATGTTCCTGCTTTAAATCTGTTCGAAACAGCTCAATTAAATTTTCAGGCACCTGATAATATTAAATTCCCAGCTTTAAATTTAGCTCGTCAAGCCATGCGTGCTGGTGGGTTAGCCCCTACAATTTTGAATGCTGCCAATGAGATCGCGGTTGCTGCATTTTTAAAAGGACAAATTCGATTTACTGAAATTACGCAAGTGGTCGAGCATACTTTACAAGTTGTACAAAATGCTAAAGCAGAAAGCATAGACATCATCTTGCAGACTGATATGATCGCAAGACGTATTGCAGAGAAGTACATCGTGGGTATAGGGGGTTAAATCGTATGAGTGCACTATTTATGATTGTTGCAGCGATTTTATTATTAGGCCCACTGATTGCGATTCATGAGTTTGGTCATTATTGGGTTGCACGCAAATTAGGCGTTAAGGTATTGGTCTATTCCATCGGTTTTGGACCAACTTTGCTGAAATGGCAATCGAAAAAATCTGGTATCCAATATCAACTTTCTGCATTACCACTTGGTGGTTATGTCAAAATGTTGGATGAGCGAGAAGGTAATGTTGCTGAGCAAGATTTACCTTATGCATTCAATCGAAAATCTCCATGGAAGCGTATCGCAATTGTTGCAGCTGGACCGCTGATTAATCTTATTTTTGCTGTTTTATTGTTTTGGATTTTGTTTTTACCGGCCCAAGAACAGCTCAATACCCGTATTGGCAAAATTATGCCAAATACACCTGCTGCCCAAGTTGATTTACATGTTGGCGATAAAGTGGTGATGGTGGATGGTCAAACAACTGCAACATGGGAAAAACTGAATTACGCTTTGGTTAATCGCGTTGGAGAGACTGGTCAAGTTTCGATTGTTGTTGATCGTGCGGGAACTGAAAAACAATACAACTTGCCAATTAAAGACTTTTTAAAAGATCAAAGCCAATCTCCATTAGATGTATTGGGTTTCTTACCTTACCGTCCATTTATTTCAGCGACTGTAAAGGAATTGAGCCCAGATGGCGCTGCAATACGCCAAGGCATGAAAGTGGGTGATCGCATTGTCGCAATTGATAATGTTGCAATGAAAGATTGGTTTGATGTTGTGAATGTTGTGCAAGATTCACCTGAAAAACTTTTGAATATTGATGTAATGCGTCAAGGTCAACTTGTACATTTACAGGTGATGCCGCAAGGTCAGCGCGATAATATGGGAAATATAAGTGGTGTACTTGGGGTGAAAAGTGATGCGGGTAAAATCACGATTCCCAATGAATACAAACAAACCATTCAGTATTCACCTATAGAAGCATTAGGCGTTGCTGTTGAAAAAACGACACAATTGTCGGGTATGATTTTTAGCTCCATCACCAAAATGGTACGTGGATTGATTGGATTAGATAATTTATCGGGTCCAATCACCATTGCAAAAGTTGCTGGTCAAAGTGCTGAAATGGGATGGCAAACTTTCATTTCATTCATGGCGTTGATGAGTGTAAGTTTGGGCATCCTAAATTTATTACCAATTCCGATGCTTGATGGTGGTCATTTAGTTTATTACTTTATCGAAGCAATTCGTGGTAAACCTGTTTCTGAACAAATACAAATGTTTGGTCTAAAAGTTGGTATGGTACTGCTCGGTAGCATGATGCTTTTGGCTTTATTTAACGACTTCATGCGTTTATAAAAAAACGCAAACGGAATTTAACTTACTGGAAAATATATGGGCATGCGTCACACACATTTATTAATGCCTTTGGCACTGGTTAGTGCGATGGCAGTGGTACAACAAGCATACGCAGCAGATGAGTTTCTTGCACAAGATATACGAATTGATGGCCTCGTGCGTTTAACACCTGCAAGTATCTATTCTATGTTACCAATAAATAGTGGCGATAGAGTAAGTGATCCTGTGATTGCTGAGGCAATCCGTACTTTATATGCTTCAGGTTTATTTGATGACATTAAAGCCTATAAAGAAAAAGATGTACTGGTCTTTAAAGTTGTTGAGCGTCCAATTATTTCTAAATTGGAATTTAAAGGTAATAAGCTGATTCCTAAAGAAGCCTTAGAGCAAGGTTTAAAGAAAATGGGGATCGCAGAGGGTGAAGTCTTTAAAAAGTCGGCATTACAGATTATTGAGACTGAACTTGAGCAGCAATATACTCAACAAGGTCGTTATGATGCTGATGTAACGGTTGATACCATTGCTCGTCCAAATAACCGTGTCGAATTAAAACTTAATTTTAATGAAGGTACGGCAGCAAAAGTTTTTGATATTAATATCATTGGTAATACTGTATTTAATGATAGTGATATTAAACAAGCATTTGCTGTAAAAGAAAGTGGTTGGGCATCAATTGTTACACGTAATGATCGTTATGCACGTGAAAAAATGGCTGCAAGTTTAGAAGCATTGCGTGCATTGTATCTAAATAAAGGTTATATCAACTTTAATATTATTAACTCTCAATTGAATATTAGTGAAGATAAAAAGCATATTTTTATTGAAGTTTCAGTTGATGAAGGCAGTCAGTTTAAGTTTGGTGAAACGAAATTTTTAGGTGATGCACTTTATAAGCCTGAAGAATTAAAGGCACTTAAACTGTATAAAGATGGTGAAACTTATTCACAAGAAAAAGTAAATGCGGTGAAGCAATTACTACTTCGTAAATATGGTAATGCAGGTTATTACTATGCTGAAGTGAATGTTGTACCTGAAATTAACAATCAAACTGGTATCGTAAACCTCAATTATTACATTAATCCTGGTCAGCAAGTAACGGTTCGCCGGATTAACTTTGCTGGTAATACCAAAACTGCTGATGAAGTATTACGTCGTGAAATGCGCCAAATGGAAGGTGCATTAGCAAGTAATGAAAAAATTGAT
Source organism: Acinetobacter sp. ANC 4805 (assembly GCF_022549495.1). Lineage (GTDB taxonomy): Bacteria > Pseudomonadota > Gammaproteobacteria > Pseudomonadales > Moraxellaceae > Acinetobacter. Next base: position 172,445 of record NZ_JAKZGD010000007.1, read on the forward strand.
TTGTCTAAAGTACGTTTAGAGCGTACAGGCTTCTTTAAAACAGTTGATGTCAAGCCAGTTCGTGTCCCTAACTCACCAGATCAAGTTGATTTAACGGTGAATGTTGAAGAACAGCATTCAGGTACAACGACGCTTGCTGTTGGTTATTCTCAAAATGGTGGTGTGACATTCCAAGCTGGTTTGAGTCAAACCAACTTTATGGGAACAGGCAATCGTGTTGCGATTGACTTATCTCGTTCTGAGACGCAAGACTATTATAACCTAAGTGTGACTGACCCGTATTTCACCATTGATGGTGTGAGCCGTGGTTATAATATGTATTATCGTAAAACCAAGTTAAGTGAAAGCTATAACGTTAATAACTACGTGACGGATAGTGTTGGTGGTAGTTTGAGCTTTGGCTATCCGATTGATGAAAACCAAAGTGTGAGTGCATCTTTAGGTATTGATCAAACTAAAGTAAGAACTGGTCCAAGTGTTTCTACTTATATTCGTGATTATTTATTGGCGAATGGTGGTAAAGCAACTGCGCAAAATACTTATTGTCCTGAAGATCAATTAGATAAAGATTTGGATGGTAATTACAATGGTAAGTGTAAACCAGGCGGTGAAATTACTTATAACAGCGCTTTTGAAGGTGAGTTCCTAACATATACATTGAATTTAGGCTGGTCATATAACACATTGAATAGACCAGTTTTCCCAACTTCTGGTATGTCACACCGTGTTGGTCTAGAAGTCGGTCTACCTGGTAGTGACGTTGACTACCAAAAAATGACTTATGATGCTCAGGCATTTAAATCATTACCTATGGGATTTGTACTTAGAGGTTATGGCAAGTTAGGTTATGGTAATGATCTGCCATTCTATAAAAACTTCTATGCAGGTGGTTATGGTTCGGTACGTGGTTATGACAATAGCTCATTGGGTCCAAAGTACCCAAGTGTAATTTTCCAAGCAACGGGTAAAAATGATCCAGATCCTGAAGAAGTTGGTGGTAATGCTTTGATTCAATTCGGAACAGAGTTAGCGCTACCTTTACCATTCAAAGGAGATTGGACACGTCAAATCCGTCCAGTATTGTTTGCCGAAGGTGCTCAAGTATTCGATACGCAATGTAATGTACCAACGGGCAACATTCTAGTAGGTGGTAATACAGTTGATATCAAACAATATTGTAATGACAACTATAAATTTGACTTTAGTAATATGCGTTATAGTGTTGGTGCTGGTTTCACATGGATTACAATGATCGGTCCGTTATCATTAAGTTATGCCTATCCGCTTAATGAAAAGAGTGGTGATAATACCAAGTCTATTCAATTTGAAATTGGTCGTACTTTCTAAGTACGACCCTCTATTATTTTCTAAAATATAAAGGATGAAATAATGAAAACATTAACAATGCTAATGCTAGGCTTAGGTTTAACGGTTTCTGCAGTCACAAATGCTGGTGGTATTGGAGTTGTGGATTTGACTCGTGTTGTTGAAAGTAGTACTTATTTGAAACAGCAGAACGCAACTCTAAGCCAATCAGTTAAGCCGACTTCTACTAAGTTGGAGCAACTTGGTAAAGAGCTTGAAAGTATGCAACAAAAGGCTCAAGTTGATGGTCCAAAGATGAATCAAGCAGATATTCAAAAAATGACTGGATTGTATCAAGCAAAATTGAATGAGTTTAATACGACGCAACAAGGTTTACAGACCAAAGTCCAATCTACACTACAGTCAATGAATACTGCTTTTGAAGCTAAAGTGAAGCAAGCTGCTGAACAATTAAGAAAAGAAAATAATTTAGATCTTATTTTGAATAAAAATTCAACGATTGCCTCTGACGCTCAGTATGATTTAACTGATAAAATGATCCAAAAGGTCAATGCAATGAAATAATCAATGAATAGACGTCATTATCGTTTAGAAGAAATAGCTCATCTTGTAAAAGGTGAGCTTTTTGGTGATAAAGATTTTAAAATTTCTCATTTAGCAAGTTTAGAGCAGGCACAAAATCAGCATATTTGTTTTGTAAATGGTGATAAATATTTAGCACAGGCAGAAAAAAGTCATGCTGGTGTTTATATTGTTACTGAAAAATCTATGCAACAACTTAAAAATAAGAAGAACTTTATTGTTGTAGAGAATCCCTATTTAGCTTTTGCTATTTTAACGCATGTATTTGAAAAGAAAATAACGCAAAGAGGTATTGAAAGTACCGCACAGATTCATTCTTCTGCCATTATAGCGGATGATGCTTATATTGGGCACTCTGTGGTCATTGGCGAGAATTGTGTTATTGGTCATAATACGATTGTTCAAGCACATACTTTTATTGATGATGATGTTGAAGTGGGCAATGACTGTTTTATTGATGCACACGTGACAATTACTGGTGCAACGAAGTTAAAGGATCGTGTCCGTATACATGCAAATACAGTAATTGGTTCAGAAGGTTTTGGTTTTGCACCTTATCAAGGTAAGTGGCATCGAATTGCTCAGCTCGGTTCGGTTCGAATTGGTAATGATGTACGTATTGGTTCAAATTGTAGTATTGATCGTGGTGCATTAGATGACACAATTATAGAAGATGGGGTCATTATTGATAATCTTGTGCAAATTGCCCATAACGTTTATATCGGTTCGAATACTGCGATTGCAGCAAAAACAGGTATTGCTGGAAGTACTCGGATTGGCAAAAATTGTATTATAGGTGGTGCGTGTGGCATAGTCGGGCATCTAGAAATTACCGATAATGTCACACTTACAGCAATGTCAATGGTCACAAAAAATATTTATGAAGCTGGAACGTATTCTTCAGGTATGGGGCTTTTTGAAAATAATCACTGGAAAAAGACAATTGTACGCTTACGACAATTAGCAGATGTGCCATTGACCCAAATCAGCAAAAGGCTTGATCATATGCAAGCTCAATTAGAGTCCCTTGAATCAACCCTTAAGTTACGTAAATAATTCATTATGATCGAGTCAATTTCTCCCGCATTTACGATGCCTGAATTACCTATGGATATTCTTACCATTCGTGAATATTTACCTCATCGCTATCCTTTTTTGCTTGTAGATCGAGTTACAGACATAACTGAAAATAGTATTGTCGGTTATAAAAATGTATCGATCAATGAAGAGTTTTTACAGGGGCATTTCCCAACATACCCAATTATGCCAGGTGTACTCATTATTGAGGCTTTAGCACAAGTCTCTGGTATATTAGGTTTTGTATTAACGAATCAAAAGCCAAAAGAAGGTTCATTGTTTTTATTTGCTGGTGCAGAGAAAGTACGATTTAAGAAGCAGGTTGTTGCTGGTGACCAGCTTATCTTAAAGTCTGAACTTGTGATGCAAAAACGTGGCATTTACAAGTACAATTGCAAAGCTAGTGTCGACGGTATTGTCGCTGCAACAGCAGAGATCATTATTTCCCACCAAAAAATTGAGCAGACATGAGTAGTCAAAACCTAATTCACCCTACCGCAATTATTGACCCATCTGCAGAAATTGCATCGGATGTGCAGATTGGACCTTATTGTATTATTGGTCCTAATGTAACGATTGATGCTGGGACTAAATTACGTTCACATGTCGTAATTGGTGGTTTTACGAAAATTGGGAAAAACAATGATATTTTCCAGTTTTCAAGCGTTGGGGAAATTTGCCAAGATTTAAAATATCAAGGTGAAGAGACGTGGTTAGAAATTGGGGACAATAACTCTATTCGTGAGCATTGTACATTACATAGAGGGACTATTCAGGATCAAGCAATTACAAAAATTGGTAGCCATAATTTATTTATGGTGAATACGCATATTGCGCATGATTGTGTTATTGGCGATCATAATATTTTTGCTAATAATGTTGGCGTGGCTGGACATGTCCATATAGGTAATCATGTAATTGTTGGTGGTAATGCTGGAATTCATCAATTCTGCCGAATTGATTCCTATAGTATGATTGGTGGTGCGGCATTAATCCTTAAAGATGTTCCTGCATACGTGATGGCATCTGGTAATCCAGCCAGTGCATATGGTATGAATATCGAAGGAATGCGTCGTAAAGGTTGGTCAAGAGATACGATTCAAGGCTTAAGAGAAGCCTATAAGCTTATTTATAAATCTGGTTTGACCACTGAACAAGCGATTGAGCAAATTCGTAATGAAATTTTAGCTAAAACGCCTGAAGCGCAACTTTTTATTGATTCATTAGAAAAATCTACACGTGGTATTGTGCGTTAAGCATATATAAAAACAAAAAAAGACACCTAGGTGTCTTTTTTTATGCGCTTAGCTTTCTGCTTCAATAAACTGTTGTCGGTATTGTTTGGGTGATAACTCAAAAGTCCGTTTAAATGCTTGACTAAAAGCTGTTTCGGAAGAGTAGCCAACTTTATTGGCAATCTGTTGAATGGAGTAATTACTTTTACGTAAATATTGACTGGCTAAACGCATACGATGTTGTTGTAAATAGGCGAGAGGAGATTCACCAATCACCTCATGAAATAAGCTCGCAAACTTTGAACGTGACATACAACATTGTTCGGCAAGTGATTCAACTGTCCATGCATCTTCAGGATGATTATGAATTGCAGCAAGACTATTACTCAGCTCTGGATGATTTAAGGCACTGAGCCAGCCGTGTTGACTAGAAATTTGCTGTATATGATCTCGAATACATTTGATCAATAAAATATTTACGAGGTGATCAATAATAATATCACGACCTGCTTGAATGTTTTGGGTTTCTAAGGCAAGAAAGTGTAAGCCGATTTGTAACCATTCAGGTGCAGTATTATTTCCATGTTGGATATGAATGAGTGATGGTAAAGCTTGAATAAAAGGACGTGCCATGATGGTATCAATCTGACAGCGAACGCTCAGAATCAGATTTTTTTCAGAAGAATTTGTGCCAAATTCAATCGCATCTTCTTTATGCCCATCAAATAATTTTGAGATATCAACTGCGTCAACTAATTTTGTGATGGCATTATCTGCACCTGTATGCGCTTTTCCTGAGGGAATGACGACGATTTCACCTGCATGTGCAGTTAAACTATGTTGTGCATCGACTTGAATAAAAACTGAACCAACTAAAACAATGTATACGATGAGAGCTGTCTGATCTTGACAAACAAAGCTCCATTCTCCTTGAGTTTTCAAGTAGATATATTCAGTGTGATTTAAATGAATATCAGCAAATATTTTACTTAAAGCATCCATATGATTTTTAAATGATGTATTCATTTTAAATTATAGAGAGCTATTGTAATAACTCAATATGTGTTTTTAGGACAAAAACAGGGAGGATTATGCCAAAGACTTTGACATAGGTTTTTTGGACGCTTGCAACTGTCATGAAATTGATAATTCCTCAGAATATATATATATACAAAGACATGGATAAGATGATGAATGCGCCAGTAAATGTTGAGCAAGAACTTACGCCAGTAAGCATTCCAAAGTCAAAATTTGAGTTGGATCGTAAACGTTATTTGTGGGCAATTAGCCCAGCTTTACCAGCAATTGGGATTGGAATTCTAGCAGGCTATCAATTTGCGCCCCGTCCATTGAAAAAAATCTTCGCCTTGGGCGGACCAATTGTTTTACATATCGTCATTCCAACGATTGATACGATCATTGGTAAAGATGCGAATAACCCAACAGATGACGATATTAAGCTGCTTGAAAAAGATCCATATTATTCTCGTTTGGTGAAAAGTTTTATTCCTTTACAATATGCAGCTAATGTTTATGCATGTTATTTGTCAAGTCGCAAAGAAACTTCCCTGTTAGATAAGATTTTGCTTGGTATTTCAATGGGCGCAGTGAATGGTATTGCGATTAATACAGCACATGAATTGAGTCATAAGCATGATCGTATTGATCACATTCTTTCACATTTAGCCCTTGTTCCAACGGGTTATAATCATTTCCGAGTAGAGCATCCTTATGGTCACCATAAGCGTGCTGCGACTCCAGAAGATCCAGCATCTTCACAGATGGGTGAAACATTTTATGAGTTTTGGCTACGTACAGTGATCGGTTCTTTCAAGTCTGCAATTGAAATCGAAACCAATCGTTTAAAACGTAAAGGTAAAGATTTTTGGTCAACTGAGAATGAATTGTTACAAGGTTGGGGCATGAGTGCGGCATTTCATGGTTCAATGATTGGTCTGTTTGGTAAGGGGGTGATTCCTTATTTAGCGACTCAAGCATTCTATGGAATTAGCTTGTTTGAGATTATTAACTATATCGAACACTATGGTTTAAAACGCCAAAAAGATAAGAATGGTAAATATGAACGGACTATGCCAGAACATAGCTGGAACAATAATAATATTGTGACCAATTTATTCTTGTATCAATTGCAACGTCACTCGGATCATCATGCTTATCCGACACGTCCGTTCCAAGCTTTACGTCATTTTGATGAGGCACCAGAATTGCCAAGTGGTTATGCAAGTATGTTATTGCCAGCACTTATTCCACCACTATGGTCTAAAATGATGGATAAGCGTGTATTTGATCACTACAAAGGTGATTTGAATAAAGCCAATATTTATCCAAAACGTCGCGCTAAATTATTCAAGAAATTTGGTGTAGTTGACCAGTCTTTGGCACAAGCTCAGGTTGAAACTGTAACTGCTGAGTGATGTTAAAGCGGGTCTAAGATAAAGCACTAATGAGTTATCATTAGTGCTTTTTATTTTCTTGTATTAAAAGCTTAACCGACAACAGTTTTTGCATCATGTTGCTGTATATCTATTACTTAGAACGAAAATAACGTGTAATCGACTTTATGAGGCAAAAATGACTAAGCATTATGATTATATTGCAATAGGCGGTGGCAGTGGTGGGATTGCATCAGTCAATCGCGCTGCAATGTATGGTAAGAAATGTGCCTTAATTGAAAAAGGTGAGATAGGTGGAACTTGTGTGAATGTTGGGTGTGTCCCGAAAAAAGTAATGTGGTATGCCGCACATATCGCTGAATCGATCCAAAAATATGCTCCTGATTATGGCTTCAATAGCAAAGTTGAATCGTTCGATTGGCAGACACTCGTCAATAACCGCCAAGCCTATATTGAGCGTATTCATCAATCCTACCAAAATAGCCTAAGTAAAAATCAAGTTGACCTCATTCAAGGTGAAGCACGTTTTATTAATGCCCATACTATTGAGGTGAATGGTAAACGATTCACCGCAGACCATATTCTGATTGCTACAGGTACACAGCCATCATTGCCCGATATAGAAGGGGTTGAATATGGTATAGATTCAAATGGTTTCTTTGAACTCACAGCTTTGCCAAAAACAACCGCAGTGATTGGTTCTGGTTATATTGCGGTTGAATTAGCTGGAGTGTTGAATGCTTTAGGTTCTCAGGTTGGATTGTTCATTCGTAAGGATTTACCTGTAAGACGCTTTGATTCTTTTTTAAGTGAAACCTTAGTCGAAGTGATGCAGACAGATGGTATTGCTGTACATACCCAAGCTGTCCCTGAAAAAGTTACCAAAAATGCCGATGGCACAGTCGTGCTGCATTTGGAAAATGGTGAAACCCATAAAGTGGATTGTCTGATTTGGGCAACGGGTCGAGAACCGAATACTACAAGCTTGAATTTAGAAAAAGCCAATGTCCATCTGGATGAACGGGGCTATATTCAAGTCGATAAATTCCAGAACACCTCACAGCAAGGAGTGTATGCGGTGGGCGATATTACGGGGAAAATGGAGCTGACACCTGTGGCTGTTGCAGCAGGGCGAAGATTGTCCGAACGACTCTTTAATCATAAGTCAGATGAACATTTAGATTATGACAATATTCCAACAGTTGTTTTTAGCCACCCTCCAATCGGAACAGTGGGGATTACTGAGCAGGAAGCGATCGAGCAATATGGTCAGGAGGCGGTAAAGGTCTATAATTCATCCTTTACTGCGATGTATAGTGCGATTACTCAACATCGTCAACCAACCAAAATGAAACTGGTCTGTGTGGGCGATAATGAAAAAATTGTCGGTATTCACGGTATTGGTTTTGGCATGGATGAAATTCTTCAAGGCTTTGCTGTTGCCTTAAAAATGGGAGCCACTAAAAAGGACTTTGATAATACTGTTGCGATTCACCCAACCTCAGCAGAAGAGTTTGTGACGATGCGGTAATGATTAAAAAATACCCATTCAATCTAAAGTTTTGAGTATCCAAATCTTACAGAATGCACTGTGTTCAGTGATAAATGAATTAGTTAGCAACGGAGATAAAAAGTAGATGATCTTTTGGATTGTATCTCATATAAATTCGATCAAAATAGATTCTATCTGAAATATTATTTTGTCCTCGAAGTGCTAGAAACTTGCTTTGAATTTCTGGGTCAGTTTTGTATATTTTAGATGTTTGGCAACTTTCTGCAATTTCTTCCACATATTTATTCGAACCATGTACGATAAATGAATCGTGAACTTCGTAATCTTCATGATCTTTTGCATATTCAGGTGGTTGTACATAATGAAAAGTGAGATGGGGTGTCATCCATTTAGTCTTAATTGTTGGTTTAATACAATCAACAAACTGATATTTTAATACAAATTCTGTATTGATTTGTGGAGTTGTAATTCGATATATAGCTATATAATTGGATTCATCTACCCCTTTATGACTGTATTTTAAGATTGGTTGTTCTAAGGTAAATGATGGGTATATTGCTTGAGTAATCTGTGTTATTTGATTGAAATAGATATTTGAGTTTTTTGTTGTGTGATAGTAGTAAAATAGAAAAAGGCACAAATAACATGAAAGAAGAAAAATAAAAATTCCGATACAAACAGTGAGTAGTATCTTGAGAAATTGTTTAATTTTTTCTAGCTTTAACATAACAATTTTAAATATTAAAATGATCAGAAAAGACAATATCGTCTTTTCTGATCGAAAACCATTTATTTCAATTCACTCGAAGATTTACCCAATTCGCGACGAGCAATGATGAGCTGTTGAATTTGTTGTGTACCTTCAAAGATATCCAGAATTTTTGAGTCACGTGCCCATTTTTCTAATAACTCATCTTCGCCATAGCCCACACTTGCAGCTAATTCGACGCATTTGAGTGTAATTTCATTACCGACACGTCCAGCTTTAGCTTTGGCAATCGAAGCTTCTTTAGAGTTTGGCTTTTTATTGTCCGCCATCCATGTGGATTTAATCATCAGCAAACGAGCAGCTTCCCACTCAGCTTCCATACGATAGATCTGTGCAGCTAAGTTTGAAGTTTGCAAATAAGGGGTTTTATAGTCGGGGTCAAGTTGGTCTTTAAAGATTTCCTTGATACGTTCTAATGATGCTTTGGCACAACCAATTGCCATTGCAGCAACCAATGGACGTGTATTGTCAAAGGTTTCCATAACCCCCGCAAAACCTTTCGCCACATCAATTTCAGGATTACCTAATAAGTTAGCAGCAGGCACACGACAGTCAATAAAGCTAATGACCGCCGTATCAGATGCTTTAATCCCAAGTTTATGTTCCAAGCGCTCGACTTTCATACCTGCTGTGCCTTTCGGTACAACGAAGGATTTGATGGCAGCACGACCAAGCTTTTTATCTAATGTTGCCCAAACTACAACAGAGTCTGCACGATCACCAGAAGTAACAAAGATTTTTTCACCATTCAAGATATATTCGTCACCATCTTGGGTGGCAGTCGTACGAATTGCAGCAGAGTCTGAACCGCAACCTGGTTCTGTAATCGCCATTGCTGCCCACGTGCCTTTAAAGCGTTCAAGCTGTTCATCATTTGCAACGGCAGCAATCGCAGAGTTTCCTAAGCCTTGACGTGGCATACTGAGCAATAAACCTGTATCGCCATAACACATTTCAATAATACCCAACGCAGTGGACATATTATTGCCATTTTTATTACCAGTTTCTGTTTCACCACGTTTGCCAACCGCAGCACCTGCATTAATGCCTTCGCCACCCTCATTCATACCATCAATTAATGACGCTAACATATCCAATTCTTTCGGATAAGCATGTTCAGCTTTATCATATTTGCGTGAGATCGGGCGTAGCACATTCAACGCAACTTCATGTGCTTGATCGACCATCATTTTGAATTTTTTAGGACTTTGTAAGTTCATTGTATTCTCCTTAGGTGGTCAATTAAGCATGTAAGCCAGAATGTAAGATTGCTGTTGCACGTAGATCGCGATACCAACGTTCAACAGGGTGTTCTTTGGTAAAGCCATGTCCACCTAAGATTTGTACCCCATCCGTACCAATTTTCATTGATTTTTCAGCACAGAGTAAGCGAGCGAGATAGGCTTCACGATGAAAAGGTTTACCTGTTTCTGCCAAGCTTGCCGCATTTAAAACCAACATACGCATCGCATCAATTTCAATTGCCATATCCGCAATCATAAAGGCGACACTTTGACGGTGGGAGATCGGTTCACCAAAGGCAGTACGCTCATTGGCATATTTGATACAGTAAGCTTTGATGGCTTCACAGGTACCGATTGCCATGGCACACCACATCAAGTTACCGAGGTCGACAAATGCAGTGTAATCGAAGTCAGCATCACCTAAGCGCAAGGCAGGGGTTTGATTGAATTGAAGAGTCGCCGTTTCAGTGGCTTTTAAGCCCATCGCAGGATTAGCTTTGATTGCAATACTTTCATTGCTTTGTACCACGAAAATATCAGGCTGACCGTTAAATTCCGCACTAACAAGGAATACATCAGCAGTATCGCCTAAAACGACTAAGGTTTTTTCACCAGTAATAACGAATTGGCCATTGGTTTCAGTGGCGATTGTTTTTAACTGGTATGGGTTAAAGGCTGGTGTTGCTTCTTGAAAGGCAAAGGTTGCCGTTACATCGGTATCTTCTGCAAACACAGGTAAATACATAGATTGAACTTGGGTTGAACCCCAACGTGTAATCGCATTAATCACACTAAACGTACTGAGTAAGCCTGCGGTTAAACTAAAATCACCTTTTGCAAGGCTTTCAGCAATCAGGATATTACTGACAATATTTTGTTCTGCTGCAACGCCGCCTAAAGCTTCAGGCAGTGCATAATAATTTAGACCGAGATCAACCAAATGCTGCCATAATTCTTCTGGGAATTGTGCATTGTGATCTGCATCATGTGCTAAAGCATATAAAACTTCTTGAGCAAATTGTGACATGGCATCAGCAGTCATTTGCTGTTCTTCAGTTAAACCAAGATCAAACAAATTCTTATTGATTTGATTTGGCAGACGCTGTTTATCGATTGCTTGCGGCTTGAAAGCTTTTTGTGTTTTTGTAAGTACTTTAAAACCTGTTTTTGAGCCTTGATACAATGATTTTTCTACAAATTTTCTTAATTTGAGTTGATCAAGTACATCGCTTCCTGCAATTTTAGTGATCAAAGATAGCCCAAAACCTTGAGCCTTATTCATCATATTCGACATGATTTTATCCTAGAGGATGGTTGTAAAATTATGCTGACATGCTCTAGTTAAAAAAACTATGTCTTGTTTGACATGCTGATTTAAGAAAGATAAAGGGTAATGTAAAGGATTTATGTTTCTTATCTTATTGTTTTTTAATTATTAAAAAAAATTATAAAAAAATAAATTTGAAAAAAATTGACCAAACTGACAAATCAGATTGGTCGAAATGACTTTTATAAATACAAGTTACGCAAACTGACGAATCATTTTACGAACATTGGTCTTTGCTTCAATCACCGTCATGAAAGTATAAGCACCAATAAATTTACGGCTGATAAACATAAATTCTTTAGGTGGAATAGAGAAATAACGAGATGCCATAGATTGAGCTGCTTGTTGCATCACTCGACTATGAAGTTGGCTTTTTTTCCAATCATAGCGTTCCTGATCATCCATCACACCTGTTGGCATGTCAGGATTATTGCTTGGACAACTAAATGCTTCCGTTGCAATCAGAAAAACATCCGCCATTCCAGGTTTAATACTTTCAGGCATTGCATCAAAAAAATCATAGCCTGTCATGGCTTTAACCATTGCATTCTTATCATGGCTATAACCCGCATGAATCAAATTACGAGCAACGGCAAGTAAATTGTCATCAAAATGGCGAATCGCACCAAAGTCGAGTAAAACAATTTTATCTTTTACATCATCACCATTACCTAAACGAACAAGGTAATTACCAAAGTTCGGATCTGTCTGCATTTCACCCCAATCAAATAGTTCTCGTACAGCGATCTCTAACGATGCTTCACCGAGTTGGTTTCTACGTTCTTGAGGGAGAGAGAGCATTACAGGGCTGTTAATGGGCACACCACGCTCGAAGGTCATACACAAAACTTTGTCAGAGCAGAATGCATCAACAATTTGTGGGACAATATATCGTGGGTCATCTTTCAGACGTTCAGCAAAACGCCGTGTTGTCGCTGCTTCAATATCGTAATTGACTTCACGATGCATCATCTCACGAACCTCATCAAACCACTGATCAAATTCACGGGTTTGTGGCACCATACGTGTGAGCTTGAGCATGTTTCTAAAAAGATTCATGTCAGAATCAATTGCTTCAGCGACACCAGGATACTGAATTTTAAGAACCAGTTCTAAACCATCTGATTTACGTGTTGCACGATGAACTTGAGCAAGTGATGCTGTACCGATTGGTTCATGATCAATTGTGAGTTCATCTAATTTTGCACCTAACTGTTCTTGCAAATGTGCCTTGATTGCAGGCCAAGCAAGTGCAACGGTTTGATTATTTAGCGTATTTAAAGCTTGTGTAATTTCTTCAGGTAAGAAATGTTCGCCGTATAAAGCCATCATTTGCCCAATCTTCACGATTGAACCCTTTAGTTTTCCGATCTCAGAAACTAAGTAGTGGGCTTGTTCGGCCATGGCTTTTTTACGCTTTTTCTCTTTTTCTTCTTCACTAGAAAAAATTGAAGTAGCACTAGCAGTCGCCCAACGTGTTCCAGCGAGTAGAGAGGCTTTTGCAATAGATAAGCGACGATCCACAGAGGAGGTTTTTAGATTCTTAAGCTTATCGTTCTGATCTGACATGAAAGAAAAATCCTATGCTGAAATCGGAGGGTTGAAAGCCGAGACTTAAATTCTAGCGGATATTACAGCTTTTGAACGTATTAAAATAGTTCAATCGCTTGAATTATCAGTCTAAATTTGTGAAGTGGGTCAATAAATTAAAATAGCCTAAGTAGGACTTCTATTTTTAATTTAGATTTACTATACAACTGTTCTAAATTCTGAACTGAATTTTTAATGCTGCTTTCCTCATTAAAGCAACGCGATGTGTATCAATATGCGTAATCAACATATGCTTTACATGGCTATGATCAAAGCCCAATGCATGTGCTTTAACGATAATAATACTTGGTAATGTAAAGAAAAAATACTTGGTGTCGTCTAAAGTCGCATCTTTAAAAATACCTTCTTCAATCAGTGTATTTCGAAGAAATTGTTTTTCTGCTTGTACCGTAGAAGATGATTCATCATCCCAATAATTTTGACGCATTGCCATTAAATTATTATGTGTATAACTCATGAGTAGATTGAGCCTATTTATTTCATCGTTAGCAAATATATGAGGTTGTACGAGGATTTATCAAGAATAGATTTATAAAATAGCCTAAGCAAATTTAATTTTTAATTTTGGAATGCTAAACTTATACAACACTTAATTTGAAACAGAAACTCTGAATCACTATGACACCTGCTTGTAAATTATTAGAAAAGAATAAAATAGCATTCTCTATTCATGAGTATGAACACGATGTAAATGCAAAAAGTTTTGGGCTAGAAGCAGCAGAGAAGTTGAATTTAAAAGTGGAAGAGGTGTTTAAAACCTTGATGGTGACAGATGAAAAAAACTATTTCATTGCGATTTTACCTGTCAATTATCAACTTAATCTTAAAAAAGTTGCTGCGGCAATTGGCTGTAAAAAATTGCAAATGGCAAATCCAAAAGATGCCGAACGTTTAACTGGTTATTTGGTTGGTGGAATTAGTCCATTGGGACAGAAAAAGCGCTTGAAAACCGTGATAGATGAAACCGCGAAATCATTTTCAAAGATCTATGTCAGTGGTGGTAAGAGGGGACTAGATATTGGACTTGACCCTCAAGATTTGGCTCAATTATTAAATGCTGTATTTATGGATATCCTTGATATTTAGTTGGAATCCTATAAAAATCCATCATTTATCCATTGTTTTCTGATAAGTAAAGCCTATCATAAATGAGAATATTATCATTTAAACTCATAGTAAAATTGAGGTCTTTTGCCACATTTTTTAATCTATCTAAAATAAAAATCAATTAATTCAATATTTTGACCAAAGAGTTCTTTTTTTGAATTCCTATTGAAATATTAAATGATAATAATTATCATTATTTCTATTCTTAGAGTTTACATCTAAGTTCAGAAACATAAATGAAATTAAAGTAACTGTTCAAAGACTTAAATCTTATAAATTTACAGCTCCTTCTAGGACAGGCTTATTTTGCTCTTTTGTGAAGAGGATTCGTCAGATGCAACAACTTGCCAATCGATTGGCGATGCAACATTTCGTCAATGCATACACGCAAGAAATTGGCAAAGGTCATTTGCTTAATAATGATCAACAAAATTCACAACAACAAGCGTTTAGCCAAGGTTTGACGCTGTTATTCATCCCCATTCACTCCATTCAGGCATATTGTTATTTCCCTTTATCCTATGTCAGTCGGGTAGGACGGCACCGTTTAGCAAATCTTCCGCAAATTATTATTCATGGACAAATCAAAACTTTAAGCCCTATTACAATTGTAGGTCTCCTGCTTGAAGAACTTGTTCTTGAATCTTCGATTCCATTAGATGCTGCTTCATTGGTTGAAAAATGGATTCAAAGTCGAGATGCGTTACAACAGTTTTTAGTACAACGTGAAGAGGACTTTAATGACCTTGTTAAAGCAGGTCAGAGTTTTATTGAAACAGAGCAGGCGCTCATTCTGGGGCATAGTATGCACCCAGCACCAAAAAGTAGAACAGGGTTTGTGCATGAAGATTGGTTAAAGTTCTCTCCTGAACATAAAGGCAAGACACAACTGTATTATTGGTTGGTTCATCAAGACTATATTTCTGAGGGTAGTGCCACTGATGAAAGTATTTCAGCTCAATTAAAAACTGCTTTACAGTGGTATTTATCTGAACAAGATATCAATCTATTAAAAACCCATACTGAGTATAAATTACTACCTTTACATCCTTGGCAAGCGCGTTACTTACAAAGCAAGCCGTGGTTTGAACGTCTTAAACAAACAGGACAACTGATTGATTTAGGGTTGCGTGGCTGGCAATTTTCTCCAACAACATCGATTCGTACACTTGCGAGTTTTAATGCACCTTGGATGGTGAAACCCTCACTTTCAGTGATGATCACCAATTCTATTCGCGTCAACTTAGCCAAGGAATGCCATCGTGGTGAGCTGACGCACCGTTTATGGCATAGTGAATTGGGTCAAAACATCTTAAAACAGTGCCCAAGCTTAAAAGCGGTGAATGATCCAGCGTGGATTGCTTTAAAAATTGATGATGAAGTGGTCAATGAAAGTATTTGTATTTTCCGCGATCAGCCATTCCATCCTCAACAGCAAGTGACTTGTATTGCATCTTTATGTCAGGACCATCCAAGTAAACCGCTCAATCGTTTTAATGCTTTATTTGCAAAAATTGCAAAGACCAATCATGAAACCGATTTTTCAGAAATCGCCTTGGATTGGTTTAATCGTTTCCTTGAAGTTAGTTTGCAGCCTTTAATGTATGTCTACCATCGTTATGGTATGGCTTTTGAATCACATCAGCAGAATGTGTTGTTGGAACTAGAGAATCATTTTCCCAAGACGTTATGGCTACGTGATAACCAAGGTTTCTATTACATTGAAGAATTTGCGACTGAAATTCTGCGAGCCTTACCTGAGCTGAAAGAAAAGGCGTTTGCCGTCGGGCCTAAAGATTTCGTGGATGAACGTTTTAGTTATTATTTCTTTGGCAATACCTTGTTTGGCATAATCAATGCGATTGGTGCAACAGGCTATATCACCGAAGATGAATTGCTTGAACATTTAAAAACTTTCTTACAGGTGCAATTACAGCAATATCCTGATAGCACATTATTGCAGGGGTTATTGTTTAATCCAACTTTACCTTATAAGGGTAATTTACTGACTCGTTTACATGAGTTAGATGAACTGATCGCACCCGTCGAAAATCAATCCGTTTATGTACAACTGCCAAATCCACTGTTCATGACAGAAAAGGATGTCAGTTATGCTTGATTTTATTGGTATTGGTTTAGGGCCTTTTAACTTAAGTCTGGCAAGCCTTTTACAGAACAAAAGCTCACTCAACTATGCGTTTTTCGAGCAAAAAGCTCAATTCGATTGGCATGCAGGAATGCAGTTACCGAATACGGTATTACAAGTGCCATTTATGGCGGATTTGGTGTCGATGGTTGATCCAACCAGTCCATTCAGTTTCTTGAATTATCTGCGTCATCAGCAGCGTTTGTATAAATTCTATTTCTTAGAGCAACCACATATTCCACGTTGTGAATATAACCATTATTGCCAATGGGTTGCAGAACAGCTTGACTGTATTGAATACCAATCTCGTGTTTTGATGATTGAACCTCAAACCATCGGTTTTAAGGTACTGGTTGAGTCAGAAGGGATTCAGCACAGTTATTTATGCCGTCATTTGTTGATTGGAAGCGGCAATGTGCCTTATTTGCCTGAATGTCTGGCAAAAGTTCAGCAACAGCAACCACAAAAATGTCTGCATTCAGCTCAATATATGACGCATGCTGATACGGATTTACATGGCGATGTGGTGGTGCTTGGTTCAGGGCAATCTGCGGCTGAAGTCTTTATTGATCTGTTTGATGAACAGCAAGATGAGGCAAATCATCCATTTGATTTGCACTGGTTTACCCGTTCTCAAGGTTTTTTCCCAATGGAATATGCACCATTGGGACTGGAACATTTTAGCCCTGACTATGCGCAGCATTTTTATGATTTGCCAGTCGAGAAAAAAGAACAGCAATTGCAGCAGCAAGCTTTGTTGTACAAGGGAATCAGTGCAAAAACCATTCGTGAAATCTATCAAAAACTTTATCACCGCAGCATCGCGGGGCAAAGTTTACAAACACATTTACATAGTCAGTGCGATTTAAAAGATGCCGAAGTGTTGGATACGCAAAAGATTCGACTGCATTTTCAGCATTGTGCCACGGCGCAAAGCTTCCATCTCGATTGTGATTTCCTTGTGGCAGCAACAGGTTACTTTACGCCTGACTTTGGTTTTATGCAGTTGCTGAAACCTTATATTGAATTTGATCACAAACAGCGCTGGCAAATTACTGAGGACTATCGGGTTGTACATCATCTGAATGGTCATATTTTTGTTCAAAATCAGGAAATGCATAGTCATGGGGTTGGTACACCAGACTTAGGTCTTGGCGCTTATCGTGCAGCTACGATTATTAATCAATTGGCTGAGTGTCAGATTTATGAGCTTGGGCAACAGGTACAGACTTTCCAGCATTTTAACCTCTCTCAAAATCCTAAAATTTGCATGGCAGATAAAAAAGCCATTTCAGAAGATTGTCTTTGTGAAAAGACGGTGAGTAAAAACCTTTCGATTTTAAAGACAGCAGAACAGAACACGATAACGACACCTTCAACCAGTCGTGGTGTAGGCACACGCACACAAACTGCTGCTGTATATTCAACTTATGAGAAATTGATATGAACTTTGCAACTTTAAAAATTAATCAGCAGCAATGGCGTGCCGCAGGGCAACGTCTCATTGAAATGGCGATTGCAGAGTTTCTCTATGAAGAAATTATTGAAGTTAAAGCCTTATCACTAGGACGCTATCAGCTCGATCTCGGCAATCGTCATTATGAATTTCAAGGTCATCAATATCTACTCGGACACTGGAATATTCAGGAAGGCTCTGTACGTGATGTAAGCAATGGTCAGCAGAGTGATCAGCCCGCTTGGAATTTACATGAGTTTATTGTTGCGATGTCTGACAGCTCGAATGTCAAACCATTTACCAAAGCGTATTTGATTAAGGAAATGAATAATACGTGGTTGGCAGAAGCACATTTGTTCAATGAAACACGTTTGCCAAGTGCTGAGGTTTTAACTGAATCGCATTATAAAATTGAAGGTATGTTACGCGGTCATCCTTGGCTGATCATGAGTAAAGGGCGTATGGGCTTTGGTTATGATGATTATTTAAGCGCGGCACCTGAACTTTCACCAGAAGTCAAAGTATTGTGGTTAGCGGTACATCGCGATTTAGCGGAATATCGCAGCACTGAACAATGGAATGCTTGTGCTTTGTATCAACATGAGTTTGATGCCAATGAACTTCAACAATTTCAAAACATTCTTCAAACCAAAGCATTGAATCCACAAAATTATTTCTTGATTCCTGTGCATGCTTGGCAATGGCATCAGTGGTTGGTTCCAACTTATGCCAATGAAATTGTCGACCAAAAAATTATTGAGCTAAACATTAGCCAAGACAGCTATGTGCCCATGCAGTCTATTCGGACTTTATGCAATACATCTAACTTACAACGTCATTACATTAAACTGCCAGTAAGTATTTTTAACACGGCTGTTTATCGTGGATTACCTTCAAAACGTAATCTTGCAGCGCCTGCTGTTACTGCATGGTTAAAGCAAATTCATCAACAAGATCAAGACTTACAAGAAACAGGTGTGATTTTCTTGGGTGAAGTGGCGACCTTAACCATTCATCAACCGTGTTTTGACCGAATTGAAGGTGCGCCTTATCAATTTAAAGAACTCTTTGGCTGCTTATGGCGTGAAAGTGTCGATCGCTATGTCGATTCATCACAGCAAGTACTTTCTCAAGCTGCCTTATTACACCGAGATATTTCAGGTCAATCCATCCTCAGTGTACTCATTCAAGCATCTGGTCTAAGTCCTTTGGCTTGGTTAGCGCAATTTGCGCAAGTCTGTTTAAGTCCGTTATTACTCTGTTTGTATCGCTACGGTTTAGCATTCTCACCACACGGCGAAAACACCATGTTGGTACATGAAAATGGCGTACCGAAAGCATTGGTCTTAAAAGACTTTATTGATGACATCAACTTGGTGGATGAAGATTTCCCTGAGTTGGCGCAATTGCCATCTGAAGCTGATTTGTTATTACGTCATGAAGCCACCGATTTAAGTCATTTCATTTTCACAGGTCTGTTCATGGTGCATTACCGCTATATCTGTAATGTGTTCTTGCAAGATTATCCTGAATATTCAGAACTTGATTTCTGGCAAACCATTTCCAACGTTATCGTTGAGTTTAACCAACAGCATCCTGAATTGGCTGAACGTGCTGAAAAATTTGCCATGTTACGACCAACTTACACCAAGATTTGTTTGAACCGTGTTCGTTTATTTACCACAAGTTATAACGATGAAGCAGAACGTCCTGTTCCTGTTTTCCTAGATCCAATTGCAAACCCAGTAAGTCCAGAGACATTGGCGGAATGGGGCACTCAACAAGCTAAATCTAAAGCTGGCTAAATATTTCTAAGATTGAATAAATAAAGGTCTGATATGAACACAATCTCTCAGCAACTCCCTGATTACTATGAATATAATGAGAATGGGACGCAATATTATTTAAGACAAGTGCAATATCCACAAGATATTCCTTTATTACATCAATGGATGCATGAGCCACATGTCATTCCACAGTGGCAATTGAATAAATCTGAACTGGATTTGCAGGTGTATTTCGACAAGATGCTTGCAGATGACCATCAACGTTTATTAATTGTTGGGGTAGATGGTAAAGACGTGGGTTATACCGAAATCTATGAAGGTAAACGAGATCGTTTAGGTCGTTATTACGAAGGTGATGACCACGATCTAGGCTGGCATCTACTTTTTGGCGATAAGTCTGTCTTTGGTAAAGGATTTTTGCGTCCAACTATTCGCTTGCTCAGTTTCTATATTTTTGAAAATTCTCAAGCCAAAAAAATTGTGGGTGAACCAGATCATACGGTTAAGCCTTATGCGGCAGTGGTCGAGGAAATGTGCTACGAAAGCCAGCGTCTCATTCCAATGGCTGAGAAAACCGCCATGTTGTACTACTGCTTTAGAGAAACTTTTTATAACAAGTTTGGTCAATCGCTCCAAACATCACAGCAATTACAACAACAGCTCGCAGATCAGCCAGCCAAAGTTCTGAGTGTTACATGAGTTTATCAATCAATGAGATGCACATCTTAGACATGCGCTTTGCCGCGCATGTCTCGGTGGCAGAGTTTGAACAATGGTTAGCGCATATCCAACAATATTTCGAACAAAAAAGAAATTTTGTGTTGATTATGCAAACTGAGCTGAATACCGAATTCCCCGAAGAATATCGAGCAATTCAAGCGAAATGGTATAAGCAATATAAACCTGATTTTTATCAATATTGTTTGGGATTTGCCCGTATTGCCCAAGATGAAGCAGATCGAATTCGATTGGACACGCCTGCTTTGCAAAAAGCGTGGCATGTGCCTTATTTCGTTAGTTTGAACCAAGTCGATGCTGTGCAATGGGCTGTGCAGAGGTGGTTATGAATCAACAATTGAATCATGACAATGCCTTTCCAATCAAAACAGTATCCACACTGAGCCTATCGGTTGTGGTGGTACTGTACCTTGCACATGCCTTGCCATTGTATTTTTACAATGTGGCTTTACCTACGATTCTACGCCATCAAGGCGTGGATTTGCGTTGGATTGGAATGTTCTCGCTACTGTATATCCCATGGGCATTTAAGTTTTTTTGGGCACCATTGCTTGATCGCTTTTATTTGAAATCACTAGGTAAACGCAAAACTTGGCTATTATTTACTCAGATTGCATTGGTCTTGGGCGTGGTGGTTTTGGCATTGACACAGTTTGACTATGGTTTAAGTGTCTTTGTGATTGTGGGTTTATGGATTTCAACTTTTGCTGCAACCCAAGATATTGCGATTGATGGTTATACCGTCGAAACATTTTCCGAATCTGAATATCGTCTTGGCAGTATGGCGCAAAGTATTGGGGTTGCTTTAGGCAGTATGGTGGGTGGTGCTGGCACTTTATGGTTGTATCAACTCTACGGTTGGCAAACGGCACTGATTGCTTTAGCTGCAATGACAGCACTCACAATGTTGGCTATTTTCCAAATCAAAGAAAGATCGAATACAGAAAAAATTGCCAAGCAAGTACCGAGCCTCATCCGAGCATTTAAGCGCCCTGAAATGTTATGGGCTTTGGCTTTGATTGTCTGTTATCGCGTGGTTGAAGCCCCTGCGATGGCAATGCTCAATCCCATGTTAATTGATCAAAAGTGGTCATTGGCAGAGATTGGCATCCTTATGTCTGTGGTTGGGGCTGGTGTCGGTTTATTAGCTGCAATATCAGCTGCATTTTTATTAAAAAAATTAGCAGCGACTCTATTATTGATTTGGGCAGGTTGGGCACGAACTTTGATTTATGCCTTACTTGGGGCTGCTGTCTTATTGAGTTGGTTTGATCAATGGCAAATGTTACTTGGTGTATTTGTCGTTGTCATTTTAGCCATTCGTTACGTTGCGATGACCGCTTTATATGCCCATTTCATGCAAACCAGTTCTAAAGAGCAAGCAGGAACAGACTTTACGATTTTAGTCTGTTTTGAGCTGCTGGTTTATTTCATTGGCGGAGCGATGTCGGGTTTCTTGGCTAAAGCATTTGGCTATGGAAATTTCTATCTCATTCTTGCAGCCGCATCTGTCCTGAGCGTCTTGCTCAGTCAAGTTCTAGTTCACAAAGCAAAACAAACGCAACAACATACCTAGGGGTAATTTATGAAAGTTCGTTCACTTTCGACATCATTCACACTTTTGAGCTTAGCCATAAGTACACAGCTTTATGCTCAAACTGTTGAAACAGCACCATCTACTCAAGCAGTTGTTGTAGAAAGTCAAAAAACAGCACAACTTGCACCGATTGTGGTGACAGCGACTCGTTCAGCTCAAAGTATTGCGGAAACTGCGGGGACAGTACAATCAATTGAACAAAAACAAATTGAGCAACAAGCTACTGCTGGGCGAAAACTTGCAGATATTTTGGCTCAACTCGTTCCTTCACTGAGTCCAAGTAGTGGTACAACCACCAATTATGGTCAAACCATGCGTGGCCGTCAGGTACTGGTTTTGATTGATGGTGTCGCACAAACAGGTTCACGTGATGCTGCTCGTCAATTGAATAGTATTAGCCCAGATTCAATTGAAAAAATTGAAGTGGTTTCAGGTGCGAGTAGCATTTATGGTTCAGGGGCAACAGGCGGTATTATTAATATTATTACCAAAAAAGGTACTGGGGACAGTTTAAGCTTTGAATCAAAAGTTAGTGTGACTTCTGGTGATAATTTTAAAAATGATGCACTTGCTTATGAGGCTTATCAATCAGTCGCATTCAATCAAGGGGATTGGAATGGTTTCTTAGGTGCAGGCTATACCAAACGTGGTGAAATCCAAGACAGTCATGGTCATCGCATTGGACCTGAAATCGCACAAACTGATCGTCAAGACACTGAGACAGTCGATGTAAATGGTCGTTTAAGCTGGCAATTAACAGACAAGCAAAAGTTAAGTTTTGGCGCTCAATATTATGATGATCAACAAGATTCAGAATATGGCCCTGATTATGGTCCTGATTATGCAGTTTTCAAAAAAGGTAGTGCACCAAGTTTAAATGCGTTAAAAGGCTTCGAGGTCGATAAACAACCTTTTACCAAACGCTATGCTGTTAATGCACAATATCAAAATACAGATTTATTAGGTCAGGAACTTAATGTTGAAGCGTATTATCGCAATGAAAATGCGCGATTTTATCCAACAGTTTTAAGTAATTTCATGAGATCTAATTATTACCTAGCATACCAATCAGAATCTGATATTGACGTTACTGGTGTTCGTGCTGCGATGACATCAAAACTGAACATTATTAATCGTGATTTAAAACTTACTTATGGTATTGATTATGATCATGAAAAAGATAAGCAAACAGCTGATCTTTATAGCATGGCTAACAATGGATTGAAATATAATAACACGGGTCGTAGTTATGATTTTGGTCCAGATGCAACCATTAAAAATTTGGGCACATTTATCCAAGCAAATTATGATGTAACGGATGCATTAAATCTTCAAACAGGCATACGTTATCAACGTATTGAAAGTGATACAGGGGCATTTAAACCAACTGTTGCAGCCATTCAAGGTGATATAACAGGTCAACCAGCTGGAATAGTTGCGGCTGGTTCAGTCAAACATGATAAAACTTTATTTAATTTAGGTGCTGTTTATAAATTAAATGATCAACAACAAGTGTTTGCTAATTTCTCACAAGGCTTTAGTTTACCTGATATTCAACGTGTACTACGTGATGTATCAGCAGGTTATGTTGTACGTTCTGAAAATGTAGATCCAATTACCGTCAACAACTATGAGTTGGGTTGGAGAATGCAGAATGATCATGGAGCGAATTTAGGTTTAACCTCGTTCTACAATACATCTGATAAGGTGATTCAGTTTAAAGCCGATCGTTCCGTGACTGTGGCTGATACAGACCAGCGAGTTTATGGCTTAGAAGCAAATGCAAGTATGCCAGTACTCGATCAATTTAATGTTGGTGGAACAGTTTCTTATACTAGAGGTCAATTTAAAGATGCTGCTGGTACTTGGCGAGAGCTAAATGCTTTACAAGTTTCTCCAATCAAGGGAACAGTATTTGGTGAGTGGCAAGATACTCAAGGTAATGGACTACGAGTACAAATGCTTGCCGTCAAAGGTACCGATAAAGCCTATGAAGATGCTCGAGTTGCAAAATATGATGCCAATGTTCGCCCTAATGCTGCGACAAAAATCAAAGGTTATGCTGTGATGGATGTGATTGCCAATGCAAAAGCAGGCCCTGGAACAGTTGGTTTTGGTGTCTATAATGTCTGGAATACAGAATATAAAACGGTATATAGTCAAGCTGCTGAAGCTGTATACGGTGCAATCTCAAGTTTACCTGCACAAGGTCGTACTTATGGTTTGAGCTATACCCTCAAATACTAATTCAATCAAAAGGCATCTTTTTAGATGCCTTTTCTTTTTATGACATTCATTATGCAAAGAAATTTTAAATTATTGGCTTGGGCAACTTTAGCCAACGGCACTTGTTTTTCCATGATTTTGCCTTTGCTTGCACCTTTAATTCGGCAGTTACACTTAACCGAGCTTCAGGGGGGCATGATTGTATCTGCGGGTGCGATTTGTATGGCAATTGCTTCAATCTTTATTGCTAAGCATCAGAAAATACAAACACCATATCAATTGATGAATTATGGTTTTTGGGGAATGACCATTACATGGGCGATTTTTACACTCATCCTTTATTTTGGCCTCAATCAAAGTTTAGCGCCTGTTGCAATTTTTATACTTCTTATACTCAGCCGTGCAAGTACAGGGGCATTCATGGCAATGCCACAAATTGGTTTACAAAGTTATGTGATGCAGCATGTCACTGATACAGAACAACGAAGTCAGAAAATGGCAATGTACGGTGCAATGAACAGTTTAGGGATGATCATTGGGCCATTTGTAACTTCTATTTTGTTGCTAGGTGGGATTTTATTGTCAATGTGGGTGGCTGTTATTGTACTGATGATCTTTAGTGTTTTACTGACCGTGTTTTTTCATAAAGATACGATTGCTCAGATTAATTCAATACAACAACAAAGTTTAAAAGATGAATCAACAGCGTTTTCAATCAAGCCAGCTTTACCGTGGTTAATCCTTGGTTTTAGTACTTATATGGCAATCGTGACTTTGAATATGACAGCAGGATTTTATATTCAGGATCGCTTTCAACTCAACATACAGCAGAGCGCAAGCTACTTTTCTCAGTGTATGTTAATTGTTGGTTTTAGTTTGGTTCTGACTCAGATTATTATTGTAAAAATTGTCAAATTGAGCTTACAAGCCTTGGTAGGTTTAGGGATTACGGCAATGCTTGCTGGTTTATTATTGTCGTTAAATGCAGATCAAATCATCTTTTTCCAAGCCAGCTATATTTTATATGGAATAGGGGTTGCAAGCCTGCTTCCTGCATTTACGACAGGTGCAGCACAATCAGTGAGCCAAAATGCACAAATTAAAATGGCAAGTTTATGTACTGTAATTCAGGCGCTTGGTTTAATTGTTGCACCTTTGCTCAGTACCTTTTTATATCGCTATGCGATCAACTTACCTTTTTATTTACTCGGTGTATTAATGCTCAGTGTAGGTTTATATTTGGCTTGGATATTAATACTACAGAACAAAACATCGACTAAGCTCGTGATTTAGATTCGAGTTTATAAGCACAAATATTTGCCATTTTTGCTTAAAAACCAAGCATATTTTTTGGAGTAATGCAAATTATTAACAGAATGAGTGGCTCTTGAATCAAAAAATAACCATTTTAGTGTGTTTTTTGATCAGATTTATTTCATTTATTTACGCCTTGGATTTTGATGCACTTTTTTAGTTAACCTAAGAAAGGTCTGGTTCATAACAAGGGAGTAAAAATGTTAATTTTTCATGATTATCCTGTCCAAGGGGCACTTTTTGATATGGATGGAACAATGTTTGATACTGAGCGTTTGCGCTTTCAAACATTGAAACAGGCCTCCAATGAGTTGATTGGGCAGGAGTTCTCAGATGAATATTTGATCCAGTGTCTAGGGTTAAGTGCGAAAGCATCTGAACAGCTGGCACAAAAGTTTTATGGTACAGATGTTCCTTATACTGCTATTCGCAAACGAGCAGATGAAATTGAACTGGCGTTTGTTCGTCAAAATGGTGTTCCAATCAAAAAAGGTTTAATCCAAGTTTTAGAGCGTCTGCGTAAGTCAGGTTTAAGAATGGCAGTTGCAACATCGAGTCGTCGTGCAATTGCAGAAGAATATCTAATTAATGCCAATGTCTATAAATTTTTTGACTTGTTAGTCTGTGGTGATGAAGTTGAACAAGGGAAGCCACACCCTGAAATTTTTATCACAGCGGCCCAAAGACTAAATTTACAACCGCAACAGTGCCTTATGTTTGAAGATTCAGAGAATGGGATTAATTCTGCATCTGAAGCAGGTGGAATCACAATTTTACTTAAAGATATCAAAGAGCCGAGTGATCAGATGTTGGCTCAAACAAAATTTTATTATCAGGACATGAATGAATGTCTGAATGCTTTAGATCAATATATTCCTGAAATGGGCATGCCGCAGTTGCAAGAATCTTTTCCACAAAGTTTGAATCAATTAACCGTTGGGATTCATGGTTTTGGTGCGATTGGTGGTGGATACCTTGCACAAGTATTATCACATTGGGATGGTTTTACTCGACCTCAGCGGATATTGGCATCAACCAGAAATCGTTTATATCTTGAATCTGTAAATAGTTTCGCAAGCTATAGTATTCGCTATAACCAGTGTTCTTATGACGAACGTATCGAAAATCTAACTGTGATTGATGCGGATAATCAGCAGCAAATGTTGGACATGTATATGCAATCGAGTTTGATTGCGCTGTGTTTCCCAGAACAGGCGATTCCATCTGAAGCAAAAATAATTGCAAAAGGCTTGCTCGCACGTTTTATGTCACAAGAGATACAAAATGATGAGCCAATTACTTTCTTAATTGTGTTGAATAAAGTCTGTGCAAAATATTTGGTATTGAAGCACCTCCGTGAGGCTTTGCTTGAAATAACAGATGAAGATATTGCTGAGCATATTTTAACTGAACATTATTTCTGTGATACGGTCGTAAACAGGATGGCATCTAAACTTACAGATCAGGCGTTATATCGCCAACTGAATATCAAACACCAATTATTTAAACAATATCAGTCTGATTTAAATGAAGATAACATTGAACTGTCAGATGAAACGGCTTTAACTGAGCAACAAGAACAACACCTGAGTTCATGCTTAGACGATATGAAAGGGCAATTCCAAGCCGGTCAGTTCCTACAGAATATGGACTTAATTTTGTTTCATAGCGAAACGGATATGCCAATTTATGTAGAGAATCGCAGTCCATTACTTCATAAAATGCGTCAAATGATTCTGGTTGATCAGATTGCGGATATTCAAATCATTAAAAATCGTTTGTGGAATGGTTGTCATGCCATGCTTGCTTGGTATGCCAGTTTAAATGGGCATGAGACGATTGGTATTGCAATGGCTGATTTAGCAGTTCGACAATATGCTGAAAGACTGGTTGATGACGTTAAATTAGGTTTAGCTAATTTAATCCCTAATCAAAAAAAGCAATTGGATCGAATGGCTGAGAGTTTTTTAAACTCATGTCGATTTGCTTATAAAGATCCATGTGAACGTGTTGCAAGAGAGCCGTTAAGAAAGCTTAATTTTAATGAGCGTGTTTTAGGAAGTTTAGAGAACCATATTCAACAACAGTTGCCTGATCAAAATCTCTTAAATGGGGCAATTTATGGATATGTCTATGCTTTGAAGATACTTGAGTTAGATGAAATATTGATCGTTCAACACATTCAAAAAAATGTCGCCTACATGGATGTGACCGAAACTCAAAAGAAACAGTTATTAGATCAGCTTTATCAAGGCATTCAACATGAATTAGCCGATGTCGATTTAGCGTTTAATGTGATGTTTGGGGAAATCAAGTCGGAGTATGTTTGAAATGAAATATTGAAAAGAACTTTAATGTTTTAATTGATTTGTGTTTGAATAGTACAACTTTAAACATGTTGTCGAAGTTGTGTTATTACAAGCATCTACTCAACTGATTGCAACTGAACTGCGAGATTATCCTGAATGGCATTTGGGTCGTTCAGACTACGGACTGTGGTATATCGAAATTGATCAACCTGAATTGATTCAGTATTTAGATCAGCTCAGAACACCATTTTCAAATCTTCTCATCCCATCAAATCAGCGTCAGTATCACATTACTTTGTTTGTTTGCGGTTTTTTAACAGTAGATTCTCATAAATATGATGATGATTTTCAGATTGCACAATTAAATCGACAGATCGACTTACTTAAACAATTGCAGTTAAAGCCATTTGAACTAGAAATCACCCAGATTGATAGTTTTAGTAGTGCTTTATTTTTACAGGTCAATGATACCAATAACACACTGTCTAACATTCGCCAACAGCTTGCTCAAGGCTCAAATGAAATTGCAGCACTCGATTATTGCCCACATATCACGTTAGGACTTTATCAACAAACATGGCAAAGTGATATAGTACTGGAACGCATCGAAAATTTAGCGACTAGACAGTTTAAAATTCAGGTCAATCATTTAACTTTCGGCTATTATAAGGCACAGATTTTACAAGGATTACTGTATCCTTATCATCAAATGAGATTAGGTTAAATATGTTACAACTCATTTTAGGTGGTGCTCGCTCAGGTAAGAGTCGCTTGGCTGAACAAACGGCGAAAGAACAAGGTGTCACTGTTGTATATGTTGCGACTGCACAAGCATTAGACCAAGAAATGCAGCAACGGATTAAGCATCATCAACAACAACGCCCTGATGATTGGCAATTGTGTGAAGAACCTATTTTTCTTGCGGATCAACTGTTGCAATTAGATCAAGATAATCAAGTGATCTTGGTGGATTGTTTGACCTTATGGCTCACCAATTTATTGTTATCCGATAATGCCGAATTACAACAGCAGCAAACAGCCAAATTTTTAAACCTATTACCCCAACTCAAATCACACATTATTTTAGTGAGTAACGAAACTGGATTGGGTGTCGTTCCTATGGGTGAAATTAGCCGTCGATTTGTGGATGAGGCAGGACGTTTACATCAAGCTTTAGGGCTGTTGGCAAATAAAGTGGTGTTCTGTGTAGCAGGTTTTCCAATGATTTTAAAAGATGAGAAAGAACATGACTGAACAAGTAACTTGGTACTTAGAACCGATTCAACAACCTGATTTAGATGCAAGACAGCAAGCAGAACAACGTCAACTGCAATTAACCAAACCAACGGGTGCGTTGGGTGATTTAGAAACAACGGCAATTCAACTCGCAAGTTTGCAGGGTACAGTTCACCCTAAAATTCAACAGCCTTGGATCACGATTTTTGCAGGTGATCATGGTGTCGTGGAAGAAAATATCTCGGCTTACCCACAAGCAGTTACGCGTCAAATGCTACAAAATTTTGCTTCAGGTGGTGCCGCGATTAGTGTGATTGCCAAACACCATCAAGCACATTTACAAGTTGTTGATTGTGGTACTGTGGGTGATGCCTATGATTATGTGGGTGTTGAGCGTCATTGTATTCGAGCTGGTACAGCTAATTTTGCACAACAAACAGCCATGACTGAGCAAGAATGCCTTGCCGCGCTTGAATTGGGTAAAAATAGTGCTGATCTCGCAAAAGCGCAGGGAAGCGATATTTTTGTTGCAGGTGAAATGGGCATTGGGAATACCTGTTCAGCTTCAGCACTTGCCTGTTTGTTACTGAATGAATCAGCGCAGCAGCTTACAGGCTTAGGCACTGGAATCAATATTGAACAATTACAACATAAAATTAAAGTCATTGATCAAGCGGTCAAGCTCCATAGACCTCATGTTGTGAATGATGCTTTAAAAATCCTAGCGGCTGTTGGTGGCTTAGAAATAGCAGCCATGACAGGGGCTTATTTACGTTGTGCGCAAATTGGTTTGCCGATTGTAGTAGATGGCTTTATCAGTTCAGTTGCAGCTTTATGTGCGATGCGTATTCAACCACAGAGTCGTGAATGGATGTTCTTTGGACATCAATCAGCAGAATATGGTCATCAACGTATCTTAAAAGAACTTGCAGCACAGCCAATCCTCAAAATGAATTTACGTTTAGGGGAAGGCAGTGGTGCTGGTGCAGCATTATCTATGATCCAACTTGCTTGTGTATTGCATAATCAAATGGCAACTTTTGCGGAAGCGGCAGTAACAGGTGATAAAGTTGCAGATTGATTTACTGCGACATGGTGAAACGACTTTAAGCCATACACTACGTGGGCACTTGGATGATGATTTGACTGAACAGGGTTGGTTGCAAATGCAATCAACCATTCAGCAGTACATGACTACTCCAGTGGATTGGGATGTGATTATCAGTTCACCTTTGCGGCGCTGTCGTTGCCTTGCAGAGCATTTGGCAAATCAACTCGGATTGTCAATGCTGGTCAATGAGCATATCAAAGAAATGTATTTTGGTGATTGGGAAGGTATTTCAACCCAAGTAATTTATGAAGCTGAACCAGAGCAATTAGCAAACTTTTGGCAATTTCCTACACAATATCATGCGCCGAATGGTGAGTCTCTGATTCAATTCCAACAGCGAGTCATGTGTGGGTTTGATGAAATTTACGAGCAAATGCAACGACAGGATTGGAATAAGGCTTTGGTCGTCACGCATGGTGGCGTCATCAAATTACTGACCTGTTTAGCACAACAACAAAACCTAGATGATTTATTAAAAATGCCTGCCGAATTAGGCGAGTTATATTCATTTTCCTTATCAAAATATCACGAGCAAATGCAGTTCGAAATTCTATAACTTTTGAGATTGAATCAGAAAATGATGTGATTATTGACTAAAAGTTAAATAATTCTTTAAAGGGAAATGTTCATTGCTCAATGTAACTGAACTGTCATTACTGTTTCCTATGATACATAGCATGTATAATCAAATCGACCATTCTATGAATATTTTATTTAAAAGCAGTATGTTATGTGCAAGTATATTATTAGCAGCATGTAATAACAATGATCAACAATCACAGCCTAGCTCTGAACAAAATACCTCATCAAAATATTATCAAACCAAAACACCATATCAACCTCAACAAGACCTTAAAAAATACGAAGCGATTCCACAAGGTTTTAAACCTGTTTTTACTGAGTTAGTGGCGCGTCATGGCTCAAGAGGATTATCGAGTATTAAATACGACTTGGCACTTTATAATTTATGGAAACAAGCCAAGGCTGAGAATGCTTTAACGCCTTTAGGTGAAAAATTAGGTGCCGATTTAGAAAGTATGATGAAAGCCAATATCCTGCTTGGTTATGGGGTGGACGGAATCCGTCAGTATGGATATGGCAATGAAACGATGCTTGGTATTCAAGAACATCGAGGTATCGCAGACCGTCTTTTACAGCGTCTACCCGAACTATTTAAAACAGCAGCGTCACAACCTGAATCAATCTTAGTTCAAAGCTCAGGTGTAGATCGTGCGGTTGACAGTGCCAAGTTCTTTACTGCTGAATTGATTCAACAGCAACCCCAATTGAAGAATCAAGTTACACCTGTTTCATATACCAGTTTAACCAGTACGAGTATCCCATCTATTGAGGATGGCGGTGTAGATCGTTTTAAACTTTATTTCCATAGCTTGAATAAAGATCAAGATTTAGCTAAGCCATTATCAACTCAGCAACAAGCAATTTATGATGCTAGCCAAGCTTATCAGCAGTTTGAAGAAGAAAATGCCGATTTAGCCAATAAACTCAAAGAAATTGAAAAAGATACTCGTGCAGAACAAGTTGCGCTGAGTGTGCTTAACCCAATTTTTAAGCCTGAATTTATCAAAAAATTAGGTACAACGGGCTATACCTTTAGTAATAGCGGCACTTATACCGTGATATCGCCAAAAGGTGAAACCATTACAGAAAAAGGTAAAGGGAAAAATACCATTGCAAGTGCTGTGGACGCAGCAGCTTATCTTTATGAATTGTATTCAATTTCTGGTGGTATGCAGCTTGAATTAAAAGATGTAAATTTTGATCAATATATGCCTGTAGATGCAGCAAAATTCTATGCTGAATTTAACGATGCAAATGATTTTTATGAGAAAGGGCCTAGCTTTCAAGAATCAAATGCTGTCACCAGTAACATTGCTCAAGGTCTAAAACAAGATTTGTTTAAGCAAGTGGATGCAATTGTCGATAAACAGCAGTCCCACCGTGCTGTGTTACGCTTCGCACATGCAGAAATCATTATTCCACTGGCGACCAGTTTGGAGTTACATGACATGATGCAGCCTTTACCTTTACGTCAAACGTATAACTACAGCAATAGTACGTGGAGAGGTGAAGTGGTATCGCCAATGGCTGCGAATTTACAGTGGGATATTTACCAAAATGCTCAAGGCACAACTTTGGTAAAAATGCTCTACAATGAAAAAGAGACCTTGTTTAAATCATCATGTAAATATGCACAATATAGTACCAACAGTTTCTATTATGATTATTTGAAGCTCAAACAATGTTATCAAACTCAATAATCTAGTTGATTCATCATTTTAATTTGGGAATAGGGTTCTATTCCCATTTTTGTTTCTTCATAATTTGTAAATCATCAATATTGTTTGACTGAGATTTCTTGCATGACAGCTTTTTGGATTGCTTTGCAATTTTTAACGGTTTTGCCCATTGAATTAAAAACAATGCCAAGTGCAAAGCAAAATGGTCAAGCGATTTTGTTTTATCCATTTGTAGGTTTGTTGATCGGACTCATTCTGTTTGCTGTGTCTCTGATTTTAGTCAAGCTGCCAATTTTATTGATTGCCAGTATCATTTTAGTGTTATGGATATGGCTCACAGGTGGGCTTCACCTTGATGGTTTAGCCGATACAGCTGATGCTTGGGTCGGTGGTTTTGGTGATCCTGAACGTACACTCAAAATTATGAAAGATCCAAGCTGCGGTCCAATCGGTGTACTGAGTCTTGTTGTGGTTTGTTTACTCAAGTTTGCTGCGCTGTATGTGCTGCTTGAGCAGCACCTCAATGCGTTTTTGATTTTAGTTCCAATGCTTGGGCGTAGTGTTCCATTATTTCTATTTTTAACCACAGCTTACGTTCGTGATAAAGGGCTAGGACGATCAATTACTGATTTTATTCCAAAGAAACTTACATGGGTTGTTTTTGTCATTACAATTTCATTACTTTGTATGTTTAAATGGTTGGGCTTGGTGACTTTTATCTGCTTTATTGCTGTATTGTTTTATTTAAGAGCCTTGTTTATCAAAAGAATTGGTGGAATTACTGGTGATACTGTTGGTGCTGCAATTGAGTTGATTGAGACAGGCTTAATGCTAAGTTTTGTGGTAGCCTCATTTTATATTTGATGGGTTTAATTCTAAAAAATTGATCCTCCTTAAATTAAGAAGGATCAACACAGAACTTAAGAGGCTTTTCGGGCTGCTAATCTACAACCTAAGATCACCAATAAAGCAATGAGTCCAGCAATACTGCCTAATAAGATATCTCTGGATGTTTTATCTAGTGGTAGCCATGTCCATTTATGTAGATATGCAAAACTAAAACCTTCTAAAGCATCTTGTTGAGTGACTTGCGCTGCAATCACACCGCTACTTGGCTCAATATACAGCCTAAGTTGATCACTTAAATTACTTTCAACTTTAACCACGGGTAAACGTTTGTTGATAAAACCATATTCACCACTAAAACTGGTGACCCAAGAGCTTTGAGTAAAGTGACCCACTGGTAAATGTAAATAGTCGGCAGCCAACTGCTTACTTTGCTCAAGCGTATTTAATTTTGTAGCGGTATTCGCATCAATCAATTCAATTGCAGGGGCAGCGCTTTTAGCATGATTATGATGATCATGTTCTTTGGCTGCGGTCATGCTGCCTTGTAGCTGTGGTTTGCCTGTCAATTGAATCATCCAACCTGCTTGAGCGTGATCTTGAGCAAAGGAGATCGGTACAAGGTTAAGGCGTTGTATTGGCTGTTGAACAGCCGTTTTCCATGCGACAGCACTTAAATCCTGTGTATAAAACATCGGCTGAATGTTCACAATCTCAGATTTTTTATGCCAAACATGATAGAAACCACTGAATACCCATAGCAAGATAAATACACTTAAACTGATGCCTAAATAGCGATGTAAAAAGCGAATCGGCTTGTGAGCTAAACGATAGTTCTGGCGATTACGAATCCTAAAAAACAATCCAATGCCCATACAGGTAAGAACTAAAATGCCAATTAAGGCAATTTGCATCAGTATACTTTGTCCTGTCCACGGTTGATCGCCCCAAGTCCATGTATGACCTAAACGAAATATTTTCGCCATCCACATTTTTTGATCATTCGATAGCGTGGCTAATCGAGATTGTGATGGATCAACATAAGCCCTTAAACCATTGTCAAAACTTACACGCCAAACAGGCAATAGACGATTCACACTTGGATAATCATCGCTAAATTTCGTAACTAATTCAGTCGAAACGATCTGTTGTTTGGCTAAACCTGTATACCAAATTGCAAGACGTTTTGCATCTTGTTGCTCTGCATCCTCAATAAGTTGACCCGATTGACTATCAAAATATTCAGCAACATTTTGAGTTGGCTTTAAAACTCGGTAAGCTACAAGCTCAGGTTGTAACTGAATGGCTTGTAATGCGGAAAATGCTGTAATTTGATGCTGTTGCAATACTTGAGGTGCAGACAAAGCATTTTTTAAGTTGAGTTGCTGAGATGGTGGCATTCGTTTGACGGGTTGAGGTTGTGTTGCACTCATGATTGGATGCAACACACCTGTTAAAGACCACATCAAAACCAGAATGCCGAGCACCATCCCCAAGCGACGATGTAATTTCAATCGCTTTGTGAGTTGGCTGGCATTCATTGTTTATTTCCCAAAATGATAACGTAAACCTAATAAATATGTTCGTGGTGCGGCTGGGGTATAGCTTGCTTGGTTATTGCTATATGACGTGCTCTCAGCATAATGCACGTCTGCGGCATTGATGATTTGCCCATAGACTTCATAAGCATTTTTACGATAATTGGCACGTAAATTTAGAATGGTATGCCCATCATATTTTTCGGTATTGGCATCATTGATCCAGTAAGAGCCAACATAAATACCTTCAGCCGACAGCAATAATGCTGGGATAGGTTTGATTTGATACTCAATCGTGCCAAAACTTTTTGGTGAGCTTGGCATCGTATTGTCACTATAGTTGAGCGTAGATGAAGGTTGAAATTCTTTATATTCGTGTTTGGCGATACTTCCAGAAACTTTCAGGCGTTGATCATATCGTTCACTCAGTTTCCAAGTTCCACCAATCTCAATGCCTTGATGTAAAGTTTTTCCTGCATTTCGTGGTTCACGAGTATTATCAGGTTTTGTATAACTTAGAACTTCATCCTTACCTTGTAAACGATACAAGGTAATTTCACCATCCAGTCGATCATCTAAAACTTTGAAACGTAAACCTGCATCAATATTATTAAATGTTGCTTCTTTTAAATTTGGTGTGACGAGATTTGCACCATATAAACTACTGACCTCTGGTGGCACAAAACCTTGTGACCAGTTGCTATACAGATCTAATTCAGGCGTGATATTCCATACAAAACCAAGTTGAGGGCTTGCTTTATGAAAACTGCGCTTTTCATCTGGCGCACCTGTAACTTTTGATGGAACAAGTTTGTTATCAAATTTATAACTGATCCAATCATAGCGAGCGCCACCGACTAGATTTAGGTTGGGCAAAGCTTGCCAATTTGCTTGTGTATAGAATGCTTGGTTATTTACATCCACTTTGAAATCGCGTAATAACTGACGTTGTTTGTAACCTGTATAAACAAGCGTATTTGGATCACGAAAGACTTCAATATCATTGGTTTGAGCTTGGTTTGGAGAATGATCTGTCATCGCTCCAACGATTAATTTTACCTGATCAAAGCTAATCGAATGTTGTAAATTTAAACCATAAGATTGAAAAGTATTATAGGTGGTTTGCCCACTATATGTACCTGTAGGTTTTTTATCTTTTACATCCGTACGAATGTTATAACTTGGATTTTGATCGGTTGTATTATCGCGATAATAGACAGTCAATTGACTTTGTTGTTGATCATCCCATTGATGGTTAATTTGTGATGAAAGGCGAGTCGAATCTACTTCTCGATATGTAAATGTTTGATAACTATAACCTGGACGTTTGCTAAAATCTTCAGCATTAAGGCTGCCCGTCATATCGGTTTTTAAATGGTTATAGCTGAAAATATTTTTGATTTGAGTGGCATCTGATATACGCCAATCATGTCTTAAGGTCACACTTTGCTTATTACTTTCAGCATGATCTTGCCAGCTATTACCACGATCACTGGCATAGGCAGACAGTCTTAAACCATGTTCACCGTACTCAGTATCAAACGTATTTGATGCACCTAAGTCTAAACGGCGATAACCTTCAGAGCTTGCACTCGCACCCAAATCAGCTGTTGGGGTTAAACTCGGCGCTTTGGTGAGGAAATTAATCGTGCCACCAATTGCATTACTTCCATACAAGCTACTTGCCGGACCACGCAAAATTTCAATGCTATCAATTCCAGCTAAATTTACTTCATATAAAGCATTGTGGTTAAACACACCGACTGGACGGATCGAAATACCATCTTCTAAATATTGATAAACAGCAGAAGTCGTGATGGGTTGACGAATCGACATCATGTGTTGTTCGTTACCCAAATCATTCATCAAAACACCAGGCGTCTGATTGACCAACTGACCAATAAAAGTGGCATGTTTATTTTCAATGTCTTGACTGGTAATTTTGCTAATTGCAG
This sequence comes from Acinetobacter sp. ANC 4805, assembly GCF_022549495.1. GTDB lineage: Bacteria > Pseudomonadota > Gammaproteobacteria > Pseudomonadales > Moraxellaceae > Acinetobacter. The sequence continues at coordinate 209,170 of NZ_JAKZGD010000007.1, forward strand.
CAGGGGTATTATTAATGGATTCGCCTTCACGACTTGCTGTTACCACGATTGTATCTAGCGTTTTAGTCTGGATCTTGGGATGATGTTTCAGCTAAAGCCATAGAGCTATAGGTAATCGATAGACATGCAGCCGTTAATACTGACAAACGAAATTGAGTATTCATATTTAACTCTATAAAAAGCAATAAACGAGGCTGTACCGCAGTGATTCACTGGATACGAAATGTTAAAAAAGCATTTTATAGAGCGAGAGGAGGAGCTTGCTTAATCGGGAAAATATAGAAGATACGTGGAATACGCAGATCTTCTGACCATGTATAACATAGGCATCGTACACGACTAAACCAAGCCAGTACAAAGATTAAAATAAATGCAATTAAAGGAATAATTGCAACAGCATCTAAACCATGTGTACATAAAGGACAATGCTTCATGATTTGACTAGCAAGGGCAAAAACCTCTTTTGCATAATCACTGAGTTGATCATGTTGAGTCGGTTGTGAATGCTGTTGGTGATGCATTTCATGCATGGCATGATGGTGACTTGAATGAGATTCAGACAACATCAAACTATTTTTAATATCTGTGACTTGGCAATGTGTAGGCATTGCATAGAGTGCAGGTACGACGCCAGTATGTACCATCGTTGGTAAGAAGATATGCCAGAGTAAACAAAGCAAAGTAATCGCACCGAGCGAGGCGCGCCACTTTAGCAAGTGTTGACGAAAACTGGACTTCATATCAGCGATACGTCGTAGGGGAAATGTGGCAGCAGTATAATTAAAAAAATGTTACGGTTCAAAACAAATTAGATACGTTGTGCAAAATACGTGGCGAGATTTATGCATTACCCATCGTAATTTTCAATCTTTATGGTATTAATGAAAACAAATGTTTAAGACTTTGCAAGGCATTTTCAACCAACTGTTCTTCATCAATAGTTTCAGGTAATACAATCACCTGATGAATCAATAAAGATGCCATACCATGAATGTGTGACCAACTTGATAAAGCTGTTATTCGCACCATCTTTGAATGAATTTCTTGATCAAGAATTTGAGCAATAGTTTGTTTTAGAACCTGAAATGCTTGTTCTCTCGCACGTTCTAACTCAGGCGTTAAAGTCGCTTGTGTGATCTCGGAGCCAAACATTAGTTGATACATTGTAGGATTGCGTTTAGCAAAACGAAAATAAGCCAAGCTAACTTCTTTTAAAATTGTTGTTGCTGTACTTTCAGCTAAAGCTTGATTTAAAACAAATTCTAATTCCGAGAATCCTGTTGCAGCCAATCGGCTTAAAAGCTCATCTTTATTCGCAAAGTGATAATAGACGGCTGTTGCACTTACACCTAACTGTTCTGCTATTGCTCTGATCGAAATTTTAGTAGGCCCAACTTCTTCAAGCATGCGTTTGGCTTGAATCAACAATTGTGGTTCAAGATTACCGACATGATAGGTCTCACGTGGTTTAGCTGCATTTCTTGGCATGTAAAAAATTATAAATTTGAATGATGTCTTTATCTTAGCATATCAAGTTAATCTTTTTGATGTTAAGTATCTTTACAGTGTAAAGATTAAAACATACACTGTACTTGTTCTATTTTCACTCAACAAAAGGAAAAGTAGCATGGAGAAGTGCTATGAGTGCTTTCATGTCACAGTACATGAGGGTGTAGCTCATTTACAACTTTCACGACCACATAAAGCCAATAGTCTCAATCTATCATTTTGGAAAGAGTTTCCAAAAGCAATCCAACAACTGAATCATTCAGGTCTCGTGCGTGCCATGATCATTTCAGCAGAAGGTGAGATCTTCTGTGGAGGGTTAGACTTACAGATGTTTGCTGAGCGTCCAGAATTTCATGCTCAAAATGCATTAGATCGAGAAACCATCCTGTTGAGCCTGACCGAAATGCAACAAGCATTGAGTTGTTTAGAAACTTTGCGTTTCCCTGTGATTGCAGCAATACACGGCGCTTGTATTGGTGCAGGCTTAGACTTAATTGCTGCCTGCGATTTTAGTTTTGCAAGTATGCAGGCACAATTCAGAATTGAAGAAATCAATGCTGGCATGATGGCAGATGTTGGGGTATTACAACGATTGCCGAAAATTATCCCAGACAATATTGCGCGATATTATGCATTTACAGGAGAAACATTAACGGTTACTGAAGCTTATCGTCTCGGTTTAGTGGTTAAAGTGCTGGAAAATAAAGAACAACTCTTACAGCATGCATTTAAAATTGCACAAAAAATTGCGAGTAAACCACCCATTGCCATACACGGCAGCAAACGAAGTCTCGTCTATGCACGTGATCATAGTGTCTCGGAGGCACTAGAGCATACGACTTTGCTACAAGCAGCGATTCTAAATGGTAGCGATATTCAGCAGTCGATTCAGGCACGAATGAGTAAATCAATTGCTCAGTTTGATAATTTACATGAGTTTAGTTTTTAATTTTTTTATTCATATCTTACTAGTGTTAAGATGAGGTGAAGCATGTCAAATTATGATGTGGTGGTAATCGGTTCAGGCAATGCGGGTTTAACGGCGGCTGTGACTGCTCAGCGAATGGGCAAGAAAACGTTGTTGGTAGAAAAACATAATATTCCAGGAGGATGTGCAACTTCATTTGTACGTGGTGATTTTGAGTTTGAAGTTGCATTGCATCAATTAAGCGGTCTTGGTACCGAAGATAAACCTTTTATTATGCGCCAGATTTTCAATGAATTGGGTGTGATGGATAAAGTTCAATTTGTACAAGAAAAAGAGCTTTACCGTTTAGTAATTCCAAATGAGCTAGATATTACTTTACCTGCAAGCTGGTCAGGTATTCGTAAGGTATTACATGAACAATTTCCGCAAGAAATAAGCAATATCGACCACTTTATGCAGATTTGTGAACATTTAACGATGGAGAGTTTTAAAACAGTTCCACATGCGCAAAGGTTACAAGATCAAGCATTCTTAGAGGCACATTGTCCATATTTTATGAAATATGGTTTTAGAACACTATCCGATGTTGTGAATGAAATTTTTCAAGATCAGAAATTAATTTCTGTGGTGATTGCGTATTGGTATTACACAGGTGCAGCACCAAACCGTATGTTATTTAGCGATTTAGCTGTCATGTTATATGCCTATGCTGTTTTTAAGCCGTGGCATATCAAAGGTGGATCACAGGCTATGTCCAATGCTTTACTAGAATCTTTCTTGGAAGCAGGAGGTGAAGCCCGATTTAACTGTGGCGTAGAGAAAATTTTGACTCAGGATGGGAAAGTTTCTGCTGTCCGTTTGGAAGATGGAAGTATTCACTCATGTCACGCAGTGATTTCTAATGCTAGCCCAATTTTAACCTTCAATGAACTATTAGATATTGAAGCGCCAGAAAAAATCAAACTAGACTTCAAATCAAGACGCATGGGCACTTCAGCATTTGTGATTTATTTAGGGTTAGACCGTACACCTGAGCAATTAGGTATTCACGTACCTTCGATGTTTATTTCCAGAACCACAGATTGGGAAAAAGTTTACGATGTGATGGAAACTTTTCATAGCCCAATTAGTGGCATGTTGACCTGTTACAACGTGGATGATGCGGATGCTGCACCTACAGGCAAAAGTCAGGTAGTTTTAGTCTGCCTACAATATGCAGATGTTTGGAATAATGTCGCACCAGAACAATATGCCAAAGTGAAATATGAATTTGCAGATCAATTGATTGACTTGATTGAATCAACAGTTTGCCCAGAAATTCGTACCCACATCGAAGAGTTAGAAGTTGCAACACCACTAACCATGATGCGTTATTTAAATAGTCCAGGCGGTGCGATTTATGGTTTTAATCAAAATTCGACCGACTCAGCCTTGATTCGTGATCGTTTAAATATGGTTGAGGGGCTTTATTTTGCAGGTTCATGGACATCAATGGGCGGATTTCAACCGACTTATACCGCAGGCGTATCCACAGCAAGAGCTGTCGTTAAAACATTACAAAAACAGGAGTTAGAACATGTCTGAGATCAATGTATTTAATGCAGTTTCTGGCTTCCATGAAACCCTAGCATTTAAACAACAATTAGAGCAAACAGGAACTGATTTTTCAGAGCGTCATGGGCAAGTAAAAACTCTGATTGATCAACTACACCCGAAACGACTTCAGCTTCAGGTAAAAGATATCTTGACTGAAACAGCAACGACCAAAACCATTCGTTTCGTTGCAACTTCAACCAAACAATTACCTGCCTTTCAAGCAGGTCAATATATCAATCTATTTGTGAACATTGATGGTGTAAATACAGCCCGACCTTATGCAATTGCATCCATGCCCTTAGAGTTAGATTTTTACGATATTACAGTGAAGAAAGCAGATGGAGGATTTGTTTCACATTATCTCGTTGATCAACTACAAGTAGGTCAAATCATTGAAAGCAGTGGCCCAATGGGTAATTTTTATCATAATCCACTTTTTCATGGGCATGAATTGGTTTTCCTTGCGGGTGGTTCAGGTAGTGTGCCTGCTAGAAGTATGCTACGCGATATATTGACCAAAAATTTAACGTATGATTTCCACTTGATCTATGTCAATAGCTTTGAAGATGATGTGATTTATGCCAATGAGTTACGTCAACTCACAAAGGAATTTCCGAATTTCAAACTTACGGAGTTTGTTACTCGCCCAAGTGATCTTTATCAGGGAACAAGGGGACGTTTAAGCCTAGAGCGGTTGCAAAGTCTACTTGGGGAAAGTCGACAACAAATGTTTTATATTTGTGGGCCAACGCCATTTAATGAAAACTGCCTAAAGCTGTTAACAGAAATCGGTATTCCTAAACGTCGAATTCGAATTGAAGCGAATGGTGCACCCAAACATCCAGAAACTCAATTAGGTTGGCCACAAAGCACTTCCTTAGATCAGATTGTGACGATTACCGTCAAAGGTAAAGGGCACTATCAATCTAGAGTAGGCGAACCATTATTGAATAGTTTGGAGCGAAACGGTTTTTTTGTTGAAAATGCATGTCGTTCTGGAGAATGTAGTTTGTGTCGAGTCAAATTATTGTCAGGTAAGGTATTTAACCCACAAGAGGCTCATCTGCGTAAATCAGAACAACAATTTGGTTGGATTTATAGTTGTGTGGCTTTCCCAGTTACAGATATAGAAGTACAGATTTAATATTTTAGACACTAAAATTAAAAACAGGCTCATAAGAGCCTGTTTTACATCTATTTAAAGATTAACGATTTGGCAAAACATCTTTTAATGCTTCATGCATTTCTAATAATGCTCTTTCTGTTGTATCCCAATCGATACAACCGTCAGTCACAGATTGACCGTATACCAAATCACATAGGTTTTCAGGAATATCCTGACGACCGCCTTTGAGATGACTCTCAACCATGATACCTACGATAGATTTATTACCATCAAGAATTTGTTCTGTGATGTTTTTGAGAACCAATGGTTGTAAGTATGGGTCTTTGTTTGAGTTCGCATGACTGGTATCAATCATGATTTTGTTACTTACTTTTGCTTTAGCTAAAGCAGCCTCTGCATCAGCAACTGATGAAGCGTCATAGTTTGGTTTGCCATTACCACCACGTAAAACAACGTGTGCATACGGATTACCATTGGTATTAATAATTGCAACCTGACCATTTTCATTTAAGCCAAGGAAGCTATGACCATGTTTAACTGATTGCATTGCGTTGGTTGCAACTGTTAAACCACCATCAGTACCATTTTTGAAACCGACAGGTGATGATAAGCCCGAAGACATTTCACGGTGTGTTTGGCTTTCTGTGGTACGTGCACCAATCGCAGACCAAGAAATTAAGTCTTGATAATATTGTGGAGAATTTGGATCAAGTGCTTCGGTTGCACAAGGCAAACCTTTTTCATTTAATTCAAGTAAAAGTCCGCGACCAATATGTAGACCTTTCTCAATATTGAAAGAATCATTCATGTCTGGATCGTTGATTAAACCTTTCCAACCTACGGTCGTACGTGGTTTTTCAAAATAAACACGCATCACAAGGTACAAAGTATCTTTCACTTTTTCACTTAATTCTTTTAAGCGATCGGCATATTCATTTGCAGCTTTAACATCATGGATTGAACAAGGCCCAATCACCACAAACAAGCGTTTGTCATTGCCGTCTAAAATATTACGTACAGTTGCACGTCCTTGTAACACAGTTTGAGATGCAGTCTCAGATAAAGGTAAATCAGCTTTCAGTTCCGCAGGGGTAATTAGAGTTTGAATGCTTTTAATATTAACGTCATCGATATCTGGCTGAGAAACTGGATTTGACTGTAGAGTATTCATTGCTGTCACAAATTCAATCGAAAGAAGAGGTTATTTTGTCTACGAATATAGCATGAAAAGCCGATTGATTAACTATCGATTCGCAAAATTGCGCAAAAACAATCGGCTTTTTTAGAATTAAACCATCGTTGATGAATGGTTTACTTGTTGAACGACAGCAACTTTATGCGTTTCAACTGGTTTCGGTTTTGCTTTTATTGGGTTCACCATAAAGTTAATGCCAAGTGCAAATAATGTAATACCTAGAATTCGGCGAATTAATCGTTCTGGCATATGTGAGCTAATTAAAGTTCCAACAATAATTGCAGGAATCGAACCCACAAGTAACCACATCAATAAGCTGAAGTCGACATTCCCAGCAGACATGTGGCTTAAACCAGCGACTGCGGTTAATAATACAGCATGCACCACATCTGAACCAATGATACGAATCATCGGTAAATTTGGAAACATAATCACGAGTGCCATAATACCGAATGCACCAGCGCCGACAGAGGATAGAGTGACTAAAACCCCCAAAACGATACCCATGATGACGATATATAAGCGTTTATGTTGAAGTGCATGTTGTTCGCTTTCCATATTCGCTTGTTCACGATTACGAAAACGATCAAAGAACTTTTCAATTTGACTGCGAAATACGATTGAGATACCAGTCAATGTCAACATAAAGCCCAACACCATGGTTAGTACAGCTTTATAGTGTGTTGATTGACTTAGATAATGTTCGAGTATCCAAGACGTGGTAAAAGATGCAGGAATACTTCCTAAAGCAAGCCAAAGAACAATTGGCCATACAATATTCAGTTTTTTTGCATGTACAACAGAACCACAAAATTTAGAAATAGAGGCATATAATAGGTCTGTACCAATGGCAATATGAGGCTCAATTTTGAATAAACTAATCAAAATAGGGGTCATGAGTGAACCACCGCCAACACCTGTAATACCTACACAGAAGCCAACCAAAACCCCAGCTAAAATAAATTCCATCGGACCGAACATCGACAATATGCCTAATTATGCTAAAACGTGCATATCTTATGCTTTTTTTAGATAAACCGTTGTGATGAATAATGATTTACTTATGCAAAAAAAAGCTAAAGCATACTGATTTAAGCCAAAAAAGAGTCATTTTTCTTTCTGTATTTACTTAAATTAAGTTGCTTTGAGTAAGGCTTTTGATTTATGTTTTATATCAATGCAAGGATTGTATTGTAGACTGTTAAAATATGCCTAAATCCATTCGAATAATTGTTCTATTGCTTATAGCGACTTGTTTTATAACAAATAGCTACGCAATGACATTTTCAATGGCTAAAACAACGGATCAAGATGTATTACAACATTTCCCTGAAAAAAATGTGATGCAGCATTGTGAAATGACAAAGCATGATACTGTTTTACATGGGAAATTTGATCAATCAAACTGTCACAAAAATTCATGCTGTCTAGCAGTCTTGTTTGAAATAAATAGTGAATCGAATAAAGAGTATTTTCAAGCAATAGATAAATCGCATCCAAATTATAATAATCAACTCACGATAGGCGTTTATCATCTACCTTATCGCCCTCCAAATCATGTCTCATTTTCATAAATTCAAAATTTTTATTTCAATTTAAAGGACATGATGATGTTTAATTTCAAAAATTTACTACTTTCAACACTTTTATTGGCTACGACTGTACCTGCTTTTGCCGCAGATGATTGCTGTAAAGATAAAGAGGCAAAAGATCACAAAGCATGTTGTGAAAAAATGAAATGTTGTGATGACAAAGATAAAAAGGCTTCAGAAGAAGACCATAGCCATCATGGGCATTGATTTTTAGAACCCTAAGTTTAAGCATGCACTACTGATGTAGTGCATGCTTTTATCCATATGAAGGTTTATTTTTTATTTGATTTTAGTTCATTGACCAATAAAACCAGCATAAAGGTCACAGGTGTTGCAAATATCCACCAACTGATAAATCCAACGGAGTTTCCATACTTTAGACAAAGTAGGCTTACTGCAACTAGAAAACAGACAAATGCAGAAATACTGATTTGGGTTTTAAAACGCTTTAAGAATTGTTGTTGAGTGGCTTTTACCTTGGTAATTTGTTTAGCACTAGATCGGTACAGTAAAAACATACCGATGAACGTTAATAAAAGGCTGAAGAAAATCATGCTTTTACCTCATTATTGGCATTGGCTAATTTTGTTTTGATCTTTTGTGCAGATTTTTCTTGAATAGGTTGAATATTTCTAAAAATAAATACAGCAAATAAGGCACAAACAAACAGAAATAAATCAATGCGTAAAAATAACCAATAACTTGATAAATCTGAAATCAGTCGATGATTGATTAAATACACGAAATCATATGCAGGTAAAGCAAGGGCAATCAGTCCAAAGATAAAAACTTGTGATTTCCATAAATATTGTTTCTTGGTGAAAAAAGCAAGAAGCAGACTAAGCCCCCAAGCGCTGAAGAAGGTATAGATTTCATAATTGGGAGTGGTTTCAGTGATATGTACAAACCGATTGGCAAATAAATAGCTAAGCATTGCGATTGGTAAACCAATAAATGCAGCAATATTTAAACGATCAACCAAGTAATAGCCAAAATGAAATTGTTGAGATTTATTTTGAATCTGGCGTTTTAAACTCCATAACAATAGCCCCGAAGCAATCATTAAACAGCCTAATATACCAGAGCAAAAGAAAGCGAACCGTAATACAGGTTGTGCAAAAGTTGCCATATGTAAACCATATACACCAGCATTGAGTGTTGCAACGGCGCTTTCATTTCTGGTATTTGCAAGGACTTTCCCATGCGCATCAAAGGTGATTTGTGCTTGATTCAGTGTGATAGAGCGATCTTCTAATTGCTTAAATGTGATAGTCGCATGATCCGTATTTGGATTTTTAACCTCGATAGAAGCTAAAGCCTGATCTCCCCATTGCTGTTTTACTGTTTCTAATAATGTATTGATAGATCGCATTTCGGTTTTAATGGGTGCTGCTAAATGCTCAGAGTTCTGATTGATACTTCTAATTTCAGTGAAATATTGAAATGGATGATCTGGATATAATTTTTTCATTCCCCATGGCAAATAGAGGTAAAAGAAAATCGCTAATCCTGTAAAGGTAATCGTCAAGAAAAAGGGAAGTGCAAGGACTGAAGATACATTATGAAAATCTAGCCAAGAACGCTGTGATTTAAAGGTTCTAAGTGTAAAGAAGTCTGTAAAGATTTTTTTGTGCGTAATAATGCCTGAAACCAATGCAATCAACATAATAAAGGCTGCAATACAAATCATCAGTCGACCGATCAGAATAGGCAAGCCATATAGTTGAAAATGAAAATTATAAAAAAAGTCTCCACCTTGGGTCGCAGAGAGTTTCAATTCTTGCCCCGTATTAGCGTCTAAATTACGGCATTCATAGCCTCCAGTGGCTTTTTCCCAGTAAATTTTATTTACGGGCTCTTCATGGTTCGCGATCTTGAGATACCATGATTTAGCATCGGCTGCATTTCTTTCTAAATATTGAGATGCTGTCTGAATCGCAGTAGCTTGGTTGATTTGATATTGTGAGAGTTGAGGCTGCATCCACAAATTAATTTGATGACGATAATATGAACTTGTCCCCATCAAGAAAATAGCAAATAAAAGCCATCCAAAAACTAAACCTGTCCAAGCATGTAACCATGCCATTGATTGGCGAACGCCTTTATTTTGCATTTTTAATTTAAACCCAGAGATAAGCCAAACAATGCACCTGCCAAAATCAGGCTTACTCCAGTGAGTTTTAGCAAGGAGTGTGAACAAAAACTGATGATAATAAACAATAAATAAAACAGAATTGAGATAAAAGCTGCAAGATAAATGGCTTCTGCTTTATTGAGAATATGTATAAAGAGAGAAGTGAGGCTTAAACTCAAATACATCATACAGATGTAACCAATGACGAAAGTCAAAGTAAAACGATAGAAAACACTCAATAGATAGACAGTTGTTGATAATGTAGATTTGGTCATAAACAATCGTATAAAATGCAGAAAATAGAGAATTAATTACATATGGAAATGATTCTTGTTAATGTTAATGACTTTATAAAGATCAAGCAATTGTTCATTTATCGTAAATCTAGATAGTATTTTTAAAAAATAATGTTATATCAGATTAAAAATGATCTTCATTGATCGTGAACAAATTGTATAGTTACATTTGATTCGATGTAAAATCATTCCGTTAGTGTTTTTTTAAATTTCAGTGGGGCATTGGTCTTGTTAAAGCAAAAACTAAAAATTGGTATCGTTGTGGGAGAGGTTTCTGGAGACACTCTAGGCGTCAAACTCATGCGTAGTTTTCGTGAACAAGGAATTGATGCTGAATTTGAAGGAATTGGTGGACCGCAAATGATTGCGGAAGGTTTCCATAGCTATTATCCAATGGAAATCTTATCAGTTATGGGAATTGTCGAAGTTTTAAAAGACTTAAAAAAACTATTTGCTGTTCGTGATGGTTTAATCGAACGTTGGACTGAGCATCCAGTTGACATTTTTGTTGGGATTGATGCACCAGATTTTAACTTACGTTTATCTAAAACCATCAAAGAAAAAACCTTACCGATTAAGACTGTTCAATATGTCAGCCCATCGGTCTGGGCATGGCGACAAGGGCGGGTTCATGGGATTAAACGTAGTATTGATCTCGTACTGTGCTTATTTCCATTTGAAAAAACCTTTTATGAAAATTATCAGGTACCAGCAGCTTTTGTTGGTCATCCACTCGCAAAACAATTACCATTAAAAAACCCAATTGTAGAAGCAAAACATCAATTGGGCTTGTCAGCACATGAATTACATGTTGCTTTATTGCCTGGTAGTCGTAAAGGTGAAATTGATCGTTTGTTGCCTTTATTAACTGGTGCTGCGGAGATATTACATAAAAAATACCCTGAGCTTGAGTTTCTCATTCCTGCAATTAATGATGCTCGCAAACAACAAATTGAGCATGGGATTCAAAATTTAGATGTAACGCTGAAATCAAAGATTTATATTCTAGAAAATACCGATGCAGAATCTAAAATTGGTCGTATGGTGATGAATGCAAGTGATATTGTTGCACTCGCATCCGGAACGGCGACGCTTGAAGCAATGTTATTACATCGTCCAATGGTGACGTTTTATAAGTTGCATTGGTTAACCTATATGATCGTCAAATTACTTGCGAAAATCCCTTATTATTCTTTACCGAATATTATTGCAGGTAAAAAAGTTATCCAAGAACTCATTCAAGCAGATGCGACACCTGAAAATCTTGCGATTGAAATAGAGATGTTAATGGACAATGAGACAGCGCATATTCAAATGATGCAACATTTAAGTATGCATAAACGCTTAATTTCAGGCGAAACTGAAGATCCTGTAACTGCAATTTTAAATTGCTTAAAAGCAAATTAAATAGAAAAGGTGGCTTAAAATGCCACCTTTTTATTAGGTTCTTAGAATCAGTTCGTAACCTGTATACTTACGAATATTGATTACACCAATATCGAGTAACAGATATTGTCCTTTAATACCATGTAACACACCCCTAATTTTTGGTGTTTTATCCAAGTTTAAGGATTTAATCTTTTCAGGATATTGCTCAACAGGATAAATAAACTCTTTGGGTAACTCATCTTCTAAGAATTCCAACTCTTCATTAAATTCAAGATTTTGGCTGAACTCATCTCGAATAGTTTGAATCTTAGGTGCGAACTCTTCAAGAATTTGATCTCGTTGTTCAATCAGATTTAAGGGTTCAGCTTCGCCTTTGAGCAGTTTGCGCCAATCCGTCTTGTCAGCAATTTGAGTACCGATTAGAGTTTCCAAATGACCAGATAAACGACGTGAACCCACTTTCAAAATAGGTAGAGCTTGTGTAGCACCTTGATCAAGCCAACGTGTCGGCATATTGACGATGCGGGTAATTCCAATTTTTAAAGCACTGGAATTGGCTAAATACACAATATGTGGTTGAAAACAAACCTTATGTGCAAATTCATCTTCACGACAAGTTCCGAGGTGATAATGGCAGGTCTCAGGCTTCATAATACATAAATCACATTCCGCTTTTGTTTTAAAACATTTAAAACAATGCCCTTGCGAATATGACTTTGGTGTTTTAGCACCACAAGAGGTACAAAAAACATTGCCCGTCCATTCAATCTCTAATTCCTGACCTAATATAAACGGTAGATCAGTTTCTGAACGATCTAATATAAATTTATATTCAACATTTGCCTTGCTGCTTGGTTGATCAGTTACACTATGCGTTTTGAGCGCTGCATGCATTTTATGACAAATGCCTTGTAGTTCCATCAATAAACTCTCATCTTTTTCAATCAAGGGTTGCAGTTATGGCTGAACAAAATGTCATCACTTCTATGCTAGACGATTTATCCCAAGAACAGCCTATTCATACTGCACTTTGTATCGGTCAGCAGATTGACCAAAATGCTTCAATTCAATGGCACTATTTTAACGTAACTGACTTTTTAAATCTGCCATTTACACAACGTTATGATCTCGGTTTTGTGTTATTTGATACAGATGAAATGCAAAATATGAGTGAAACCCAAAAAGTGCAGTTATTGGTGAAACTACGAGATTTAATGGCAAAACGGATTGTTGTTGTTAGCAAATTAGGGGATGAAAAATTATTGCGTTCACTTGGTTTTACCCAACTCATTGATAAAACAACGCATGATAGCGATTTTGCTTTGTGGCAATTTAATATTTTGACCTATAAGCATGTACCTGATTGGTTTAATTCCAAATTTTGGGCAAACCCTGAAAATTGGAATAAGTTCCGTTGGTAACGCTGAAATCATTTTTATTTTTTAGAAAAGTTTAGAAAAAAATAAAAGGGCAATTTGCCCTTTTATTATTGGTCTTATAATTTACTTCAAATTAGAAGCTATATTCCATACCTAAACCAATATTGGTTTTCTTATCATCTTTAGTTAACCAGTCACGTTTTTGCTGACCAACAATACCGAAGAATTTCGCTTGTTTATTGATTTGATAGTCAGCACCAAGACCATAAAGATCTTGTTTACGATCATCACGACCATCGACTTCAGTTGTTGCAGAAATATATTGAGCTTTCAGCTTAATTGGTGTTGATGGAATAGCATATACAGCAGTCACTCCATAAGCATCTTCTTGAAGACCTTTGTAAGAAGTTACTATAGCTGGAGTGCCACTTTTAGTAGAAACTGTATCATCAGTTGGTTGGGCAGTTTGCCATAAAGCACCGAATACTAAACCATCAACACCAGCTGGAGTTAAGTCTAATGAACCTGTTACACGTACAGCATCAGTATAGATACCAGATAAGCTGTAAGCATTGTATTTAGAAGCTACACCAAAGTTTCCAGCGACTGCAGCAGCTAAACCGAAGTCTTTATTTTCGTATGTAAGCGAGGTTGAAACACCGTCACCGAAACCATCACGGCTGCCTTCTTTACCTTTAGCAGTGCTGTCTGCAGCTTCTGATTCTTCACCTTGTTGGAACATGATGTTGAATCCTAAGCCACCCAGTAATTTTTTATCAGTCTCAAAACCAATAACATTCTTTAGGCGATCTTCACCAGCTAAAACTGCTGTCATGTCAAGTTCATTGTGATCGTTAAAAATATCTTGGTTATTACCCGCAGCACTTTTGAAGTAAGAATCGTATTGACCTACTTTTAATGTTGCAACACCAGCAGATTTAACTCCTACAAAACGGTTACGGTTACTGAATACATCACCATCACCATCAGCACTGATTTGCCATTCAATTAAATAAACAGCTGATAAATTGTCAGTTAATTTTTCTTCACCTTTCACGCCAATACGTGAAGCGTTTGAATTTACTTTTGTTACGCTTTCATCAGCAAAACCGTTGTTGTCAATATTGTCTAAAGTTACGTTGAGCTTACCATACAATGTAGGTGCTGCTTGCGCTGCATTCATGGCTAAAGTTGCTACAGTAGCAGCAAGAAGCAATTTTTTCATTGATATTTCTCCAAACACTTTTCGTAAATGGCTGATGCCTTAGTTACTGTTATAAGCTTGCTTGTGTACATAAAGTTACACAGCTCACTGACTTGTATGCAGTATCTGCAAACTTTGTGACAGATAAGTGAAAGAAAAATGACAGTTTGATGACGATTCATATTTAGTAATAATTATATTTGTCATTGATTTTTATATATTTAATAAATAAAAATGGGGCGAAAAGCCCCATCGTATAGATAATTTTTTACTTACAGCACTGCTTTAATTTTTTCAGCAAAGGCTTTAATCTTTTCCTGATCACCCATTTGTGCTGCATGACGACCAAGTTCATGAACTGAGCTAGGAATCAAATGGAAGTGCACATGTGGAACTGTTTGCCCAGCAGCAACTCCTGAAAGTTGCATTAGTACGATCCCTTTAGCATCTAAAGCGGTTTCAATTGCTTTAGCTATCTTTTGAACAATTTGAATCGTATAGGCTGCTGCATCAGCAGGTAAATCCATCAAAGTAACAGCAGGTGTTTTAGGAATAACTAAAGCATGACCATCTGCTTGAGGCATAATATCCATAAAAGCGAGGACCTGATCATCTTCATAGATTTTGATTGCAGGTAGTTCGCCTCTTAAGATTTTTGCAAAAATATTTTGGTCATCGTACGCCATGATTAGTCCTTTAATATAATAAGATGAGAAGTTTTGCTCTTCAGACAAAAATAGAAAATAAACTGCTAAGACTTAAAATAAGGCTTTTATTTGCAATTTAATTCTTTTTGACGCTCTTTAATTTCATCTAAGCGTTGTTGCTCTCTGTCAGAAAATTTAGGCTTTGTTGTATGGCAGTTTTCATTACCATATTTAGCCTTGGCATCTGCATCTTTAAAACAAAATCCTTTAGATGCATAGATGAGATTATAGTCATCTTGCAACTTTTTACATTCTTGTTCTGGTGTAGCTGCTTGAAGGTTAAAACCTGTAAGGCTTACCAATCCAGCAAAAACTGCAACCGTAAACTTATTCATGAGGTATTCCTCTAGTTAAAAGGCATGAACTCAAATAAATTAAGAAAATATGTCTATTTTCACGATTTGACTTAAGTTCAACTACTAATATACGGTTTATGAATGAAATTTCAATGAAACTGTATTATTGGAGTGTAATTTTTATCACCTTGAGCTTTTTAATTTAGTATAATTTTTGTCCAATCTTCATACATTTTGACAGCAGAAGAAAAGTCACTATTCGCTTCGGCAGTTAAACTTGCAGCCTGAATCAAACTCTGGGTTAAGGCAAGTATAGGCGCTGGAAGTTTTGCCTCATGCACTAAATTCAACGCAATCCCTGTATCTTTTGCGAGCAAAGGCAATGCAAAAGTTACAGGAAATTCACGGCTGAGAACGCGTTGTGGAAAAACAGTTTCTGTGACCATGCTTTTGCCACTGGAAGCATTAATACAATTGAGTGCCGCATCTAGGTTTACACCATGCGCTTTGAGTGTACTAAACCCTTCTGCAACTGACCATAAATTGACAGCAAGCAACATATTGTTGATGGCTTTCACAGCAAAGCCTGCACCTGAATCACCTACGTGTTGAATGAGCTTTCCGACTGCTGCCATCGCAGGATAAGCACGTTCAAAAGCATTAATGTCGCCACCCACCATAACCGTAAGTGTTGCATTTTCTGCACCAATGGTTTGTCCGCTGACAGGTGCATCGAGAAAATCAATATTTTGTGTTTTCAATCGTTCTGCTAGACGGCGCGCTGCCTCAGGAACACCACTGGTGCAATCAATCCAAATTGCACCTGATTTAATGCTCACACCATCAATTAATGTTTCAACGTCATCACTAGTCGGTAAACACGAAAAGATAACATCTGCCTGAACCGCTTCAGCAAGTTCAACCGCCAAAGTGCCATATTCTGTTGCATGTTGTTCGGCTTTACCAAAGCTACGATTCCAGACATAAACTTTCTCGAAATACTTGGGTAAATGCGCTGCCATACGATAGCCCATAGCACCTAAACCGATGAATGCAACAGATTGAGTCATAGTTTACCTTTTATTGGAGTTGAGCGTTCTGTTAACCAAGTTGTCAATGTTGGCCAGAACTCAATTGAACTATTTTGACTAGACATTAAACCTAAGTGTCCGCCAGGTATCAGAGTAAACGTGACATCTTGGCTATTTGTCAACTGCGTTAAAGGGAAAGCTGCTTCAGAAGTAACAAGTTGATCACTTTTACCAGCACCCACAAGTAATGAACAGTCAATATTTTTCAGTTCAATGGTTTTATTCTTTAATGTGATTGCACCATTTTTTAATGGATTCTGCATCCAGACATTAAACAGCATGTCTTGGTTAATACCCCCTGGGTAATCAATCATATTGTTTAAGAAATGGCTCAGTGTTGCATCTTCTTGCACCAGTTTGAGGTTGTCGAGATTTTTGAGTAACTGAATATTGCCATCAATCCAGCCTTTGGGGTCTAACAGTTTGAAACCGAGTGAATTTAAGAAACCTGGTGAATGGATCATTAACTTTGGTAAGCGATTATAAATATAGTCCTTGATCATTGGATTGCGTGTGGTCACATAAGCTAAGGTTTTATAAAGTCTGCCAATATAACCTGATGCATAACTATCAATCGGGCTACCTAGAACGATTAAATTCTTAACAGCATTGGGTTTATGCCGTGCTGTATAAAGTGTTACAAAAATTCCAGCCATACTCCAACCGTGTAAAGAAATCTTTTCTGATTTGGAGTGTTGTTGAATCGCCTCAATACAACGTGGAATAAATTTATCAATAAAGGATAAAAAGTTAATTTGGTAATTTTTGTAGGTCAGTTTACCCCAATCAATCAGATAAACATCAAAACCACTTTCTTGAAAATGTTTAATCAAAGAACGGTAAGGATATAGATCATAAATATCCATGTTGATGGCAAGAGGGGCTGTAAATACCAATGGCTCTTTGTAACGTTTGTTTTCAGAAGCATAAAAACGAACACGAGTTTGCTTAAATTCAGCAATCACTTGATAAGGTGTTGATTGCGACAATACAAGTTTGTCAGCATCGAATACACGCATAGCGAGATGTTTAAAATTTATTTTTTGCTGTTCTACAAGTGATTTCATCTTTGAAAGTCTCATCATGAGTCAAGATTGCACGAAGTCTAAGCGATAATTTCATCTTACGCCTTGACCTTAAATACATTAGGCGCTCAAAATGTTGGCACATTTAAATACCTGATCATAAGGCATACAAAACGATGAATCCAAGCGATGATTTAGAATACCAACTGGAAACACTGGCTATTCGCACAGGGCATGATCGTACCTTTGAAGGGGAACATAGTGAACCTATCTTTTTAACGTCTTCTTTTGTATGTGCAAGTGCCGCTGACGCGGCTGCAAAATTCTCTGGGCAAATCGCAGGGAATACTTATTCACGCTATACCAATCCAACAGTGCAAGCCTTTGAAAAGCGTTTGGCTATTTTGGATGGTGCAGAACGTGCAGTTGCGACCAGTTCTGGAATGGCGGCAGTACATGCTATTTGTATGGCATATTTAAAAGCAGGCGATCATGTGATTTGTTCTCGCGCTGTTTTTGGTTCAATTATTGCTCTATTTGAAAAGTATGTTGCGAAGTTTGCAGTTGATGTAACTTTTGTTGATTTAGGCGACCTTGAGGGTTGGAAACAAGCCATTCGTCCGAATACCCGTTTGCTCTTTATTGAAACACCATCGAATCCGCTAGCACAAGTGGGTGATATGCAGGCGATTGCAGATATTGCCCATGCACACGGTGCATTATTTGCGGTCGATAACTGTTTCTGTACGCCTGTATTACAACAACCAATCAAGTTCGGTGCTGATTTAGTGCTTTATTCAGCAACCAAGTATATTGATGGTCAAGGTCGTGCTTTAGGTGGTGCAGTTGTCGGAAAGCATGACTTACTTGAAGAAATCAATGGTGTGATTCGTACTTTGGGTAATTCAATGAGTCCATTTAATGCATGGATTTTCTTGAAAGGTTTAGAAACTCTGAGCATTCGTATGAAAGCGCATTGTGAAAATGCACAAATACTTGCGGAGTGGTTACACCAACATAAAAAGGTTGAGAAAGTTTACTATGCAGGTTTACCAGATCATCCTGGGCATGAGTTGGCGAAAAAACAGCAAAAAGGTTTTGGTGGTGTCGTCTCATTTGTGGTGAACGGTGAGCGTCAAGGTGCTTGGACAGTGATTGATAACACGCGTTTCTTATCAATTACCAGTAATCTAGGGGATGTTAAATCAACAATTACACATCCAGCAACGACCTCGCATGGTAGAATGTCTGCCGAAGCCAAACAGGCAGCAGGAATTGAAGAAGGCTTAATTCGTGTCTCTGTTGGTTTAGAAGACATTAATGATATTATTCGTGACTTATCACGCGGTTTAGATTTAATTTAACGAGAGAAACTTATGAACATTAATATGCTCATGCAGCAAGCTCAGCGCATGCAAAAAGATATGGAATCAAATCTTAAAAAAGCCAAAGAAGAGCTTGCTAAAACTGAAGTGCATGCTGAAGCGGGTGGTGGTTTGGTCAAAGTGACGATGACTTGCCGTAATGTCGTTAAACGTATCGAAATTAGCCCAGACTTGTTACAAGATGAAGCAGATATGATTGAAGATTTGATTGCTGCGGCAATGAATGATGCAGCACGTCAAGTTGAAATCATTTCAGAAGAAAAACTTCAAGGCGCGAATTCAGGTATGGGCTTACCACCTGGTTTATCTGGCTTATTTTAAATCCCTCCCAGCCTCCCTTTAAAAAAAGGGAGGAGTACCCCTCTTTAATAAAGCGGGGTTAGGGGAGATTATGAGAGTTGATTTGTGTTTAGTGAACGATTTGAACAACTAGTTCAAGCATTGCGTATTTTACCAAGCGTTGGTCCAAAATCTGCACAACGGATGGCATTACATTTGTTGATGAAAAATCGTGAGGGTGCATTTGGATTGTCTTATGCATTGCATGAAGCATCAAGCCATATCCATGAATGTCGTATTTGTCATTCATTAACTGAAAATGACATTTGTGATATTTGTGCTTCTGTAGAGCGAGATGAACAATTACTCTGTGTGGTTGAGTCTCCTGCCGATGTGATGGCGATTGAGCAGAGTGGAAGTTTTCGTGGGAAATACCATGTGCTTGGTGGACATTTGTCTCCACTAGATGGTATCGGTCCCGAAGAAATCGGGATTCCATATCTGATTCAGCGTTTAAGCCAAGGGCAGATTGAAGAAGTGATTCTAGCAACCAATGCCACTGTGGAAGGTCAAGCGACAGCACATTATTTGGTTGAAGCAACGAAACATTTGCCGATCCATATGACTCGGATTGCTCAAGGTGTACCGCAAGGCGGTGAATTAGAATATGTGGATAGTCATACCTTGAGCCAAGCTGTACACAATCGTATGAAAATGAAGTAGTTTTATATTTATTGTAAATTCATGCTATTAATTTAAACAAATAACACACCTTTATATTTTGTCTAACATTATTTTAGGTATATTTGTTTTAATTTATGGCACTATGAGCAAACGAAAAGGATTTTCGTTTTTTATGAATGAAATAGGAGTAATTTCATGTTTTTCATGTGGAATAGTGATTAAATTATTTTTTATATCTGATTTAGTTTCGTTTTGGCAAAAAATTGTTGTTTTACAATCGAATTGCTAGTGTTTTTTATTATTTTACTTGAGCAAATATGTTTCAGTTCATTCAACAGCAAAAAGACCTTGCTGTTCTCCTTAGCCAAATGGAACAATGTTCTACCTACGCACTTGATACCGAGTTTATTAAGGTTGATACGTTATATCCCAAACTTGGGGTTTGCCAAATTAATTGTAATGGTCAAATCGCTCTATTAGATGGGGCAGCACTGGATCTAGAACAATTTTGGCAAAAAATATTTGCTGCTCAACAAAATATCTTTCATGCCTGTAGTGAAGATATTGATCTGATTTATCATTATGCCGATCACAAACCGCTAAACAATGTATTTGATACACAAGTGGCAATGGCATTTCTAGGTCATGGTCTTCAGGTGAGCTATCAAAATGCATTAAAAACTTGTTTGAATATTGATATAGATAAAGATCAAACTCGTTCTGACTGGTTAGCACGTCCTTTAAGCCAAGAGCAAATCAATTATGCCGCAAATGATGTCTTATACTTAACAAGACTTGCGGAGACCTTGAAAAATGATTTACAAAGCAAAGGACTTTATCAATACGTTTTGGAGGATTGCCAGAATCTAACCAAAGAAATTGCAATAGAGACTCCATTAGCAGAGCTTTATACTGATATTGGTAACTATCGTCATTCACGTCGTGAATTAATGCAATTACAACAACTTTGTATTTGGCGTGAACAAATTACTAAAGCGATGAATCAACCACGTAGCTTTATTCTTAAAAACACAACTATGCTCGACTTGGTGGAAAAGAATCCACGTAATAATTTTCAGCTCTCGCAGGTCAAAGATATTCGTCCGAATGTTGTCCGTGAGCATGGTAAAATGATCTTGGACTTGTTGAAATTTCTACCGCCTGAAAATGAGTGGCCATTAAGAATGGCTCGACCTGTTAAAAGTAACTCAAAAGAAGTCGCACCTCAGGTCGATGCTTTGATTGACCGTGTCGTATTTGAGACAGGAATACCGAAAGAAGTATTGCTACGTAAGAAATGGCTGAATGCAATTTATGAATATGTGGTTTTTCATTTAGATGAGCATGAATTACCAAGTTATTTATTGGGTTGGCGGTATGATGTTTTAACCAAACCACTGGTTACACTATTGCGACAAGACATTGAATACTTAGCAACACAGATGAAGAGTGTTAAGTAAATAGAGTAGCCATGAAATACGACTATTGCGTTAACATTCGTTAATGTACCGATGTTTTTTTTCATGTATGCTGTTTAAGGACTGTTGGAATTGAACTGCCAACAGCTGCCTCTAAGATTGATAAGAGTTGTGAGTAAACATGCACTGCGATATTTATAGATCAAGCAAAAAAGACGAAATGTATATGTATATTGCTCGTCCAAACTATTCTGCTGATACGGAACAAGAAAATCCTTTTGAATCTGTTCCTGAGACGGTTTTGCAAGCATTTGGCAAAGCAACTTTTGTAATGCATTTAGAGCTGCATAATGAGCGCAAACTCGCACGCGCAAATGTATTACATGTTTTAGACTCATTACAAACCAAAGGCTTTTTTATTCAAATGCCGCCAGAAGGATTGATCAATCCAAATGCGGTAGCGCCAGAGGGGTTGCGTGGTGCTTGAAACGATAACTGCAATTTGGTCTCACATTCTTTCGCTACTGGAACAATTTCCTGAAGAGAATGTTGCGATTATTGTTTATGTTACAGGTGCAATGATTGCTTTGTGGTGCTGGTATCGTTTGATGTCACGTTTACCCAATCCAATCGGCGGGATTCTATGGATTATTGCTTTTGCAATTCTTGTAACACCAACAATTTCGGAAGGACCAAATTCAGCATTAGCACCTGCAATTTTTGGTTTGCTTTTTGGTGTGATCACTAAAGAGCATGTTTTAATCTGGTCAAATTTATCATTGATTCTATTTGTCATTGGTACAGGGTTATTGGTTGGCTTTTGTTGGTCAAAATACTCTGCAAATAAAACTGCACGTTCGGTTTAGATATTCACATAAAGTTAAAGATAGAAAAATAAGGTTTTCAAATGTCTGCTGATACACAACACTTCACTGGTACAGATCAATATATTGCAACTGATAGCTTAAAACTTGCGGTAAAAGCCGCACGTGCCTTACAAAAACCATTATTGGTGAAAGGTGAGCCAGGCACAGGTAAAACTTTGCTTGCAGAGCAAGTTGCAGAGAGTCTTGGTTTAAAGCTAATTACTTGGCATATCAAATCAACAACCAAAGCACAGCAAGGGTTGTATGAATATGATGCTGTTTCACGTTTACGTGATAGCCAGTTGGGTGATGACCGTGTCTATGACATTAAAAACTATATTAAACCGGGTAAATTGTGGGAAGCATTTACCAGTGAAGAACGTTGTGTATTGTTGATTGATGAAATCGACAAAGCAGATATTGAGTTCCCAAATGACTTATTGCATGAACTCGACAAAATGTCATTTTATGTTTATGAGACAGGTGAAACAATTACAGCGACACAACGTCCGATTGTGATTATTACCTCAAATAATGAGAAAGAACTGCCAGATGCATTCTTACGTCGTTGCTTCTTCCATTATATTGAATTTCCTGATGAAACCACCATGCGTGAAATTATCGCAGTGCATTTCCCAAATATTTCAAACACTTTGGTCAGTGAAGCATTGCAAGTGTTCTTTAAATTACGTGAAGTCACCAATTTAAAGAAACCACCATCAACCTCAGAGTTAATTGATTGGTTAAGCTTGCTCATGGCGGATGATATGCCAGAAGATGTATTGCGTAATCATGATAAATCAAAAGCAATCCCGCCACTGTATGGTGCGCTGATTAAAAATGAACAAGATGTACAATTGCTTGAACGTTTAGCATTTATGTCACGCCGCTAAGAGTGTTTACCAATGTTTGTGCGATTGTTTTACACCTTACGCAAATATGGCGTACCTGTTACAACTCGTGAGCTGATTGATCTTAATCAGGCGGTTGCTTCAGGACTTGTGTTTGCAGATCAGGAAGAGTTCTATCAATTGGCTAAAACAATTTTAGTCAAAGATGAGCGTTTTTTTGATAAGTTCGATCGTGCTATGAAAGACTACTTTGATGGCATTGAAACTTTTGATTTGGACGAGTTACTCAAACAAGTTCACAAGTTACCCAAAGATTGGTTTGATCTTGAGCTACTTGAAAAGCATTTAACTCCTGAGCAACGTGAAGAATTAAAGAAAGCAGGTTCTCTCGAAGAACTGATGAAAATGTTGGAAGAACGTTTACGTGAACAACATAAAAAACATCAGGGTGGCAATCGTATGATTGGTACGGGGGGGACGTCACCTTTTGGTGCTTTCGGTGATCACCCTGAAGGTGTGCGCATTGGCGGGCCAGGGCGTAAACGTTCAGCTGTAAAGGTGTGGGAGCAACGTAAATACCAAAATCTTGACGATGATCAAGTTTTGGGAACACGTCAGATGCAAATTGCTTTACGCCGTTTACGTAAGTTTGCGCGTCAAGGGGCGGCTGAAGAACTCGATGTTGATGGTACTATTCGTGAAACTGCTAAACAGGGTATTTTAGACGTACAGCTTGTGCCTGAGCGTCGTAACCGTATCAAAGTTTTGATGTTATTTGATGTCGGTGGCTCAATGGATGCCTATATTGCTGAATGTGAAAAGTTATTTAGTGCAGCTAAATCGGAATTTAAAACCCTAGAATACTTCTATTTTCACAATTGTCTTTATGATTATGTGTGGAAGGATAACCACCGTCGTAGTTCGACCCGTATGAATACATGGGATTTGTTCCATACCTATGGTCGAGACTATCGTGTAATTGTAGTCGGTGATGCCAGTATGGCACCATACGAATTAAAATCAGCAGGTGGTTCAGTCGAATATATGAATGATGAGGCTGGAGAAGTATGGTTAAGACGTCTACGTCAGCACTTTGATAAAACGGCTTGGCTGAATCCTGAAATGGAAGGTTATTGGCATTACACCCAGACCATTAACTGGATTAAAGATATTTTTGAAAATCATATGTATCCAATGACATTAAAAGGCATTGAGGATATGACCCGTTATTTGTCTCGTTAGCGTTTATACACATACTTTATAAGAATAGGAGGAATCATGGAACATCAAATTAATGGGATTGCTTTACCGAATGAAGCAGGTTTCTTTGGTAATTTTGGTGGTCAGTTTATTCCTCCTCATTTGAAAGAAGCGATGGATGAAATTAATGCGGCGTATGAAGAAATCCGCCATACACCTGAATTTCAAAATGAACTGAATGACTTATTTAAGAACTATGTAGGTCGACCAAGTCCATTATTTCATGCAAAGCGCCTATCCGATCAACTCGGCGGTGCTCAGATTTATCTAAAACGCGAAGACCTCAACCATACTGGCGCACATAAGATTAATCACTGTTTAGGTGAGGCTTTGCTTGCTAAGTATATGGGTAAAAGCAAAGTCATTGCCGAAACGGGTGCAGGGCAACATGGTGTCGCTTTAGCCACAGCTTGTGCATTAGTGGGTATTCCTTGTGAAATTCACATGGGGCAAGTCGATATTGAAAAAGAACATCCCAATGTCGTGAAGATGAAAATCCTTGGCGCGAAATTGGTTTCAGTTACACAAGGGACTGCCACATTAAAAGATGCAGTGGATAGTGCCTTTGAAGAATATTTAAAAGACCCTAAAAACTATATTTATGCAATTGGTTCAGTGGTTGGACCACATCCATTTCCGAAAATGGTGCGTGACTTCCAGTCGATCATTGGTAATGAAATCAAAATCCAGTCAAATGAGCGTTTTGGGCAAAACCCTGACTATGTTGTTGCTTGTGTTGGTGGTGGGTCAAATGCCATTGGTGCATTTACTGCATTTTTAAATATACCAGAAGTGAAATTAGTGGGAGTAGAACCCGCAGGTCATGGTTTAGATACAGATAAACATTCTGCAACACTCACTTTGGGTAAGCCTAGTCAGATTCATGGTATGGCATGTTATGTGCTTGAAGATGAAAATGGTGAACCGCTACCTGTACATTCAATTGCATCAGGATTGGACTATCCGGGGGTTGGCCCACAGCATAGTTTCCTAAAAGAACTCGGTCGTGTGCAATATGAAACGGCAACTGACCAAGAGTGTTTAGATGCTTTTATGACACTTTCGCGTGTTGAAGGTATTGTTCCTGCTTTAGAAAGTTCACATGCAGTCGCTTGGGCGATACGTGAAGCACCTAAGATGGCGCAGAATACCAAGATTGTGGTGAACCTATCTGGTCGTGGTGATAAAGATGCTGATTATGTGGCTGAAAAATTAAGCCTATAAGTTTTAGTTTTTCAATATTTATGACTGAAAAACCACTTCATTGAGATGAGGTGGTTTTTTTATTGTTAAATTAGGCTGAATCCTGCTCTAAACGGGTTAAAGCGTTGCTTTGCTTTTCTAGGCTCAGGTAAAATAAACCGTTTTGCAATTAGCACTTTTGGAGACGCCTAAGTGGAGCGACCTACGATCAGCCCTGAACATATACAAGAAGCGGCTGAAAATTTAGTAACCATTCGAGATTTTATTCGTTTTGGTGTAACAGCACTTCGTCAATATGATGCGCACTTAGGTCAAGGTACTGAAGATTATTTTGCAGAAAGTTCAGCACTCGTTTTGCAAACCCTTTCTCTTGAGTGGAAAGCAGATGCAGAAATCTTAGATGCAAAACTGCTCCCAACTGAAAAAGCAGAGTTCTTAAGTTTATTAGAACGTCGAATTAATGATCGTATTCCAACATCATATTTATTGAATTTGGCTTATTTCTGTAATAAACCATACTATGTAGATGAACGTGTACTGATTCCTCGTTCACCAATTGCCGAATTGATCGAACAACGCTTTGCACCATATTGCTTGAATGAAAATGGTCAAATGCTTGAAGCATTAAATAATTTACCAGAAAACACTAATCCGAAAACGCCACAACGTATTTTAGACATGTGTACAGGTTCCGGCTGTATTGCAATCGCTTTGGCATATGCATTCCCAGATTCTGAAGTAGATGCAACTGACATCTCCAAAGAAGCTTTGGAAGTTGCATCCATTAATGCTGAGCATCATGACAAGCAATATCAAGTTGCTTTGCTTGAGTCTGATTTATTCTCAAGAATTCCTGCTGAAAATCAATATGACCTCATCGTAAGCAACCCACCTTATGTGGATGCAGAAGATATGGCAGATTTACCAGAAGAATTCTTACATGAGCCTGAACTTGCACTTGCGGCGGGTCAAGATGGCTTAGATTTAGTCCGTAAAATGTTAGCTCAAGCTGCTGATTATTTAACTGAAGATGGGTTAATTGTAATTGAAGTCGGTAACTCTGAATGGGCAATGCGCCAAAACTTCAATACTGTTGATTTCCACTGGTTAACGTTCCAAAAAGGTGGTTCTGGTATTTTTGCATTAACTGCGGAACAATGCCGCCGTTATAAAGACATCTTTCAACAATCTGTTGAGCAGATCTAGAGTCATACATCATGCCAATTGCAGAAATTTTATTAGCAATCAAATCTGATTTAAATCAAACCCAAATTCAGCAGTTTGAAGATGGTTTGATTTTATTAAAAAATCAGTGGAATCAAAGTGATATTGATGCAATTAACTCAGAGGTTTTTAAACAAGAAGTCTGTCAGCAATTTGATAAACTACTTATAAACTTAGGGTATGGTGAATTTGATCCTGATGCCACAGAGCCATTGGTTCATCGTCTTTATTTAGTTTCGGATTATAAAAATCTGATTGAATATATTGTCCTTGCTTATCGTCAATTATGTGATGAAGATGTTTTAGGGCAGGTCTATGAATTAATGCTAAATGAAATGTGCGACCGTTTTGATGAATAAAATATAGGTTAAAAAATGGCAGGAAATAGTATTGGTCAGTTATTTCGTGTGACCACATGTGGTGAGTCACATGGTGCGGGCTTGATGGCAATTGTCGATGGTGTACCACCAGGTCTTGAACTTTGCGAAGCAGATTTACAGAAAGATTTAGATCGTCGTAAACCAGGTACTTCCAAGTTTGCAACGCAACGCAAAGAGCCAGATCAAGTTGAGATCATTTCTGGGGTTTTTGAAGGTAAAACGACAGGAACATCAATTGGTTTATTAATTCGTAATACAGACCAGAAATCAAAAGACTACGGTAATATTGCTCAGACTTTTCGTCCGGGGCATGCAGACTATACTTATACACAAAAATATGGCTTCCGTGACTATCGTGGCGGTGGTCGTTCAAGTGCACGTGAAACTGCAATGCGTGTTGCTGCGGGCGCGATTGCAAAGAAATATCTTGCTGAGAAGTTTGGTATTGATATTCGTGGACATGTAACACAAATTGGTAATGAAATTGCTGAAAAATTAGATTGGTCTGAAGTGCCGAATAATCCATTTTTCTGTGGTGATGTTGATGCTGTTCCTCGTTTTGAGCAACTTGTCACTTCATTACGTGAGCAAGGTACAAGTTGTGGTGCAAAACTAGAAATTGTTGCTGAAAAAGTTCCTGTTGGCTGGGGTGAACCAGTATTTGACCGTTTAGATGCTGATATTGCTCATGCAATGATGAGTATCAACGCAGTGAAAGGGGTTGAGATTGGTGATGGTTTTGCCGTTGCAGGACAATTCGGGCATGAAACGCGTGATGAACTGACGACAGATGGTTTCCTTGCTAATCATGCAGGCGGGATTTTAGGTGGAATCTCAAGTGGTCAAACGATTCGTGTAGCAATCGCATTGAAACCAACAGCAAGTATTACTACACCAGGTAAAACCATTACGATTGATCGTGAGAATACAGATGTACTCACCAAAGGTCGTCATGATCCTTGTGTGGGCGTTCGAGCGACTCCCATTGCTGAAGCAATGCTCGCGATTGTGCTAATGGATCATTTCCTAAGAAATCGTGCGCAAAATGCGGATGTTATTCCACCATTTCAACCAATCGAATCATAATTATTATTTATGCATACTTGCGCCCAAAGGGGCGTAAGTATGTTCCTTATTTTATACAATTCAACTGTCTTCATCTGTTACTTCATAGAGTTTCAGAAATCGTTTGATCAATTGTTGCGATATGATATTGATTCCGACCATTACTCTTCGCCACATATAAGGCATGATCAGCTTTAGAAATAAACTCAGATAGACTGTCATTTAAATGTGGAATCATGGTTGCAACACCAACACTGATCGTAACGTATTTAGAAACATTGCTTCGAGGGTGAGCAATTGCAATGTTACGTACCAACTCCATCAAGCGTTGGACTTGACTGAGTGCTTGGTCTTTGTCAGTCATCGAAAATAACAGTAGGAATTCCTCACCGCCATAACGTGCTGCAAGATCGCCACTTCGAGACGAAATAGAGCCTAACAGAATGGCAATACGTCTAAGACATTGATCACCTTGAATATGTCCTAAAGTATCGTTGTATAGTTTAAAACAATCAATATCTACCATCATAATGGTAATCGGAACTTCATGGCGAATTGAACGTTTCCATTCATTCTCCAGAACCTCATCTAAATATCGTCTATTCGCCAAACCAGTCAAAGCGTCTTGTTGTGATAGAATCGAAAGCTGTTGTGCTTGGCGCATCAGTTCAAGTCGGTTTAACTCGATCATACAATTTTGTAGGTAGTTTTCTCGATGTTGTCGATCGATTGCATAAGCTAATGCCATGCCAAGAAAACTACTAAAGGTATAAGTTCGATTTAAATAAGTCCAATCAATAGAACCATGTAACCAGATACTTGCGACAATACCAATCAAACCACCAAACCAACCGGCAAACATTGCGGTATAAAACCGCATTCCGACAAAACCATAAATAATAACAACCGCATACATCATTGCAGCGTGAAAAAGTACATTATTATGACCTTGTTCTAATACATTAATCAGGGTAAACGTCAGTGCAACAGCACCTGTCGACCCTAAACAGACATAATGATCAAACCATTTATTCATTGAGGGTGCAAAAGAAAGTAACCATGCAAGAACAATGATCATACCCACCCAACCATAATATGCGATCCATTCGGCACGCATTTCGATTGGTAAGATTTCATAAGTACCAAAACTTAAATAGGAATATAGTCCCAAAATGATAGGGGCACGATAGCGAAATTCATGTGCAGCTTCAGTTCTATACTGATCTTTATAGATATTTTCTAATTCTCTAGGAAACCAAACCAAATTTAATCCACGAGAGATTAACAAATCAATTTGTTCTTGCCCCAACAGATTGGATGCTTTTAACTTCATTTTATCTTCACCGCCCCCAATGTTTTTATAAATGTAAATAGGGATTGTTTTAACTACGTTACACTGAATTTAATAAAATGTGTATCAGATTACATAAAATTAAGAATTTTTATGATAACTAAATTTTATTATCCAGTATTCACTCTGTCTTTTGGGTGTAAAATAAATCTATATCAGTAATATAATAGATCTCTTGCGAAAGTTAATTTTGACTCATCCAGTTAATCAGCCCAGCAATTAAATTCATCCTTAAACCAAATCGTTTTCTTCTGTTTCGA
>NZ_JAKZGD010000008.1 GCF_022549495.1 Acinetobacter sp. ANC 4805
AGTCAACAGGTAATTTCGATATTTTTAAAACCTATCAATCATTCCAAAAATCTAACCTTTCTAGCCAAATCCTTGTTTCTCAACAAGTTTTTATCTGCATCATCGCCGATGGATGTGCATTCTACAGTATTCCCAATCCAATACAACCCCTCCGTTAATCTTTTTTGTTTGTTTGTATATTTTTAAACCAAATTCACATTTTTCTTATATTTTTCGAGCGAATTTGTTTTAATAATAAGAGAATTATTAAATTGTATTCCTCATACTCTATGTTTTGCGTTATGCAGCGCAATCATTTTAATGACCGTATTCTCGCTCGAGCAGCGATTAAGGACTTATATGCATTACTCAAATTTCATCTTGCTTGGGTTGTTATCTGCTGGGGCGTGTTCATCAGTATCAGCGCAAGAAGTTCCTAATAAACCAGTAACTCAAACAAATACATTAGGACCTACAATCGTAGTTGAACAAAAAGTATCAACAATTCAAGCGATCAAAGATTTAAAGCATCTCACTAAAAATGATTTAAAAGTAAATGCAAATGCAGCTCAACCTGATGCAGTAAAAGATCCACTACAACCTTTAAATCGCCAAATATTTGCTTTAAATGATGCTTTAGATCGTAATTTATTAAAACCTGTCGCAATACAATATGTCGCCAAAGTCCCTGAGACTGTTCGTAGCCCATATCGCCAATTTCGGAAAAACCTAGGCGAGCCGTGGAATGCAGTGAATCAATTAGTACAAGGTCGCCCAACACGTGCTGCAAAAACATTAGGTCGCTTTACCGTCAATACATTAACGACTCTAGGTTTTGCCGATCCTGCTCGTCGTTTAGGCTTGACAGCAGAAGAAGAAAGTTTTGGTGTAACTTTGGGTTACTACGGTGTTCCATCTGGCCCTTATGTGATGTTACCTTTCTTCGGTCCTAGTACATTCCGTGATGGTTTTGGTCTAGCAGCAGATAGTTTTGGTCGCCCACAAAAATATTTATTAGATGATCAACAAGGTATTTATTGGTCAACCAATCTACTTCAAGCCGTTGATGCTCGTTCACAGATTCTTGATATTGAAGAAAGCTTAAAAGGTGATAAATACTCAATGATTCGTGATTTTTATTTACAACGTAAAGCATTCCAAATTGCTGAAAAACATGGTGATTCGGCAGATGTCTCATTTGTTAGTGATGAGGATGATTCTGATAGTCCATCCGCTGATGACAAATAACAGCTAAGTAAACCCAAGCTATAGACTTATGTATTAATTTAAAGTTTTAGCAATACTATGTTTTTCATCATATTTCATCTATGATGAATTAAAAAATGATCATACAAATACAAAAGGTCGGCGACTTATCTATGTATTTCATTCAACCTACACGCTCAATATCTTATTTAGACCAAGCGCTAAACGAGTTACCGAGTTTGCAAATCATTCATATTGATGATTTAGATTTGTATGATCAAACCATTATTGCGATTGCGGATGTGCAAGATTTCTTGAAATACCGATGGAAATTACCAACAATCGTACTTGCTTTTGAACATGAAGGTACTGCTTTAGCTCAAGCATGGGAAATGGGTGCGCTCGCAGGTTGGATTTGGAGTGATTTACCTAAAAACCCAGTTCACTCCTTATTTAAGATTGATGCACAGTATAAGCGTAATCAAGATAGCCGAGATTTACCCTCAGCAGCAGAGTTACAGAAAAGATTACTCCCTCATCCTATCGAATTACCAAATTATCAATTTGAAGCATTTTTTCAGCCATCCGCTTATCTCTCTGGAGATTGGTATGATTACTGGCGACTGAATGATGATGAGGTTTTATTTTATTTGGCGGATGTTTCTGGGCATGGTGTAACAAGCAGTTTATTAACTTCATGGATGGCAGCATTTCATGGGCGCTCTAAAACACCGAGCCAATTAATTCAAAAACTGAATGCGATGCTTGTACAAGAGAATATTGAAAAGCATATTACCATGGTCGCAGGCATCTTAAATCTAGCGACACATGAAGTATGTTGGTCAAGTGCTGGACACTACCCTCCTCCGATTATCTTTGAACCTAATCAGCCACCACAGATTTTAACAACAAGTAGCTTTCCATTAGGCCTTACAGAAGAATTAGAAGTTGTAGAACATCGTTGTACATTAAGCCGCCAAGCACGATTTATTTTATGTTCAGATGGTGCACTTGAGCCTTTTGATGGTGGTTTGAACGATCAATTTAATCAATTAGTTGAACACCTTCAACATGATGCCTTCAAAGCTCCAGATCATGTTGCTGACGATATTGCTATTTTAAGCATATGCCGAATGAATTAACCCTAAAATCAATATTTTAATTCGATCACAGCATCCAACCACTTGTGTCTAGAATATCACTATGGGATAATTTTATATCCTTTCTCTGAAAATGGCATTTATATGTCAACAGGTCATGTTGAATATGCAAGTTTGAACGGAACGCATATTTTCAAGCTTATTGGCGAAGTGCGCGCTCACTCTTGTATAAGTCTAGACAAGTTACTCAACAAAATTGAACAGCAACAGAATGTTGTGGGTGCGATTGTTGATTTAACTGAAACTACATTTATTGACAGCACTGTCTTGGGTGTACTTGCAAAATTAGGTCTTAAACTTAAACAAGTTCATCATATTCAAGCCGTTATGCTTTCGACAAATCCAGATATCACCACCTTAGCCAATAGTATGGGGCTAGGTCAGGTATTTGTAATTTTAAATTACTGTGGTGATCCAAGTGTATGTACTTTAGAACTGACTGAAGAGCATGTAACACATAGCGCAATGCTCAATACTGTACTTGATGCACACAAAACATTGATGCGTTTAAATGAAAATAACCAAAATATGTTTGAGCCTCTTGTGAAGCAATTGCAAAAAGAACAAGAGTGCTTATCTCTTGATTCACAAAAACAAAATGCATAATTGTTGAAAACCAAATCTTGATGCCGATATGACCTTACTTTCTGTTGCACAAATGAATTCTCAAAATGACATTGAAGCAAATTTCCTTGTCATTGAATCATTGATTCAACAGAGTAAGGCTCAAGCGGCAGAGTTGATTGTTTTCCCCGAAAATTTCGTCTGTTTTGCAGCTGGAAAACAGCGTGAAACTGCTGCGCAATTCGAGAGCATTCAACAGCGTTTAGAACAACTCGCTCATCGTTATCAAATCTGGATTATCGCGGGCACACTCCCTTGTCCTTTTCGTCCAGATGGTTCAATTATTGATGATGGTCGAGTTCGAACGGTCAGCTTATGCATTAGCCCTGAAAGAACTGAAGCACGTTACGACAAAATCCATTTGTTTGATGTACAAGTCGGTGATGCGGTTGGTGGGTATCAAGAGTCAAAGTTCTTTGAGGCAGGTGATAAAGTAGCTGTTGCAAAAACACCGTTTGGCAATATTGGTCTGATGGTGTGTTATGACTTGCGCTTCCCTGAACTTGCTCTAATGTTACGTCAGCAAGGGGCAAATATTTTAACTGCACCTGCTGCATTTACTTACACAACAGGTCAGCTGCATTGGCAATTACTACTACAAGCACGAGCGATGGACAGCCAATGTTATGTTCTAGGTGCAGCTCAACAAGGTTGGCATGGTGAACAACGCCAAACTTGGGGGCATGCAGGAATTACAGATAGCCGAGGACAACTGTTAAAAATGATCAATACAGAAGGACACGGCTTAATGACCTGTTCATTTGATCTCGCCGAGCAAAATGCGATCCGCCTTGCAATGCCACTGATGCAGCATCGTAAGCTCATCAATTATTAAAAATGAGACACTCCACGGCTATTAAAACCACCCTTTGTACAAATTTCCCCCATCTAACAACACTTTGACTGCCATAGTCAGCTTTCATAAATGTATGTTTTTCAGGATCATGATTTAATAGACTTTATTTATCATGGTAGAACAAGATCAAAGGATCAAATTCTATGCCTGATGTAATATCTTCAATTAATTCGTATCAAGTCTGATTTATGTTTAAAGTAATTTTTTTCTTTTTTATAGGGGCAATTGCACAACTCCATGCAGCGGTAGTTGATATGAATACGAACCCACAAAGTACCTTGTCCACGCCACAAAATTTATCGCTAAATTCTTTTGGGCAATGGGTGATTGGTTGGGGTACTGGGGCTGAAGGTGCGAGACAACGATTAGATAATATCCAGCGAGAGGATGTCATCATTATCAAACAAAAAGGTGCAACCTTAGACATGATTGTTGCTTGGCAACAATATTATGAACAAGAAGCGCTCAAGAATCCCAATAATCCAACG
The DNA here is from genome assembly GCF_022549495.1 of Acinetobacter sp. ANC 4805. GTDB lineage: Bacteria > Pseudomonadota > Gammaproteobacteria > Pseudomonadales > Moraxellaceae > Acinetobacter. The sequence goes on from NZ_JAKZGD010000008.1 coordinate 4,314, forward strand.
GCACGTTATAGAGCGCGTTTGATGAAAAAAATCGCTGAGCTTTGGTAATGATCGAAATGAAATCTGCTTAGGCAATCACTAGTAGATCACGATATACTCATTAAATTAATCCACCGTTTGAGAACCGCATGGGCGATGAGCATCAGCAATTGTTATTAGATAATCAGTTATGTTTTCTGATTTATTCGACCAACCTTGCCTTAAATCAAGTCTATCGTCAATTGCTTGCCCCTCTTGGATTAACCTATCCTCAATATCTTGTGATGTTAGTGCTTTGGGAAAAGGATCAACTGAGTGTTTCTGAAATTGGAGAACGGCTATTCTTAGAATCCTCTACACTCACTCCGTTGTTAAAAAAATTAGAAATATCACAACTGATTACACGCAAACGCTCAACCAAAGATGAAAGACAAGTTGTTATTTCATTGACACAACAAGGGCAAGATTTAGAACTCAAAGCTGTTGATATTCCGAATCAAATTTCCCAAGCGGCATCGTGTACGCCATCAACGCTAGACAATTTAAAAGATCAAATTTCAGCACTACGTGACAACCTACTTAAATAATATTTAAATTTAAAGAGGAAGGACTTGTTTTTTTATTTATATCGTATACGATTTAATTGTACACAATATTATTTCGGAATAAAAACCATGTCTCTAGAACAAGTTGTTTATCGTGCAAAAGCCAAAGCTACAGGCGGTCGTGATGGTCGTGCAACCTCATCTGATGGTGTATTAGATGTGAAACTCGGTGTACCTAAAGAAATGGGCGGTGCTGGTGGTGAAGTCACCAATCCTGAACAGCTTTTTGCTGCGGGTTATTCAGCATGTTTCTTAGGGGCGATGAAATTTGTTGCAAATCGCGACAAACTCAAAATTACAAAAGATGCTTATGTTGAGGCTGAAGTTGGAATTGGTCCAATTCCAAATGGCTTTGGTATTGAAGTCACTTTAAATGTTTATCTGATTGGTATGGAACAAGCTGAAGCTGAGCAATTGGTTGCCGCAGCACACATTGTTTGCCCATATTCAAATGCGACTCGTGGCAATATTGATGTGAATTTTAATATCGTGACCACAGAATAAGCATTTCGCATTTTACAAAGAAAAACAGCATGGATCACCATGCTGTTTTTTTATTTAAGGGCTTAACTTAATTATTCTTCAGCCGCTTCGTTGGTCACACGCAATACTTCTTCTAATGTGGTTTTACCAGCTAGAACCTTGAGCAAACCATCATCACGAATCGAAGCTGCATGACGACGCGCATGATTTTCCAACTCAAATTCGGCTGCATTTCCATGAATTAAACGGCGCATTGGCTCATCAATTGGGGCAATTTCATAAATCGCAGTTCGCCCGCTAAAACCAACATGTGAACACTTCTCACAACCATTCGGTTGAGGTAACTGCATATGTTGATCCACTTTGAGATGTTGGAATACTTGCCGCTCAAAATCATCTGCTTTACGCCAAGTCACACAATGTGGACATAAAGTACGAACTAAGCGTTGCGCAATGACCCCAATCAAGGAACTCGCCAGTAGGAAAGGCTCGATTCCCATATCTTTTAAACGAGTTACCGCACCAATAGCGGTATTGGTATGCAGTGTTGACAGCACTAAGTGACCCGTTAAAGAGGCTTGTACCGCAATCTCAGCAGTCTCAAGATCACGAATCTCACCCACCATGACCACATCTGGGTCTTGGCGCAACATTGCCTTTAATGCACGAGCAAAGGTCATATCCACTTTGGTGTTGACTTGTGTTTGACCAATCCCTTCAATTTGATATTCAATCGGATCTTCAGCAGTCAAGATATTACGGGTGTTGTCATTCAAATCAGACAATGCCGCATACAAGGTCGTGGTTTTTCCCGAACCTGTTGGTCCAGTCACCAAAATAATACCGTGTGGTCGATGTACCAACTGAGTTAAGCGATCATAGTCATTTTTCATCAACCCGAGATGGGTCATATTCAGACGACCTGCTTGCTTATCCAACAAACGCATCACCACACGTTCACCGTGAGATGACGGTAATGTCGAAACACGCACATCCACTTCTCGCCCAGCCAACCGTAATGAAATACGCCCGTCTTGAGGGACTCGCTTTTCAGCAATATCTAGTTTCGCCATAACTTTAATACGTGAAACTAAAAGCGGTGCAAGTTCACGGCGTGGCTGAACGATTTCACGCAACTGTCCATCGACACGTAACCGTACTGAGAGTTTTTTCTCAAAGGCTTCGATATGGATATCAGAGGCACTGACACGAATGGCTTCAGACAATAAGGCATTAATCAGACGAACAATGGGGGCATCATCTTCTTGATCCATCAAGTCTTCAGCTTCAGGCACCTGATCTGCCAAACTTAATAAATCGGGATGATCTTCTAGACCCGCAGCAACTTGTTGAGATTCGCCTGTATCACCTGCATAACTAGAACTGAGTAAGGCATGAAACTCTTGATCAGTACACAATTGATCATGAGCCACCCTTCCCAAAACTCGACGTGCTTCCTGCAAAGCAATACGCGCGGTGTCCTTCCGTCGCACAATAAAAATTTGATCGCCTTCATAACGTAATAACACGCCATGTCGTTTCGCAAAACTATAAGGAATTTGTATTTGTTTAAGTATTTGCATCACACAAATAATGATAAGAGAAAGTATTGAGTGTACTCTAAGCAGATTACAGCGTGAAGTCTGTTTAGCATACTCACACAGGAATTTTGCATCTTGTCTCAAAATAATCAACATCAAGCACCACATGCCAATACATTGAAATGGTGGGGCGAACAACAATTTGAAATTCAGCAAGCCAAAGCTTGGCAATTTGGTTCATTATTATTTCGTCTAACACGTGGCATTAAAGAATGGCGCTTGGAATATCATCGTCCTCAATCTCAACATGATTACGAACAGCAATGGCATATTTTGAATGACACGATTTTTGCAATGCCACAACCTGCAAAAATCGAACGCTATATGTTCCATAACACCCAAAGTACATTTCATTTAATGCCCCGTTTAGCAGATCGCTCTGTGGTGATTAAACCCGTTGATCCGATTTATATTCCTGCGGGGCAACGTGGAACTTTATATATCAGTACGCCATTATGGATTGCAGGTTTGGTGGATGGACTCACTGAACCCCTATTTGACATTCCTGTGATCCAACCCAAAGACACATGGTTTGGTAAAGATCCTCAAAATGGTGAAATTTGCTATGCCACTTCTGTAGACGGTCGTACTGATTTAAATCTGTTAAAACCGCGTGCTTTCCGTGCAGTTACCCCAATTGAATTCCACAATACTAGTCAACACCAATTACGCTTTGATCGTATGAATGTTCCAGTTCCTGCTCTTCCACTTTTCTATAGTGAAAGTACAGGGCGTTTATGGACATCACAAATCAAAGTCTATTACGAAGGGACAGATCATCCTGCACGTATTCGAATTGAGAATAAAACCCCAACTCAGGCAGGTGAAGTGATTTATGTACATCCTCCCCGAGCGCCTGGCAGTACCTTATTCAATATGTTTGATTCATTCTTTTAAGGGGTTACTATGCCTGATTCGAATATTCCCAAGGATGTTGCTAGTAGCCTCACCAGTATTTTTACCAATATTAACTTCGAACGCTTAAGTGAAATCGTTGTTGCGATTATTCTCGCCTTTATCGGTTTTGTCATCGCTCGACTGGTATCCAATGCCTTCATTCGCACCATTGGCAACGGTTTTAATGCCCACCAACGCCTGCTATGGCGTCGAGGTATTTTTTATTTTATTTTCCTGCTGTTTATTATGACCAGTTTAAGAGAGGCTGGATTTAAACTCAGCGTCTTCTTAGGTGCGGCAGGGATTCTAACCGTTGCTTTAGGTTTTGCATCACAAACCTCAGCAACTAATTTGATCAGTGGCTTGTTCTTGATTGGTGAAGGTTCTTTTGAGGTTGGCGATACGATTCAAATTACCTTGATTCGAGGGCAAACAATAGAAGGACAAGTGATTTCTATTGACTTGCTTTCAGTCAAACTGCTTACTCTGGATAATGTCTATATTCGCCTGCCCAATGAGCAATTGATTCGAACACCCGTCATGAATTTGTCTAAATATCCAATACGGCGAATTCCAATTACGCTTGCGATTAATTTCCATGAAGATATCATCAAAGTTCGACAAGTATTATTAGATGTTGCTGCCAAATATCCCTTGGTGATGGATGATCCGAAAGCAACCGTTACTGTCACAGCATTTCGGGAATCTTCGATTGAACTTCTATTTGCAGTTTGGTGTCGACAGGAAAATGCCTTAAAAGTTCGTGATGAAATGCAAGAACGTGTCCGTAATGGATTCTTGGAAAATCAGATTGAGATTCCCGTACCTAAAATGGGCTTAATTGATCGCCCTTTACCATTAGAAAATGACGAGGTTGATCAATATACCCATCAAAAAGAACTGAAAAAAGCTGAGAAAGAGAAATAATCAACTCTCTTTCTCAGATTCCTGAAGTGCTGGTGGTAACGGTGCAAGATAAGCGATCACAAGCATAATTGCACCTGAACCAATAAATGAAATAACCCGAGTTAATGTGCCACTTTGCGATAGATCAAGCAGCAATAATTTAGCGACGACAATTGCCAACAATGCAGCTCCAACAAACCAGATTTGTCGAATATGACGGCGACTTGAAAATGTCATCAGAACAAAAGCCAAAATCACCCACAACAAAGTCAAACTCAGCTGCACATCGCCATTCGACCAAATCTCGATACCCCATAGTGGTGTCCCAAGATAATGATGCATCGCACGTACCACCACACTACTCAAGACCAAGAGACCAATTAAAATGGTTGTCACTTTAAAGCCCCATTCGATTGAGTGTTCATCACTCAACTTATAATGGTAGATTGTCCAAATCAGTCCGATGAATACCACTAAAGAAAACAAGTCGGTCAAGTTTAACAGTGGCAAGACATAATACTGTTCAGCAGAGTGTGTATCTAAACTAATCAGAATTAACCAAACTAGACTTAAACTAAGCACAGGTATTTGTTGTAAAACTTGTGTATTTTTATTAGCTATTAAAAATATTCCATACAATGCTGGAATGAGGGCTAATCCAATCAATGGCATAATTGGGAAAACCGCCAAACCAATACTCGCTAAACTCAACCACAATAAAGTTGACCGTATAATAAGACCTTCTTTTGAAGGGACAGCTTTTAAGGTGATTAGCATCAAAGCCAATACAACTGAAGCCATAGCAAAGGTCACTTGATTTAAGTAACTTGACCAATGCAACACGGAATACACGTTCTCCGCAAAACTTTCTCCATAAAGCAGAAACAATAAACTTCCCAATAGGATCAGTTGCACACTGTCCCACTGCAATTTTGATTTAAAGTGAACAGCAAGACGAAACAAAGCCAACAATAAAACTGCAATCACTAAATATGGACTGAGTCCATGTTGTTGCCATTGCATAAACTCAACACCTGCAATCGCTCCTGCATACATCCCTAGCGCTAGAAAAATTCCACTCAACATTCGAGCACTGAAATATTTTTCGACATTTTGGTAGTGCAACAAATAAAAAGCAGAAATAAATTGTGCTACGGCATAAATCACTGTACTTAGAATTGGGAAATTATCATTTGACCAAACTTGGAAAAGTAGAGCCACTGAACTTAGCAAGACCAGTGCGACACCGATATATCGACTTAAACGGTAGCGTTCAGTTACCCCCCAGACAATCAATGCTGTTCCTTGAATCACCCAACCCGTCGATGTCCAATGTGCCCCTTTCGCCAATGGGAAAATTAATGCCGTAAAGACCACTGCAAGAATAAAAAAGCTTTTTGCCAAGGTGGATAATTGTGGATGCTGACGTTTAATCCATAGATTTAACGAGATATACACCACAGCTAATGCAACTGCTCCCCAAGTCAGCGCTTGAGTCGAGTTATGCATTAAATATGCATGTAGAGAGAACCCAAGTACAGGTACACTAAAGATCAATCCTACATCCAAAATAGGTTGTAAGCGTTGACTGCTGTAATGATCTTCCTGCGCTGTATTTGAGTCTTGATGCTGTGTGCGTAACATCAACTGGCTATAACGAATACTCAGCCAGATAAATAAAGCAATGTGCAACCATAAGATAATATCTAAGGTGTCAAACTGATATGTTTTTGCATAGATCCCAATCGTTGCACCACCAATAAACATGGTGGCGAAAAATGCGATTTGATGCAGAATTTTCCACGGCTGAATAAAATTAACCGCAGCAACAGCTAAATTAATTAAAAAGTAATAGCCAAATAAGAAAATCACATCAGGATGATTTTGTGGAATCACCAATGGCGCAAGGTAAGCCATGCTCAAAGCTAGCATTGACAAATATAAAGCTTGCTGTTTTAGACTCAGATAGACCGTTGCCAACAATAAAATGACGAATAAAATACTGGCGGTAGTTAAACTGGCAATCACTGCAAAATGATGTGAAAAAATGAGCGTTAAAAATACAACTGCTAAACCCACACCTTGTAAAGCTACAGCAAATAGCTGATTTTTCTTTTGAAGAAAATAGCCTGCTATGGTCGTAACAACCCCAGCAACAGCAATAAAACTAAGTTTTACGCCTAGACTTAACTGCCAATGCTCACTGGCAAAGCGTAATAACAGCACCACACCGACCATCAATAACGCAACGGCAACACGTAAAATTGGATTCCCGTGTATCATCCAATCTAGGGCTGGTTGCCACCATGTTACTGTTCGAGTTGTTGTTTGATGCTCAAAATCAACAGGTGACGGACTATTTTGATTTGGTATCGCCTGATGATCAGCTCTCATCCACGCAGGATGTTGTTCAAAAACTGGAGTCTGAGTTTCTGTCTGCTTAGTTTCATCAAGATGCAATTCAATATTTTGGGCATTGATCTTTTGCTGGGTTAAAGCCTCTATTTCAGGCTCTACATTTGCATATTGCTCTAAATGTAGCAAACGGGTCTGAAAAGCACTGATCGTTTGAATTAAACATAACATCAGCACCAACAATGCACCGCCAGCTAACCACATCCACGTATTGGCATAAGCAAAAAGTGCCACCAATGCTGCACTATAAATGATAATTTTTTGCCCATTTATATTCGCTGATTGTGCAAAAAAACTTGGCGCAACCTGCTCTAGCTGGCATAAACGCTGATGAATTTCTGAAATAACGTGCACAATAACAACAGTTAATCCAACTGTTGCGGCAACAATCGCTCCCTGCCATTGAAATGCAATCGCACAAGCAAGTAGCACAGTCAAAGCAACTAAAACGATGATAATGCCCTGTTTGTTTTTTTTATACATAGACTTAGATCAATTATGACAGCTTCATTTAAGCTATCTTACTTGATCACTAGATAAGCAGCTATTTTTACATACAAAATACTGCAATTTTTTAATGCAACATCGTTTGCCCTTGCTCTACAAGACAACAAGGACAGCCACTACTTTTTCACGTAAAATGGTCTTCAGTTCATCATAAGGATTTGCATAATGCCACCTTTTGTCTTGGTTGACGGGTCTTATTTTTTATTTCGTGCTTTTCACGCCTTACCGCCATTAACAACCTCTACAGGTTTACATACCAATGCAATACGTGGTGCAATTTCAGCAATCCAAAAGTTAATGCGTCGTACTCAGCCAACACATATGGCTGTGATTTTTGATACACCAGAACCCACTTTCCGCCATAAATTATCACCCATTTATAAAGGCGATCGCCCAAGTATGCCTGAGGAATTGTCTCAACAAATTCCTTATTTACATGCACTCATCAAAGCACAAGGCATTCCTTTATACAGCCTACCTGGTGCGGAAGCCGATGATATTATTGGGACACTCACCAAACGCGCGTTGGCTGAAGGTCATCATGTCTTGATCTCGACAGGTGACAAAGACATGGCGCAATTGGTCAACGAACATGTCAAACTTGAAGATAGTTTTAAAGAACGTGTTTTGGATGAAGCGGGGGTGCTTGAGAAATTCGGTGTGCATCCACATCAAATTATTGATTATCTCACGCTGATGGGTGATGCTTCTGACGGTATCATGGGCGTTCCGGGTGTTGGCGCAAAAACAGCAGCGAAGCTGCTGAATGAATACGGCACATTAAACAATATCATTGCCAATGCGGATCAGCTTAAAGGCAAACTCAGCCAGAATATTAAAGATAATGTAGACAACATCAAAGTTGACCATCAACTTGCCAGTATCGTCTGTGATCTCGATCTTGCCTTAGATTGGCATGACCTTAAACTCGCCAATCCCAATGTGGATCAGCTCCGCGAGCTCTATACCGAATTAGAGTTTCGTAACCAACTACAGTCCTTAGATCATCCAAACAATCCAAATAGTCCTGCTTATCAGCAAACATCGCAAAGTATTGCCAAAGCTGAACAAAAAGCAGAACCCGTGGTTGCTGAAGATCATGCCAGCCTTTCTAGCCAAGATGATCAACTCGGAACAGCGACCTATCACACTGTATTAACTCAAGATGCTTGGGATGCTTTATTTCAGCGTATGCAGCATGCTGATCATTTTGCAATTGATACTGAAACCACCAACTTAGATTATCGTGTTGCGGAGTTAGTCGGCTTTTCAATCGCATTCGATGCCAATGATGCCTATTACGTTCCTGTCGCACATGATTATGAAGGTGCACCTGAACAGTTGAATCGTGAACAGATTCTTGCACAGATCAAACCAACTCTTGAAAATGAACAAGTGCGAAAAATTGGTCATCATCTCAAATATGATGCGCATATCTTTGCCAATCACGGCATCACCATTCAAGGTTGGTATTTCGATACCATGTTGGCTTCTTATGTATTCAATGCTGCGGCGACACGTCACGGAATGGATGATGTTGCACGACTTTATCTCAGCCACTTAACCACAACTTTTGAACAAATCGCAGGTAAAGGTGCTAAACAGAAAACCTTTAACCAGATTGAACTGGAAGTGGCAGCACATTATGCGGCTGAAGATGCCCATGTCACCTATCGTCTTTATGAAGTGTTAAAAGCAAAACTGCACAGCCACCCTGAACTGGTCAATATTTTGCATAACATCGAAATGCCTGTTGCTCGTGTACTCACAGGTATGGAAGAAGATGGGATTAAACTCGATCATCAATTTTTGGATCAGCTCAGTGTCGAGTTCTCTGAAACGATTCAAACGCTTGAAGCTCAAGCAGCCGAATTAGCAGGTGAAGCCTTTAATGTTGCATCGCCAAAACAAGTCGGTGAAGTTTTATTCGAAAAGCTTGGGCTTAAAGGGGGTAAAAAAACAGCAACGGGGCAATACAGTACCAGTGAAAGTATTTTAGAGAAAATTGAACATCCTTTAGCTGAAGTCATTTTAGAACATCGTGGATTAGCAAAGCTTAAAAATACCTATACTGATCGCTTGGTCGAGCAATCTCACGATACAACACATCGTGTGCATACCAGCTATCATCAAGCACTCACGGCAACAGGTCGCTTATCTTCCACTGATCCAAATTTGCAAAATATTCCAATCCGTACGCCAATTGGTCGTCAGATTCGTAAAGCCTTTATTGCCCCTGAAGGTCGTGTGTTACTCGCAGCCGATTATTCACAAATTGAACTGCGTTTGATGGCACATTTCTCTCAGGATGATGCCTTAGTCCATGCCTTCCAACAAGGTCAAGACGTACATCGTCGTACCGCATCGGAAGTATTGGGAATTGCAATTGAAGATGTCACCAATGATCAACGTCGACAAGCCAAAGCCGTTAACTTTGGTTTACTCTACGGAATGTCTGAGTTTGGTCTTACTCGTCAACTGGGTTTTACACGCGAAGAATCTCGTAGCTATATTGCACGTTATTTCCAACGTTATCCGGGCGTACTCGACTATATGGAACGTACTCGCCAGATCGCGCGTGAACAAGGCTTTGTGGAAACCATTTTAGGTCGTCGTCTGTATACACCAGACATTTTGGCAACCAACAAAATGATTAAACAAGCGGCTGAACGTGCTGCAATCAATGCACCATTGCAAGGGAGCGCGGCTGATATTATTAAACTTGCGATGATTGCAGTTGATAAGATTCTACCTAAAGATCAGGCTAAGTTGTTATTACAAGTACACGATGAATTGGTATTTGAAGCAGATGTCGCCATTGCGGATGAACTTTCAAAACAGATTGCTGAAGTGATGCAATCGGTATTAGAAATTTCAGTGCCATTTGTGGTTGAAGTCGGACAGGGACAAAACTGGGATGCCGCACACTAAAATAATGTAAATAAAAAAGGGACTGTATCAATTACAGTCCCTTTTTTATTTTGAAGCAGATTAAAGACCTGTTAAAAGAACTTTAGCCGCTTCATTCATTAAAATCTCAGCAATATATAACGCTAAGAAAGCCAAAATTGGAGAAAGATCAATCATTCCCATGTTTGGTAAAAGACGACGAAATGGTGCAAGCAATGGCTCAGCAAGTTCTTGTATGACTTCAATATAGGGTGAACGTGACTGTGTAAACATCACCACCCAACTTAAAATGATCGTTGCAAAAATCAAATAACGACAGAAACGAATCAAATCTTGAATCATCGTCACAAATGTCGTGATCACAAGATACACCGCACTATGCGGCATTTGTCCCGACAGATACATCAAACCAAAAATTTTCAGTAAATATAATACAACCAACAAAGCAACTGCCGCTAAATTGACACGGCCTTTACCAAGTGTTGGAAAAATACGGCTAAAAACATCCACAATCTTGGTCGCTTTCACCGTTGAAAGCACTACTGGATTGTATGGACTGACTGCCGCCAATTGCATTAAAAAACGGAAAAAGACCAATAAAATAGCAACATTGATCAAAACACCAAAAATTAGCGCAGAACTTGCACCCATAATTGTCTTATCCTAATTAAACCGATTTAGTCTTGTCACTCAACTCTTGTGCAAGCTCTTGGCTACGCTTCTGAGCTGCTGCAAGCGCTGTTTGAATATTTTGTGAAATCTGTGCGCGATCAAACACTTCTAATGCTGCCTGTGTTGTACCGTTTGGAGACGTCACATTTTTACGTAATTCTGCTGGAGAATTTGAACTGGTAATTGCCATTTGTGCAGCACCTAACGCCGTTTGTAAGGTCAATGCCGTTGCGACTTTCTCATCTAAACCCAAATTTTTACCCGCACGAATCATACTTTCCATTAAATAGAAAAAGTATGCAGGACCAGAACCTGATACCGCAGTAACTGCATCAATTTGAGCCTCATTATCGACCCAAATCGTTAAACCCGTAGTCGCAAGAATTTGACTGGTTAATTCACGATCTTGTGCATTAACTACTGCTGGAGCATAAATACCATGTGCACCAGTTTGAACCAATGCTGGTGTATTTGGCATGACACGTACAATACGTTCACTCCCACCAATCAAAGCTGAAATCGTTTGAATCTCAGCACCCGCAATAATTGAGATCACGAGTTTATCTGATAATAAATCTTTTAATGGTTGTAAAACCGTTGCCAAAACTTGTGGTTTTACCGCTAAAACCACCACATCTGCATGTTTAATTGCGTCAACATTATCTGTTGTGGTTTGAATCCCTTTTTCTTCTAATATATGACGAATCTGTTCTACAGGGTCAGAAACCGTAATACGTGTTGTGGGTAAACCACGAGAAAGCAAGCCACCAATCAAGGCTTGCGCCATATTACCGCCGCCAATAAAACAAATATTTTGATTCAATGCTGTCGCCATGTCCTACTCGTCACGTGAAAAAGACTGCTGAAAAAAGTCATTACAGTCAGAAATTAAACTTGGTTGCCAACCACCCTGCTCTAGATACTCAGATTGTGCCAACCAGAAACCTTTAGGGCTAAAAACCCCAAGCATAACATTATCCACGGCTAATATTTGAATTGTATGACGTAACCAAGGCAAAATCTGTGCATCTTGAATGGCTTTTTTGAGAGGCCAATGCCCAACTCGACCATAGAGATGAATTTTTTCACCCCCCTGCCGTTTCAGTAACTTTAACTCTCGCCCTAAAAGCTGGGATGAAAATCCAATAGCTTGAGATTCGATCTTAAACGCTCCAGCCGCAACTTTGATCGTTTCACCCATCTCATATCGCTCTAACAATACAGATGGAATGGTAGATCGTTTTTCTGCATATAACTGGTCATGAGTTAAACGATATAGCTTCTTCTGATAGCGAACGAAATAATGTTGATTGATATGTAAAGTTGCTTGAGCATCTGGTTTCGCGAGAATCACTTCTTGCTGTAAGCGCTTTACCATATCGTAGCTTGGGCGATATTGGTCATCTCCTTTCATCCAAGCAGACAATAATTGACGTTGTCGAGCTGCGGACAGTTGGGAAAATGCATTCAGATCAAGCTCACGATATGTAGCACATTGCTTCCAATCATCCTGTAACACATCCGCTAAAATTTCAGCGGCATCCTGCATAAGATAACTGGTACGAGCCACAGCTGTTTGCATCTTCGGGAAGCGTTTTTGTAAAACAGCCCACAGTTCTTCTCGGCACCACGCCCGATCATAATGCGTATCATGATTGCTTGGATCAGTAACATAATCAAAACCAAATTGCTGCGACCATTGCTCAATTTGTTCTCGGCTTATATCTAAAAATGGTCGCCAAATGGTCATCTCTTGACGGATATCAATTTGCTGCATCGCAGCCAAACCATTGACTCCCGCCCCAGAAAACAACCGTAATAATAACGTTTCAGCTTGATCTTGCTGATGATGCGCCAAAACTAGAATTTCATTGGGTTTCAAATGTTGCTGATAGGCTTGATAACGCGCTTGGCGAGCTTGTTGCTCTAAATTCCCCGTCTCAACAGAGACTTTCTGAATCATACAAGGAATATTCAATGCTTCAGATTGTTTTTGTACTCGTATTCCCCACGCAGCGCTCATCGACTGTAATTGATGATCAATATAAATCGCACGGGTTTGTGTTGGAAAAATTTCAGCCATTAAATATAGCAACAGCATGGAATCCATGCCGCCGCTACACCCAATTAAATATTGGGCTTGTTCAGGAAAATATTGTGTTTGTGCTAAGACACGATGCCTAAATTGCTGCTGCCAAACTTCATTAAACGTTGATAACGTGCGTCGCATCGTGCTTGAGCATCCATCGGTTGCAATTCATCTAAAGCTTGTTTTAGTACATCTTTCAAATCATACATGACTTTTTCAGGTTGCAAATGCGCACCCTCACCTTCATCTACAACATACTCAACAATACCTAAAGCTTTGAGCTTATCTGCGGTTAAAGCAAGCGCCTCGCTCGCCTGAGCTGCTTTATCGGCTGTTTTCCATAAAATTGATGCACAACCTTCTGGAGAAATCACCGAATAAATACTATGTGAAAGCATGATGACACGATCTGCAACACCAATACCCAATGCACCGCCTGAACCGCCCTCACCCAATACTGTAGCAATGACAGGAACTTTCAAGCTTGAAAGTTGCGCCAAACTGGTCGCAATCGCTTCCGCCTGACCACGTTCTTCCGCACCTACACCTGGATATGCACCCATAGTATCAACAAAGGTAAAAACTGGCAGATTAAAACGCTCAGCCATATCCAATAAACGTTGCGATTTACGATAACCTTCTGGATTGCACATGCCGAAGTTATGCTGTAATTTTTCACGTGTACTGCGACCACGATGTTGACCGACCACCATTACAGGTTGTCCGTCAAAACGCGCCAAACCACCAATCATCGCACCATCATCACCAAATAAACGGTCACCGTGAAGTGCATCAAATTCAGTAAAGATTTCACTGACATAATCTAGAAATTGCGGACGTTCAGGGTGTCGTGCAATTTGAACCGTAGCCCAAGCCTTGGACTGAGTCGCTTTATTTTTCATAAGTCGTAGATAATCCCTAACAAGGATATATTGTTAATCAACAAAATTGTCTGACTGAATATTTAACCCAATGTCCCAATGTTTGAATTGCACTTGTTCATCATGTAGATCGGCAACCAATAGAGGCCATTGTTTAGCATCACCAGAAACGCTGAGTTGCCATTGTTGATCATTTACAACAGTCAGTTCAATGGCAGGAAGCATCTGATCACTACGACTATGGTTCAGCAAAACCGCTAAGCGAAGCAATAAACAAAGATACAGTAAATGACTACCACCCACCTTTAAAACATCATTTTTTGCATCTGCACGCAACTTACGGCGATGATGTGAAACTAAATGCGAAAGATGGTTTTGGTCAATTTGCGAGAAACCTGGAATATCTGAATGTTGTAGTAAATAAGCACCATGACGATGATAACCACCATGACTAATCGCTAATCCAATTTCATGTAAATACGCAGCACGGCGCAGTAAGTCACTGTCTTCAGTCGTTAAATTTAAAGCATCTGCCACACCATCAAACAACTGTTGTGCTGTATTGACCACTCGTTCTGCTTGCTTTGGATCTGCGTTATAACGCCCCATTAAAGCTTGTACGCTGCGATCACGGATATCCTCATGCTTGAAACGACCAAGTAAGTCGTACATCACACCTTCACGTAATGCACCATCAGAATATGCCAATTTATGAATATCCAACACTTCAAAGATCGCATATAAAATGGAAAGACCTGCTGGCAAAACTGCTCGGCGATCTTCACGCAGACCTTCAAAATCAATCTCTGAAATATGTTTAAATTTAAGTAAACGATCTTTTAATTTATATAAACCTTCACGCGTTAAGTTCTCTTGTTCATCACTTAAGCCAAGATTTACTGCAATTTGACGGCAAGCCTTAATGGTTCCACTTGAGCCAACAACGGTATCCCAACCTTCAGCTTTATAAGTATTCGCAATCGCAGAAAGCTCTTTACGTGCAGCAACCACGGCTTTATCAAAGGCCTTGCTTGAAATCTCACCATCAGCAAAATAAGCTTTACTATAAGCGACGCAGCCCATTTGTAATGATTCAGTATGGAGCGGTTCAAACTCCTCACCAATAATAAATTCGGTTGACCCACCACCAATATCAATGACTAGACGTCGCCCACCATTCGCCATAGTATGCGATACACCTAAATAAATCAGACGTGCTTCTTCACGACCAGCAATAATTTCAATCGGTTTGGGTAAAATTTCAGCTGCTTTCTGAATAAATTCATGACCATTTTTTGCTTGTCTTAAAGCATTGGTCGCCACAATTCTCAAACGGTTTGCTTGAACTGAGCTCAAGCGCCCAACAAATCGTGCTAAACAAGCCAATCCACGCTGTTGCGCAGCCTCTGTTAAATTTTTATTTTCATCAAGCCCAGCAGCTAACTGTACTTTCTCTGACATTGAAGCAACTTTTTTAACTTCACCGTGATCAACACGAGCAATCGCAAGATGGAAACTATTTGATCCCATATCAATTGCAGCAAGTAATTCTTCATCAATCAGAAAATCAGACATTATTCATATAAACCCATGCTCAATTCACGCATTAGAGTAATTCACATGCTTACAATTTTAAAGTCATTTTAAGCAA
This sequence comes from Acinetobacter sp. ANC 4805, assembly GCF_022549495.1. Classification (GTDB taxonomy): domain Bacteria; phylum Pseudomonadota; class Gammaproteobacteria; order Pseudomonadales; family Moraxellaceae; genus Acinetobacter. The sequence continues at coordinate 19,910 of NZ_JAKZGD010000008.1, forward strand.
TAAAAGTCGCGTATTTTCGCTTTTATTCTATAAATCATTGTATAAGCCGATGATCAGCATCGTGAGCATCCATTAGACTTTTTATTTTCAAACTTGAATAATCAGAACAAACCCTTACATTGAGTAAAGTAGCAATGTAATATTCATCATGATGATGAACCAATTCGCACTTTATCTCTTAAATTTGGAGCAACCTTATGTCTGCGACTATCGTTAATACAACTGATGAAAACTTCCAAGCAGATGTTTTAGATGCTGAAACTCCTGTACTTGTTGACTTTTGGGCTGGTTGGTGTGCGCCGTGTAAAGCCATTGCACCCGTACTTGAAGATCTATCAAATGAATATGCAGGCAAAGTAAAAATCGTTAAAGTTGACGTAACTGCATGTGAAGATACCGCTGTAAAATACAACATTCGTAATATTCCTGCGTTATTAATGTTTAAAAATGGCGAAGTTGTTGCTCAACAAGTCGGTGCTGCACCTCGTTCTAAACTTGCTGCATTTATTGATCAAAATATCTAATTAGATTTTGATGGTATAAATAAAGGAAATACGTCGGAATTGAACGGCGTATTTCTCAGTAAAAATTGACAAATTTCTTAGTTTCGCTTATATTCTTCGATCAAGAAGCTTTGAATGGAATCTACTTCATTGCGCTTCTTACAAGACACAAAACATAAGATCGCCGCTCGGCAATAACAATTGTTTTCACATTTCTCTCTGAAACAATGAACCAGACTACTGAATTGTGGTTGTGTAACTATACAATTACATCAGCATGTATGTATGCGGTCGATTTTTTTATTCTTTCCCAACACACTCCTCCACTTATTCCATTCTGTCTGACCACTTATGAACTTAACTGAACTCAAGAAAAAACCCATTGGCGAACTCATTAAAATTGCGGAGTTTATGGGCCTTGAAGGTATGGCACGTAACCGTAAACAAGATATTATTTTTGCCATTTTAAAACGCCATGCCATGAATGGTGAAGAAATTTTTGGTGATGGTGTTCTCGAAATTCTTTCTGATGGTTTTGGCTTCTTACGCTCTGCCGCTGGTTCATATTTAGCAGGACCAGATGATATCTATGTTAGTCCATCACAAATTCGCCGTTTTAACTTACGCACGGGTGATACCATTACAGGTACAATTCGCCCACCAAAAGAAGGTGAACGTTATTTTGCTTTATTAAAAGTAAACCAAATTAACTATGACACGCCTGAGAACTCACGTAATAAAATTTTATTTGAAAACCTAACACCATTATTTCCTACTGAACAATTAGTGATGGAACTGGGCAACGGTACTACCGAAGATTTGACATCTCGTGTTGTTGATCTTGTTGCGCCAATTGGTAAAGGTCAACGTTCAATTATTGTTGCGCCGCCTAAAGCAGGTAAGACAATGTTATTACAAAACATTGCGCAATCGATTGTCCGTAATAACCCAGAAGTCTTCTTAATCGTACTTCTTATTGATGAACGTCCAGAAGAAGTCACTGAAATGGAACGCACAGTTCGCGGTGAAGTTGTTGCATCAACATTTGATGAAGCTCCTGCTCGCCACGTTCAAGTTGCAGAAATGGTCATCGAAAAAGCAAAACGTTTGGTTGAACATAAAAAAGATGTCGTGATTTTACTTGATTCAATTACACGCCTTGCTCGTGCTTATAACACCGTAATCCCTTCATCAGGTAAGGTGCTTACAGGCGGTGTCGATGCCCATGCTTTAGAACGTCCAAAACGTTTCTTTGGTGCCGCACGTAACATCGAAGAAGGTGGTTCACTCACCATTATCTCAACTGCATTGATTGAAACAGGCAGTAAAATGGATGATGTGATCTATGAAGAATTCAAAGGTACAGGTAACCAAGAAATTACCCTTGATCGTCGCATTGCTGAGAAACGTGTATTCCCTGCAATGAACATCAAGAAATCGGGTACACGCCGTGAAGAACGCCTCATGAGTGAGGAAAATCTACGTAAAGTTTGGATTTTACGTAAATTATTGCATCCAATGGATGAGTTGGCAGCAATGGAGTTCTTGTTAGACCGTATGAAAGAAACCAAAACCAACGATGATTTCTTTGATCAAATGAAACGTAAAGCTTCAACTTAAAAACTAAAGCCATAAGAAAAAGCTACCTTCATGGTAGCTTTTTTTATTTGGTTGACACGCTTACATAATATTTACAGAAAATTCTAAAATCACAATAATTTAACAAATGATTGTTTTATATGATTATTAATAATAATACCATGCAAATAATAACAGTATACCGATTCAAAACCAACTTTCAATAGTTTTTTTCTATCAAAAAATAGCCAAATTCTGACCCTTTTTGTCGTTTTGTTGGACAGAACAGTAGTAATTCATGATTTGCTTTGATAGGATAGCAGCAGACCAGTTAGGCTGCTCCCTGCGTTGTTACCTAAAGCGTTTAGGAATAATAAAAGCACAAACAGACTAACTCAGGTTTTTTTTAATCTCACAATTTATGAGAGTGATGCCATGTTATTCAAAAAATTCGCTGTTGCTGCTGCTGTTGCTACTACTTTAGCTTTCGCTGGTTGCTCTAAGAAAGAAGAAGCTCCTGCTACTGACGCTACTGCTGCTGCTTCTGAAGCTGTAGCTGCTGCTTCTGACGTTGCTGCTTCTGACGTTGCTGCTGCTGCTTCTGACGTTGCTGCTGCTGCTTCTGACGTTGCTGCTGCTGCTTCTGACGTTGCTGCTTCTGAAGCTGCTCCTGCTTCTGCTGCTCAATAATCTAATTTTAGATTATAAAAAAGAGAACCTTTGGTTCTCTTTTTTTATGCCCAAATTTTATTAAAGTTCATAAATATCGAAATAAAATATAAAAAAAGCAGATCAATCGATCTGCTCATTTCCAACACGCTGTCTAAATTTCTGACCCGCTCTAAACGTCACCACTCGGCGAGCAGAAATCGGAATTTCTTCGCCTGTTTTTGGATTGCGTCCCGGACGCTCTCGTTTATCTCGTAACTCAAAATTACCGAACCCTGAAAGTTTGACTTGTTCACCAGCAATTAATGCTTGGCTAATTTCATCAAAAAATAGCTCGACCATCTGTTTTGCTTCACGGCGATTTAAGCTAGTAAGCTCACTTAAATGGTCCGCCATCTCTGCTTTTGTTAATGCTGTCATGAGGCCCTCAATGTCGCTTGGTAAGTGTCTTCCAACACTTGAATAATGTTATCCATACCAGATTTAATTTCAGCATCTTCAAGCGTACGAGTTGGATGTTGCCACAACAATGCAAAAGCTAAAGAGCGTTTACCTTGTTCAACTCCTTGTCCCGTATACACATCGAACAACCATGTAGAGTCGAGTAACTCTCCACCAGTTTGCTCAATCAATCGCTGAATATCTCTTACCTCAATCTTATCAGAGATTAAAAGCGCAATATCACGTCTAACCGATGGAAAACGTGATAATTCTGTAAAATTAGATACATAAGATTGCAAAACTGCCTGTTGATCTAGCTCAGCAACCCAAGTTGTGCCTAAATCAAGTTCATTTTCCAAAGATGGATGTAAACGACCGAGATAACCAATCGATTGTCCATTTACTAAAATTTCTGCAGATTGACCTGGATGTAACCACGCACGTTCAGTACGAACAAATTCAACATTCACACGACCCGCAGCTAAAATCTCTTCAATCTCACCTTTGAAATCAAAGAAATCCATTGCTTGAGGTTTCACATGCCAAGATTCTGGTGTACGAGAACCAACGGCAATCAATGCCAAAGTTGGAATTTGTTGAAGATCATGAATACTTTGAGCATTTTGATAATCAAAACGCAAACCCAACTCAAAGAAACGTACACGCTGCTGTTGACGATTGAGATTGTACTGCACACAAGGAATCAAACTCGATAACAAGGTACTACGCATTGCTGCCAAGTCACTTGAAATTGGATTGGCAAGCATTAATGGTTGTACATTTGGATTCAACTGCTTTTCAAGTTTTGCATCAGCAAAGCTAAAGCTGATTGCTTCTTGATAACCTAGTGTCGCAACAGTTTGACGTAATTGCGCAATTTCAAAACGGTCTTGATACTTTTCTAATTGCACATCAATTTTTGGCAAACTGATTTGAATATTGTCATAGCCGTGAATACGTGCAACTTCTTCGATTAAATCTTGATAGATTGCCATATCATAGCGGTGTGATGGCGGAACAACACTCCATTCACCTTGCGCTTTGGTTTCAACGACACAACCCAAGCGTGTCAAAGCATCAGCAATAAAATCACCAGCTACTTCATAACCCAACAACTGATCAACTTGCACTTGTTGCAATGCAATCGCTTCACGCTTCGGCAATAAAGCCTCTTGCTCAGCAACCGTAATTGGACCAAACTCACCACCAGCAAAGGCTTGAATCAGCTCAGAAGCACGGTGCATAGCAATCATTGGCAATTCAAAATCCACACCGCGTTCATAACGTTGTGATGAATCGGTATGTAAACCAAAACGACGTGCGCGACCTGCAATCGCTAAAGGTGCAAAGAAAGCACTTTCAAGGAAAATATCTTGCGTATCATCTGTCACAGATGAATCCAATCCACCCATGATTCCTGCAATCGCCAATGCTTTTTGATCATCAGCAATGACCATCATATCATCTTGCAATTCAACTTCCTGATCATTCAGCAAAGTCAATTTTTCTTGTGGCTGAGCTTGGCGAACTTGGATCGAACCTTCGATTTTTGCTAGATCAAAAGCATGCATCGGTTGACCCAACTCAAGCAATACATAGTTGGTAATATCCACCAAAATACTATGAGTACGAAGACTTGAACGAGCAAGTGCTTGTACCATCCACTCAGGTGTTGCAGCTTTCACATTCACATTTTTAATAATACGACCTAAATAACGTGGCGTACCTTCAGTTGTAATGGTGACTGCTTTTTCATCCGTAATTGTTGCCGAAATCGGTTGAATCTTAGGTTCATTTGCTTGTAGCTGATTGATCACTGCAATTTCACGGGCAATACCACGAATACTAAAACAGTCACCACGGTTTGGCGTGATGCTAATATCAATCACATTGTCATCAAGTTTTAAATATTCACGAATATTCATTCCAACTGGTGCATCAACAGGCAGTTCTAACAACCCATCAATTTTATCTTCTAAATCAATTTCAGAAGCACCACACAGCATCCCCTGTGATTCAACACCACGCAGTTTGCCTTTTTTAATTTTAAAATCGCCTGGTAATACCGCACCAATGGTGGCAACAGGTGCTTTCATTCCTACACGAACATTTGGTGCACCACATACGATTTGTAATGGCTCACCTGAACCAATATTAATCGTCGTCACACGTAAACGATCTGCATCTGGGTGTTGTTCCACCGTGAGAACCTCACCCACCACAACACCTGTAAATGGTTTTGCTACGGGTGCTAATTCATCAACCTCTAAACCGAGCATGGTCAATTGATTAGAAAGTGTTTCGCTATCAATCGCAGGGTTAACCCACGTGCGTAACCAATTTTCACTAATTTTCATTTGTTTCGTCCTTAAATCTCCCTACCCCCTCGTCAATAAAGAGGGGAAACACAAATCATCAATTCATGAAAGTCCCCTTTCACAAAGGGGAACTTAGGGGGATTTTAATCAATACATCAATAATCTATAAAACTGTTAGGCAAACTGGCGTAAGAAACGCACGTCATTTTGGTAGAACATACGCAAATCATTGATGCCATAACGCAACATTGCAAAACGCTCTACCCCTAGACCAAAAGCAAAACCTTTATACTTATCAGGATCAATGCCTGCGGCACGAAGTACATGTGGATGCACCATGCCACAACCTAGAACTTCTAACCAACGACCACGCTCATCCATAATATCCACTTCAGCACTTGGCTCAGTGAATGGGAAATAAGACGGGCGGAAACGTACTTTTAAATCTTTTTCGAAGAATTCATTCAGCAAGTTAATCAACAAACCTTTTAACTCAGCAAAACTAGTATTTTCAGCAACGTATAAACCTTCGATCTGATGGAACATCGGAGAATGCGTTTGATCCGAGTCACAACGGTATACACGACCAGGACACACAATACGAATAGGTGGTTGACTGGTTTCCATCGTACGAATTTGCACACCAGAAGTATGAGTACGGAGCAAATGCGTAGCATCAAAATAGAACGTGTCATGCATAGCACGCGCTGGGTGATGACCCGGAATATTTAAGGCTTCAAAGTTATGATAATCGTCTTCAACTTCAGGCCCATGTGCAACTTGGAAACCTGCTTTGGTAAAGAATTGACAAATACGTTCTTGTACTTGAGTAACAGGATGAATACTTCCCATGTGCTGACCGCGACCTGGTAAAGTAATATCAATCGTTTCGCTTGCTAACTTTTTCGCAAGTTCAGCCTGTTGCAATGTCTGTTGACGCTCGGTCAAAGCGGTATTGATTGCTTCACGAACAGCATGAATCGCAGCACCTTGTACCTTTCGCTCTTCAGGATCCATTTTTCCAAGTGCTTTCGACTGCTCTGCAAGCTGGCTTTTCTTCCCTGTAAATTGCACACGGACTTGATCGAGTGCAGCAAGGTCTTGAGCCGCTGCAATGGCAGCAAGCGCTTCAGTGGTCAGGGCTTCCAATGACATAGTAACTCTCAAAGCAACAAAATATAGGAATATAATAAAACGCTATAGTTTATCAGCTTTTTACCTATTTTATGAAGATAAACCACTGTTTAAATAGCGTACTTTTTCAAACTTAGGTTTAACAAAAAAATAAAGGAGTTTGCTAACAAATCAGTTAAATTTTCGTAAAAAATCATCAATAACTGAATAAAATGTATAAGATAGTGCTATCGTCCATGAGAAATAATAACGATGGCGCTTGATCAAATTTGGAAACAACAGCTTACACTTGTCACTTATGGCAATGAATTTCTTGCAGGAAATCTTAATTTCAGTCGTTGGATTGAACACCCAATTTTTAACCAAAATAGACTGATCTTTAGAGATTTACTCTCTCAGCATCTCTTGGCTCAACATTTCCAAATTTGGCTTGAAGGTTTAAAAAAACAAGGCGTAAAAAAACTCAGCCTACATTTATCTAGCATTCTCAATGATGAACAAAACCCGAATGTCAATGTCGAGCTACTTCCCTTTTCTCACTTTATTGTCAGCCATCAAGCCAATAAGAAAACTGCTTGGATTTGTGGACTTGAACTTGCAGAGTGGTACAACAGTGATAATGAGTTTGAAGCTCCGCTTTCTCAACGCACAACGCTCCGCGAAGAAAGCTTTTGGCGCTATGAATTGAATGATAAATTCGCAAAGAAAGTTGATACAGACTTACAAAAGTTAAATTGGAATGAGATCGCTGTTTTCTTAGAACGAGAGTTATTCAATCATAAATATACTGAAGACTTTTTAGAGCCTGAACAGCAAGACTTCCCTTTTTACGGCTACGAGATTGATCCAACAGCCATTTCAAGCAAACAACTTGCGCTAATTCCAACCGATTATCCTGCGGACTGTGCACATCGTTTATTACATCGCACCCAAGCCTTGACTGATTATTTAGAAGAAAAAAGACGACACCCTTATCATGATTCAGGTGAACTGATTAGCCCTGAAGAACAGATCAATCTACGTAATTTTTCACAAAAAACGGATGATTTATTTGCAAAGCTTATCGTTAAAATAGCCAACCATTATCAAACAGCTCAACTCACTGCCGAACCTGAAATCATTGACCGAACCATGGAAACCTCAGAACATTTTAATCAAGTACACCATCATAAAGTTGGAACAGCAGGTGTTATTAAATTGATTATCCTAACTGTGATTATTTGTATGGTTGCTTATTATTTTGGGCTATAACGCTTCATAAATTAAACACTCTATTCATCATCCAAAACTTTTGTCTATATTATAAAGTTTATTTTACGCTATGATTTACTTCACTAAAAATAAAATGAGGGGAAAAATACGAATGGAGTTTTCGATTTTTAATCGTAATAAAATAATTGGCGCACCTAGTTTAGCTATACTTATCTACATCGTATTTACACTTTTTATTTTCCCATTTTTCACTTGGTTTACAAAAAGCCATCTCCCCTTAAGTATTCATACAATATGGCAATATATCGCTTATACTTTACAGCACTTTCCGATAAATAAAAAACAGGAAAATGATGTTCAATTTATTGCGATCTTATTGATGTTATACTTCGTTTTTTTGCTCATTTTTCCTTATATCAAGTTAGTCGTTACGCCTGAAAAAATCTTTTATCGTTTATTTAAGATACCCATCATAACCCTTATTAAGAGAGAACATGTAGAATATGCTCAAATCGCGAAAATCACACTAGACTTGAGTAAGACTAGAAAGTTTTTATTTAAAAATCAAATACCCAAACAACCAGAACTGTATTTTTTTCCATTGAGAAATTTGCAAAATGTTCTTGACCTCAAGCTATTCAATCAAGAACAGCAACAAGATTTTTTGACGCTACTCAAGCAATTTTATAATTTCAAATCAGAACCAGTAGAAATTCAGCTTACACTGAAGGAATTACAAAAACTGACTTCACAACAATATCAAACCAATATTAGCCCTCGTATTGCTTATATACTTATTAGTTGCATTCCAATTGGAGCGATTGGAATGTATTTGACTGCAAATTCACCTTTTTTCTTTATTAACAATTACCCGAACGTATTACTTCTGACTACTATTTTTATTCCTCTTTTCATTTTTAGCTTTATTTTGATTTATCAAGATATTAAGACCCTTGCTTTCTTTGGTGCATTGTTATCAAGTTTTATTGTTACAATCGCAAGTTATTTTTTCTTACTTCCAATTCTCCATGGCTATTACACTCAAAGCTTTGGAAAAGCTATTGAATTTAAAGCAAAGTTAATTGAAATCAATCCTAGAGAACAAGTTTGGCAGCCCTTAAATGGTAAAGATAAATTTTATATCAGCAAAAAACACCCCTATTATAATAATCAACTTGAATTAAATCAGGATTACAATTTTCCTGCTCATTATCATTGGCATACTTATACCATTAATGAAGAGGTCTTTTTAACACTCGTACCCATTCAAAATAAAAAAGACCGCTAAAAAGCGGTCTTCTTTGAATCTCTAAGCTTATGCAGCTAATGCACCTTTAGCTTTTTCAGCTAAAGCAGCAAATGCAACTGCATCATGCATAGCGATGTCAGCTAATACGCGACGGTCGATGATCACTTGAGCTTTTTTCAAGCCATCGATCATACGGCTGTAAGACAAACCGTTTAAACGAGCACCAGCATTGATACGCGCAATCCATAAAGCACGGAATTGACGTTTCTTTTGACGGCGGTCACGGTAAGCGTATTGACCAGCTTTGATTACCGCTTGGAACGCTACGCGGTAAACGCGTGAACGAGCACCATAGTAACCTTTAGCGCGAGCAAGAATTTTTTTGTGACGGCGATGAGCCTGTACACCACGTTTTACACGAGCCATTTATAATCTCCTTAGATGTATGGGCACATAGCACGAACTGATGCAACGTCACTTACGTGAACCATTACACAACCGCGCAATTGACGGATACGCTTAGCAGATTTTTTGGTCAAAATGTGGCGCTTGAATGCTTGTTTGCGCTTGAAACCGTTTGCAGTCGCTTTAAAGCGTTTAGCTGCACCACGGCGAGTTTTTAACTTAGCCATAGTAACCTCTTTTGGGCACCTGTTCGGCGCGATTGCACTATTACAAATCGACCTGCAGGTAAGGAAGGCAGTATCATATAGTATCTATAGTTAAAACAAAAGCAAAATGCTCATTTTTTGACTACAAATAATCGTTATTTCCCGAACGTTATTTCCCATAACCAATTCTCAAATTATGAGAAATATCCACAAAATCAGTGCATATAATAGAAGCAAATTTTTAAATCATAATCCATATGAATATACAGAATGATGCATTCGCCGCGTTACGGTATCGAGATTTCTCTATCGTGACCTTGAATCAATTTTGCTTAACACTGGCAATTTTAATTCAGGAAATTATTGTTGCTTATTCACTCTATCAAATCACTCGTGACCCCCTAACCTTAGGTTTTATTGGTCTGGCTGAAGCAATCCCATTTATCACTCTATCTTTATGGGGTGGTTATTTTGCAGATAAACTGAATAAACAAAGCATTATGAAAGTCTGTTTATTCTTTTCCATTCCTTTACCTTTGGTGCTATGGGGCTTATTCCATTTACATGGCTTAGAAAAAATTGGCATTAGCACACTTTCTTGGGGCATTTATGCTGTTATATTTGCCTTGGGTACTATTCGGGGTTTTTACAATCCATCAGCAACCTCACTAAAACCTTTTTTAATTCCACGCGAACTGTATGCAAATGGTGCCACCTGGACCACGATTGGTTGGCAAAGTGGTGTCATTATTGGGCCAATGTTGGGTGGTTTTATGTTGGCATTTCTGGGACGTGAAACGAGCCTTTTTGCAGTATCAGCGTTATTGGCAATCTGCTTTATTTTGATTAATTACTTACAGAAACGAACTTTCCCCAAAATGGAAACTGAGAATGTCCTGCAAAGTCTGACCGATGGTTTCCGTTTTATTTGGAAAACTAAAATCGTTTTATGGGCCATATCATTAGATCTAGTTTCAGTTTTATTTGGTGGTGTAATTGCATTATTACCCATTTTTGCAGAAGAGATCTTAAAAGTTGGTCCTGAAGGTTTAGGCTATTTACGTGCTGCTCCATCCATTGGCGCACTCATCACCATGATCATCCTGACCAAATTCCCACCCATGCACCATGCTTGGCGAAATATGTTATTCGCCGTGGCAGGCTTTGGTATGTTCACGATTCTGTTTGCTTTTTCAAACAATATTTGGTTATCGCTATTTGCCTTAGCCATGACCGGTGCTTGTGACAGTGTATCAGTGATAGTCCGCCAAACTGTATTGCAAATTTTCCCTCCCGAAAATATGCGAGGTCGTGTTGCTGCGGTAAATGGCATGTTTGTTTCGTCTAGTAATGAACTCGGGGCTTTTGAGTCAGGTCTGGCAGCCAAATATTTAGGAACCATTACAGCAACAATCTTCGGAGGGTGTATGACACTTGCCGTCGTGACGTATTGTTGGTTGAAAACCAGTGATCTATTTAAAGTCGATATTACCAAAGGGTCTGATCTTTGAGTGTTTTGGGAAAGGCTAAACCTTTCCCTTATTTTTAAAAAATTCCTAGATATAAAGCATATAAAGTGAGATAACGACCACCTTTGGCAATTGTCACAACCAATAAGAATCGCCAAAAATTTTCCTTCATCAAACCTGCGATCAAGGTAATCGGGTCACCAATCACAGGTGTCCAACTCAATAACAAAGAATAGAAACCACATTTATGATAAACCTGCTGTGCTTGTGCTAAGCGCTGTTCTGAAACAGGAAACCATTTTTTATCTTTAAAATGTTCAATTTTCAGTCCTAACCACCAGTTCACACATGAACCCAAGACATTACCAATGGTCGCAACCAAGATCAGATAAAAAGGATTGGAGAACCCTTGTATTAACAAAGTGATTAATACGGCTTCGGACTGTAACGGCAATAATGTTGCAGCCCCAAAAGCAGATATAAACAACAACCAATAACTCATGAGGCAAACTTAAACACGGTAGAAAAATTAGACTTGGATCGACAAAGCTTTTTGTATCGCAGGGCGAGCGGTTAAACGTTCAATATAGTCTTGGACATAAGGATAATCTTCCAACTGAATCCCCTGCCATTCATAACGTAATGCCCAAGGCAAGATTGCCATATCTGCAATTGAGTATTCACCCGCTACGAACTTCTGACCAATCAATTGCTTATTTAAAACAGTGTAAAGGCGCTTAGTCTCATTGATATAACGATCAATTGCATAAGGAATACGTTCAGGTGCAAATTTATTAAAATGATGATTTTGCCCCAGCATCGGACCAAACCCACCCATTTGCCACATTAACCATTGTTCCACCTCAACCCGTTCTTGCTCATCAGTCGGATAAAATAGACCTGTTTTTCGACCTAAATATTGCAAAATCGCACCTGATTCAAATACAGAGATTGGCTCACCACGTGGACCAATTTGGTCAACAATCGCTGGAATTTTATTATTGGGAGAAATCTTTAGAAAATCCGGTTGAAATTGATCATTTTCTAAAATATTGATTGGGAATATCTGATATTCCAACCCCATTTCTTCTAAGGCGATTGTTATTTTATGGCCGTTGGGTGTACCCCAATAATATAAGTCAATCATTTATATTGTCCTATTTATCTTTCTCACAATGGTTGTCTCGTTATAGCACACTTGTTCCTTACTGATTAGCAAACAAGCACAAAAACAAACAATAAAACCATGTTTTCAAAGAAAATGTTGTGCGAATCACAGTTATTCTCCTCAAAAATTCTTTCCATTTTATTCAAACAACCTATGCCCTATATGATTACCATTGAGACTGATCTACAAACAAATGAATCAAACATACCAATTGCAAACATAACTTACATTTATGAATTCATTTAATTAATCGTGGTTTAACATGTTTCATTTTAAGTACCTGTCATTGACACTTATAAACATCTAAGTAAATCAATACATGATTTTTTGACATAAAAAAGCACCGCTGCTTGCGGTGCTTTTTTAAAGAAAAATTACTTTTTCTTTTTTGGACCAAGTAACATGCCCATCTGACGACCTTCCATCTTCGGCGCTTGTTCAACTACGCCAAACTCAGCAACGTCAGCTTCAATTTTTTGTAATTGAGCCAAACCAAGCTGTTGATGTGCCATCTCACGACCACGGAAACGCAAGGTGATTTTGACCTTATTTCCCTCTTCAAGGAAACGTAAAATTGCACGCAATTTTACTTGGTAATCACCTACGTCCGTTGCAGGACGTAACTTGATTTCTTTCACTTGCACTTGATGCTGTTTTTTCTTCGCATCTTTTTGCTTTTGTTTCAAGTCAAATAAGTGCTTGTTGTAGTCCATGATTTTACAAACAGGCGGTTCTGCATTAGCAACAATCTCAACAAGGTCAAGATTAGCTTCTTCAGCAGCACGTAATGCTTCAGTTAATGAAACAACACCTTTTTGTTCCCCATCTGCAGCGACGAGGCGTACTTCTTTCGCACGGATCTCTTCGTTAATTGCAGGACGGTTACTTTTAGCACCTTGTTGCTGGTTACGGTCAGGCTGTTTAATCTTTATTACTCCACAATGTACCGGCCACGTTCGGCAACGGCAGATTTCACTAAGTCAATAAACGCATCTACCGACATAGTACCTAAATTTTTTCCTGAGCGAGTACGCACATTAACAGTACCTTCTTCAACTTCTCGATCACCAAGAACTAGAAGGTAAGGAATACGCTCTAGGGTACGCTCACGAATCTTAAATCCGATTTTTTCATTTCTCAAGTCAGAAATAGCACGAAGACCACTTTCCTTGAGTTTTGCAACCACTTGTTCACATGCTTCTGCTTGTGAATCAGTGATATTCATGACACACGCTTGGATTGGCGTTAACCAAGGTGGCATAAAGCCCGCATAGTGCTCAATTAGTATACCAATAAAACGCTCAAAACTGCCAAGAATTGCACGATGAAGCATGACTGGTTGATCGCGATCATTCTCTTCAGTCACATAAGATGCATCTAAACGAATTGGTAAGTTGAAGTCACATTGAATTGTACCGCACTGCCATACACGACCTAAACAGTCTTTCAGTGAAAATTCAATCTTAGGACCATAGAATGCACCTTCACCAGGTTGTAAATCCCACGCCAAGCCTGCATCATCTAAAGCATCCGCCAAAGATTTTTCAGCTAAATCCCAAAGTGCATCATCACCGACACGCTTTTCAGGACGTGTAGATAGCTTCATTTGCACTTCTTCAAAGCCAAAGTCTTTATAAACATCTAAAGTCAGTTTAATAAAGTCTGCAACTTCTTTACCAATTTGTTCTTTGGTACAGAAAATATGTGCATCATCTTGAGTAAAGCCACGAACACGCATAATCCCGTGTAAAGAACCTGATGGTTCATTACGGTGACAAGAACCAAATTCAGCTAAACGAATCGGTAAGTCACGGTAAGATTTCAAACCTTGGTTGAAGACCTGTACATGACATGGGCAGTTCATTGGCTTGACTGCATAGTTACGACTTTCTGAATGAGTCGTAAACATGTTGTCTGCGTAGTTTGCTGCATGACCAGATTTTTCCCAAAGCGTAAAGTCTACGATTTGCGGCGTTTTAATCTCTAAGTAGCCATTGTCCTGCTGAACTTTACGCATGTATTGTTCAAGCACTTGGTAGATTGTCCAACCATTTGGATGCCAGAACACCATACCCGGTGCTTCTTCTTGCATATGGAACAAATCTAAAGCTTTACCAATTTTACGATGGTCACGCTTTTCAGCTTCTTCAATACGTTTGATATATGCAGCTAACTGCTTTTTATCAGCCCAAGCAGTACCATAGATACGTTGAAGCTGTTCATTCTTCGCATCACCACGCCAGTAAGCACCAGAGATTTTTGTAAGCTTGAATGATTTTAAGAATTTAGTGTTTGGTACATGCGGACCACGGCACATATCCAAATAATCTTGATGGTAGTACAAGCCCATTTGTGTTTCATTCGGCATGTCTGCGATCAAGCGCAATTTATATTCTTCGCCACGTGCTGTGAATTCAGCAATCACGTCATCACGTGGTGTCATTTTTTTAATGACGTCGTAATCTTGATCAATAAGCGTTTTCATACGCTCTTCAATCGCTGCCATATCATCTAAAGTAAATGGGCGTGGCATCCAAATGTCATAGTAGAAACCTTCTTCAATGACTGGACCAATCACCATTTTTGCTTCTGGGAACAATTGTTTAACCGCGTGACCAACTAAATGCGCACAAGAGTGACGAATAATTTCTACGCCCTCTTCATCTTTAGGCGTGATAATTTGTACAGTTGCATCTTCGGTAATCAAGTCTGAAGCATCGACGAGACGATCATTGACACGACCTGCTACGGTATTTTTCGCAAGACCTGGACCAATGCTTAATGCAACGTCCATCACAGATACGGCTTGATCAAACTGTTTTTGATCGCCATTTGGCAAAGTGATAATTGGCATAATAAAATCCTTAAGGAGTGATGCCCTATACGAAGGAGCATATCACCGCGAGATTATGTATTGAGGCGAACCTCAAAAGATAAAAAACGGCGGATAAAAAAGTATTCAAGATTTTACACAGGTTTAGTTGAGGATGAAACCTTTGAATCATAAAAACCTAGATTGATTAGGCTTCATCTCCGACTAAAGCCTAAATGATTTAGACTGAATGACACACTATGTTGATATAGATATAAATGAAAAAAACACAAATGGAGCAAACACATGGTTAGTGCATATGATGAATTACCGAGAACCCCTGCAAATTTCGTTGCCTTATCACCTTTACGTTATTTAGAACGTGCTGCTTATATTTATCCACACCAAGCTGCAATTATTCATGGGGAGCGTCAAATCACATGGCAACAAAGCTATCAGCGTTGCCGCCAGTTTGCACATCAACTCACTCTGTTAGGAATTCAAAAGAATGATACCATTTCGGTACTCTTGCCGAATGTACCTGCAATGATTGAAGCACATTTTGCTGTACCAATGGCAGGTGCAGTACTCAATACGCTGAATACTCGCCTCGATGCAAAAACCATTGCTTTTATGTTAGCTCATGCCGAGTCCAAAGTCCTTTTAGTCGATCCTGAATTTCGACAACTTGCAGCAGAAGCCTTAACGCTGATCCCTCAAGAAATTATTGTGATTGATGTATTTGATCAGGAATATGAAGGTGAGCAAATTGCACTTGGGCAATATGAATATGAATCGTGGTTGGCTGAAGGTGATTCTGAGTTTGACTGGTTACTTCCACAAGATGAATGGGATGCAATTAGTCTGAATTACACTTCAGGCACAACAGGTAATCCGAAAGGCGTGGTTTATCACCATCGCGGTGCTTATCTCAATGCGGCCAGTAATATTTTGGCATGTGGTATGAAACCTCGTGCAGTTTATCTATGGACACTGCCGCTATTTCACTGTAATGGTTGGTGTTTTGCTTGGTCAATTGCAGCCAGTGGCGGCACCAATATTTGCTTACGTCGAGTTGATCCAGTTTTAATCTTTAAATATATCGCTGAACACAAAGTCGATTATTTCTGTGGCGCACCAATTGTCTTATCCATGCTGATTAACACGCCACCAGAACAAAAGACAGCTTTTGAGCACCATGTCGAAGTGATGGTTGCAGGTGCTGCCCCACCCGTTGCGATTATTGAAGGTATGCGTCATCTTGGAATCAATGTTAATCATGTCTATGGTTTGACGGAAACGTATGGTCCATCGGCATTATGTGCTTCGCAAGCAGGATGGAATGATTTATCCATTCAAGAACAGGCGCAACTACACTCTCGTCAAGGTGTTCCTTATCCACTCCAAGACAGCATGCGGGTACTTGATCCTGAAACGATGCAACCAGTACCGAATGATGGTCAAACCATGGGCGAAATTATGTTCCGTGGTAATATCGTGATGAAAGGTTATCTTAAAAATCCACAAGCGACTGAAGAAGCCTTTAAAGGTGATTGGTTCCATACAGGCGATTTAGCAGTCTGCCATGCTGATGGCTATGCCAAAATTACTGATCGCTCTAAAGATATTATCATTTCAGGTGGTGAAAATATTTCATCGCTCGAAGTCGAAGATGTACTTTACCGCCACCCTGCTGTACTCACTGCCGCAGTGGTCGCAAAACCTGATGAACGTTGGCAAGAAGTGCCTTGTGCTTTTATTGAACTCAAACAAGGTGCATCTGCATCAGCAGAAGAAATTATTGCACATTGCCAAAAAGAACTGGCTCGCTTTAAAGTTCCCAAAGATGTCGTAATTACTGAGATTCCAAAAACATCAACAGGAAAATTACAGAAATTTATTTTAAGAGAATGGGCAAAACAACGAGCAGATGGCTCATTTGAAAGTTAATACCCCAAAATAAAAAGAAGTTTCCGAGGAAACTTCTTTTTGGCTTTAGCCTTGATCAGATAACAAGGCGACTTGCTGTACATAGTTCACAAATTTAAGCTTGGATGCTGCAAGCTCTTCTTCACTCACTTGCTGTTTGATATCTCGATGAATGCGCAAAACATGCTGACGTAAAGTATGGCGTTCAGAAGCATTAAAAACTTTACTAAACTCATTAATGATTGGGTCACCTTGATCAATCATCCGATCAACCCAACGCATCAATTGCATTTGTTTTTTAGCACCTTGCTGCGGTGTCAAATAAGATAAAATCGTGGTTTCATTTTCATTACGCAATAACTTACCAACACGTTGAAACTGACGACGACGTGCTTCAAATGAACTGATCTTTTGCACTTCAAGTAATGCATCAATCAAACGCTCATCGACAGGAAGCTTTTGAATTTGCTTTGGATTGAGTTGAGCCAATTGCTCACCTAAAGCAGCCATACGTTGCACAGCTTTTTTTTGCTCGGTTCTACTCGCACGCCCTTCTAATGACTCAAAATCTTCATCTGTATAACGTTGTTGGGTACCACGTGCCACTATTACTCTGCCTCATAAAATTTTGCTGCGAACAGCATTTGAATTTCTTCCAGTGCCTTTTCTTCATCAGCACCCTCAATCACCAATCTTAATGTTGTGCCTTTACCAGCACCCAACATCAACAATGACATAATATTTTTTGCATCAATCAATTTTTCACCCTTACCAATTTGTATCGAAGAGCTAAACTTGGTTGTGACTTCAATAAGTTTACCAGATGCACGTGCATGTAAACCGAGTTTATTAATTACATCAATTGTTGTGTCTATCATGACCAGTGCTTCATTTCTCTATGTAAGATTTGGACAGTCCATTTTGCCTTAAGAGCCTGTTTGAGTCTATCCACGATATAAACTGAACGATGTTGCCCACCTGTACATCCCACTGAAATGGTCATGTAATGTCGATGTCCTTCTGCAAAAGCTGGCAACCATTTTTCCAAGAAGTTATAAATATCGGTAAACATCTCATTGGTTTGTTGATTGCTTTCTAGAAAACGACAGACGGGATCATCCAAGCCAGAAAGACGACGTAACTCTAAATCCCAATGCGGATTAGGTAAATGACGCACATCAAATACATAATCGGCATCAAGCGGGATGCCATGTTTATAGCCAAAGGATTGTAGAATCACAATCAACTTATCGGACTGCCCCAATCGAGACAGCAAAATATGTTTGAGATCATGAACACTTTTACCTGTCGTATCAATATGCACCGTCGAACGAAATTGTATCGGAATCAGCAGTTGCTTTTCTTCCTGTATACATTGCAACAGACTATTAAAACGATTTGCCAACGGGTGTGGTCTACGCGAAGAGCTAAACCGTGCAACCAAATCTTGATCTTGCGTGGTTAAGTAAATGATATCAACCGTACCATGCTTTTTTAATTGCTCAAAAACATGGTCAAACTCCTGCATATCCGCACGAGTACTCCGAATATCCACACCTAATGCCAACTGTTCTAAGTTATTCTCATGATCCAGTTTAGCCACAATTTCAGGCAACAATGCCAAAGGTAAATTATCTATACAATAATAGCCCAAATCTTCAAGCACCTGTAATGCAGAAGATTTTCCTGAGCCTGATTGTCCTGTAACGATAAGAATACGCTTCATCGCATATCGCCCTTTAATTTATTTTATGTTTTAAAGTTAATTTGTAAATTATCAATCAAACGTGTCGAACCCAATTTAGCCGCAACAAACAAAACTAAATCGCGATCAAATTGTTCAATTGGTTGCAAGTTAGGCTGACGCGCTTCTACATAATCCACAACAAAGCCAACTTGTGTCAATTCAATTGAGATATTTGCTAACACTTGTGAAAGTGCCTGCCCTTCTCCTAATGCAACTTCTGCTTGTTTTAATAATTGATAAATCGTTGGAGCAGCGATTCGCTCTTCCTCTGATAAATAACCGTTACGTGAGCTTAAAGCCAAGCCATCTGCTGCTCGTACAATCGGCACACCAATCACTTCAAGCGGAATATTTAAATCTTGTACCAACTGACGGATCACTGCCAATTGTTGATAATCTTTCTGACCAAAAAAAGCATAGTCTGGTTGTACAATATTGAATAATTTGGTTACAACAACTGCAACACCATCAAAATGACCAGGTCGTGATTCACCACATAAATCATTGGTAATTTGACTAACACGAATATTGGTTAAACGAGGATGTTTTCCATACATTTGCTCAACAGAAGGTGCAAAAATAATATCGCACCCCACATCTGCCAATAAACGACTATCTTGTTCTAAAGTACGTGGATAACTATCAAAATCCTCGCCTGCACCAAACTGAATTGGGTTGACAAAAATACTCACCACCACAACATCACAGATTTTTTTTGCAGCGCGCACTAAGGTCAAATGACCTTCATGCAAATTCCCCATGGTTGGTACAAAACCAATTAATTTTTTTGTTGTTCTTGCTGGTGCTAATGATGCAGTTAAACCTTGTATTGTTGTTTCTGTTTTCATGAGTTAGAGCTCAACTTGAAAAGTATGTTCTTTCGCTGGAAATGACTGATCTTGAACAGCAGCATGATACGATTTAAACGCATCTATAATTGCTGTTTCCCCCGCTTGTTCTTTCATAAAATTACGCACAAAACGTGCAACTCGACCAAAAGTTAAACCAAGCATATCTTGTACAACCAACACTTGCCCATCGGTTTGATTACCTGCCCCAATGCCAATCACAGGTGTATTTGGAAATAATTCAGCAATTTCCTGACCTAATTGTGCTGGCACACATTCAAGCAACAAAACAGCTGCCCCTGCATCAACCACAGCTTGGCAATCGGCAATCAACTGATCCGCTGCTTCGCGTGTGCGCGCTTGAAGTTTATAACCACCAAATACATGTACCGATTGTGGGGTTAAACCCAAATGTACACACACAGGAATACCATTACGGGTCAAGACTTGGACTAATTCACTAAGCCACGCACCGCCTTCAATCTTGACCATTTGTGCGCCTACTTGCATCACAGCTTTGGCATTTTTTAGACCATCTTCAAGCGTCGCATAACTCATAAATGGCAGATCAGTCATAATTAAAGCATGTGAATTCCCACGGCGCACGGCTGCCGTATGGTAAGCCATATCTTCAACTGTCACAGGCAGCGTAGAATCTCTGCCTTGAATTGCCATGCCTAGAGAATCACCGATTAAAATCGTATCAATTTCAGCCAATTCCATCGCTTTAGCCATACTTGCATCGTAACAAGTGAGACATGAGAACTTACGTCCTTCGGCTTTAAATTTTCTTAAGTCACTTAGACTAATCATGATGATGTCCTCTACGGCGTTTCCAGAACAAAACAATCTTAAGCGGTTGCCCAAGACTGGTCTGCGATTACAGTCAGGTTTGCCTGCTGTACCAGTTCTAAATCTTTTAATGAATACCCATTCAACTGTAAATGAGCATCTAAATCTAATAAGGGAACAATCACAAAATCACGTTCTAGAATACCAATATGCGGCACCGTCAAACGTTCATTTTGAATCTGTTCTTGACCATAGATCAGCAAATCAAGATCAAGCGTTCGCTCGCCCCAACGTCGCGCACGGATACGCCCTGCATCTTGCTCGAATTGTTGTAATTGATCTAATAGAGCAAGTGGTGCAAGTGTGGTATCGAGTTGAACAACCGCATTTAAATAATTCGGCTGATCTTGCGGCCCCATTGGCGGACTTTGATAAAGTCGTGAAACCTGTACTAAACCTAAGCTTGCTAGCTTCGCAACAGCTTCACTCAGAATTTGTTGCGAATCACCTAAATTGCTACCAAGACCAATATAAGTACGAGTCGTCATTGTGTCGGTCCAAAAACAACTTGGGCTAAATCACGTTGTACCCGTTTACGTTTGAGAATCGGGTGATCCGTATGAATTTGACCAGAATCCATAGTCGCTTTTTCGATAAAACGACTCGCAGATTCATCTGCTCTCACACGTTCTTTTTTAGCTCGACGACTTCTCGGCTCAGGCACATTCACCAAAGGTTCAATCTCTGTCACTTTCGCTTCATCGACTTCCACAGCCTTACGGCGTGTCTTACTCCGTTGACGATTGTATTGACGAATTGCTGCTTCTTTTTGGTCGGTTGACATTTCTTGGTAGGCTTCCCACCAAACCCCCATACCATCAGTACTACGATCGCCTGATTTTTCACGCAGCAATAAGAAGTCAAATCCTGCACGGAAACGTGCATGTCCAGCCAAAGCCTCGATTTGTTGTGGTTTTGGATTCAACAAACGGGTTTGCATTTCCCAAACTTCACGAATAAAGGTTTCTGCAAAACGCGGAATAATGGTTCGTGTCGCCTGACGTTTAAGCACATCAAGACCCGCTTGCGCACGCGCTTCAGCAGGCACAACACCTTTATTTAAATAAAAATCACAGCGTTCTAAAAATGGCTTCCACAACAAGACTGCATAGAAGAATGCTGGATTAATGGTCTTGCCAATTTGAATTCGCTGATCGGTATTCTTGGCTGCACGTTCAATAAAAGTCGTGAGTTCTGGAGGAATTTCAGCAAATAACTGTTTCCAAACCCCAAACTCAATCAACATCGGCAAAACGCGCGCAAGATGCCCCATGGTAAAGAGCTTTTGAGACTCATCATATAAACGATGCGGTGAGACATCACGTAACAGTTGCGTCAGCTCAACATTAAAAACATCAATAATCGATTGATCAATTTGAAAGTTAAGTTTCGCAGCAAAACGTAAGGCACGTAACATTCGCACAGGGTCTTCTTCAAACCGCTGCGCAGGTTCACCCAAAAACCGTAAAGTACGGGTTTTAATATCATCAACTGCATGGCAAAAATCAAGTACAATGGCTTGGCGCGGTTGATAATACAAAGTATTAATTGAGAAATCTCGACGTGCAAAGTCTTGCTCAATCGTTCCCCAATTATTATCCCGCAGAATCATGCCAGACGCACTGGTCACTGCCTTTTTTGGGGGAGCGCGAAAGGTCGCAACTTCAATTAGTTCACGACCAGAATAAACATGTGCTAGTTCGAAACGTCGCCCAATAATTCGGCAACGTCGACCAAAAACTTCTTTCACTTGAGCTGGTGTTGCATTGGTGACAGCATCAAAATCCTTTGGATTAAGACCTAACATCATATCGCGAACACCGCCGCCTACAATATATGCCTCATAGCCAGCTTTCGTCAGGCTATCAATCACATCTAATATTGAAGAAGGGAGTTGGGTTGTGGACAGACCACATTTTGACGCACGCAAAGTTTGCAAAAGACACTGTCTCCTACGTCAGGACGTAAATAACAATTTGTCGCTAATCATAGCTCTAACACACACAAAGGGCAATTTATTCTGTTGAAGTTTCAACAGATCAGCCTGTTTAATTCGCGAATTCATTTCACTTTTCATCCTACAACACCAACCTTGCCTTATTTTTTTCGAGCAATTTGGGTCCAATTCCTTTGACATTCACCAACTCATCAACCGTTTTAAAACCACCATTCTTTTGGCGATATTCAACGATTGCCTGAGCCTTTTTCTCGCCCACACCATTCAACGTCTGTAACTGCTGTAAATTTGCTTGGTTCAAACTAATTTTATCTCCTTGAATGTTTACAGAAGATGAAACTTGCTGAGAACTTTTCTGTAGCGTGGGTCTTGATAAATAATAATTATTGTTTGGTTGCTTCGCCAATTGCTGATCACGTGCCTGTTGTTGCGCTTTCCATTTTTCATAGGACTGATCAAAAGGCTGTGCATCCACATACGAAAAACACCCGAAGTATAAAAAAATGAATAGAAAAAGATTATGTTTGCTGCGTAGCTGCGGCAAATTCATTGGATTTCCCCTGAAGTTTTAAGTGTCTTTTTGCTTGCTCCCATAGTTCGTCCATTTCTGCCAAACTCATTTCTTGCAAGTCTTTGTCTTGTCTTTGTGCTTGTTGTTCAATATATGCAAATCGGCTTCTAAATTTATGAATGGTTGCCAATAATGCGGTCTCACTCGACAGACCAAGTTTACGTCCTACATTGATTAAAGAAAATAGACAATCGCCAAACTCTTCTTGTATTTCATTACTTTTTTGATTTTTGATTGCTTGTTGTAACTCTTCTAGTTCTTCATCCAGTTTTGCATAAGCATCATCAATCGTTTCAAAATCAAAACCGAGCTGTGCGGCTTTTTTTTGAATTTCTTGTGCTTGTAGCAACGCAGGTGCATGCTTCACGTCATCTAAACGTGATTGAGCTTTGCCTTGTTTCTCTTGTTGTTTAATTTGCTTCCATAATTCACTAACTTGTTCCGAATCTAGGTGCTGATATTTCTCTGTCTGAAAGACATGCGGATGGCGACGAATTAACTTCTCACTAATTGCATCCACCACATCATGAAAGTTAAATGCGCCTTGCTCACTGTACATTTGGGATTGAAAAACCACTTGTAATAATAAATCACCTAACTCGTTGCGAATTTCATTGAGATCCCCCTTTCGAATCGCTGCTTCAACCTCATAAGCTTCTTCGATCGCATAACGAGTCAAGCTATTGGGTGTTTGTTGTTGATCCCATGGGCATTTTTGTCGCAACTCTTGCATAATTTCTAATAACTTTTCCATGATCCTCTCCAAATACAGCCAAATTGTTGCAGCTTGAACCTGCTTATGCGTAATATACGCCGATTAAAGAAATATGATAAAGCAAGGGAAAGCAATGCAACATAGCGTATTTATTAGTGGAGCGGCACAAGGAATTGGTGCTGAGATTGCGCGCATCTTTCATCGTCACGGTTATAAAGTCGGTATTTATGATATTAATGATGAGCAAGCGCTTCGTTTAGCCAACGAGCTTGGTGAAAATGCTAAAGCTGGTTATTTGGATGTTAGTAACTTTCGCCAGTGGAAAATGGCACTACAAGATTTTAAAAATTGGGCAGGCGAACTGAATATTTTAATTAATAACGCTGGAATTTTATACTCTGGCGCATTTGAAGATACATCGATTCAATCCCATCATCGCACTGTGGATATCAATATCAAAGGGGTTCTGAATGGTTGCCATGCTGGATTACCCCATCTAGAAAAAGCAAGTTTTGCCCGTGTGATTAATTTATCCTCCGCCTCAGCAATTTATGGACAAGCCGATTTAGCATCGTACTCTGCGAGTAAATTTGCGGTTCGAGGCTTAACAGAGGCCTTAGATGTAGAATGGCAAAAATATAATATTCGGGTACTCGATGTAATGCCTCTATTTGTACAAACCGATATGGTAAAGAATATGGATGCTGGCAGTATTCAAAATATTGGTGTGGATTTAACCCCTGCGGATGTTGCGAAACAAGTCTTACAGTTAGCCCAACAAAAAGATCATGCCCTGATCCCAACCCATACCCCTGTAGGCATAAAAACCAAACTGATGTATCAATTATCGAGTATTAGCCCGCAGTTTTTAAATCGACTTACCAATATTTTTCTATCGAAGCGTTAAGCATAAAAAAGCTGCATCTCAATGCAGCTTTTTTATTTTCATGTTCTAACTTCCCTGAACCAAACGTCGTGCGCTGATAATCCCTGGTTGCTGCTCTAAACGAGCCAACAAACGAGATAATTGCGCCAAACCTTTGACTTCAATCAACAACTTCATATTGGCAATCCCATCTGCTTCAGAAATGGTATTCACCTGACGAATATTGATTTGGTCTGAGAAAATCACTTGGGTGAGGTCTTTAAGTAGACCACGGCGATCATAAGCCTCAACCACGATTTGCACACACTGGCCACGGGTCGGTTGCATTTCCCAATCTGCTTCAACAGCACGCTCAGGCTCTTGTGTCGTCATGCGCAAATAATCTGGACAAGCGATCTTATGGATACTGACACCACGGTTTAAAGTGATATAACCACCAATCGACTCACCATGCACAGGTTGACAACATTGCGCAATATGCAGCTCAACATTATCCAAACCATCAATCAAAATCCCGTGTGCTGAGAGCGTATGGCTTGCACGAGGATTTAACGCAGGTTTTAAAACCAGTTCAGGCTCATCTTGATCCAAGTGCATCTGACGATTGACTTGATTCATCAAGGCATGAAGGCTGATATCACCACTCACCAAAGCCACTAAAATATCATCACCCGCTTTCAGGTTGAAATGAGATGAATAATCTTTTAAATCAATACTCTTTGGATGAATAGCTAAACGAGATAATTCTTTATTCAGTAACTCACGTCCAACTTCAACGTTTTTGCTGCGATCTTGCTGTCTAAACCAATGGCGTAACTTGTCACGCGCACGCGCCGTTTTGATATAGCCTAAAGAATTGACTAACCAATCACGGTTAGGTTCGCGGTCTTTCTTGGTTAAGATTTCAACCTGCTCACCTGTTTTCAAGGTATAGGTTAATGGCACATAGCGCTGATTGACACGTGCTGCGTAGCACTTGTTTCCAACTTCAGTATGCACATGATAAGCGAAATCTAAAACGGTTGAACCTCGTGGTAATTCCTTAATATCACCATCACGACTAAATACATAAATCTTTTCAAAATTCTCAAAATCTTGAATTTGATCTATGCCATTTGACTCTTCATCTTCGCCATGTGGCGTCGTTTCAGTACGCTCTTGATAATGCTCAAGTACGGCACGTAAAGAATGCAAACGATGGTTAAATGAATGATCGGTATTTTTTGCGCCTTCTTTATAATTGAAGTGCGAACAAACACCTAACTCTGCTTCATTGTGCATTTCAAAGGTACGAATTTGCACTTCTAAAGATTTATTTTCTGCAATCACCGCAGTATGTAATGAGCGATAACCATTTGCCTTTGGATTGGTGACATAGTCATCAAACTGGTTGGGAATATGCCGCCATAATTGATGCACAATACCTAAAGCGTGATAACAATCAGGTACACTTTTTACCAATACACGTACCGCACGAATATCGTAAAGCTGATCGAAACTCAGGTTTTTGCTTTTCATTTTTCGATAAATCGAATAAATGTGCTTCACTCGCCCAGTGATTTCAGCTTGGATATGATGCGTACCCAATTCCGTTTTCAACTTATCAATGACAAATTGAATATATTGCTCACGCTCTAAACGTTTTTCGTTCAGTAACGATGCAATTTCTTTATAGCGTTCTGGTGCTAAATAACGGAAAGCAAGATCTTCTAGCTCCCATTTGAGCTGTGCTATGCCTAAGCGATGTGCAAGTGGCGAATAGATCGTTAAAATCTCACGTGCAACACGCTCTTGACGTTCTTTACTCGCCGTTGCCAATTCACGCAAGGCATAAGTACGTTCAGCCAGTTTGATTAAAACAACACGTACATCTTCTGTCACCGAAATCAGCATTTTATAAATGCCGTTTAAGTGCTCACGTTGATTATTATTGAAATGGTCTTCTAAACGTTTATTTTTTTCAATCAACTCGGAGAGCTTACCCATTGCAAGCGTGCCTTGTACAAGACTCAGCACCTGTTCGCCAAATTGTTGTTGGATATCCTCTAAGGTAATTAAGCCTTCGCGCACACTGCGATATAACACTGCCGCTGACAATGTGTCTTCATCAACATGTAAATGCGCTAAAATATCAGCCATACCAATACCTGTACTAAAGGTATTGCTACGACGATTCACCGTAGTTTCTAATTCTTTTGCCAAGGTCAGCTCTGCAACCTGTTGAAGTTGCTTTAGCTGTGCCCCATCCAAAATATCACGCACTCGATCTAGCCAAGATACTAGACCACTTTGCGCTTCAGCGGCATGTTCTACAGTCGTTTCCTCAGACAACTCGTGGAGTCGTCCTGGTAACTGCTCACGTACTGTGACCATACCATTCTCCTCTGGATATGTAACTCATTCTCTAATCGTTTATCTCGTGGGGCTTGTCAAACTGCCTGCTCAGTTTTTTCAAATAGAGCAATCGATTCAACATGTTCAGTATGGGTAAACATATCCATCACTGCTGCTTTCTTGAGTCGATAGCCATATTGTGCCAGTACACCCGCATCCCTTGCCAGTGTTGATGGGTTACATGAAACATAAACGATTCT
Organism: Acinetobacter sp. ANC 4805; assembly: GCF_022549495.1. GTDB lineage: Bacteria > Pseudomonadota > Gammaproteobacteria > Pseudomonadales > Moraxellaceae > Acinetobacter. The sequence goes on from NZ_JAKZGD010000008.1 coordinate 47,173, forward strand.
TTTTGCTCCGAAATTAGGTACATATTGCATAACTTCAAACGCACCCGATCGTGGAGGATCAATTAATAATGCATCAAATCCTTGTTTTGCCCAAGAATGATGCGAAAAGTCTTTTGTTAAATCTTGTGAAAAGAACACAGCCTGAGACAATTGATTTGCTTTCGCATTGTCAGTTGCTCGCTGTACCATTTCATCACTTGCTTCAACACCCACCACTTGACCCGTCTCACCCACACAACGTGCTAAAGGGAGAGAAAAATTGCCTAACCCACAGAATAGGTCAAGTACTCTTTCCCCATCCTGCAACTGTAGCAATTCACATGCCAACTGAATCATTTTTGCATTTACACCACTGTTTACTTGAGTAAAATCTAATGGTGAAAATGCAAATTTGATCGCAAACTCGTCCAGACTGTAATGCAGACGCATCGGTGCCTGAGCGTCATCTACTCGATATACACTATCTGCGCCTTTAGGTTGCAAATACAACTGCCAATCCTTTAGTAACGCAAATTGACGCAATTGGTTGACATCCGACACATTTAATTCATCTAAGTGACGAATCAATAATGCAACTTCAGTGTCTCCCATTGCCAATTCTATATGACCAATGTGGGCTTTGCCTGTTAGACTTTCGAGTAGTTTTTTTAACTCTACCAAACTATCAGACAAGATCTGATCAAGAACACGACATTGCTGAATTGCGGTTAACTGATTACTGTGATGTTCCCGAAATCCCATCACCAAACGATTTTGTTTAGCAAGGTAGCGAACGCCTACTCGAGCGCGACGACGATAATCTATTTTTTCAGAACGGATTGGATCTAACCATTGCTCTGGTTGCAAACCAGCAAAATGCTGTAAATGGGATTGTAAAACATTCTGCTTAAGGCGAATCTGCTCGTCAGGATGAATGTGCTGCAAGCTACAACCGCCACACACCCCAAAATGTGGGCAAATAGGCTCAACTCGCTCAAGAGCAGCATCACTTTCAAGCTTGACCATGTCTGCTTCTTCTAAACGCGAAGTTTGATTGGTGATCTTGGCTTGGACAGTCTCACCCACTAAGGCATAGCGGATGAACACTTTCTTACCATGCTTTTCTTTAGGATGATCTGGATGCGTTCCATAATGCGCAATTCCACGCCCCTCATGAGAAAAAGCTTCGATGTGAAAGGTATATGTTGGATATTGAGCTGGACGCTGTTTCGCTTTATGTTTCAAAAGATCAACCTAATTTTTTGCTGCAAAAGTGTGTGCGGTGAATACAGTATATTGCGATGTTTGTCGCCATACCTGTAAGAATTCTGTTTGTTGCGTTTGAGTGTGCAAATAATCAATCGTTGCCTGAAGCCATTGCTGATGATCTTGTTGACTAAGTTGACCTTTCAATAATAACCAACGTAAATAAATCAACCATGTATTCAAGACATCGCCCTCACAGTAACTGGTCAATTTCAACCACTGCTGAGTCTGAACATACTTTGGTACGTGATAACCTGATTCACCACGTTTCCCAGGAAAACCTAGAAAGCTCGCAATATCATCAAGTTTCTGAAAGTTTCGACCATTAAACATAGCCATCACATCCATCAAATCAACATGACGATGGTGATAACGGTTTTGATAGTTATTAAAACGTTTTTGGTGATCGATTTCACCTTGATCAAATAGGCTTGGTGCAGACAGCCCATGATACATGGCACGAAACAGAATAACGGACAAATCAAACTGTGAACCATTCCAGCTCACTAAAGTCGGTTGCTTTTTCTCAAAGATCGAAAAGAATTTCGCCAACATTTCGGCTTCGGTATTTTGTTCACGGCTAAATGAAAACAAACGAAAACCTTTTTCATCAATCCACAAACCCGAAATACAAACGATTTCATGCAGTGGCAAACGTTGAAAATCACTACCTGATTCTTGACGGCGAATCTTCGTTAATGCTTGTTCAACATCAGCCTCAGGTAAATCGAGATGATGAAGATGGGCACCAGCCTTTAAATCGGTCAGTGTTTCAATATCAAAAACTAAAGTCGGAAAGCGTAAACTCATCTTGAAATCTCTTCAAATCCCTCCCAACCTCCCTTTATAAAGGGAGGAGTTCCCCCTCTTTTGAACAGAGGTGAGGAGCGGTTATAGCTCCGTAAAGGAGATTTTAATCTTGAACCGAAAATAATCCAGTCGACAAGTAACGATCACCACGATCACAAATAATACAAACAATCACAGCATCGGGATGTTCTTCAGCGATCTTAATCGACGCCCAAACTGCACCACCTGAAGAAGTTCCAGCACTAATACCTTCTGTGCGCGCCAACTTACGCATGGTTTTTTCTGCTTCAATCTGTGGAATATCAATAATACGATCGACACGACGACGATCAAAAATTGTTGGAAGATATTCTTCAGGCCAACGACGAATCCCTGCAATACTTGAGCCATCAGACGGCTGTAAACCCACAATTTGAATCTCTGGATTTTGCTCTTTCAAATATTTAGAGACACCCATAATCGTTCCAGTCGTCCCCATTGAGCTGACAAAATGAGTAATTTTCCCACCTGTCTGCTTCCAGATTTCTGGTCCAGTTGTGAGGTAATGTGCATCTACATTGTCAGGATTACCAAATTGATTGAGGACAAAACCCTTGCCTTCCGCCTGCATTTGTAAAGCTAAATCGCGCGCGCCTTCCATACCTTGCTGTTGAGTCACTTCTATCAGCTCGGCACCATACGCCAACATTGCATCTTTACGTTCTTGGCTCATGTTATTTGGCATGATCAGCTTCATTTTATAGCCACGCATGGCTGCAACCATAGCTAAAGCAATGCCTGTATTACCACTGGTGGCTTCAATTAAAGTATCACCTGATTTAATTTGCCCACGCTTCTCTGCTTGAACAATCATATTATAAGCTGGACGATCTTTGACTGAACCCGCAGGGTTATTGCCTTCCAATTTCGCTAATACGGTAGCTTGAGTATGACTTGCTAAACGTTGCAAACGCACTAAAGGGCTTTTACCGACATAATAGTCTAGTAAAAATTCATCTGCTAAAAAATCAGTTTGCGTATTCGTCATGATCGACACCGATATTAAGGTGGCGACTATTGTATGAAAAAAACAGAAATACTGCACCTTTTCACTATGCTTTTTATTGGCTAGCCAATACCTCTGATTTCGGTAAAGCATGATAAGATGTTTCGCAGAATGATAAATCTGACCGCACTATGTCAAATTTCAATAAGACCCTCTCTAAACGCTTACGGCTTAATCATGCCTATGGACAATTGATTGCGCTTATTTTAGTGCCGATCGCCGTACTGACAGGTGTTGGAATTTTATGGGTTTTATCTGAAACCACCAGTGCAGCCAAACAACAACAGCATTCCGATGCTTCAGCGATCTTAGCTCGTTATCATCAAACAGCAGAAAAACTGCTCCAACTCGTGCAACAGCACCCAGATCAATATGATCGCGCTCAAAACATCATGCAAAAAATGTTTGATGAAAAAAACTTACAACGTGCCGTCATTATTGATAATCAAGGGCAAACATACTTAAGTATTGGCTATCAAAATAATCGTTTTTGGCCGACCTTTCCGAATAACAGTAATTTTTTTGGCCCAATCGCGCACAACCATAACAGTATTTATGGTGAAAAATTAGCGAACAACGGTACAGGTTCTATTTGGTTAATGATTGAATTGGACAATCAACCATTAGAATTAGCTCGCTATAAAATTCTATTGGCACTGGTCGTCACTGGGCTGATCACCTTGTTACTTTTATTGCTCTGTTTAAACGTATTTTCACGGATTTGGCTTGCACCACTCTATGAAATTCGGATGCAAATGCAACGACTCAATGCCGATACGCTTGATCAGCATATTGTAGTCAACAGTACAGGCGAGTTACGTTTACTCCAGCGCGATATTGCCAATGTAGTCAAACGCTTGCACTTTAGTTTTTTAGAATTAAAAGAACATACCGAACAAACTGAAGAAGACTTACGTCGTACCTTAGACACACTCGAAGTTCAGAACATTACCTATCGTCAAGCACGTGACCAAGCGATTTCATCAAATCAATCCAAGTCGGTCTTTTTAGCCAATATCAGCCATGAGCTAAGAACACCTCTCAACAGTATTGATGGCTTTATTCATTTATTGCTTCGTCAGCAGAACCTCAGCAATGAACAAAACCTGTACCTCCAGACTATTCGTAAATCATCTGCTCACCTATTGGCACTGATTAATGATGTACTTGATTTCTCTAAAATTGATGCAGGTAAATTAGAACTCGAAACTGCACCATTTGATTTGGAAGAAGCTATTTTTGATGTGATGGATATGCTTTCCCCTCTCGCGGCACAAAAACATATCAGTATGGCATTTTACTATGCCGAAAATATTCCACAGCATGTGATTGGTGATGCCTTACGCTTTAAACAAATTCTCACTAATTTGATTTCTAATGCCATCAAATTTACCCCCGATGGTGAAATCATTGTTCGTGTACGTATGGAAGATGATGAAATTGGACAATGTCTCTTACATTTCAGTGTACAAGATAGTGGTATTGGTCTCAGTGGTACTGACCGTAAAAAGTTATTTGAATCATTCTCTCAAGGTGATGCTTCGGTTACCCGTCAATTTGGCGGTACTGGACTAGGTCTAGCGATTTCGAAACAACTGGTTCATTTGATGCACGGTCAAATTGGCTTTGAAGACAACCAAGAACGTGCACCGACAGAAAAAGGTTCAACCTTTTGGTTTACGGCTTCATTCAAAGTGGATGAACAAGATGAATTTGTTGAGCATCCACATTTCGATCATTTACAAGTGGTGTCTTACCTCGCTCACCCTGCTACGGCGAGCGTACTTCGTTCATATTTAGAAAATTATCGTGTTTCACATATTGAAACGCAGTCCATTTTGGACTTATTTAGTCGTTTAAATCATTTGAATCAACAAGAAAACACATGGCTCATTGTTGACCATAGTGGTGATACAGAAGCCTTACTCAAAGAAATTCGTCAGCGCTATCAAGGAAATTTAGCCGTTTACGGTTATCAAATGAGCCTTGAACCAAACATGCTCAATGAATATCGTGCGCGTCCACTCTATCAACCATTGAGTCGCCGAGAACTGGTGCAACTGTTAGGAAATCAACCGATTTTTGAGCCAGAACCAGAAAACTTTAATGGTCAAGGATTACATGTACTGGCTGTGGATGACCACCTACCGAATCTAATCGTACTTGAAGCATTGCTTGGTGAATTAAATGTCACGACCACAAAAGCGTTAAGTGGACAAAAAGCCATCGACATCATTCAAGCACGGATACAACAAAAATTACCACCATTTGATTTGGTCTTTATGGACATTCAAATGCCTGTGATGTCTGGAATCGACACAACCCGAGCGATTCGCTCTTTAGAGTCAACCCTAGATACAGGCATGCAGCTTCCGATTATTGCCTTAACTGCACATGCGCTGGCGGATGAAAAGCAAAAACTGCTTAAAGTTGGTATGAACGATTACGTGACCAAACCGATCCAAATGGAACAAATCATTCAGATCTTAACGCATTGGACGAAAAACAATTTCTCGGCTCAACCTGCAAATACGGAACAAAAGCGTTCGACTGAAACCATTGATCCTCAAATTTTAAATTGGCAACAAAGCGTTCAATTAGCAGCCAACAAAGAAGATCTAGCACAAGATTTATTGGGTATGTTGGTGGATAGTTTTGATACTGAACTTGCTGAAATGCAACAACTTATTGAAATGGAAGATTTTCCTCAGCTTGAACATGTACTGCACCGCCTTTATGGAGCTACACGTTATGTCGGCGTACCTAATTTGCAGCAAGTCTCTGGCGAATTTGAACAATTTGTCTCAACCTTGCGTAAGGAACGACGCAAAGCAGATGATGGCTTTATTCGAGAAACCAATCATCGTTTTAATGAATTGAATATTGCGATCGAACAGGTTCGTCAAGCAGCAAACTTAGTCTTACATTCTCACGATAGTTAATGTGACTGCCGTGTCATGTTTCGAGTGAAAGACTCATGCTATGCTGCCTCAATCAAACACAATAAGAGTAAGGCAAATGGCACTTTTACGCATTGAAAAAAACAATGGAATCGCAATCGTTTCTTTAAACCGACCAGATAAACGCAATGCAATGAGCTTTGCTTTATTAAAAGAACTGGTTGCAACTGCCAAAAAAATTGAGAAAGATCGTTCGATTCGTTGCGTCATCCTCACAGGTGAAGCACAAGTGTTTAGTGCAGGCATCGACTTATCTGATTTGAATAATCCTAAAAATACAGCATTTGCAGCATGGGAACTGATTAAGCCAGGACAAAGCTTATTTCAAAAAGCTTTCTTAATTTGGCAAAATTTACCAATTCCAGTTATTGCAGCAATCGAAGGTTTTTGTTTTGGTGCAGGCATGCAACTTGCGCTAGCCGCAGACATTCGTATTGCAACACCAAACACTCAAATGTCAATTATGGAAAGCCGTTGGGGCTTAGTTCCAGATATGGGCTTAACACGTTCATTAAAAGGACTCATCGGTGTTGATTTAGCTAAGGAATTGACACTGACTGCACGTATCTTTGATGCAAGATATGCCAAAGAAATAGGTCTGGTGACACACTTAGACAATGATCCTTTAGCCAAAGCCAATATGATTGCTCAAGAAATCTTACAACGCTCACCTGATGCGATTATGGCAGCGAAACGGGTGTTAGATGCAATGGAGCATCAACCAGAAAAGGCATTACGTTTAGAAAAACTTTGGCAGCTTAAATTACTCTTGGGTAAAAACAGTAGCCTTGCACGTAAAAAAGACAAGAATCCAGACATTCAATTCTTGCCACGTCAATACAAATAATCATTCACTGAGTATATTTCACATGCATGTTAATCAACAAACACCAATCGCTTTCTTAGGCATGGGGTTAATGGGTACACGTATGGTAACGCGACTGCTTCAAGCAGGTTATGCTGTAGCCGTCTGGAATCGCACCCCCCATGCATGTGAAGCACTGATTCAACAAGGTGCAACCGCCTTAGAATTGGAAAAAATTAGCAATTACCCTGTCATTTTGACCTGTTTAGCCGATGATCAGGCTGTCCACAATGTTTTTGCTCAGATTCAAGCATATTTAAAAGCAGAGCAAATTATTGTTGATTTCTCTAGCTTGTCGGTAGCAGCCACACAACAACTGGCACAATTCGCTCAACAGCAACACGTCACTTGGATCGACTCGCCTGTTTCAGGTGGAACGATGGGGGCTGAGCAAGGCACATTAGTCATTTTTGCAGGCGGTGATGCTCAAACAATTGAAGCGCTTAAACCTATTTATGAAGTCTTATCACAACGTGTCACCCGTATGGGTGAAACAGGTACGGGACAAGCCACCAAGATTTGTAATCAATTGATTGTTGCAGCAAATAGCACACTGATTGCTGAAGCCGTTGCACTAGCAGACCAAGCCGGTGTAGATACTCGCTTACTTGCCCCAGCACTCGCAGGTGGCTTTGCAGACTCTAAACCTTTCCAAATTCTTGCTCCCCGTATGGCAACACACACTTTTGAGCCAGTACAATGGAAAGTACAAACCTTATCAAAAGACCTTAATAATGCATTAAAACTTGCACAGAGTTTTAATTTAAAGATACCTGTCGCACAAAAAGCTCTATTACAGTTACAAGCTCACCAAGAAAATGGCTTTTCTGAGAATGATTTAGCGACTATTATTCAATATATAGAGCAATAATAATTGATTCGAGGAGTTTGAATATGAGCCATCTTGCAGTCAATTTATCGATGATTTTTACAGAAGTTCCTTTGATTGAGCGTTTTGCTTTAGCTCATGCACATGGCTTCCAACATATTGAAATTCAGTTTCCATATGAATTAGATGTTATCGATATTCAAACTCAACTTGAACAATATGATCTTTCCCTTTGCCTCATTAATGTCCCTGCTGGAGATTTAATGCAAGGTGGCAATGGACTTGCGGGTATCCCAGGCAAAGAAATCGAATTTCATCATGCACTCATGTTAGCCATCACATATGCAAATGCTCTCAATGTTCCTCGTGTCAATATTCTGGCAGGCAAGCAACCTCTAGATGCTGATCTACTGCCTTGTCTGAATACCCTCGCAAGCAATCTAAAACTCGCTTGTCACATGTTGACTGAACAAGGTATCGAGCCTGTTTTTGAAATGATTAATGGCACAGATATGCCACGCTTTCTCATTCAGAATATCGCTCAAGCACAGGAAATGCTCGAAGTGATTCATCATCCTGCTCTAAAAATGCAGTATGACTGTTATCACATGGCAATGATGGGTGAAGAAGTTTTAGCAGGATTACAAGAGAATCTGCATCAAATTGGACATATTCAGTTTGCCGATTACCCAAACCGCCATGAACCAGACACAGGAAATGTCCCATTTAAGCAAATTTTTGATTGGTTACGTCAAAGTGACTATCAAGGTTATATTGGTGCAGAATACAGACCAAAAGATCAATCAGATCAATCTTTTGCATGGAAAGAAAAATATTTTTCCAATGATGTAAATACATAAACTGTTACTGCTGAAATTTGAATTTTCTAGAGAAAAACGGTATATTTGACGATGAGTAATTGTCAGGAAAATATACCCTCTATGAATTTAGAACCATCGCCCAGCGCTTCTAATTCTCACGACCTAAAAATCAAAACAGCTAACAAAGATGTACATGCTTGCCTAAAAGTTGTACATGAAGCCCTTACTGATGTAAAAGCCAAAGATATTCTAGAACTTGATGTGAGTTCTATTAGCAATGTTGCCGATGCAATTGTGATTGCAAGCGGTACATCGACTCGCCATGTCAAAGCACTTGCTGATAATGTTGCCGATGAAGCACGTAAAGCAGGCTTTCGACCAATTGGTGTCGAGGGTGAACGAGACGCTGAATGGATCTTAATTGACCTAGGTTTCGTTGTTGTACACGTTATGTTGCCTACTGCTCGTAAGTTCTATGACTTAGAAAGCTTATGGCGTGCGCCCGAATCTGTAGCTTAAAGCTCTCAAAAAAAGCGACCGAATAGGTCGCTTTTTTAATTTCTTAGATTTTCATTTACAGATCAAATCTTCTTTTTAAATCGTGATGTTTTATTGTGTAATTGCACCGTTTCGCTCTTGTCGAATAAGTTTAAGCATTGTTTCGAAAATCTCTTTCCTCATTTTTCCTACTATGCCCTCAATCATACCTCCCAACAGTTTTAGTTGCGCTTCACTCATATTTTTATAATTTTCACCTTCTATTTTTTTCATATCAAAACTAACCATCAATTCTTGCTCCTCTTGTCTACACTTAGCAAAAGCATCATTCAAAATATCATTTTCATCTTTATTCATTTTTATTTGCGGCTCAACCTGTTGTATCAAACAATCTGCATATTTCGCACTCGCCTCTTCAAGAGGGTTTGCTAAAAGGACTGAGGAAGAGAAAAAACTCGTAAGAGAAATTACGAAAAATATTATTTTTTTAATCAGCAAAACCTCTTGAAATAAGTTCAACACATCGATAGAACATTAGCACCCTTAGTGCCGAATTAAAACAAAAGATCATCTAAAATCAGCTTTCTTTAAAGCTCCATAAAATAACACTCCCTTCTATAAGCACTTATAAAGACCAATCATCACCCACCTTTAAAATTGACATGACAAATTGTCAAAACTACAGCACTATACAGACTCTTGAAATCTCACTAAGAAATAGCATAACTGGAGTACAGGAAGTGAAAATACTGATTACAGGCGCAAACACAGGCATTGGTTTTGCCACAGCAGAGCAGCTAGTTAAACAAGGGCAACACGTGATTCTGGCGTGCCGAAATCTGCAAAAAGCACAAGATGCACAAAATAAATTACGCTCACTCAATCAAGGACAAGTTGATCTCATCTCCCTCGACCTCAACAGCCTTGAACTCACCCGAAAAGCAGCTGATGAGATTGCAGATCGTTATGGTAGCCTTGATGTCTTGATTAATAATGCAGGTCTTTTTGCAAAAACAAAACAACTCACCGCTGATGGTTTTGAACAACAATTCGGTGTCAACTATTTGGGTCATTTTTTGCTGACTCAAAAACTACTTCCTATTTTACAAAAAGCGCCTAAGGCTCGTATTGTGCATCTTGCCTCTATTGCACATTGGGCAGGCTCAATCAAACCCAATAAATTCCGTGCAGAAGGTTTTTATAATCCCCTGTTCTATTATGGTCAGTCTAAATTAGCGAATCTATTATTCAGCAATGCACTGGCCGAACAAATGGCAAATAGCACGATTACAAACAATGCCCTACATCCTGGTGGTGTTGCTTCGGATATTTATCGTGATTTACCAAAGCCTGTTTATGAAGTCATGAAATTAGGTTTAGTACCCACTTCTGTTCCTGCAAAGTTGATTACACAAATGGCAACTGGAGATGAATGGTCAAAGCGCAATGGTGAATATGTCAGTGCACATATGCCAGACTGGAAATCACCACATGCTAAAAACCAACAACTTGCGCGTGACCTTTATGCACAGTCTATGGATCTAGTGAAAAAATATCTTTAGCTAAATAAACACCAATAAAAAAGCCACCCAAGGGTGGCTTCTACAATCCTAATGGGGTCAGATTAGTGACCACCACCATTGATTGCTTTCGTCATATCTTCAACAACTTTCTTCGCATCACCGAAGATCATCATTGTTTTTTCATTGTAGAACAAATCGTTGTCTAAACCAGCATAACCTGTTGCCATAGAACGTTTGATCACCATGATGGTACGTGCTTTGTGTGCTTCAAGAATCGGCATACCATAAATTGGTGATGTCGGATCGTCTTTCGCCGCAGGGTTAACCACGTCGTTTGCACCAATTACGAGTACTACATCAGTTGCAGGGAAGTCTGAGTTAATCTCATCCATCTCTAAGATGTCTTCATAAGCAACATCTGCTTCTGCAAGTAATACGTTCATGTGACCAGGCATACGACCTGCAACTGGGTGGATCGCAAAGCGAACTTTAACACCTTGTTCTTTCAAGATTTCACATAATTCTTTAACCGCATTCTGTGCACGACCTTGCGCCATACCATAACCAGGTACAATCACAACGCTGTCTGCATTTGACATCAAGAAACCTGCGTCATCTGCCGAACCAGAACGGTGGTTACGTTGAACTTGCTCACCTTTATCTGCTGATGCAACTGCTGCACCGCCCATCGCACCACCAAACAATACGTTGATGATCGAACGGTTCATCGCCTTACACATGATGTAAGAGAGAATCGCACCAGAAGAACCTACAAGTGAACCCGCAACGATCAACATATTGTTTTCAAGTGTGAAACCAATACCTGCTGCAGCCCAACCAGAGAATGAGTTCAACAGTGATACCACAACTGGCATATCACCACCACCGACTGGTGCAATCCACACCCAGCCAAATGCAAGTGCAAGTGCTGTCATTGCCCAGAATGCAGTCATATTACCCGTGGTGAAGAAGTAAAAACCACATGCAAGCATCGCAATAAAGATGGTTGCTTGAACTGGTTTAACCCATGCGCCAGAAATTGTTTTTGCCCATTTCTTCGCAGCCAATTTACCGTAAGCAAATACAGATGCAGTAAATGTGATCGCACCAACGAAACAACCCACAAACAATTCAAATAAATGAACCGAACTCATATGTGCATGTTGAACACCAGCAGCAGTTAAAGCAGCTTCGTTTTGTTCAAACAACACAGTCAGTTGGTTGTTATGGAGAATCGCAGCAATTGCAATCAGTACCGCAGCCAAACCCACTAAAGAGTGCATTAAAGCAACAGTTTCAGGCATTTGAGTCATTGGTACTGTTTTCGCACGAGCGATACCAACAACTGCACCCAATACCATCGCACCGCCAATCATCCAAATGACTGGATGTTCAGCAACAAAGAAGGTGGTCACTACAGCAATTGCCATAGCAATCATACCGTAACGGTTACCTGCAATTGCAGTTTTAGGACCTGACAAACCACGTAAGGTTAAGATAAAGAGGACAGCACCAACAAGGTAGAACCAATCCGCATAGTCTCGAATAAATTCCATCAATTAGCCCTCTTTTTTCTTTTGCTTCGGTTTGAACATTTCAAGCATACGAGCAGTTACAGCAAAGCCACCAAAAATGTTGATACTTGCTAAGAACACAGCAACAGCACCTAAAATGCTCACAACATTTACACTTTGGAATGCTACATTGGCATCAACACCAATTGCAGGCATCCCTACAGTCTGGATCATCGCTCCAACCACAATAATTGAAGACAACGCATTCGTTACAGCCATTAATGGTGTATGTAACGCTGGCGTTACACCCCACACCACGTAATAACCTACAAAGATGGCAAGGACGAAAATTGTAATCGTTTCAACCATGAGAACTCTCCTTAACCGCGCTTGAGCAGTACTTGACCGCCATGAGTCACGAGTAACGCTTTTTGGATTTCTTCTTCTGGATTAATCGCAAAGGCTTTGTCTTTATCGAATAATGTTTCAAGGAAGTTAAAAACGTTACGTGCATATAGTGCAGATGCTTCAGTTGCAACCGTGCCTGGAATATTTGGGATACCCAAAATTTTCACGCCATTCTCAGTTGTCACTGTTTCGCCGTCTTTAGAACCTTCAACGTTACCACCCGTTTCAACTGCCATATCTAAAATGACAGAACCCGGTTTCATCTTGGCAACAGTTTCAGCCTTGATCAGACGCGGAGCATTACGACCAGGAATCAATGCAGTCGTGATTACGATGTCAGCATTTGATACAGCTTTATCCACAATCGCAGCTTGATCTTTGATGTATTGCTCACCCGGCTGCCAACCATAACCGCTTTTCGCAGCTTCAGCAGCACGTTGTTTTTCTTCATCTGACATTGGAACGTCTAACCATTTACCACCTAAAGACTCAACTTGTTCTTTAGCAGTTGGACGTAAGTCAGTTGCTTCTACAACTGCACCTAAACGTTTTGCAGTCGCAATTGCTTGAAGACCAGCAACACCAACACCCATGATCACGACACGCGCAGGTTTTACGGTACCCGCAGCTGTCATTAACATTGGGAACATACGTTGATATTCAGCCGCAGCTAACAATACAGACTTATAACCTGCCAAGTTTGCTTGAGACGAAAGTACATCCATATTTTGTGCACGTGAAAGTGTACGTGGAAGTAACTCAAGCGCAAAAGCAGATACTTGCTGAGCAGCAAACTGGTCTAATTCTGTATTGCGGTAAGGGTCAAACATTGCCACTACAGTCGTATTCGCCGCAAGTTTTTGAATTTCGTCACCACTTGGGGCACGTACTTTCAAAATAATTTGGCTGCCTGTATAAGCATCATCTGTAATGGTTGCGCCAACTTGTTCATAAGCACTGTCAATATAGGCTGCTTTAACACCAGCGCCACGTTGAATGACAATACGATGACCTGCGTTAATCAACTTCTTCACTGTTTCTGGTGTTGCCGCTACACGACTTTCACCTGCAACAGTTTCGGTTGGGATTCCGATCTGCATGAGCGTTCCTCAAGCTAGTTTTTCTTAAGTAAACATCGCGGGTAGCAATGTTTCCCCCAGGAGTATTCTTTGTTGAATTTTGGATTCTAATGGAACTTTTTTAAAATTCCACCCACTATTTATTTAATAAATACCTATATTTTGAACTAATGATTCAGATTTATATTTAGACCTTGTATGATCAGCACGTTTGTCTGCTAATCGCGTAAAATATTTTACTCATACACGCCCTATCTGAAAATCTGAATATATTTCATATCAATCTGTTCATTTCCATATCTAAGCGAGTCACAACCTATAAAAATGATAGGTCATCCATAAAATCAGATTTCTTATTCAAGCCGAGTTGATTGCTACAGTTGCATTATATTGATGAATATCGTGACTGTATTTCCATCAATCAACCGATTGAATCGGCATCATAATCGTGCAATTCACTTGAAGGATTGGCTTGTTTTAACTTTTATCAGTTTTTACGGCGACTTTTTGCGCATTTATTTCTAAATACCACTTTAGCAATCGTAAACAGAAATTGATTCGCTTAAATCAAAGATTATTAAGGTTTGGACCTAGAAAAGATCATTATCAAAAATAAATGTAAAAATTTAAATTGGCATTTTTTCAAGTGATATTTGTAGGATTTTACCCAATTGCGCTCCACAATATGCACAAAAACAGTGCAAATTAAGAACTTATTGAACAAATCACTCATTTTTTTGATTTAATAAAAATAAAATTTCCTGAAAATGCGCTCCCATCGCCATCTCAGCTAGACAATCATCAGGATTCCGTAAAGGACATTGCTCTAAAGATAAGCATCCACAACCAATACATTGATCCAATTGTTGCCGTAACTGCAATAACATCATAATTTGCTGATCAAGCTGCCCCTGCCATTGCTGAGACATGATCTGCCAATCTTTTTTAGTCGCCACTTGCTGTTTTGGTAAAGTGCTCAAGGTCTCTTTGATTTGTTTCAGGCTAATGCCCACTTGTTGGGCGGCTTTAACAATCGCGATTCGCCGAAGCATCGCTCTTTGGTATCTTCGCTGATTACCAGCGGTTCTCGTACTCCAAATGAGATCTTTTTCTTCATAAAACCGAATGGTCGCAACACTGACCCCACTACGTTTTGCAAGTTCTCCAATCGTGAGCCAAACTTCTGAATATTCTTGTTTCAAAATTCACTTGACCTCTAGTTAACTTGAGCTTCGATACTAGCTCAAATCTCATAAAAAAGTGCAGTCATGAACAAAATGAGTAGGCAAGCCTTTCAAATCATCAATCCACACGAACTCTATAATCCTCGCTCTAACGGGTATAGCCATATCGCTGTTGTACCACCGAATATGCGAGTGATTCATATCGCAGGGCAAGGAGGAGAAAATAAAAATGGTGAAATTTCACCTTTTTTTGACCAACAGGTACAACAAGTCTTTTATAATATTCAACAAGCTTTAGCTTCAGCTCAAGCACAGCTTTCAGATATTGCTGTTTTACGCATTCTTGTTGTTCATCATCATCCTGAAAAACATCAGATTCTGATTAGACACATACGAAGTCTATGGAAAGATCACGTTTTTCCTGTCTGTACACTTATTCCTGTCACAGGCTTAGCATTATCAGACATGCAAATTGAAATTGAAGCGACCGCATATACTGCATAGATCAGATAAGAGAGAATTATGTCAGCCCCTCAAAAAAATATTAGTCAAAATAAAGCCTTACTTTGGTTTATGGCGGCAGCATGCGGTTTATGCGCAGGTGCGAACTATTATAGCCAACCACTCATTCATTCTATTCAGCAGTTTTTTGCTGTAACGGAAGGTCAAGCTGCGCTTACCGTTACTTTTGCTCAAGTTTCTTATGCGCTCGGCTTGCTTTTTATTGTGCCCTTAGGCGATGTCGTCAATAAAACCAAATTTATTCCTTTATTAATGGCTTTATGTGCAGTCGGCTTATTCCTGTGTGCTTTTTCAGTGAATTTGCCAATGCTTTGGGTTGGAACCATTCTGGTTGGGTTGTTTTCTGTTGCTGCTCAGGTTTTGATTCCCCTCGCAACCATGACTGTTGAACCTGAAAAAACTGGTGAAATTGTCGGCTTTCTTATGAGTGGTTTATTGGTGGGCATCTTGCTTTCGACCAGTCTTGCAGGACTATTTTCTAATTTATTCCATTGGAAAGTCATTTATGTCATTAGTGGCGTCCTAATGCTGATTTTAGCGTATGCACTAAAAAGCCGCCTACCTTATGTCATGCGCATGAAAATGAATTATGGGCAAATTTTTGTTTCTATGGCTGAGCTATTAAAACAAGAAAAACGTTTATTATTACGAGCATTGACTGGTGGATTCGCCTTTGCTGCGGTCAGTATTCTATATTCTACAATTGCATTACTGTTGACAGCTGCACATCACCTGCCAGATCTTGTGATCGGAATGGTCAGTTTAGTAGGCATTTTTGGGGCATTATCAACACAATATATTGGTCGATATGCCGATCAAGGTTATACCAAACAATTGACTTGGATGGGCTGTGGCTTATTCATACTCAGTTGGATTTGTTTTTATTATGGTCAAACATTTTTATTCAGTTATATCTTCGGATTTGCACTCATCCAATTAGCACTAGCGCTCGTTCATACCAGTAATCAAAGTATTATTTTCCGTTTACGTCCTGATGCAAAATCTCGTATTAATGCCATTTATATGACCGCTTATTTTACAGGAGGTGCATGTGGTTCAGCACTTGGAATTTTTTCATGGAATCACGGCGGGTGGACGATGACTTGCCTCGCTGGAATCGCTCTTGTGTTTGCCTGCATATTTTTTAGTGTATTAGATAATTTTTTGCTGAAAAAAAATACTGTCACTGATGGTTATTAACATTTCATCACGCCAGCCAAGTAATGAAAATAACCCTACAGTCCGTCATATCGAGGGTTATATCTCTGAAACAAAACAGTACAGCACTAAATGGCTGATGGGTTCACGTTGCAGGATTACAACCATTCATATGTATCATCTGCAACTTGTATCCCATAAATAATATGCATGATCATTGCGTAAGCAATACTCCCTTTAAATGGGATTTCAGGAAGTTGATCGAACTTAAAGAATTGAGCATCACTGATTTCTTTTTCTTGTAACTCAATTTCTCCCGAATGATATTCTGCTTTGAAGGCAACCATCAAATTACTTGGAAATGGCCACGGTTGACTTGCAAGATATTGAATATTTTTGATGTGGAGACCAACTTCTTCAAGTGTCTCTCTGCGGACGGCTTGCTCGAGAGTTTCACCCACTTCAACAAACCCTGCGATTAAACTATACATTGTTTTATTACGTGTCGTTCTTGCAAGTAAAATTTCATCATCATTTCGCGTAATAATCGTAATGACACATGGATTAACACGCGGATATTGGTTGTAGCCACAACTAGGGCACATCATTGCAAACTGATCGATGCTTTGCTGCGTCTTTACACCACATCGTCCACAAAATTGATGATTACGTCTCCACTCTAAAAGCTGTACAGCACGACTGGCTTCCTCAAACTGTTGATGATTCCAATATTGTAATAATTGGCGAATAGGTACGAGTTGATAGCCAATAGGAATGATTTCATTGTGCAACAAATCTCTCGCAATCACCTGTTGATCGGTTGAAAGTACAAGATCATTTTTTAATTTTTCAACCTGTAGCAATTGAAAATCATCATCGACTAAAAGCTGTTGTTGTTGAAATATATAAGCAATTGATAAGTCTGACATTTATTGACCTAAACATGATTTAAATGAATAACATAAATGAAAAATAGCTTGGCTTATAAGATGAAAACTCCACATATAAAACATGGCTATTAATGATGTTTATATTGGCGTGAGCAATAACCACGGCTAATCTCAGGTGAGCGTAATTTTAAATGCTTGGTTTTTCGACCTACCATCCGTTTGCGCCAAAGCTTAAAACTGCTCGGTTGTAAGTTCATTCGCATCAATTTTATAACAGCCGATATATTCAGACCATATTCACGTTCTAGTGCTTCAAAAGGAGTCCGATCCTCCCAAGCCATTTCAATGACTCTTGAAAGATCGGCAGAATTAAAATGGGTCATATGCACCATAGAATGAGACCGCCTAAAAGTAATAAACAACACATGCTTAATGTTTTGATTTCAGATAATAGCGAATTAAAAATGAAGAAAATGTGATTTTATTAATATTGGAAATGCTTTGATAATTAAACCGAAGAGCATAGCAGAAAGCTTCCTTTTCACACTTTAGCTATAGCTATACTTTTAGATAAATAGTTTTAATTTAAAATCATGGCATTAGTCATATTTGATCATTTTTAAATACAAATGATCTTTTAATCAGGGTTAGGCAATTGGTGAATCATTCACAAAACTCGTATAATGCAGCCCTTTCTTTTCTTGTTCATCTCCGAGAACCGTTATGGAAGCACTTAAATCATTAAAGCCTCGCATCAGTGTCGCCCCGATGATGGATTGGACATACAAATAAAATTAAATATTTATTATCAATGAGTTAGCTTAATGTAAAAATATTGTGGCGTAAAATTGGTGTAAATCATAAACCTTTCAAGAAAACATCAAATAACTTAGTGGGTCACAAAATACATATTCGTTATAATAAAAAATGGATAGTGAGTATCACCATCCATAATTTTTTTAAAAACAACAATTACTGCTAGCTAGCATTTTTTCGCTTAGCTGAAAGCTCTTCTCTCCATCTTATCAGACTCTCAATATCTGAACGTAGCTCATTTTCTTCAGGAATACGTATTGGGATTTCTGTTGACTGACTATGTTCAAAGCATGAATACTTAGTCATCAATTGTTCTATAAATATACAATCATCTTTTTCAATCAATGCTAAAGAATGTATTTTATTATCTGTTGTGATAGATCGACGATGTCTTCTTACAATTGAATTCAATAAGTCATCTTCAACACTTTTCTCTAATAATTTCCTAAAATCGCTACAAATGGCTTGAGCTAATTGTCGATAAACTTCTACTCCAGATTGTTGGCCTATCTTAGAAGCATCCCTTAATCTATCTAGAAGAATATTATTAGCTGTTTTTGTATTAGAATTCCAAGTTTGCTGATGTGCAGGGTGTCCCACACTCCCATTAAAACTCTCAATACATAATGCCGAGAAATGGACCTTATGCCATTGTTCACCATTTTTCTTAGATACATCTTCCATTGTGCCAAAAAGTGATAGACGATGTGTAAATATAATAACTTGGCGTTGTTTGGCTAAATCTGCTAAACGGGAGGCCACATGCCATTCATAATCATGATCTAAGGAGGAAATTGGGTCATCAAATATAAATGGAGCCAAATAAGGCTTATTGACCACATCTGCTAAGAAAGCTGCTAAAGAAATTATTCTACGCTCCCCTTCACTTAAAACTGATTCTGGTAGTAAGTTTTGATTAGTTGCCCCCTTTAATTGAATTTTATGAAAAACTTCCCCTCTCGCTGTTCTCGCTTTTATTAACTCAACCTTTAAATGATGTGCCCCCAATAATCGTAATTCGTCATTGAAACGCCGAATATATGCTTCAGTAATAGCTCTTTCAGAAATTGATGCGGCTTTAGTGGAAATATGTCTAGGATTTGTTAGTGACTTCCACAACTCGTACTGCTTATGATTTCTTAATCTAAGTACTTCTTGCTTTATTGATTCAACTTGCTGACTGGCCCACATCTTAGCTTCTAATTCTAACTTTTGCTTATTAGCCAGAACTCTATCAAACTCTGTAGCATCCTGATCAAATTGATTTGCTTCTCGATTTAATCGATCTGTATATTCATTAAGATCAACTATTACTTTTTGTACTTCGGAAATATCGCTAAGTACCCCCTGCTCTTCATGAGCATTAAGAACCAAACTATTATTCTTAATTTTTAACCAGATACCCCCCAAACAATTTAACCAATCGTCAGTACCGATTCCCGCAGCCTCACATTGAGTTCTTATTTGTTGATCCGTTAAAGCTAAAGGAAGTTGGGCAAGGCTAGCTTTATAGGTTTTTTCTGCATTTGCAGCATCTTGTTCAAGAGTACTACATACAAATTTTTCAAAATTTTGTAGTCGTTCTTTTGCCTCAAGATTAAGCTCTTGATGGCAAAGTAAACATTTTGCATCATCCGTAACTGGAAATTTTTGTTCTGAATATACCACTTGAGAATACTTTCTAGCAGCGCTCCACATTGCTCGCCAAGTATCACCACCTACTCCAGTTAATTCACCAGCTATATTCTTTGCTGCATCTAAGGCAACTTGGCGCTTTTGCACTACATCTTGTTTAAGAAATCTAAGCAATTCGATATTCAAAGAGCTTAGCGAGTGTTGTGCCCCTTCAAGTGCTTTAATAATTTCCTTCACTTGTAAGGCTGTATTTCTTCTTTGTTTCGCAAGTTCAGTTGGATTATCTGTACTCAACCTTAAATTCAAATTATTGAGTTGCTGTTGATCATTTTCAGACCATAAAGTAAAGCTCTCTAGGAATTTATCATTCGTTTGGTCATTTAATGCATTCAACTTAGTAGCTATTTCTGTTGAATAGAATTGACTAGGAAGCTTTGGTAATTTACTGAAAAGAGCATCCTGCTCGGTTTGTAGTATATCCTTTACTATTGAGCAAACTTTTGCCAATTCTGCAAACAAGGTAACTGCTGGAGGCGTATATGTAGCAGTACTCTCTTTGGTTAAATAATAATTTGCTTCTTCACTATCAAAAATATCAATTGAAACAAGGTCATCTAAACATGACTCATGAGCACCCCACTTAATTTCTTGCTCACTCCCATCTATATCAATTACAAATGTACAATGACTAAGATCGGGTGGCGGCAAAAAAACATTTGATTTTAAATTCTGTGCTCTTGGAACTCCTGATACTTTTTTTAATATACGTGTATAGCTCGACTTACCTGAACCATTATGTCCATAAATTACACTTAAATTCCCTTTTCCAAATGTTAAGGGGCTTTTAGGAGCTAAGTTTTCTATACCAACAACTTCATTGATAGCATTTAGACGCAATTCATTTTTGACTTGGTTTACAGTCAAGTCATCATAAGTTCGGTGAGTTGTTACCACTTTGCCTTCGGGAGTTTTTATTAGTATGCATAAATCCTTATAGTCATTATCATCAAGCTGACCTTTCTGAAGTATTCGTATCGCCGCTTCTTGTAACCAATCGGCTTGTGTTAATAGCCATTTTTTAATCTCAAGTTCAATTATCATAATTCCCCCACTTAATATTTATGCTTTAAACTGTTTAAATATAGCTAAATTCTAAAAAAATCAGCACATAAAAATATCTGTAAAACACCATTTCCTATGGTTTTAGGTATGATGATAAATTAATTATTCAGCTATAAATTCTTTTAAATTTAGAAATATCAAACTAAATCTTAAATTCCAGATACTTAAATATATTCTTTTATCAAATGTAAAACCAATTAACTTCCAGATTCTGATTTTCCAATGTTAAAATAAAGTTAGCGTACTAACACAGCAGAGTTAATACACTTCCTTTATTTTGTCCAAGCATTCGACAACTGTTCAGCCTGCTTCATCACCAACTCAATTGCTTCGGCTGCTTTATCAGGTGGATACTTCCAACGCTGCAAGGTCCGACGTACTAATATTTTCAGCTGAGCACGCACACTATCCCTAACCTGCCAATCCACTGTCGTTGACTTCCTAAGCTTCTCGGTAATCTCTCGTGCGATCTGTTTCAGCGTATCGTCTCCAAGCTCTCTGACCGCACTTTCATTGTTTGCCAAAGCATCATAGAAAGCGATTTCATCTGGATTTAACCCAAGTGAAGCTTCACGCTGCATCTCTGCCTGAAATTCTTTTGCCATTTGAATGAGTTCTTCAATGACCTGAGAAGTTTCAATCGCTCGGTTATTGTATTTCCTCAAGGTTTCCTGCAAACGGTCAGAGAAGCGTTTTTCCTGTACCACATTGTTTCGTGTCTTTGCTTTAATGCTGTCATTCAACAACTTTTCTAGAAGTTCAACTGCCAAATTACGATATGGCATCTGCCGTACATCTTCTAAGAACTCATCTGAAAGCAAGCCAATGTTGGGTTTATCTAAACCACACATTGCAAAAACATCTGTTACCCCATCTGCAATGACAGCATTATCCAGAATCTGTTTTAGTGTACTGTCCTTTTCAGCTTGCGACAGTTTACGATCTACAGAGGTATGCTTGCTAATGACCGCTTTAATGGCTGAGTAAAAGGCAATTTCTTTGTGCAGGTTCTTCGCCTCATCCAAGGTGCTGCATAAAGAGAAGGCTTTATTGATTGCCAGAACTAAATCAAGAAAACGCTTTTTACCATCCTTCAAGCTCAGCACATAGTTAGCTGCGGGGATAATCAGTCGGTGTGCCTGAGTTTCATAAGCACTTAAATCCATACCTGCCTGCTCGTTGGTTTTGGCGAACATTCCTCGTATTGCATCCATCTTTTCAGCAAGCACTGCATAGGCTTCTTCTGCACGTAAAGTCGGCTCACCTTTCCCTTTGGCATCGGTATAGGTTTTTAAGGCCTGCTTCAATTCATTAGCAATGCCGATATAGTCAACAACCAGACCACCCTGCTTATCTTTAAAGACCCGGTTCACACGTGCAATTGCCTGCATGAGGTTGTGCCCCTTCATCGGTTTGTCGATATACATGGTGTGCGTACACGGTGCATCAAAACCTGTAAGCCACATATCGCGTACAATCACCAGTTGTAAAGGATCGGTTACGTCCTTAAAGCGTTTCTCAAGGCGTTTTTTAGTTTGCTTATTGTAGATATGCGGCTGTAATAATGGTTTATCTGAAGCTGAACCCGTCATCACAATTTTGATTTTGCCTTTTTCAGGATCAGGGTCATGCCAATCTGGACGCAAAGCAACAATTTCATTGTAAAGGTGGACACAGATCTCGCGGCTCATGGTCACAATCATGCCTTTACCCGCCGTGGCTTCTGTACGGGCTTCAAAGTGTGCGACTAAATCCGCAGCAATCTGTTTCAGCCGTGGTGTGGCACCCACCAGCTTTTCTAGTCGGCTCCACTCACTTTTAGTCTTTTCTCGGTTACCAACATCTTCTTCATCTTCTACAACCTCATCCACTTGATCAGACAGCTCTTCGATTTCAGCCTGATTGATGTCCAGCTTTGCCAAGCGTGATTCGTAGTAGATCGGGACGGTTGCCCCATCATCCACGGCATCCTGAATGTCATAGATGGAAACATAGTCACCAAAGACCGCTCGGGTGTCTTTATCTTCACTCGAAATCGGGGTTCCAGTAAATCCAATAAATGCTGCATTTTTCAAGGCATCGCGCATATGCTTGGCATAGCCGAACTTGTACGTGCCATCATTGCTTAGCTTTGCTTTTAACCCATATTGGCTACGATGTGCTTCATCTGACATCACAACAATATTGTGGCGTCCATTCAATAAGGGATGCTCAGTCTCACCTTCCAGTAATGCAAACTTTTGTACCGTGGTAAAGATAATCCCACCAGACTCACGCTCAGCTAAAAACTTTCTCAGCTCATCACGGTTATTGGCTTGTACTGGCGTTTGTTTTAATAAATCTTGAGCATTGCTAAAGGTTTCAAAAAGCTGCCCATCCAAGTCATTACGGTCAGTCACGATTAACAAGGTTGGGTTGTGCATAGCGGGCTGCTGTAAAAGCTTGCCTGCATAGCAACACATAGAAATACTTTTACCCGAGCCTTGGGTATGCCAAACAACGCCTGCTTTCTTATCTCCATTCGGATTGGCTGCCGCAATGGTCGCTTGTACGGCTTCTCTAACCGCATGGAACTGATGGTAGCCTGCAATTTTCTTAATGGTCTTTTCGCCATCTGTTTCAAACAGCACAAAGAATCGAATGTAATCTAGGAACAATTCTCGATCAAAGAAGCCTCGAACAACCGTTTCTAGCTCCCACTCTAAAGCAGGTTTGTCATCTTCATTCTTAATCGTACGCCACGGCAAAAAGCGTTCCTGATTCGCTGTCAGTGAACCAATACGAGCTGTTACGCCATCACTTACAACTAAAGCTTCATTAAAGATAAATAGATCAGAGACTTCTTCTTTGTATGTCTGCAATTGGTTAAAAGCATCCCAAATATCCGCATTTTCATCGGTTGGACTTTTTAACTCCAACACCGCCAAGGGAATACCATTGATAAAGCAGATGATGTCGGGACGTCGAGGTTGTTTAGCACCTAGAACAGTAAATTGATTGATAGCAACAAATCGATTTTGATGCACATGGTTGAAATCCACCAAGAAGGCATGGTCATGCACCCAATCGTCCTGTTTCTTATATGTAACTGGTACACCCTCCAACAGCATACGATGGAAGGCACGGTTATTGGTGACTAGATCCAGACTTTCAGGTTGATTCAGCTTTTGTAAAACTTGTTCAAAACAGCTCGTAGGCAAATGCGGATTTAAGCGCTCAAAAGCTGCCTGAATGTCAGCTTCCAGTAAAATCTGTTTATAGTCTTTGCGTACGGGATTGCTGCTGTCAGGCGCAATATCAATACCATGAACGACCTCCCAACCATTCTCTAAGAACCAATCGAGGCATAGATTTTCAAGTTGTGTTTCGTTCATGGATTCCCCCAGTTCATTTAAATTCAATTAATCTTCACCGTCTTATATGCATTCATTATCTTTTGTAACTGCTATTGCGACCCTATATCAGTTTACTTATAATGTGCCTAGCTCATCTACCTAGTGTAGAAGGAGTATACGAAGTCCTTATATAGCAATATATCGGGGCTTTAGCCTTTTTTAAAGGTATGAAAACTTTCATATTCTTTTCTAAGCTTACGTTTTGTATGCTCTCTTAGGCAATATGCTGTTTTCAATAAATAATATTTTTCATCTAAATCTGTTTTACGCTTAGCTAAAATAACCACAAAATCTAGATGTTCCGCCCAAATGACAACATGGGTTTCCCTGCCACGCTGATTTTCCCAATATAGAAAACCTGCTTGATGTGCATTCGTTATACACCAAGCCACCCACCGAATTCTCTCACAACGCTTTAGATCTGGAAGTCTGTCCTCTTCATTTTTATTATTTTGATCTGCAGCTTCAGAAATCAAATGCCAAAAGCTTTATCTTTTGTTGTCGGACGAAATCTGACTTTTACGGGTGTATTTAAAAACAATAAGTTGGCATTGACAACTGTTTCTAAATAAACAGCGTAGATTTCATTTTCATAGTCATTCCAGCTATCAAATCCCGCAAAAGCAATCAGTTCAGGAGGAGTATTCAATATTGAGGACTCCATATGAACAAATTAAACTTTTCCGCTTTAAGCAATGTGCTTATCTGCAAGCTCAACTGTGAACGATTTTGTAAATAATGAATGAGTTCAAGCTTCGCTTCACTCGTCTTTAGCCCTCTATGTAAATACGATAAAGCACCTATAAACAAGTCTGCTAACTGTAGCAACAAAACATCATGTGATTGCACCAAATCTATTGAGTGGATAATAGTGCGATCAAAATCATAATTCGCATTGCATAAAACCTCACGCAACTTTGTTACTTTCTCTTGTCCCTTAGTATCTTTAATATCTAAGTAGATTTTGTAATTATGATTTGGTGCAATTAAACGATTCAGCAGTAAGTACCATTGCTTATAATAAAAATCATCGTGACTCTGCATAAAGTTTGCATGATTTAATTTACTTTTATCTGGAATCACAACACCTCTAAAATAAAGAAGAGGTTCATCAAAAAATAAATCTACGAGTGCTTTATAAAATGGGAGTTTGCTTTTAGAAACTTTCGTCCATTTAATTTCATTATTTGCAGAGATCTCAAATTCTTTTTTGAGTTGCTTAACTTTTCTTGCTAAATACTTATGATGTGAATCTGGGCACCATATTGCACCAAGTACCATTGCAGCAAAGCCATCATTTTCGAGATGACAGCTTTCATCACAATAAATATTAAAAACACTCACGCTCAAGCCACCTCGATTTGTAAACCCGACACGTCCAACTCACCCGATAGTAGCTTTGGTAATAAAGCATCTCTCAAATCAGATAAATTACTGGATTGAATACACTGAGTTTTCATCATTTCTAATATCTTGCCAACTTGAAGATCAAATTTTTCAATAACCTCTTTAGTTGGTACTAAAACAACTTGATTACGCAAAATATCTGTTTTTAAGTTTGTAAAAACACTACCATTACCTTGAGCAACTAGTTGAGTTCTTAATTTTAAGAATAAGAAATATAAGTAATTATCTGAAAAATGTTGTTTTTGAGGGAAATATAACCACCCATCATGAATACATGCATCTAATTCTAAAAACTTAGGTAATCCAGGAGTTGCACTATTTGTTAATATTAACGAACCTTTTTTGAGATAAACAGTTTTTCTCAGCCCTTCTTTTATAATAAATTCTTTTGTTTTAAATAAAAAAGGCGAAGGATCAGCTGTTGCATCAGCAATCTTAACCCATGGATATCCTGTAGGTGCCATAAAGTTTTGAATTGGTCTAGGGGAGCCACCTCGTTTAATTTCAAGAAAATTTCCTAAAGCTGTTGCATCCCACCCCTTCGGCACTTCCCCTAACTCACTCTCTACTAACTCATCAGGAAATAGCGCGGCAGTCGCCTGTAATTCAGCAAAATCATCTTTTGCCATTTGCTCAATTTCCGCTTCACTTTTACCGCTAATCGCACACATCGCAGCAAGCTCAGGATCATTACCTTCCTGCTTAGCTGCAATTTTGGCACGCACAGGGTTAAAGTCGATAAACCAACTTTTAAAAATGGCTTGGGCGATGGATTCTAGTGTTTGGTTAATTTGATTATTTAGATGAATTTTTTCATCAAGATCAGAAAGAATCTTAGATATTTTTTTTTGAATCAAAATATCAGGTTTCGGAACTAAAAACTCTTCCAACATTCCTTTGGTTAAAGCATTTCTTGTCGCACCTGTTCCCGCTAACGTTAGCAAATGATTTTGTGTATTCCTATCAGTCAAAAAATATCTAACAAACTTTGGATCAAGCTCATTTTTTACTGTTCTGATAATAGCTACATGCTGATTAACTCTTGCAGGTAATTTATCTTTAGGAGCTAAGCAAACTCGGGCAACAGAATCACCTGTAATATTAATTAGAACATCATTCAACTCTATTTCTACATTATTTAATTTCTCTGCATCACTATTAGAAATAAAAACTAACCCATTCTCGCTAAATCCATCGTTATAAATATTTTGACTGCGAATTAAGCAAACGCTTCCACTATCAAGATATACATTAGCCCCGCCCCTTGGTGTAGAGCCACTCCCAATTTTTGTACAATAATCTTTCAATCGTACATAAGACCAATCAACAGTCACACCCCACCCCCAAATTCTTTCTTAATCGCCCAATAGCCACGAGTTCCACCCACACGCTCCAGCCAGCCTGCATCTTTTAAATGATTCAGATGCTTTTTCACTGCTGACTCATTAATACCGAGCTGCTCTGCCATAGAACGATAGGAAACTTTCGGGTTGTGCTGAATTAAAACTAAAATCTCTTTTTGACGATCTGTCAGCATAGTTTCTTGGATTGAGCTACCTATTGAGCCACCTATTGAGCCACCTATTTTCTCAGTCGAAGGACGGTAAAACTCCCAATCGACAAAATCACCTTGTGCTTTCAGTTGAGGTTCTGCATTACCTGCCTGCAAACATAGATCTTTAATACGAGCAATCCCACTGCCCCACTGCTCGATATAACCCAGCTCTTTAAACACACGCGCCAAAACACGGTTACGGATCTCGGAACGACCTTGAGCCAAATCTTCTTCAGTCAGACCATTGGGCAAGCCACCCGGGGATACAATATTCAGGATGTCATCATAGATGCCAACCTTAATATCACGCCCTGCATTACTATAGTCACGATGCAACACTGCATTCACCAAGGCTTCACGAATTGCAGGAATAGGGATCTCATAGCTTTCTGTACGTTGTAACCCTAAAATTTCTGCCCGTAGATGCAGATGATTCTTGATGAATTGCTCTGTTTGCTTCAACTGGCTAAACAAGTCTCCACGGTATTCTTTTTTATCCAAAAATACGGTCATGGTCGTGCCTTTAAAGCGACTGCATTTAATCTCAACCTGCTCATAAAGCCCTAACAAAATGAGTAACCCATGACTTGGGTAATCCTGTCCATTCTGCTGAATAATCAATTTAAGATTCCGCATCTTCTGCAAAGACAGCTCTTTACCCACCTCAGCAAAGGCTTGCTTTAAAGGCTGTAAATCGATGTCATCTAAACTGTATTGCGGATTCGGCTGTTCATCAAAAGTTTGGTTCAGACGCTGCAATTCGAGTTGCTGGATATACTCAGGCGATGCCACACGATTACTTGCACCTAGACGGATATAGGTTCCCTGTGCCTTGCCTTGTGGCTTGAGATAATAAGGCAACAATGAACCACGGCTGACTTCAATCACCAGCAACTCTATGCCTTGGATATTCTCGATATAGATATACGGCAGAATGTTTGGCACACACAGTTCATTGATCATCGAAGTGATCTGATCTTGCAACTCAAAAATATCATCTTGAATACCTACGAGTTGGCGATCATCACTCACACCCACCACCAATTTACCACCACTGGTATTGGCAAAAGCAATCAGGGTCTTTGCCACCTGTTGTCCTTTCGGTAACTGCTCTTTAAATTCGAGGGTTTGACTTTCACCCTTCTGAATTTCCTGCAATAAAGGATGATCAGAACTCATAACCCAAGCCTTTTAGATTCTTTTTAATCTCACTTTCCAAGACAGCACTTTCAGCAAATTGCTCTTTGAGCTGAGCAGTCAAACGTAGCATTTTTTCAGCAAATGGCTCGCCATCATCTTCCTGCTCTACTGCACCAACATAACGCCCCGGAGTCAGTACGTAGTCGTGCTTCTGAATATCTTTTAACTCAGCAGAGAAACAGAAACCTTTCTCATCCTGATACGCTTTGCCTTCAAAATTTTCGCCTTGTTGCCAAGAATGTAAAGCATTGGTGATTTTGGCGATATCAGCATCGGTAAAGTCACGCAGTACGCGATCTTTCATATAGCCCAAATTACGGGCATCGATGAACAGCGTCTTGCCTTCACGGTTGGCTTTCTTTTTATCCAAGGATAAGCCGTTCTTTTTATCTTTGGTCAAGAACCAAATACAAGCTGGAATTTGCGTGTTGGTAAACAGTTGTCCCGGTAACGCGACAATACATTCCACCAGATCAGCTTCGATCAAGTTTTTACGAATCTCGCCTTCATTGTTGGTATTGGAACTCATCGAACCATTGGCAAGTAAAAGTGCCATGCTGCCTGTTGGTGACAGATGATGTAGCATGTGCTGCATCCAAGCAAAGTTGGCATTACCTTGTGGCGGTGTACCGTATTTCCAACGTACATCACTTTCTAGCGAAGCATGCCACCAATCCTTGATATTAAAAGGTGGGTTGGCCATGACAAAGTCGGCGCGTAAGTCTGGATGCTGATCATCTAGAAAGCTGTCAGCATTTTTCTTACCGAAATTAAAATCAATCCCGCGAATCGCCATGTTCATAGCTGCCAACTTCCATGTGGTCGGATTGCTTTCCTGCCCATAAATAGAAATATGCTTTTTCTGTTCGGAGGCTTTGTAATGCTTTTCCTGTGCGTGTTGTTCAATAAACTTTTCACTGGATACAAAGAATCCACCTGAACCCATTGCAGGGTCATACACACGACCTTTATAAGGCTGCAACATTTCAACGATTAAAGTTACGATGCTTTTAGGCGTGTAGTACTGCCCACCTTGCTTGCCTTCAGCCAAAGCAAACTGTCCTAAAAAGTATTCGTAGACATGCCCGAGAATATCTTTACTGTGCAGACTGAGTTTCTCGCCATTATATTCAGGCTTGGTAAAACTGGTGTCAGAAAAAGTATTGATCAGATCAAGCAACTTGTCATTGTCCAGCTGGTACTGTCCAATACGATTCAGAATGCCCTTAAGCTTTGGATTGGCTTTTTCAATTTCATCAAAGGCATTGTCAATCAGCCAGGATACAGAGCGTAGTTTGACATCTTGCCCTTGTTCATCCTGCCAAATGATAGAGCCAATCGCTTGTGCTGCTGCATTACGGATACTTAACCAACGTGCTGCTTTTGGCACCCAAAATATGTTTTTTTCTTGGTAGTAATCCAGTATTTCTAGTTCATCAGCAATAGCCTGTTGGTATTCTTCTTCGCTGTCGTACTGATCACGCGGCATGTAATAGATGTTGTGATCGTCTTTTTGTGCAAACAATTCTTTGAGTTCTGATTGCCGTTCATCAAAAGCATCTGATACGTACTTTAAGAAAATCAGTCCTAAAACAATATGCTTGTAGTTAGCGGCATCCAGACTGCTGCGTAATTTATCGGCGGCTTTCCAAAGCTTGTCATCTAAGTCATTTAGAAATTTTTGTTCCAATGAATGCATTTTATTTCCTCAATCCAAGATCAACCGCTTTGGTTTTATACTTAATGTTAAACAATGTTGCTAAGTTAGCATATCTACGACCTATTAAAAGTCATGCACTTAACAAAAAAAATAGAGATTAATTAAGTCTTGTTATTTTAACGAGATAACTATAGCTAAAATAGTACTTTGACGACTCCCACGACTAATACTGTCGTAAAAAAGAGCAACCTGGAAAGCTGCTCTTCTCCAACCAACCGATTAGTTGACGGGTCTGACTGATTGCTGCAACCCCTGCTGAATATCCTGCACAAACCCTTCATGCGAAGCTTGTTGCTCCACCGTTCGGTTTTGTTCTTGTTCAGGGTAGTATTCCTCCAGCACCTCTAACCCTTCCTCTATATCCGTTTCAAACCGTGCATTGGCAAAACCCTTCCTTGCGGTAAAGTCTAAAGCTTCCTGATAAAACCCCGCCTGCTTGCTCTGTTCATCAATTTGCTTCGCCTGAATAATCGCCTCATTCAAGCTAATCCCTTCTCTTAAAGTCAGATCCACGTAATAGACTGGCTGACGATAGCTCTGTGTCGTACTCTTACCACGCAATATCAACTGCAATGGGAGGCAAGATAACAAACCATTAGACGCTGCATGGTAATAACTCAGTCGCGCAGCCAAAGTTCGAATACTGTTAAAGCCTGTGGTTCTAAAGATAAAGGTGCCAAATTCATCAGAATCATCCAAATTCACATGCAGGCGACCGTAGGGCTTGCAGTTCCCTCCTTGAGCCAATGGGCATAAATCAGGGGATGGACATGAATGTTGCTCGACCCCTTGACTGGTTAAACGCTGGCAGGTTTCACCATTGCCGACACAGACTGGCCGTCCAGTCTGTCGGTCAAACAAGCTATACTCCGCGCGTAAGTTCAGATCAGGATCATTAAAGATCATTCTGACCGGGATTGAACGTAGCTTTTGATTGGGTACATTCGCTCGAAGCTGTTCATCCAGGGGATGTTTTATCCAGCCATTCTCTTTGCTTTGGATCTGGGAAGTAATGGTGAACTGATCATCTTTTTCAGGTAGGCGTTTACCATTCTTTTCTACTACCCGGCCAATACTGATACGCCCCAGCGTAGGGGGTGTAATCGCTAAACCTTTAATCATTTTATTTTCCTCAATTTGATTTTGTACAGATCATCCAGCTTTATGCAGATCACCTGATTCAAGAAATATGTATATAGCTCGCTACAAAAGCCGCGACCGTTTGCCCTCTATGCCTAGTGAATGGAGGGCGGGGAGCGGTTTTTGCGCCTTGCTATTTAAATGGGCTGAAACAGGCTAGTCGGTAAAGATGTTGAATCGACGACTACCCTGTTTTTGAAGTGGATAAAGCTCAATGAGTTCAGGCTGGTGCTGAAGCAATGCTTTGGTATTGAGGCTGATAGAATCCTTGGCTTTCTTCCAAACTACCGAGCCATGAGCAAAGACGGCCCTTTCCTTGTCTTGCATCATCATCTGGATTTCATGTTTAAGCTGGTCAAAGCATTCCTGCTTATGCTGAATCTCTTCTTTCATTTTGATGAGCTGGTCGAACATCAAATTGGCATTTTCATTTTGCGAGAGATCCTCTACGGTTAAAGGTACATGCGCTGGATAAAGTTGTTGAATCGCTTTAGCTGCGGATTCACTGGCATCGACTGATGGAGGAGTATCCGTTTCCACACACTCCCAGAAATATCGTTCTGCTTTAACAATATGCTCAATCACGGATTCAGACCGTGTCACTTTGAAGATCTTGGTTTCATGCCCACAGATCAAGACACAAACATGCGCTGCCTGTTTACCAGTTACGGCCAGTTGATGTTGCACCTGACACAGCACGTATAAAGGCACACCATCACGCCACAATTTTGCTCCATGCTCACCTGCTGTTTTACATTCCAGTATCTGAACATCATCACTGCCGACCACGCTGTAATCCAGATTGGCTAGCATAAAGTGTTTATCGGGATCAGGATGCTGAAGTACCGCATTGATCCGTCGCACCTTGTTATTGGTGTGCATGCTATAGAACTCTGCCACCAAAGGTTCCAGCTGCTTACCCCAGTACAGCGGTGCATGGCCTTCGCTTTCATCTTCGATATTCTGTTGAATACGTCCTGTTTTAATCATCCACAATTCCAATATCGACATATAAGGGTTTAGACCACAAGCAGCGGCACAGTCACTGCTACCGATACCTTTTCTACGGACTTCTAGCCATTCGACCTGAGTCATATTTTTGGTCTCTACGAAGCGTTTTGCAGTAAACAGTTTTGGTCGGTTAGCATGTATATTTAGTGTTGCATTGTTTGGTTGAATTAAAGCTGTGTTCATAACTATTTCCTGTCATTGTTAAATTTTGGACATAAAAAAAGCCGTGTCCGTAGACACAGCTTTTGAATGAATGAGTTAAGTATTTGTAAGATTGAGCGTTTAAGTATGGTGATGAATCTGCTTAGGCTATCAATAGATTACTTACAGTTAGGCCAACATGCGTAAAGCTTGTTCCAATCCACGTTGTTTCAATGCTGCCCCTGCACCAAACCATGCCGAATCGAGGCGGTGATCAGTACTCATTGCTCGACGTTCATGGTCGACAAACTCGGTGATCGCACAAAGTAGTCCATAGGAGGTGTCTTTGGCTGAAGATAAGTCTGCTCCACGTCCCTGCCCATTAAACATATTCATGACTTTGGTCATGGCACGTCCATTCGGTTCAGTTTTATTGGGCTGTGGATTGGCTTGGGACGCGACATTACGGTAGTACTGAATAATGTTATCCTCCTGTTCCATCGCACTTAGGCTATTATTGTTAAATACCGCATCAAAATAAGCTGCTGCTTCTTTCTGGGTGACTTTACGTTGGGTGAGTTGTTTCATTTCATACATGTGGTCATACCATGTTTTCACTGAAATACCGAGTTGATCTTTGACTTTGTCGGCATCAAACTTAGTACTGTGCGGTACTTTGACCACGCCTGCATTGGAACTCTGCCCTCGTAAGGCAATCGCTAAGGTGTTATTGCACACCACACGGATATTGGTGAATTGTGCGGTGGTGGCTAAAGTACCATCACATGCGGTTGCTAGCAGAATATAGCCATTGCTGACATCTCCACCTTTCAATTCTGCAGTTTGTCCTGTACGTGCCAAAGCCCAGAACTTTTTCCCACCTTTTAGGACACCTGCGGTTTCCAGTTCAAAGCCTGATTGCTCAGTCAGATCACGGTAGAACTCCAGAATTTCCATCGGTTGGACTTCTTGATAACGCTGACTCACCACCGATAAAGGAGCATGGGTATCTGAACGGTACAGTACCCGTTGTTCTTCATACGGCATGATGATGCTTTGCCCACGCGCGTTTTGAGCCATGTAGCTGACATTGGAGGATTCAATACGCCAATCCATACCTGCTTGCTTGGCCCAGACTTCAATCGGTTGATTTTGGCTAAGTTGATTGCCCAGACCGTGCCAAGGGGTTTGTCCGACATACGCCATTTGTTCAAGTTGATGTGCCATTTTGATTATTCCTTAAATAAAAGTGAAAGATGTAAAGATGCAGAAATGTGCTGTAAGGGTTTAAACAATCCATCTATTTAAAGATGTAACCGTGTAAAGTCAGAGATGCGATTACGGCACCCATGCAAACGCTTGTTGGCAATCCAGACAGAGATACTGCTCGGCATTGCTGTAGTATTTTTCAAAGGCATACTGACTCACCACCACCAGTACGCCACCCACCACTACCCCAACAGCTGCACCGAAGAGCGGTGAAAAGCCTGACTTGCGAGCGACCTGCATGCCAAACATCGCCATCTGTGTGGGGGAAATACAACGTTGTAGTTGCTCAAAATAATTGGCATGCGCATTGCCTGAATCGGTTTGTCTGACCTGGGTAGACTGACAGTAGGGACATCGAATAAAAGACATGGGTATTCCTTGCGAAATGAATTCAGTGCGAAGAGCGAATTGAGGACATAAAAAAACCGTGCCCATGGAGGACACGGTTTGATTGATATTTTGGTTCGTCTTTTAGAGTTAAAGGCCGCTATTGAAAGCTGTAGCTTGCAGTGCCTTTTTCTGTTTCAACATCGACACGCACTACATTGTCATAGCCACAACCGGTTAATTTCAGCCTTAAACGCAAACCCATTTTAAAATGCTGCGGATATTCCAATGATCGGCGATAACCTTCATAACTGCATTCACCGTTGTTGATCAGCACATTGGTCACATCAATCGGATCTGCACTGTTAGAACGGATCGTTAATACCGTAGCGGATTGATTTTGGGCATACCAGTTACTGGTATCAATTACATCGAGTTCGACCGTAAACGTGTTTGGATCAAGACCTGCATTACAGCCACTCAACATGATGCCTGTCGTTGTAGTCACTGCGAGGAGTAAGGGTTTTAAAAGTTGCTTCATCAAGTTCATCCTTAACAGTAGTTATAGCTCACGCCATAATCGCCTGTATTTAAATCAATGCTGGCCAAATGGATTTCACAGTCTGTGCCGTTATCAAATTTATAAACGTAGTAGCGATTACCCGCTTGCTCCGACTCCAATGCGCCATGTTCTTGCAAGCTAAAGTCTTGCACTGATTTGCCTGTATCTTTTGCGGCTTTGGCAAAGATATAGCGCTGATACTTGTCTATATTGTCCTGCTCAAATTCAGGCAGTTCATCATAAGGCAGCATCGACAGTAAGGTATCCACCGCCTTAAGGTTTTGATCAAACTCAAAACTCAGCAATTCAGGTTCATGATCTGATGGACTCAAACGCTTGCTTCCCGTGGTCAATTCTTTGACATCGATGCCATCCACTTCTGCCGCTGCAATCTCAGTGGATACTGCTTCTGAACTGGCGGATTCTAAAGGTTGTGCAGAGCTGACCTCAGACGTACTGGCTGGAACCGTTTTTTCAGTTGCGTGTTTAGGGCTAAAGAAGTAGAAGCCTGCGATGCTGATCAAGGTCAGGGCTAAGATTGCCGCCAAGCCCAATATGGTTTTTTGGGTCATTTGAATGTTCCCCTCATTTAGTTGGGCACAGTGACTTGACCATTCTGCGCATTAAAGTAAACAAAGCGTGGACAACCACCTTGAAAGTTCACCGTGAAATTACGCCAACCACGGTTGCCAGGATTGGTTTTATAAAGACATTGATAAACCCCACCACCTGTATGACGTGCTTGAACAAGGTAGGATTCACTGGCTTGTGCAAACCAGCCTGCCTGCGCCAATGATGCGCCTGCAAGTAGTGATGAAATCAGAGTCGTTTTTAGGAAAGTTTTAAACATCATCATTTTCTCTTTTTTATAGGCATCACTGGTCTTAATCAGACGCAGTGTTCCCCATGTCATAAATGCTGGAATGAATATCTATGTTTTTTTGAAGTGTTATAGACGATAAAGCACACAAATCTACGCCCCTCAAAACAGCATGAGAGATTCATCTTCATATCGGTAATATGTACTTGAAAAAGTTTTATTCTTAGAAAGTCATGGACACAGCTATGCATTGACTGCACAGCGTCAGGTCTAATCACCCAACGGCACAAACATGAAAAAAGAGAAATATAAAAGACGGTCTTGATGTAAGCGCATGGCGTACTCCTTGTGTGAAAGAGTTCTACCAAATTACTGCTAAATAATGGTGGCAGAACGAGAGAGGGTTAGCAGACTGACACACAAGAATCAGCACGCACAAGGCGTCCCTCCCTCGCCCTACCGCAACGGAGGAGGAACGAACGAGTTCGCCACCAAAAAATTACTTTTTTGATGTGCTTGTGTGTAAATGGGTCTGCTAAAACCCGCTGACAATGTAGGTCAGCAGGTTAAGGATAATCTGCGCAATGTAGAGCGTCAAGCAAGCGCAGGACACTCATATAAATTTTCAGCGCCGTACAGGTGCTCCATCAAACCATTTAAATCCTTTAGGGTAAATGCAGATTCTATTCGGAAGCCCAAACTGACCCGTTTGATTCTCCGGCATGCTATTTAATGCACCCAAAGGACAGCCCGCTTCTTCTGGCATAATCCGATCAATTCTCAGCGCTTTTTGTGCATCAGCATCGGAAAGCTGATGATGCATTTCTGGATAAACGCATGTGCCCAGATATCCAGTCGCTCTCATCCAGTGCTCTCTGCTATCATTGCAATATCCCAAAGGATCAGAATAGAGTAATCGGTTAAAGCTCAGATAAAAGTGGATCACATAACGCTGCTGAACATCATCACGCACAATCCGATAAAAACGATAGACCACCTGCGTTCGATACCAAAATACTGTGGGTAAACTATTTTGGAAATTTGATAAAAATCGCTCTAACTGTCGCAAATCGATAATTTCATTTCCACCGTCATTTAGACTTAGTTCCAGTTTTAAATCCGCTGCATCAGGATAGATCTGGCTTGTATTACGGTAGGATTCTCTCAACTTTTCAGTCCGCTTCTCGTAGCGCTCAGCGCGCACAATAGACACAATCCAAGACACTGATTTTTAATAAATTTCATCAATTCTTGTTCTACATTTACCGTAAAAACTACCGCAAAATAGATCTGTACAATACCCGAAAATTTCTTAGATTCAGTGATTGAAAGGGATGATCCTTACGTATATCAGCAAACAATATATCAGATTCCCTGAATAACTAATTAAGTATAAAAATTATCACGTCAAATTTATTTGTTATAAAATATACAAAATTTGTAGAGTTTATAACATGAATATAAGCATCCTCATTTCTAGCCTTTCCACACAAAACTCTTCTGCTCGAATGAGAATTTGGCGTTCCATCAAAAGCTGTGGCGCAGCAACTCTGCGTGATGGTGTCTATGTGCTACCTAATGAACAAAAGCAGCGCTTTGACCCCATTATTGACGAGCATCAAAGTGCCGATGGCATTGCCTATCTATTCGATTCCGTTAGCAACAATAATTTAGACTTAATTCAACTATTTAATAGAAAAAGTGAATACTCTGAATTTTTGCTACAACTGAATGAAATAGAGAGTTCACTGAATGTTGAGCAAAAAAATGAACATTTAAAAAGCATTAGAAAATTAAGAAAGCAACTTTCATCTCTCATCGATATTGATTTCTTTCCTAATGAATTACAAAACACAGCCTTAAACGCGATATCAAAACTCGAACTTAAAATTCATCACCTAGGGGAATCAAATGAGCCCTCTTCTATAAATAGTGATCTACCTTCTCTTAATCTTCATGACTTCCAATCTAAAACTTGGGCTACGCGAAAACGACCTTGGGTGGATCGTTTAGCTTGTACGTGGCTCATTCAAAAATTTATTGATAAAGACCCTACTTTTATTTGGCTACAAGATATTAAAGATTGTCCAGCAGATGCTTATGGTTTTGATTTTGACGGTGCAACGTTTACCCATGTTGGTGAGCTTGTGTCATTCGAAGTACTTTTACACAGCTTTAATTTAGCCGATAAATCACTTCTGAAAATCGCTGAAATTGTCCATTACCTAGATATTGGCGGAAATGAGCCACCAGAAGCACTTGGGCTAGAAAAAATATTACAAGGACTAAGAAGCAGTATTCATGCTGATCAACAGTTGATGGAATTATCCAATCACATTTTTGATGGTCTATATACCAATTTTAAAGGCGAGAATTCATGAATCAATTGCAAGAAAACGATTTCGAGCCCAATCCAGAGGTTAGCTTTAAAGAGGCCATACTGTTTTGGTTAAAACTCGGATTTATCAGCTTTGGCGGGCCTGCAGGCCAAATCTCTGTCATGCACCAAGAATTGGTAGAACAAAAAAAATGGATCTCTGAAAAGCGATTTATGCATGCGCTCAATTACTGCATGTTGCTTCCGGGGCCTGAAGCACAACAATTAGCAACCTATATTGGCTGGCTAATGCACAAAACAAAAGGCGGTATCATAGCCGGACTATTTTTCATTTTACCTTCCCTTTTTATTCTCATCGGTCTTTCATGGGTCTATGCAAAATTTGGAAATGTACCTGTCATTGCAGGGCTTTTTTATGGCATTAAACCTGCTGTCACCGCTATCGTCTTTCATGCAACCTATCGTATTGGCAGTAAGTCACTGAAGAATAAATATATGTATGCTATTGCATGTGCCGCATTTATTCTCATTTTTGCCTTTAATGTTCCGTTCCCCCTTATTGTGCTGCTGGCTGCTTTAAGTGGTTATCTCTTAAGTAAATTTGACCCAAAATTATTCACTAGCAATGTTCACGCATCAAGTCTCAAAGACTACGGGAAAGCAATTATTGATGATGATACGCCCACACCTGAACATGCCATTTTCAAATGGTCTCGCTTGATTAAATTGCTGGTTGTTGCAATTATTTTGTGGTGTCTCCCTATAGCATTACTGACAGTAGCTTATGGCTGGTCTCACGCTTATACACAAATGGCTTGGTTTTTCACTAAAGCAGCCTTAATGACATTTGGTGGAGCTTATGCGGTTTTACCTTATGTATATCAAGGTGCTGTTAACTTCTATGAGTGGCTTAAACCAACCCAAATGATCGATGGTTTAGCGTTGGGTGAAAGCACACCCGGCCCACTCATTATGGTCGTTGCTTTCGTTGGGTTTATGGGCGGGTACAACCTTGACCTATTAGGGCCTGAACATAAGTTTTTAGCTGGTGCTTTTGGAGCAACAATTGTTACTTGGTTCACCTTCCTATTTTCGTTTGTGTTTATTCTCGGTGGAGCACCCGTAATCGAATCCACTCACAATCAAATCAAATTTACTGCACCACTGACAGCAATTACCGCAGCCGTTGTCGGCGTAATTCTTAATTTGGCCCTCTTCTTTGCTTACCATGTACTATGGCCAAAAGGGTTTGAGGGGCAATTTGACTACATAGCTGCAGTAATAACCATACTCGC
Source organism: Acinetobacter sp. ANC 4805 (assembly GCF_022549495.1). Taxonomy (GTDB): domain Bacteria; phylum Pseudomonadota; class Gammaproteobacteria; order Pseudomonadales; family Moraxellaceae; genus Acinetobacter. The sequence goes on from NZ_JAKZGD010000008.1 coordinate 86,277, forward strand.
TTGTATTGCTCTCTTTAAATTCAATCAAAGTGTATTAAGAGTCATCGGTGCTGCTGCAATTTTAGGGCTTATCATTAAACTAAGCATATAAAAAAAGAGCAGCTCAAATGAGCTGCTCCTTTTTATCTATTTTTATACTGCAGCTTGGAGTCTAGAACTTGTATTAATTTCTACTGAAACGTGCACAATTTCCTCATGAATAGATAAGGCTTTTCTGACTTCATCTGCCGTGATATTTAAACTGCTTACATCTAGTGACAAGATACAAGAAAACTTACCTTTACCTACCTTCCATACATGAATATCAGTAATTACGATTCGGCTATCTAAGTCATCAATGACTTCCTGAATTTCTTGAACAACTGGATGTTCCATTTCAGCATCCAGTAAAGTTTTGCCTGTCTCGCGAATAAGCCCCCAAGACCAATGTGCGACTAGAAATGCACCTACAATACCCAAAACTGCATCTAAGAAATCCCAGCCAAAAAATTTACCTGCAAATAATGCAATGATCGCTAATACAGAAGTCACAGCATCTGCAACGACATGTAAGAAAGCCGCTTTCTGATTTAAATCATGTTCATGATGCCCATCTTCATCATGGTGATGGTGTCCATGATCATGATGGTGATCATGTTCGTGGTGATGATGGTGATGATGCCCACTATCGTGTAGTAACCAAGCACAAATAAAGTTCACAGCAAGACCAATCACTGCAATTGATATTGCTTCGTTATAGTGAATATTGACGGGATTAAATAGGCGCTCCACCGATTGTATTCCCATAAACAATGCCACAACCATGAGTAAGATCGCACTAGAGTATCCAGCTAAAATTTCTATCTTCCATGTACCAAAACAGAATCGCTGATCTTGTGAATATTTACGTGCCATTCGGTATGCGAAATATGCTAAGCCCAATGCCAGCATATGTGAACTCATGTGCCAGCCATCTGCAAGTAAAGCCATCGAATTAAAGAACCAACCTCCAAAAATTTCAAAGACCATCATGACGCCCGTCAGGATTGTCGCAATTAAAATTTTCTTCTGCGCTAGCGGATTTCCTTCATCGAATTGATGCGTATGGTTGCTTTTAACATTACTTAGATATTGCATTTTTTTATGCCATCAATAATACTCCCCTACAGTATATTTAGTTTGGACAGAAATGCTATGTCTCATTTGCATCAAGACAAAAAAATTTTAAATCGGGTTAAGCGTATTCAAGGACAAATCAACGCCGTTGAGCAGAGTTTGGCCGACCCTAACAAATCATGCATAGAAGTACTGCAACAGGTCGCTGCAGTCCGTGGTGCTGTGAATGGATTAATGAATCAATTGATTGAAGCACATCTAAAAGAGCATGTAATCAAAGATAAAGATGCGATTAATAAAGAAGAGTTAAAAGAGTTTTTAGCATTACTCAGCCGCTATCAATAAAATGACATGATAAAAAATCTCTTTTCAATTTTTATAGACTTGATATGATGAGTACATCTTTATTGCTTAATAGTTTATATGCGACCCCGAATACGTAAGTTTTTAACTTCTCTTTATTCAACTCCAGATTCAAAAGCGCTCGAAATAAAGTTCAATTTAAGTCATCACTGTGACTTTGAACTTTTTAAAAGGTTTAAAAAAACCAACTGCCAAAGCATAAAAAATGCGATTCACAGTATCCTTTATGAGCGAGGCTATACAACTGCCGAAATCTCCGTATTAACAAACTAATTTTTAAAGTTAGCCTCATACTTTGTATGGGGCTTTTGCATTAATGATTACATTACTATTTTATTTCAACTCATAAAAAAGAGGTCTTTTGACCTCTTGTAGACTTTAATGACAGTGGTAATCACCTGTTTTGCTGTTAGTATGGCAACCTTGTTTATTTGTACCACCCGAATGCGCATTTGTATAAGTTACAAACATTCCCAGCACACAAACTAAAACTATTTTTTTCATTTTTGTATCTTCCCCGAGTTGAATAAAACTTTTAGATTATAGAATAACCAAGTTCCTTTTTTTTATTAGAATATATTTCAAGCAACCTCTAAATAGATCATGTAAACAACGATATATCTTAAAAATTTAGCCGTGAAAACCAAAATTATAAATATAGTAAATTTTTCCTTTAAAACTCCACTGACTAACGTAATTGGATCACCAATCACAGGCACCCAACTGAGTAATAACATGGGTGAACCATACTTTGCATATAAGATTTGAGCCTTTAATAAATGCTTCTCTGATACTGGAAACCAACGCTTGTCTTTATAGACTTCTAGCTTGATACCCAACCACCAGTTCACACAAGAACCAAGTACATTCCCAACTGTTGCTACAAGTATGAGCAACAGCTCAGAATGCCGACCTAACAGAAAAAAGCCTGCTAACACTGTCTCAGATTGCAGGGGCAATAGTGTTGCTGCACCAAAGGCACTTAAAAATAATAAAACATAGGCCATCATTTATTTCGGCCATCTTTGATGGTTTTCATCTATCACATAGTCATGTGAATGCTTTCCATCATGGTTGTGACTGAGTAGATGTTCATGATCCACAGGTAAATCATCATGTGAATGTACGATTACGGATTCATCTTGTTTTGGCCAAATCATAAAGGCAATACTCATTGCTACTAGAGCAATGACCGCCATAGGCACAAATGTAAAGAGTGTTCCAAAATTGGTACTCAGCCAACCCACTAAAGGGTAAGCTATCAACCAGCATGCGTGTGAAAAAGCGAACTGCGCGGCAAATAATGAAGTTCTATTTTCACTAGATGCAGATTTACGAATTAACCGGCCTGTAGGTGTTTGAGATACTGAGTAACCTATTCCCAAGACAAACCATAAAACTAATAGTCCGTTGTATGAGTTAATAAAAAACCCACAGAATAAGCCAACGACTAATACAGCTGTGCCGCTCAGCATCACAGCTCGATCGTTAAATTTATCCAGAACATTAGGCAATATAAATGCCGAGAGCATAGACCCTAAGCCAAACAAGCCAAAGGCCCAAGTGGTGGCATGTTCATTTAGCTTAAAGGTTGATTGAACGAGTACAACCGTATTTACAATCACTACAGCACTGGCTGACGCAATCGCAAGGTTTAACGCTAGGAGTGCCTTTAAACGCGGAGTATTAAAATAAATTTTTGTCCCCTGCTTTATTCTGTAATACCCCCCTTTAAATACAGGTACTTTAGCAGCAGGCAATTTTGCACTGACAACAAAAAGTGCTGAACCAATAAAGCCAATGACTGTGCCTAAAAATAGATTGTGATAGCTTATAAATCCAAGTAAAAATCCTGCCAACATTGGGCTAATAATATTCTCTAAATCATAAGCCAAACGAGAAAGAGACAAGGCATTGGTATAATCTTTTTCTTCAGGCAATACATCAGGAATCATGGCCTGAAAAGTAGGTGTGAATGCAGCTGATGCAGATTGCAGAATAAAAATTAGAATATAGATTTGCCAAATTTGGGTCACAAAAGGCAGGCATAAAGCAGTTAAAGCACGGATGATATCCAACCCCACTAAAACTTTTTTACGTGGCAGCCTTTCTGCAAATGCTGAAGCAATAGGTGCTACCCCAATATAAGCAATCATCTTTATCGCCAATGCTATGCCTAAGACCTGAGCAGCCTCCCCTTTAGCAATATCATACGCCTGTAAAGCCAAAGCAATCGTAATCAGCCCAGTTCCAATAAGCGCAATGACTTGAGCTAAGAACAAATGCCTATACGTTGTATTTTTTAAAACTTCTAGCATTTTTGGGACCCCTTTTAGAACCTATTTTTTATTTCTAAAATCAATGCCAATTAAAATCTCCTTGGATTTTATTCCAAGGAGATTTTTTTAAAGCTTAAAAGACTTTCTTCATATCACTGAATTGGCCTTCAACTTCCAATGTCACTGAAACAGGACTTTCAGTTCTATTACGCCAGAACCAGCCGTGTTTACCATCAAAAGCTGCTGTTAATGTACCTGTTTGCTGAGTTTCATTACGTCCTTTGCCATAACCATGGTAAAAGCCCTTAGGAGCGCTCACTGGATCACCATGCGTGTCATAATTTAGACCACCGCCTGATGTTGTCCATTTAAAATTCACGCTAGCACTTTCCGGCATCGCCAACTTAATTTCAGTGGCTTGTCCGGGCTTCAACTCAACTGTCATCTGTTGCTTTTGAATTGCAGGCATTAGCATTTTTTCTGCTTCACCAATTGGCATAGATGATTGAATATTAGGGTCACTTGCAGCTTCACTCGATATCGTGTTTGAAACTGCCTCTCCCATACCATTTTCAGACTCTTGAGCCAAAGATTGCTTAATTTCACCCATCGTTGTTAAGCCTAGAACTTTACCAACCCCAGTAGGATCAATATTGTATTCAGCTGGCATAACAACTGTAACTAAGACAACTGCAGCACTCACTGCAGCGATAATGGTTGATTTAACAAGTTTCTTTGCAGAAGGTAATTCAACATCTTGTGGAATTTGAGCGTTGTACATATTTGAAAATCCTTATTGAGTAACGAAGCCAGTAAGCTGAAAGCCCACAAGTAAAAAGCCAAGGAACATTAAAAAAACGTTGCTTTGATAAGCTGTTTTGAAGAAATACGGCGTTTTTCGCCACATTGTCATCAACAGCAAAATCATCGCTAAAGCCATAAATTGACCAAGCTCTACCCCGACATTAAATGCAATGAGGTTTGCCAATAGACCATCTGCCGAAACTTCATACTCTTGAATTTTTACCGCTAAACCGAAGCCATGAATCAGACCAAAAATTAACGTCGCTGCTTTAGTGTTGGGCTGGAAACCAAACCAACGCTGATATGCACCTAAATTATCCAAAGCTTTATAAACAATAGAAAAACCAATAATTGCATCAATAATGTATGCATTCATGGAAATGTTGTAATACACCCCAATCAGCATTGTCACAGAGTGACCAATCGCAAAAAGGCTGACATATAAGCCAATGTCTTTCATGCGATATAAGAAAAAGATAATCCCGACGAGGAACAGCAAATGGTCATAACCTGTAACCATGTGCTTTGCCCCGAGGTAAATAAAGGGAATGATGTGAACCCCATAAATTTCTTGAATATAGCCTTTGTCACCTTCTGCCACGCCATGTGCCAAAAGTGCAGGACTCATCAAAACAGCACTTAAAGTAATCAACAACTTTAAAAATGCCTTGAGTCTCACCCATTGTGAAAAAATAAATTGCATGTAAATCAAACTCCAAAGTTAACTAAAAAGAAAAGTTTTTAGGGCTGTTTTTGGAGGTTTGAAAATACGGCTGATCATGAGATAGAGATAATTTTTTACGCTATCAATGATGGATATAAAAGATAAAGTGAATAACAATTTGGTCTGCTGACTAGACTGATGTTCACCAAAATGCTCATGAAAATTATCATGATGAATATGATTCTGTTTATGTTGCTGTACATCATGAAAATGTACGCTTTCAAATTCATAAACTGTATGTTCTTGGAATGCTGTATCTGTATTGTGCTGATTAAAATGCAGGCATAGTGCAAGACTGATGATGCAGACAAGCCACATCACCATATTTCGATATTTTCTATCTCGCACCATACCCATCATTTCAATTTCACCTAGGCATCTTGCTGCTCAGAAAAATCATCTGATTGCTTTTTGCGTCCTTGGTTAAACCAAACGTAAAGAGTAGGCAAAATAATCAACGTCAATAAAGTTGACGAGATAATTCCACCGATCACAACAGTCGCTATTGGTCGCTGTACTTCAGATCCAATTCCCACATTTAGTGCCATTGGGATAAAGCCTAAAGATGCCACTAAAGCGGTAATTAGTACTGGACGAAGTCTCCCTAAAGCACCTTGTTTAACAGCCTCAAGTAATCCCTCACCTTGATCTCTCAATCGCTGAATAGCAGAAACTAAGACTAAACCATTCAACACAGCAACACCTGAAAGTGCAATAAAACCAACTGCTGCTGAAATAGAGAATGGAATATCACGCAGAGCTAATGCAATCACACCTCCGGTTAATGCAAATGGGACACCTGTAAATACCAGCACGCTATTTCTGACATTTCCTAATGCCATATAGATCATGGCAAAAATTAAGATCAAAGCCAGAGGGACAACAATCATTAGACGATTTGAAGCTGATTCCATTTGTTCAAATGTACCGCCCCATGTCAGCCAATAGCCTTCAGGTAATTTAAAGTCAGCATTGAGTTTAGATTGGGCTTCTGCGATATAACTTCCGATATCCGTACCGCGAACATTGGCAGTAATTACAATTCGGCGTTTACCGTTTTCACGTGAAATTTGGTTTGGACCCTGAACATTCTTCAATTCGATCAGTTCAGACAAAAGTACACTCGAACCATCAGGTAAATTGACTGGAACTTGGTAAAGCTTCTCTAAATCGGTGACAGAGTTTTGATCCATACGGACCACAATGTCGAACTTACGATCCCCCTCAAAAACCTTACCTGCGGTTTGGCCTGTGATCAGGCTGGAAACCTGCTCCTGCACATCCTCAGCATCTAAGCCATAATTGGCAATCATGTCTTTTTTCAGTTCGACAGAGACCATCGGTAAACCTGTCATCTGTTCTACTTTTAAGTCCGCAGTCCCGTTTACACCTTCAAGAATCTTCGCAGCGGCATTGGCTGATTCAAGTAACTGATCTAAATCATCACCATAAATCTTCACTGCAACATCTGTACGAACACCTGAAATCAGCTCGTTAAAACGCATTTGAATCGGCTGAGTAAACTCATAGTTGTTTCCATAAACGCCTTTTGCTACACGTTCAATATCGGCAACAACAGCTGATTTTTCTTTGTCAGGATTCGGCCATTCGCTACGTGGTTTCAATATCACAAAATTATCAGCGACGTTTGGTGGAACTGGGTCTGTCGCAATTTCAGCTGTACCCACTTTAGCAAACATGGTTTTCACTTCAGGAATTTTGACGATTTCTTTTTCAAGTGCATACTGCATTTCAACAGCTTGAGTTAAAGAAGTACCGGGAATTCGAAGTGCATGTAATGCCACATCACCTTCATCTAATGAGGGAATAAATTCAGAGCCTAAGCGAGTTGAAAGGCTTGCACTGAATACAAAGAAAATAGCGACGAACGCAATCAGCTTATAACGATGACTCAATGACCAATCTAAAATTGGGCTATAGACTTTCTTAATGAAATGAACAATCTTAGATTCCTCTTCCTTAATTTCACCTGTCGTGACTAAAGCCACCATTGCAGGAACAAAAGTAATCGAAAGAACCATTGCAGCCACGAGAGCCATAACAACTGTAGCTGCCATCGGTGTAAACATCTTGCCTTCAACACCAGTAAGCGTCATGACAGGCAGATACACTAAGATAATGATCAATTGACCATAAAGAATCGCTTTTCGAGATTCTCTAGTTGCTTCAAATACGGTAATAAAACGTTCTTTACGCGTCAGAATCCGGCCCAACTCTTTTTGCTTCATCGCTAATTTTGCAAGTGAAGCTTCAACAATGACGACAGCACCATCGACAATGATCCCGAAATCTAGCGCACCTAAACTCATTAAGTTTGCACTGATTCGTTGATTCACCATGCCTGTAATGGTCATGAGCATTGATAAAGGAATCACCATCGCAGTGATGAGCGCTGCACGGAAATGTCCAAGAAATAAGAAAAGAACGACAATAACGAGGATTGCACCTTCTAGAAGGTTTTTCTTCACCGTGTCTATCGTCGCATCAACCAAGGTTGTACGGTTATAAACTGCTTTTGCCTCAACACCTTCTGGCAATGACTCTTGGACTTTTTGTAACTTTTGATCTACCGCATGAGCAACATTTCGCGAGTTTTCACCAATCAGCATAAATGCAGTACCTAAGACAATTTCTTGCCCATCTTTAGTTGCTGCACCTGTACGTAACTCGTGACCAATCGATATTTTTGCCACATCTTTCAATCGCAGAATGTAACCGCTGCTTGTCGTGATAGGGATATTTTGAATTTGCTCAATTGAGTTAATTTGAGAATCTGAGCGAATCAAATACTGCTCACCATTCTTCTCAATATAACCAGCCCCTTTGTTCATGCTATTTTTAGAAATAGCATCCAAGATATCCTGCTGATCTAAACCAATGCTGTGTAAATATGCATAATCCGGCTGTACCACGAATTGTTTTAGATAACCGCCAATCGTATTGATTTCATTCACACCTTCAACATTTCGAAGCTGTGGTTTAATCACCCAATCTTGCAGAGTTCTTAATTCAGTGGGAGATAATGGATTTGGATTATCTTTTGCATTCTCAACAGTGTACATAAAGATTTCGCCAAGCCCTGTTGAAACAGGCCCCATTGAAGTCGATATGCCAGTCGGAAGTGTTGGAGTAACCCCTTGCAACTTTTCATTTACAAGTTGACGAGCAAAATAGATATCCGTACCTTCCTTGAAAATCGCCGTAACCTGAGATAAACCATATCTCGATACAGAACGTGTGTATTCCAGATTAGGAATACCAGCCAAAGCCGTTTCAATTGGATAGGTCACTTGTGACTCCATCTCCATTGGAGATAAGCCTTGCGCTTCACTATTGATTTGGACTTGTACATTGGTAATGTCAGGTACAGCATCAATCGGCAGTTTAAAATAGTTATAAACGCCAAATGCACCGATAAACAGAAAGACAATCAGTACAAGCCATCGATTCTTGATCGAGAGCTTAACAATTTGATCAAACATAGTCGCTACCCCTTAGTGATCATGAGTAGCGCCAGATTTACCCAGCTCTGCTTTTAATAAATAGGAATTGCCTGCTGCATACACCTGACCTGCTTTAAGACCAGATTTCACCTCGACAAAACCATTATATTTATCGCCTAGTTCTAAAGGACGTGCTTCAAAGTCATTTCCTACACGGATGAAGACCACATCCCAATCACGGAAGTTTTGTAATGCATCCTCTCGCACAACCATGGCTTTCGTGCTTTGATTTTCGAATATTTGTGCGGTAACAAGCTGACCAGAACGCCATTTGAATTGGTTGGCAATTTCGATAAAGACTTGAGCTGTGCGCGTTTTCGGATCAATGACATCACTGATATATTTAATACGACCTAAAGCTTCCTCTGTACCTGTTTGCACTTGAGGCTTAATCGTCACTTTAGCAGTGGGATTAATCGCATTCAGCTTATCCGCTGGAACATTCACCACTGCCAATAATTGAGAGGTATTGGCAATTTTGAACAATGGCGAAGCTGGGGTGACGTTTGAACCAACCGCAGCAAGGACTTGTAAAATCGTGCCTGACATTGCAGAACGTACTTCAATTGTTCCATTCCCTGAACCACCATAAGCACGAATTAAACTGTTTAACTCATTGGCACGAGTCTGAGCATCATCAAACTCTCGTTTTGCATTGATGTAGTCAATTTCAGGCGATACGCGTTTTTGAAATAATGCACGTTCCTGTTCCATTTTTTTGCGTGAAAATTGCAAATTATCTAATGCAATGGATCGCTCAGCATTTAAGCGGATCAGATCTTGGCTTTGAACAGTCGCTAACAGATCACCTTGGCTGACTTTATCACCAATAGTGCGATAGGTTTTAATGAGTGTTCCGCTTGCTTTAGGTGTAATGAAACTTTCAAAATTGTCTGGGAACTTAAGTTCGCCTTTTAGCTCAAGCGCATTCTCAAAAGTCATAGGTTCAACTTTAAGAAGTTCTAAACCGCTGCTTTTGATACTGCTATCCAGCATCGTTACACGGCCTTCTTTGGTATCCCATTTCCAGCTGTGTTTCTTGCCTTGATAATCAACATTAATCACCATCAAGAACGAATGCGGTTCATAAACAATTTCATCGCCAATCAAGTAATCACTTTCAGGTTTGAAGCGAATGGTTTGCTCAGCATCTAAACGCTTAATAAAAATATTGGCGTTAATCTCACTCGGCTTTAAAGGCTGATCTTTGTAGTAGCCATAGACACGTAAATGCGGCTCTACACCTTCTTCAAAAATTTTTACCTCTGCCGAAAAGTCTCCATCACGATATAAGCGTCCACCATGTGGACCTTTTTCATCGCCTGCGACAGCAGCTTTTTCTTCGACAGCTTCACCATGTGCTGAAGACGTCTGTGATTTGTTTCCTGTTTTGTACCAAGCCAGAGCACACAACATGACAAGTAAAGCTATAACGCCTGTAGCAATTACTGTATTCTTTGGTTTATTCATATTCTCTGCCCTTATTCTTGATCTAAATTCGTTACATAATTTCGTTCAACTTCTGCAATCTGATTTTGCAAAGCCAACCACAGATCAAATCGAGCGAGATGTTTGTCTAACCAAACTTGTTTAATGCTATTAAATTCCAATAATGAAATTTTTCCTGCCTGATAACCCATTTCTGCAATGCGTAAACTTTCTTTTGTTGCAGGTAAAACAGATTGGTCATATTGCTTGATTGCATCAATCAAACTGGATACCTCAATAGATTTGTTATCCAATTCAATCTTTGAATTTCGATTGATTAATTCTGAACGAGTTTCAGCATTGGTTTGCTGTGCTTGAGCGAGTGCAATATTTCCACTGTTGCGATTGAATATCGAAAGCGGAATAGAAGTGGAAACCAAAAAAACTTTGTCATCTGTTTCTTGATAATTACGTACACCAACGCCAAGCGTGATATCAGGAACCGCTTCTTTTCTTGCTAATTCAAATTGAGTTTTTGCCTGCTGCTTTTTTAGTAAAGCCTGCTTTTCAGATAAGCTAACCTTGTCAGTGAAGTTAATCGTTAAAGGAACATCTATAGCATTGGCTGGCAAATCAAAAGCAAATTTTGAACAGAGATTTTTCTGAAACTGAACCTTTTTCAGCTCATTTTGATAACGTAACTTGGACTCAGCAGATAAAGCTGAATTAAGCTGAACATCAGATGGAATCACACGTCCATACTTTAGCTTTTCATTTAGAACTGTTGCTTGTCTTGCACTCAGCTTGCTCTCTGCAGCATAAATTTCTGCTCGCTGAGCAGCTGCATACCAATTAGACATACAGATTCGAAAATCAGCTTTTAACTCTGCTTGTCGTTGAGTAATCTCAAATTGGTTATTATTTCCTTGCAAACCTGCCAATTGCTTACGCAAAGCGAGTTTATTATTCAACGGAATTTCTTGGGACAAACCCATGAATGCAGTTGGGCCATCCAAATCTTTCAGCTTAGAATTACCCAAATTATCCAATTCGACATTGAAAGTTGGATTGTTCATCCGACCAGCATATTTTTGATTTACATCATAAGCTTGCTGAGATTGCTGCAAACCTTTTAGAACTGAATCATTTGCAATAGCTTGCTGCTGTAACTGTGCATAATTTGTTCCTGCTAATAACTGAGGAGCAATGATGACTAAGCCACAGGCGAAAATTACCTGACTTTTTTTAGACATGACTATAACCTATACAAAAAATGAAAAATATTTTTGTATAGTTAAATCAACTCCTTAGAACAATGAGAGTTTTGGTAAATGCGTAGGTATTACAAAGAAAGGGAATCCTTTTCCTAAGCTTAAAAGAACGAATTGGGCGTTCAAATAAACCTAAAAATAAGAGGATTAAAGGTAAAGCAAAACTAAGGAAAAAGACTGGATCAATTGAGAAATGATCATCAGCTTGAATTGGTTTTACTGAATGATGAAATGCGGGTTCATCATAACTTGTCCAGTTATGATTTTTTTTATCTTGATCTGCTGTATTCAGAACTTCATCATGATGAACTAATGACCATTGGCTAGAATCTTCTGTTTCTACAGAAATACTCAGTTCATGATGATGATCTAGATTTTTTGCTATTACAGGCGCCCACGTATAAATCCCCGTCGTTGTTATAGCAAACAAAAACAGGACTGATACGAGAATAAGCTTAAAAAACTTATTAGCCAACATAGCAAGTCAGATCAAAATGAAACGTGAAAAGAATACTGAATAGCTTCTAGGAAGTAAATCCTATATGAAAATATATCTCAAATTTACAAGCTATCTCTTTATCAATGGATAGCTTATGGGAAATGAAGCTTTATTTAGTTATTTTCTGGAACTGTACTAAAAGGATTTAAGCTGTACCTAGTTTGAGCTAGTACAAAGTAAGCTTACTTATCTTAGAGGTGGTGGCAATTGAACTCATCCAAAATCTCCAATGAAATCTAGTCATTAAATGTGTGATTCATAGACATCATTTCAATATAATTGGTGTCTATGAACAGAGAAATTCAACAAAGACTCGTATGGGTTAAATTATTTGAAGAGACCAATGATGCTGGCCTAGTCTGTCGGAGATGTGGCATTTCTAGACCAACATTACGCAAGTGGTGGAAACGATATTCTGAGCAAGGTATTGATGGATTAAGTAGTCAGAGTAAACGCCCATTAAAATCTCCAAATACTAAAATCAATGCTGAGCTAGAGGCCTTAATATTGGAAATGCGCTCGGCTAGAAATCTGGGTGCTCGACGTTTGCAAACAGAATTGATGAGAAGGATAATCTGCGCAATGTAGAGCATCAAGCAAGTGCAGGACTCTGATATAAATTTTCAGCGTCGTACAGGTGCTCCATCAAACCATTTAAATCCTTTGGGGTAGATGCAGATTCTATTCGCAAGTCCATGCCTTCCTGTTTGATTTTCAGGCATGCTATTTAATGCACTCAGCGGACATTGGACGTCTTCTTGAATAATTCGATCAATCCGAAACATCTGTTCAGCATCAACCACACTATTTTGATCTGTCAGACTAAGGCAACTGCAGGTACCCATATAATTCGTGACCTGGGCCCAGCAACGCTCTATGACACTGCAATAAAATAATGGATCAGCATAGAGTGATCGGTTAAAGCTCAGATAAAAGTGGATCACATACCGCTGCTGAACATCATCCCGTACAATTTGATAAAAGCGGTAAATGGCTTGTGTTCTATACCAATACTCAGCCGCTAGACTTTTTTGGAAATTTGATAAAAATCGCTCTAACTGTCGCAAATCGATAATTTCATTTCCACCCTCATTTAGACTTAGTTCCAGCTTTAAATCCGCAGCATCGGGATAGATCTGGCTTGTATTACGGTAGGATTCTCTCAGCTTTTCAATCCGCTTCTCGTAGCGCTCATTCAGCTTATGCATTTCTTCAGTTAAGCTGGTGCTTTCAAACAGCCCTCTCAGCCGCTTTACGATCTTATCGATATAAAAACCAGCGCTTCTTTGCGCCGTGACCTCAAAGAACCGAATCTGCTCTTCCTGTAATACACTGCAGTAAGCCTGAAATAACTTGTCTGCCCAAAAGGAAAAAGACAAATGCTCATGAATGCCAACGGCCATCATTCTGCGCCATGCTGAAAAATAACCAGACAGCTTACGTTTAAACTCCTGATCTATATTTTTTTGATGATCTTCGTAATGAACACCTTCTGGAATCGGGGCAAAGCGAATCGTTTGGTAATACTCTAAAACATCCTGCTCTAAACGCGGTGCTGTAACAAACTCTAACTCTGAATGACTCATATGTTGTCCTATGAATGAATTGATTTCATAGAACTGGCACATTCATAATTTTTTAAACCAAACCTCCTCTTCCAGCTTTGCTAAAGCGGTCTGCGCATCCCATTCTTTGATTCTTCTATTTTCTTCTGTATCAGGTATTGGGCGACCATGATGCTGATAATCCCCCTTATAAAACGTTTTACGCCCTCGTGGTTTAACCAATAACGTCTGCTCGTATTTATCAGGGTCACTGAGATAAGCAACTGCACCCAAAGCATTGTTGCCTTGTTCGGGTGTCGTTCGACGAATATCTCCAATACCTAAACGACCTTGCTTCTCGTAGTTGTCTTTATTCGCTGTCGTGTTGATGTTCCGCCCAAAACCCTTATCGAATGTGATTTCCTTCCACTTATCGATCACTCCCTCAGCAATTTTATAATCACTCTGATGCTTCGATCTATTAATCACCAATGTTAAATGAGCATGAAAGCCTTTGGTTATACCCTGCTCCAGTGCGATCGCATAGGTCAAAAGTGCATCAAAATATCCATTCTTATCAGTGATCAAATCACGCAGTTTTCCAATATGCTGATAGAAGTCATTTACTGTAATTTCACTCATGCTGTCCTTGCTATAGCTCAAATCCACTCTGATCACTAGAACCGAATAATACCCCTTGATTGCGCCTTCGAACTCCTCAAGTAATGCCACTCGATTCAATTCTTTCCGTCTCGCAAAGCTTTTGATCTCATCACGTATCAGCCCTCGATGCGCATGCAGGATTCGTCTTAATGCCTTAATTTCCCCTATTGAAAGCCCTGTCAGATATTCAGCAAAGCTGAGCATGCCACGCTGACTATTGACGTATTCAGTGACTGCAATAAAGGCCCGAATTGATGCTGCATACTCAAGCCCTTCTTGTTTAAACGCTTCAAATGCGCAATACAAGCGTTCTAAGTTAAAAATGAATGCTTCGTCTGAAATATCAAAATTAAGACATACATCTACAAAGCGATGAATGGTATACATCACCCCTGCTTGATGATCCAGATCTAATGGAAACACGTTGAACTTCCTTAACTATGATTCACGTCATAGTTAAGCAATCGACTTATTTTTTTAAATGGAGTCCTTATCTCAAGTAAGGACAAGTCATCCACTATCCGCATATATCGAATAGTGCTCTCATCCTGCATGAACTATTGATCCATAGCATCATCCATATTGGGATATGTATTCAGATCTGTATGACATGTCTCGTGGTTCTTGTTATCTGTATGAGTAATTGTATTGGTATATTTAATATTTATAGTTCTATGATGTATAGTCATTAATCTATTATTAGTATTAATCTCTATATATTAATAATATATAAAACCGTCTTAGCGCAAAAGCAATAATGATAGCCCAGCCGATCAGCACGATTTCCAAACCTTCTGATAAGCTCGGCTTTTTATATGTTTAACGTTACGATAGTTAGGTCAGAAAAATGGTTTTTTCAAAAAAACTTAGCGCAAAAAACTATTCGAATAATGACAAACAGTGGTGATGCAGCAGTCCGTAATCTTTAAGTTCTGCCAGTGTTGGTGAAGTTTCTGTTATTTGCTGTGTAGGAAAATCAAAGCGAGTTCCATCCTGAAAGGGTTCTTGAAACGCCAATTCACTTAAGAAATACCTGTTAGTTTCCGCATGCTGATCAGGGACAAAGCAACAGCTGTAAGTATTCTGTATAAATGACCGAGGTAAAATCCTAAAAGGCGTCACTATTTCAGTTGCATTTACCAACACCCTTTCCAAACTACTTTTAGTTGCACTGAGCTTTTGGTCAATATCAGAATGTTTCCGCATACATTGCTGAAAAAAATAAATTTGGTTATATGCAATTAGATCCATAAGGGCCATTAAAAACTGATGAATTCTGGACTGCTCAGCATTTAACTTGAAGGTGATCATTGATTCAATTTTATCAGACTCATTTTTTAGTGTCATATCATCTTTGATTGTTTTGATTTGAGTCGCTTGCAATGAATACGGATAGAGAAAGTCTGTGCACCCTAAACGTTCAAAGCTTTCATCATCGATTACTACTGGGTTAGCTTCTTTCAGCATTTTAAAAAGCGATTTATTCTGACTGTATATCTGGCAGCACCACTGTTCAAGCAAGCTTTGAAAAAGACCTAAGCGGTTGTTCATCCCGCTGAGTTTAGTATGCTGGATAGATGCTAAATGACCCAAAACCGCCTCATCCTTCAAAATATTTTCATGCGGCTTTAAATAAAACGTCGCTGATAATGGGTTTTCTGGACGCAGCTGCTTTAACTCTAAATAATGATCAAAGAATTTCATGACTTCCGCTCTTTGTATTACATCAAAATCATTATTCTTTTTGTATAGAATGGGCTTCATCCAACACAAAGGATCGTGCAGCAAATAGTTATTTTTATATTTCAATACCTCCAAACCAGTTTTTGAGTTGTCTTTTCCATCGTTTAGGAGCAAGTCACTCTTTTGATCAAGCACGGTAAAAATAGAGGCCACTTTCTGAACTTCAAAAACATGCGGCTGGGGGTACTTCAAAATATAAAATTTGCCGTAGATCGCAGCATCCCCCCAAAACCGATGCGAAAGGTTTAAAGCGTATATTGGAAACTTTGTTTGAATAAAACTATTTCGAATTGCGCCATCCGCTTGGCAGCGGATAAATCCGTTTTTTTTAAGCTGCTGTATAGCGCGATAAATAGATTGTTTGCTTAAACCCGTGGCTCGCTCAATTTCACCAATTCCACACCCTATAACAATCCCAAACGAGTCTGCACCGTAAAGCAACCGTAATAAAACAAGATAACTTCGATAATCAAGATAGCAGTCGATCTCTATTTTTTTAGGTAAATTGTTAATACTTATGCCATCACTCTTTATCAATAAAGTCTGAATTAATTTTAATAAAGGGATCAGCCTAACCATACGCTTATTACTATTTTCTAACCATTCAATAGACGTGGCTGAATCAAGCCTTATATAAGTAAGATTAAGTTGTAAATGACGAACTCTAGACCTTTTTCCAGTTTCAGGAAAATCTATTTTTAATATTTCCTGTTGTTCCAACTCATTCAATACACCCCGTAATTTTTTAACCTGTATGCCGATCACTTTTGATAATTCACCGAGTGGCAATGATGTACTTCCGACTCCAAAATTTCTGATAAACGTGATTAATGCCCAAAAAGCATAGGCTGAAATTTGCCCCTCCACCCTTTGATAGAAAGCCATAAATAGCGCCAAAAAGCGCTGTTCAGAATCCTGAATAATCATGCTAAAAATTCCCACACACCAAGTTCTCCTTTGGGTATATGTATTTTACAGCAATAATGATAGGCATGAAATGATAATTGAAATTTGTTTTTTTAACAGTTAATGCATAATTAATATTTACTTAATATTTAATTACTGATATATAAATGTTAAGTAAATATTTATGAATTGTAAAATGGCACGACCACATTTAACCTTAGATAAATGGTTATCGACTGACACGGACTTAAAAAAAGATTTCTTGGATCAAGAGAGCTACATGAAGGAAAGTCTATTAACTAAGCTTGATGAACCTGGCCAAAAGATTGTTTACATATCTACAAATCACCCCCAACCTAGATCACATGAGAATTTAATATCAGATTCTCTACAAAACCCGGCTAGGACATCCCACACAAACGAAAGATTTATAAACCCCCTCATATGTGAGACAACAAATTTTATTATTGAAACTAATGATGAACATTTTTCAATTTTAAAAAAGAAATTCCTTTTATTTAAATACCACTCTGAGAAAAAGAAAGCCAACCGTATCACCAAACAAATAACAATGGACGAAAATATATTAAAACAACTTGAGAAAATTAAAAAAAATTGTAAATTTAAAAGTCTAGATAATTGCTTAGAATTTTTAATTGATGCACATAATTTTAAATTAAGTGAAAAAGATAAAATAATATCAAGACTCAAAAAAGAGCAAAATTTAAATCATGATTATAATTTAAAGCAAGAATTGAAATTTAAGGATGAAAAAATTACAGAACTCGAAAAAGAACTCGTGCACCAAAAAAATATCATCCACGAAAACATGAGCAAATCTGCAAAAGAATTTGAGGAATACCTAATTCAATTGGCTACAAATCAAACCATTGAATTAGAGAAAATTAAAGCTTTTTTAGGCAAGATTAACGAAGCAGATCAACAAAGCATTAACCAAACTCTTGCACCCGAAGCACTTAGCGAAATTGAAACTCAATTGAGAAATGAATGCGCAAAACAAAAGCTATTTTTAACAATCAAAAATCAACCAAATACCAATTATGCTTTAGGATTTGATCAGCATCATCAATATGGCAGTACCGTACAAAATGACGATGAAGTTGTACCAGCTCAAACCTGAGCTAACAGTTACTCATTTCTAGGAGCAAGCAGCAATAGCACACCTCATCCACTTGCTGCCTAAGAACGAGCACACCTCATCCACTTGCTGCCCAAGAACGAGCCCCCCTCATCACCTCAATGATATTCATAATTGAACTTGGATAATCTCTTTCAATAAATCAGGACGACGCCTTAAGTGATTGACCAGCACTTCATCGCAATATGCTGTATTAAATGGGAGTTGCTTTTGCTGTGGAAAATACCGCTCTGGATGCTGTAGAAACTGTTCCCATTTTTTATTTTCATTCTGTAATTCCCTGATCTGGTTTAGATAGGTTCTATCCTGAATTTTAAATGACACACCAAAATCATCATCTTCACAGGTTTCTTTATTCTCGTTATTTTTTCTGGCTTCTGTTAAATCTAAAATTTTCTGTTTATTTGTCTCTAATCTGCTTTGAACCCATTGCAAATCAAACTCTCTAAACTTGATTTGCAGCGTGGGTAAAATCAGTTGTACTGCCTGCGAAGCATTTTTAAATCTTCCATTTTTTTGAGCATAACCAGTTAATTCTGAATAGAATATTTCAAGCTTTTTATGCAACAGCGGCGCATATCGTTTTCTTATATTCAAAATTCCATTGATTCTACGCTTCAAACTCAGGTTATAGGTGTAGACTCTTTCGCCGTCATCAACAACCAACTCAATATATTTATTTAATATTTCAGAATATTTCTCATTAATCTGCTGCTGTCTATAATCACGAATCCCCTCTATTACCGTATTAATTTGACCAAGCAAATTCAGCAAGTCCTGTACCGAATACGTTTCACCAACGAACTGCATTTGGCTATGCTCTACCATCAGTTCAACCAAAAATTCGCGTTCTGACGCTTCAAACTCAGTCTTTGGGTCAGGATCGCTTATTATTTTATGTTCTCTTAAAAAACGTCCAGCATGATCCAAAAAGCAATTCAGAATTTCATCCTTCAATTGCTCAAAATCAAGAAGTGTGCAATTTTTCATTTATGAATCTAAATAATAGTTTTCAATATGTTATACCACAACTCTAGTAAAATATTATTTCTAATTATTAGTATTACATAAAGACCTACATCAAAAAAATAAGATTAAGACATAGGGATGGTCAGCCTTACTTCAAAGGTGACCCATTCAAATTAAAAAAGTTTTATGTATGGAATACCACTTCATGAATTGCTTTCAAATTAATACTACCGAACTACTTTTTATAAAGTATCGTTCTATGACCGTTGAACTAATGACAGTAGTTTCTGACTATTACCCCCACCTCAGCAAAGCCGAAGCACTGAGAAAAGCGAATAATCAACAATTCCCTTTCTCAGTATTCAAAATAGATAAAAGTAAACGTGCTCCATTTTTGGTACACATTAAGGATCTTGCTGCTGTCTTGGATAAGCAATATTCAGAGGCATCCAAAGATTTTGCTACGTTTCATCGATGAGGCGTAGCACCTCCTCCAACTGTAATATATTTCTTCTCGCTTTCACTGATACATAACGCTGTAAACTCCCCCAAGAATCGTGCAAACTTACTTTCTGAATTTCAGGAATAGTAAAACTCTGTTCAGCTAATCGAGTACAGCCTTCATGTCTCAAGTCATGAAATCGTAAATCTTTAATCCCCAAAATTTTACAAGCTTCTCTAAACTCTTTACCCAAACTTTTGGGATTCAAAGGCAATAACAAATTTTCATTATGTCCAAGCTTTAGCATCCGTTCTCGAACTTCTGAATGTTTCAGTCTTTTGATCAGCTCCTTACAAGGATCAAGTACATCAAATGACTTATGATTACCTTTAGAACCATTAGGATTCTTTAAATCATGCACTTTCCACGTTGAATGATGTGGGTCATAATCTCGAAGATACAATCGTGTTAATTCAGCTTCACGTCTGCATGAGAAAATTGCAAACCACATAATCAAATGCATTGGGTATTTAGAGCCATAACGATTTAGCTTCCATCGTTCTGCAAAATACTTCGTCAATGCAATCAATTCATCTCTCGAAGGCAGTCGGTCTCTTTTTTGACTGGAGGATATTTGACGTGTTTTTCTTAACTGAGCAGTAGCTTTATCAAAGCTATTTAAATCAATATCCATTTCCCACATAACAGCAGCATGAGAAAGAACACCTCTGATATGTAAAAGCTCATGTTGCAGTGTACTAGTCGCAATAGGTTCAAGATCGAGGTACGGAATTCCACCCTTCCTTAAAGCCACATGCTCGGCCAAATGTACTGATTTTATTTTTGTGATAATATTGCGCGCAATTGGTAGCTTCTTAATTAAGAGCAGAGAATAGCGTTTCGTCCTTCCGTACTCGCTCCCGACTTCATCCAAATATTTATCTATGGCATCTGATAAGGTCAGATCAATCAACTTTTCTTTGCCAAGCAAAATATCAGGATTTTCTTGAATTTCGACTTCTCGTTTCTTAATCCAGTTTTCAGCTAATTTCTTTGAGTGAAATGTTTTACTTTCAGAAAAAGCAGGAAAGCCCTTTCGAGTGATTCGAATCGCAGCACGATAGTTAACTTTACCATCTGCACCTTTCCTTGCTGTAATTGAACCCATAATTTACACCAAAAGCTATTTTTTCTATTATGGTGTAAAATTTGGTGTAAATGCAAACGGATTCACCCACCTAAACACAGGTTCAAACAAATTCTCGCAGGTTGCAGAATATAGATTAAAGGTATGATTTTTAATGACTATTAACAAAAACATTGAAAACACTCAATCTCCGAGAATCAGTGTTGCCCCGATGATGGATTGGACAACAAAAGACTACCGTTTTTTTGCTCGCCTATTTAATCCGAATGTCGTGTTGTATACAGAAATGGTGACTACAGGTGCGATTATTTATGGTGGCGCAAATCGCCATTTAGATTTTAATCAACAAGAACACCCGATTGTTTTACAGCTAGGTGGCTCAAATCCACAAGAATTAGCCACCTGTACAAAAATGGCGGAAGACTGGGGCTATAACGAAGTCAATTTAAATGTGGGCTGTCCAAGTGATCGTGTTCAAAATAATAAGATTGGTGCATGCCTCATGGCAGAACCTAATTTAGTTGCTGAATGTATTCACAGTATGCAAAAAGCAGTCTCTATTCCTGTGACAGTGAAGCATCGTATCGGCATTGATGATATGCAGTCTTATGAAGAAATGCTGCATTTTGTCGATACAGTTGCTGCAACAGGCTGTACACACTTTATCGTGCATGCGCGTATTGCTATCTTGCAAGGCTTGTCGCCAAAAGAGAATCGTGAAGTTCCACCTTTACGCTATGAGGATGTCTATCGTTTGAAACAAGAACGCCCTCAGCTCACGATTGAGATTAATGGTGGAATCAAAACCTTTGAAGAAACACAGCAACATCTACACCATGTCGATGGTGTGATGATTGGTCGTGAAGCGTATCACAATCCCTATTTATTGGCGGAAATGGGGCAATTATGGAATTTAGAAGCACCTAATCGTTTTGATATTATGCAACAAATGCTGCCCTATATTCATCAGCGTGTTGCGGAAGGTGCCCCACTTTCAATTATTACGCGCCATATTCTTGGTTTATTCCAAAACTTGCCAGGTGCACGTAAATGGCGTCAAGCGCTCAGTGGCGGGAATGCCAAAACCATCACTGATATTGAACATGCAATTCAAAACATCCAAGTGGCGATGCAACGAACAGAAGATTATGTGAGAGAACATCAACACTAAGTTGATGTTTTAAAGATCGCTTTTCTGCATCGGAATATAACGTAGTCCACCATTTTCAATGACAGATGAGATGGTGGTAAATCCAAATTTTTCATAGATTGCTTGAGCATAACAACTTGAATTGACCGTGACACTTGAACTATTTTCTTTGATTTTATTTTCCACAAATTGCCACATCTGCTTACCCACTCCTTGTCGTTGAAAATTTTGATGCACAAAGAAGTGAATTAAATGGGCTGGTTGCCTATAAGCAATGACACCAATGAACTGCGCATTTTTCTCAAAGACAAAATATTGCATACTTGGCATTTCGAGTAATTTTTCGATCATTGTACGATTAAATTTTTCTTCGCCTTCAGTACTTATTACAAAATCGATGATATATGGCTGAATTAATGCAACAATTTCATCAATATCAGAAGGCTTGGCAGAACGTATCATTTTTACTTATTTCTTTGTTATAACATTAATAAACAATAATTTATAACAGACACATCCGATAAAGCAAACTCATCAGAAAGACCACTTTTCATCTAAAAAGAAATATAATCTTACAATTCATTTTACCCAAACTAAATAAACCTCAAGCTTTTGAAAATAAAAAAATTCTTTATATGAATTGTGCGCTAAGTTATATCTATGACTCGCTAAAAGCTATGTTATTACATTGCGATTAAGTTTTTTTAAGATTTATCGCTTACCATGTCCATCGCCAAGAATCTGGCATGAATTTGGTTATTTTTAAGATGTAATAGAGATTTTAGATGATTTACGATGTCCCCCCAATTGATCACAGCATGATTCATATGCCTTCTCAACAACTGGTTGTGGCATCTAGAAATACACCTAAATTACCAATATCAAGCTCAATTGATGTCAGTAAATTTTCGCAAAAACTTACCCGTAGAGCATCTTATCGTAGCTCATCACAATGCGCTAAATTTGTCAGAATTGCCTTGCAATCCGCAGGGGCAAATATTGTTCAACATCCTATTGCTGCATCAGACTGGGGACGCACCTTACAACAGATCGGTTATCAGCAAATTACCCCTGATTTTAATAATCCAAAACCTGGCGACATCTATATTATTCATCGTACCAAGAAACACCGTTATGGGCATATCGCTGGCTTTACAGGCTCGCAATGGGTTTCTGATTTTAAGCAAACGAGCTATGATGTTTATAATGACCAAAATGTGACTTATAGCTACTATCGTTTAGCACCACAATCTTCGCAAGCTTAATGAATTAAGTTTAGGATTTAAGTCTGATTTTATCTATCTTTTTCAGTACTTCTGCTACAGCCACCATCGCGAAACTTGAAGTAACCACTACAGCTGAACCATAGCCACCACAACGTAATCCAGCACTTGGACAAACCTCAGCACTAGAAAATGGATTATCAATCGAATACACGCAGGTAATTCCAAACTTTTCTTTTGGTTTTTTACAAATACCTTTGGCGCGTAGCTGTGTACGTAGCTTTGCTAACATCGGGTCTTGTTCAGTTTTAGATAGATCTGCGACACGGATTTTCAATGGGTCAAGCTTGCCACCTGCCCCTCCCGAAACAATCAACGGGATTTTGTTAAAACGACAATGCAGCATTAAAGCAAATTTAGCTTTAACGTCATCAATACAATCTAGAATAATCGTTGGAACTGGATTTAAGAGTTCTTTGACATTTTCAGGGGTGAGATAGTCATCAATCACATTCACTTTCATTCTTGGATTGATCTGACGACAACGCTCCGCCATGACTTCGATTTTTTCTTGTCCAAGTGTCGAACTCATCGCAGGCAATTGACGATTAATATTCGATGCAGCCACCACATCCATATCAACCAGTGTTAATTCACCGATGCCTGTACGTGCTAATGCTTCAACTGCCCAGCTTCCAACACCACCAATCCCAATCACCATGACATGACTTTGCTCATAATGTACAAATGAAGTTTCTCCATAAATTTTGGCAACACCTGCAAAACGGCGGTCATATTCATCATTTTGGAGATCAGTCATGCGTACATCTAAAATTGGTAAAATCGTGTTTATTTTACCTGAATATGTCCTTGGATTGAATGTAGGCTGATAGATTTCATCCCAACAAGAATAAAGCCCTGCTGCCTACAGGGCTGCATTCGATTTATATCAAGCCGCAATTAAATGACGCAGTACATAATGCAAAATACCACCTGCTTTAAAATATTCGACCTCGTTCAAAGTATCGATTCGGCACAACACTTTAAACTGGCCTTGGCTGCCATCCTCTCGCAATACGTCAATATCCAAACCTTGATGCGGTTGAATATCATCGGACAATCCATGAATTGAGAGCACTTCACGACCTGTTAAATTTAAGGATTGGCGACTTTGCCCATCCACAAACTGCAATGGCAATACCCCCATACCGACCAGATTGGAACGGTGAATTCGTTCAAAACTTTCGGCAATCACTGCTTTTACACCCAATAAATTCGTGCCTTTGGCAGCCCAATCACGGGATGACCCAGTGCCATATTCCTTACCCGCAATAATAATTAATGGCGTTTGTTGCTGCTGATAAAGCATAGAAGCATCATAAATCGGCAACTTTTCTCCTGTTGGAATATAGATCGTGTTTCCACCTTCTTCGCCGCCCAACATTTCATTCTTAATGCGGATATTGGCAAAAGTTCCTCGCATCATCACTTCATGGTTGCCACGTCGAGATCCATAAGAGTTGAAATCTTTGGCTTCAACGCCTTGTTCTTGTAGATAGCGTCCAGCAGGACTATCTTTCTTGATATTACCCGCAGGAGAAATATGATCGGTAGTCACTGAATCTCCAAGCACAGCCAAAATACGTGCTTGTTCAATATTACGAATCGGTTTCGGTGGCTGGCTAATGTTTTCAAAAAACGGAGGATGACGAATATAGGTCGAATGATCTTGCCAAGCATAGGTCTGACTTTGAGGAATCTGAATCGCCTGCCATGCTGCATCACCATCAAATACTGCTGCGTACTCTTTATGGAACATCGCTGTATTTACACGCTGTAGCGCATGATCAATTTCCGCCTGACTTGGCCAAATATCTTTCAAATAGACCGCTTGCCCATCCTTCCCTAGACCAATCGGTTGCGTCGTTAAATCTGTACGGATATTGCCTGTCAAACCATAAGCCACCACCAAAGGTGGTGAAGCCAACCAGTTAGTTTTCACTAAAGGATGAACACGCCCTTCAAAATTACGATTACCTGAAAGAACTGAAGCTACATTCAGGTCATGGCACTGAATCGCTTCTTCAATCGGTTCAGGCAGAGGCCCAGAGTTACCAATACATGTGGTACAGCCATAACCGACAAGGTTATAACCCAACTCATCCAAATACAGCGTTAAACCTGCCGCAGCCAAATAATCGGTCACCACTTTAGAACCAGGGGCAAGCGAACTTTTCACCCACGGTTTACGCTGTAGACCTTTTTCAATCGCTTTCTTAGCGAGGAGTCCTGCGGCTAACATCACACTCGGGTTAGACGTATTGGTACATGAGGTAATCGCAGAAATCACCACATCACCATCATGGAGTGGATAAGATTTTCCATCAATCATACAGGAAGGGCTTTGATTGGATAAGTTTGCTGTTTTGACTTCGACCGCTGTGCCGCCGCCTTCATTTTCCAAACGCTCTTTCGCCTCTTTGGCGGGCTTTAGCGTTAGTTCCATCAATGCATGAAAAGTTTTAGGAACATCTGACAACAAAACACGATCTTGTGGACGTTTAGGGCCTGCCAAACTTGCCTGAACAGTCGTCATATCCAAGCTCAGTGTATCAGTAAAAACGGGTTCATCGCCTGCATTACGCCATAGGCCCTGCGCTTTACTATAGGCTTCGACCAAATCAATTCGATCTTGTTGGCGACCTGTCAGTACCAAATATGCCAAAGTTACTTCATCAATCGGGAAGAAACCACAGGTTGCACCGTATTCTGGCGCCATATTGGCTATGGTGGCACGGTCAGCTAAAGGTAAATCCGCCAAACCATCACCGTAGAATTCGACAAATTTACCAACCACACCTTTTTGACGTAACATCTGAGTAATGGTTAACACTAGATCTGTTGCGGTAATCCCTTCATTGAGTTTTCCTGTCAATTTGAAACCAATCACTTCAGGAATCAGCATCGACACTGGCTGCCCAAGCATTGCCGCTTCTGCTTCAATCCCTCCGACACCCCAGCCCAATACACCCAATCCATTGATCATGGTGGTGTGTGAGTCTGTTCCCACCAATGTATCAGGGAAAGCAAAAGTTTGTCCCTCATCTTCGCCTAGCCATACCGCTTGAGCCAGATACTCTAAATTGACTTGGTGGCAAATCCCCGTACCGGGTGGAACAACACTAAAGTTATTAAATGCTGATTGTCCCCAACGTAAAAATTGATAGCGCTCACCATTACGCTGCATTTCAATTTCAACATTTTCAGCAAAAGCATTTTCATCTGCAAAGTGATCAACCATCACAGAATGGTCAATCACCAAATCGACTGGCGATAAGGGATTGATACGGTTTGGATCACCCCCCACTTGAGCCATTGCAGCACGCATCGCAGCAAGGTCAACCACCGCAGGAACACCTGTGAAATCCTGCATCAATACACGTGCAGGTCGATATTGAATTTCCTGATCTGAGCTTCTGTGTTTTTGCCAATCGACTAAGGCTTGAATATGCTCTACTTTTACACTTTTTTGATCTTCAAAACGAAGTAAGTTTTCAAGCAAAATCTTTAATGACTTAGGCAATCGATCAATATTTCCTAGTGTTTGAGCGGCTTGAGGGAGATTAAAAATTTGATAGGATTTTGTACCTACCCTGAGC
Source organism: Acinetobacter sp. ANC 4805 (assembly GCF_022549495.1). Classification (GTDB taxonomy): domain Bacteria; phylum Pseudomonadota; class Gammaproteobacteria; order Pseudomonadales; family Moraxellaceae; genus Acinetobacter. The sequence continues at coordinate 112,869 of NZ_JAKZGD010000008.1, forward strand.
GTTTGTAATGCATTGAAACTATTGATTTTGCTATATCTGGCCATTAGGTTACCCTCCCAGTATTGGCGAGTTTATTTATTATGATGTTCTTCCTTTAATGTAAGCCTGTTTAGAAAAGAGTTTGTTCCCTTTTGGTTATCTTATTTTTATCGAGATTATTGTCTTATTCATCTCTTGTTTACATATTTTTATTATGCTAATTTTCAGAATTAATAATTTACAAAACAAAAACTTACGGGATTAATTTAGAATGTCATCACAACTATCTTTTTTAAGATTTACTGACTGGAAAAATGAATTTGAGCTTGAAGAATTTAATCAATTTCTTTCTGAGTTTGATATTGATGACCCTGAGTTTTTAGTCTGGATTGAGCATAATCAAGCTCCTTATGCTTATTTTCAATTTTATAGCTTATTAGTCAAAAACTACCATCATCAACAACAAGACATTAGCAAAATTTTAACGTTTCTACTTTTACAAAAACCTGATCATCGCAGTGCATTTATCAGCTACATCAAAGAACCTCAGAAAAAATATCCTGATATTTTGGATTTAGAGAAATTTGAAGAAGTTTTACTTCAACATCTAAAATATCAAGATATTCCTAGTTATTTTTTAGAATTTGAATCTTTATTTAATGCCTGTTGCTTATTTTATTTTAGTTTTCAAAAAATCCCAACTTATCTTTGTCAATACGTCACTATAGAGAATACCAAGCTGATCCAACAACTTATCCAATGTAGTTATTGGCATAATCAAGATTATGGAGTTTTGGATAAATTACTAGAGTTTACTAAAAAAGGTTATCGTTATAATATTTATCATGATCTAAAAAATTGGGCAGAACGCAGCGAAAATTTAAACATTAGAGAAAAAATTGCTACGATTATGCAGCTTATACTGAGTGATTTATTAAAAGAACCAACGCCATATTTTACTGAAACTTATCTTCATGCACTACAAAATCATCAAGCCAATACAATCGAAGGTTATATTGATTTTTTACGTTATTTACCAAATACAAAAACCAAAGAGCTTTTAAATCAAATTATTGAAAATAAAAATTTACATATTGCGATTCGTTTTGAATCAATTTTAGTATATTTCTTAACTTTCCAACAACAGCATCCTCTCAAGCAAGAGCTCACCCATAATTTACTCACTCTGCCATTAAATCAACGTTGGGGCAGTTGTTCGAGTAATAACGGTTTCGTCTATAGTTATGATTTATTTAAACAAACCGATTTTTTTAGTTTAGATGAAACTTTATTGGCATTACAAAGCACTCAATGGTGCTACGAAGCCTGTAAACCTTTACATAATTATAGTAAAGAAATTGAAATACAACAAAAGATTATTAGCTCTGTCATTGATGCAATTGCTGCAATGTTTCAACGGATGCTTAAAGTTGATGCTAATGATTATGTCAATGCAGCTCCGATTGGATATTTAGCTCATGTATTAAAATCTTATGATTTAAACTCACTCCAACACCAACAATTAGAACACACATTATTGGATGGTTTAGAAAAATGTATAGACCACTTTAGCGAACAAAAACATCTGCATAAAGAACTTACTGAGATAATTCATTCATTAGATTTTAATGTACCTGACTCATATTTTGATTTATTAGGCAAATGGGAAAAATGTGCTTTAAAATGGCAAAAACAAGGTTTAACATCAGAACAAATCTTTCAAATGCTGATTGATGCCGAAGCCATTCCTTCAAATAAAGTATTTAACCCTGATTATCCTGTCCTTCCTAATGCTTTATTTCCAGACAATGAAGCCGAAAATTTTTTAATGTACAATCCTAGAGGTGATGAACCATTCTATATAGCATTATTCAATAACTTTTTCCCGTATAAAGTTAAATGGTTTTGGAATGATGCAGATTTATCGAATATTCCAAGCGACCAAATTATTCATTTCAATCAAGTTAACCCTCAATTAGAATGGCAAAGTATTAAAGATTTCTATTTCCAATATAATGAAAAATATTATCATTTTTTTATTTATGATTTTATGGGCAGAGATTGGGTGAATCAACCATCCATCATGGCTGTATTTCATCAAATATTACAACATTTTAATATAACAAATAAGGTTATTTATAGTCTTGGCGATAATGAGGGTTGGGGCGGAAATGAAATTTATTTTGCAGCCCACCCCGAAAAATTTGATGAACTGAATAAAACTCTGCAAACGCCATGTGAAAATATTTCCAAATTTTTCATTCCTGAATCCAAAAGCCCAGAATTTTTAAATATCGAAGCACAATATAGACAAGTTATTGCCAATCAAGGATTTATTTCAGATTTAAATCAAACTTTTATTCGAATTCCAGAAATACAATCTCAAACATCTAGAGAAGCCAAAGAATGGTTGATTCATATGATTGATGAAATGCGTCATCAGGCATTGAACTATTTAGTGCTGGATGATTTTACGCAAAAAGCAATTGATATACGCAATTTATTTATCAGTCTGGCTTTAAACATGGTAGGTGATTACTGTGTTGCGAACAATTTGAAAAAGCAATTCCCACTATGGAAAAATACTCGTTATCAAAATGAAATCCTAAATTTTAAACAAAGAATGGATCTATTAGAGACTATTTTTAATACCGAGGATTTAGCAACTCATCTTAAATATCCCTATGATTAACGAATAAACTTAAGGCTTGAATACTATTTTCCCATAACTTTTGAGCCAAGCTTTCAGATTCTATATTAAGAACTTGGCTTAAATCTTGTAATACATAAGGCAAATTCACAGGTGTATTTCTGGTGCGATGCTCAGTCGAAGTTTGACAACACAACGGCGTCATATCAGGACAATCTGTTTCAATCACCAAATTTTCACTGCCTATAACTTGCACCACTTGATGCAGTTTTTTGGCATTCGGATTGGTAATTTGTCCTGTGACCCCAATTTTAAAACCTAGCTTGATCAGTGCTTTGGCTTCTTCTACGCCACCACTAAAAGCATGGGCGATACCACCTAATTTAAACTTTTGCGCTTTTAAAATGGCAATGCTTTCTGCATGTGCTTTGCGGATATGCAATAACACAGGTTTTTGATATTGCTTGGCAAGTTCCAGTTGCTCAATAAAATAATACTGCTGTTTAGCGAAAAGTTCGGACTGCTTATGTTGTTTTAAAAAAGTATCTAAACCAATTTCACCCACCGCCACACAATCATGTTGTTGCAATATCTGCTCAAGCCGCTGTAAATGTACCTGTTGATGCTGTTCGATATAAAAAGGATGTAAACCTGGTGCAAGATAAGACTGAGGGACATTTTCCCAATGTTGTAATTGCTGATGCGTCTGGATGAGTTCATCAAATCTCGATTCCAAGAAACCAATTAAGACCAGTGCATCGACCCCTACTCGCTTGGCGTGTAAAGCCAATTGTTGCCGATCAGCATCAAAATCGGCAACATCAAAATGAGTATGAGTATCAAATAATTGCATTAACTTTTACGGGTATCAGTTGCAACAGGTGTAGACGCTGCTGCGATATCCACTTTTGGCAAATACTCAGGCTTTAACACGCCTTGTAATTCACTAAATGGAATCACCAACCGCGGTAAGCCCACCACATATGGACCTATTTCATATTCACCATATTGTAGAATTAGACCTTGCTCTCCCAATAAAAAGTTATCGGTCACTTGGAACTGCCATGCCTGTTCATATTCTTCAGGATTATTCGCAAGCTTGGCATCAACAATCCAGACTTTAAACGCATCATGTGCCAACTTATCCAATTTTGCCTTTTGTTTTGGCAACAATAGATCATGCAATTGCACCTGCTTCTGATGTGCTAAATCAAAGTTATAGTAACGTTGCGACGTTGAACCATGCGCTCCTCCAAGATAACTACTGCTATTCAATACCACAGTTGCGAGCTTGCCTTTCGGTTGTAAAATCTTTGGCTTAATCATCAAACTGATTTGATGACTACTGCTCAAAGCCTTCAGCTCTTCATCAATCTTTATAAATGAATTGGCATATCGTTGAGCTTGGATATCTAAACTTTGCTTTTGTTCATTGGTCTGTGGGGTTGATACAACCGAATCATCAGCACCAACCACATCGAGTATTTTACTGAGTTGATCTAGAATCTGCTGATCCAATAATTGATCAATAAATGGGAAATTGGTTTGCAAACGTTCAACGGTAAAATCAGGGCAAGTATTGCCCTTACACTCAGGCAGCGTCACTTGTAATTTGACAGTTTCGCCACGTAAAGTGGGTTCGGTTGGCTGTACAACAGGTGGGTCTTGTGGTTTATCCTCTGGCGTTTTAGGTTCTGATTTCGGTTGGCATGCTGTAAGTAAAATGGCACAAGCAAGAATGCTATATTTATAAAATGTTTTCATCTGAAACCCATACGCATTGTTATTACACAAGATTTTTAGATGCTATCGAACTTAATGCAAAACCGCTACAAGCACATGCAATTTCTATACGAAATTCAGGAAACTTTGCCTTACACAGACTAAAACATTTGTTGATAAATTTCAGGTTGTAAGATTTGTTTACTTTGCTCGATTGTTAAATAAATATCCAACTGTGGCGCATCTTTACTGATTTCATTGGCACGATAATGTAAACCAATTCCTTCACCATCAAAGAACCAGTCTGCTTGCCCCCAATACAATTTTTTCGGTACTTGTTTTTTAACTTCCGAAGATTGCTTCTCAATCCACTGTTGATAATGCGTTTGGATAATATCATTCAAGACATTTTGCTGATTTTTTTGTATGACATCAAGCATGGTAAGGTTCTTCTGTAACTTACGATCTGCCACAAAGAAATAGAAACGGTCTTTAACCGCAATATCTTCTTGTTGGGCATCGACACCAACTTGCAACAAAATATATTGATTGCGCTGTGATGCAATGCGTGTACTGACATGCAACTCATACGCTTTATTTCTTGAATATTTATCTTGCCATTCATCAGACTTTTTCACATAGGCATTCACTGCTTGTTGAAGTGTTAGATTTTTATTCTGCTCAATCTGCTGTTGTATGACATTGGCCTGATTTTTTGCAATCCAACCATTTAACCATTCATCTTGGGTCTTAATGGTTTGAATATCCACATCAATACAGTTCTTCTTTTCACAGAATGGTAATGCGTAATCAGCCTTAGCTTCTTGCATATTGAGGTAGGGTAAAACCTCTGCTTTTTCAGCGTGTGCGCTCTGCTCGGTTGCTGATTTTTCTGAATTATTGTCCTTTTGCTTAGGATGATCACAAGCAGTTAAAGCCAACATTCCAATCATTATACTGACAGCAAAAAGTGGTCTTAAAGTGTTCATCTCATCATCCTTTATTTTAATCCCTCCCTTACGCTGCTACAATCGCAGCTCACCCTTTATAAAAGGGAGGAGCATCACGAATCTAAATAATGATAGAACTCATGAAAAAGTCCCTCTTTTATAAAGATGGGTGAGGAGCGTTAAAGCTCCGCAAGGGAGATTCTAGTGTTCGCGTGTGTTACGGAACTGAATATCAGGCCAGCGCTCTTGCATCAACTGCAAGTTTACACGGCTTGGTGCTAAATACGTTAAGTGACCACCACCATCAACAGACAATTGATCATGTGCTTTTTTCTTAAATTCATTGAAAATCTTTTCATCATCACAATGCACCCAACGTACAGTATGCACACTCACTGGCTCATAAATACAGTCGACTTTGTATTCTTCTTTCAAACGATAAGCGACCACATCAAACTGTAGCACCCCTACCGCACCGACAATGAGATCGTTACTCATTTGTGGCATGAATACCTGAGTTGCACCTTCTTCAGATAACTCTTTCAGACCTTTTTGTAATTGCTTAGATTTCAAAGGATCACGTAAACGCACACGGCGGAACATTTCAGGAGCAAAGTGTGGAATCCCCGTGAAATGTAATTTTTCACCACTGGTGAACGTATCTCCGATCTGGATTGTACCGTGGTTATGCAGACCAATGATGTCGCCTGGCCACGCTTCTTCGAGATGCTCACGCTCGCCTGCAAGGAAAGTTAATGCATCACTAATACGTACATCTTTACCAATACGCACATGATTCATTTTCAAACCTTTTTCATATTTACCTGAGCAAATACGCATAAAGGCAATACGGTCACGGTGTTTAGGATCCATATTGGCTTGAATCTTAAATACAAAACCTGTGAAACCTTCTTCATTGGCATCTACGATACGTTCTTGAGTTGGATGCGCTTTAGGTTCTGGTGCCCAGTTGATAAATGCATCAAGCACGTGATCAACGGCGAAGTTACCCAATGCTGTACCAAACAGTACAGGCGTTTGTTTACCTTGTAAGAACAACTCACGGTCAAGTGGCTCATTTGCCATTTGTACGAGTTCAAGTGATTCTTCAAAAGATGCCCAAGCTAATTCACCCACTTTTTCACGAATATCGGCATGATCATAGCCATCACGCACTTCAATATCGGTAATGGTTGAACCGAAGCCCGCTTTATAAACATAAAGTTTATTCTCAAGTAAATGATATACGCCTGCAAAGTCACGCCCCATACCGAGCGGCCATGTGAGTGGAACACAGCGAATATTCAAGACATTTTCAATTTCATCGAGCAACTCTAATGGCTCGCGAATTTCGCGGTCCATTTTGTTGACGAATGAAATGATCGGTGTATCGCGCATACGACACACTTCCATCAATTTAATGGTACGTTCTTCAACACCTTTTGCACCATCAATCACCATCAGTGCAGAATCGACCGCCGTTAAAGTACGATAAGTATCTTCCGAGAAATCTTCATGTCCCGGTGTATCAAGAAGATTAATGGTGTGCTTTTTATATGGAAATTGCATAACTGACGTTGTAATCGAAATACCACGTTCTTTTTCCATTTCCATCCAGTCAGATGTTGCCGCGCGATCAGACTTACGGCTTTTTACCATCCCCGCAACCTGAATCGCTTTACCCCATAACAAAAGTTTTTCTGTCATGGTGGTTTTACCCGCATCGGGGTGGGAAATGATCGCAAAGGTACGTCGTTGGGCAACTTGTGCCGCTAATTCATCTTTAAACATGAGAAACAATCTTCAATATGTACGCAGTTATGTACACATTTCTTAATATGTACCTTAACTGAAAAAGTGATAATTCAAAATTGGCGCAATTGTAGCAGATTTATAAGTTGTGTTTTATGGATTGTTGATATGTCCTAAGTTATCCACTGTTCAGCCCAGTTATACTTTACATATCCCCAACTATGCTTTTCTAGTATAGCTTCAACGATATGAAGCAACTCGAATAACCACTTCTGAGCAATCAAAATTAAGCTAAATAGAACGATTTAAAAATTCGTAATAAGTCAAAAAAATATCACTTCATCGTAATGCAATTCACACTTTGCGCAATTAGGTGTAACTTAGTAGATGAGCAATCCCTGTTTATGATAAAAATATTGGGGCAGTGAAAAAATGAAATTAAAAGCATCTACGCTATTGAGATTAAAACAAAATGATCTATTGATTTCTCGTGGTCTCAATTTAGTTCAATTTCCAAAAGAATTAGAAGCCATCTATAAAGATCAATATAGAAATGGTGCTGCTCATGAATTTCGTTATCGTGCCCCCATCATTTTAGGACTCTATTCATATTTAAGCTTTGGTACATACCAAGCATTACCAACCACAGTGCGTGCAGAATGGATCGCTTTTTATGGTTGGGTTGGCATTATCATTGCTATCGCATGGTTTCTTGCTTTTATCCCGACAATGAATAAATGGTTTGACCATTATGTTGGTTTCGGGTCAATGGCTGCTGTTGCGCTTACTTTCACATTAATCAATGTCTTAGATCACGGTCAAAATAATGTATTGTTTCATGCGGCAATGATGTATGCCGTTGTAATCATTTATGGTTTTGTGGGGATGAAATTTTATACTGCTATGATTGCAGGTTGGTGTGGTGGTTTAATTGGTATCGTTATCAGCACATGGCTGAATGGTTCTATTGATTGGATTTTTTTAAATCGAACTTATACTTTTAGTAGTTTCCTTGGCATGGCATTGGCTTATGCCATAGATCGGCAACATCGAGAAAACTATTTGCAAAATTGTATGATCGAGTTAAACCGACTCGAACTCATGCGCCAAGCACAACAGCTTTCTATTCTATCGCATCAAGATCCGTTAACAGGTCTAGCAAATCGACGCTACCTAGATGAAGTACTTGAGATTGAATGGAATCGTGCAATGCGTCATCAAACACCCATTACAATTATGATGATTGATATTGATTACTTTAAGTTATATAACGATAGCTTAGGACATCTCCAAGGTGACCAATGTTTAAAGCGAATTTCTATTCTTCTAAGCTCAATTTCCTCACGTAGTGATGATCTTGCAGCTCGTTATGGTGGCGAAGAATTTTTACTGTTATTTGCGATGACAAATCAAGATCAAGCTTTGATACAAGCACAACGCTTGATGGAATTGATACGAAATATTGGAATTATTCATCCTCAAAGTAATGTCTCAAAGCATGTCACTGTAAGTGTTGGCGTTGCAACCACGATTCCTCATTTAAATGACAACCTTTCAGAATTTATTGCACAAGCAGATCACGCACTATACATCGCGAAAAGTAATGGTCGAAATCAGTATCACCTGACCACGACCTATCATGAAATTCACGAAGTAATGTAATCCTATTAAAAATCTCATCTATTATTCAGCGTTCAATGTGTATGTAATACGTACTTATCATATACACACACTAAAAATATCTATTGCCATTCAACAAGATACCACTGAATGCAGCATTGAGACGTGCGCCAGCTGACCACAGTTGCTGGAATATCTTCTGTGGTCACTACGGTGATTTTAAATACACCTATATCACCTTTTTATCATTATGGAATATACCACCCCTTCACAGACGCTTAACCATGTTTTATTGCAGTAATAACCACTGAGTATTCAGAAACTTCTGTTCAGAACCCCATGGTGTTGTATGAATTTCGGTAGCAGACTCGATGAGCTTAAAGCCTTTTCCGAGTCTCTGTGCTAACTTTTCAACACTGTAACGCTCTACAGGCAAACCACTACATTGTGTTGGGCCATCTTCAGCAAAAGTAGATATGATCAACACCCCATTTGGCTTCAATGCATGACGTACATTTTGTAAATATTGTGCTTGTTGTTCCTCTTTCACCATAAAATGAAATACAGCTCGATCATGCCATAAATCAAAGCGTTGAGCTTCTAATTCCACGGTACAAATATCAGCAACTTGCCATTGAATATGACGAGCATCCAACCCTTTATCAATCAATCTTGCTTGTGTTGTCTTTAATGCAGTCTCAGATAAATCAAGCACATATAGATTTTTATAACCTGCCTCAATCAGCTGATCAATTAACAGTGATGCACCACTTCCAACATCAATCAGCTCTGCATCCAGTGATAAATTCTGAGACCGAATCAATTCCAGTGTTTTTTCAGCCTGCTGCTGATACCAACTCACTTGATCAGGCTGCTTCGATTGATAAACATCTTCCCAATAATTATTGCTCATTTTAAATCCTTCTCAATTTTTGAAAGACATTCAACAGCTTGACCTAATAATCGATTCAATATTTGATATTCATCGTGCCCTAAACATTCTTCTAATTTTTGTTCAATGGTTTGATGAACTTCTACACCAATGCCAAACAATGACATGCCTGTATCAGAGAGTGAAACTTGTTTTTCTCGCCGATCTTGTTCCGAGTTCTCAACCTCAACCCAACCATTTTCATCTGCTCTTTTTAACAACCGACTAGCTTCTTGTTTGGAGCATTCCAAAGTCTTTGCGATTTGAGTCAGTGTGCAGGGTCCTGACATTAGTGATGCAAAAAAAGCAAAGGGCAAAGATTTGACCTTACAGCGTTGTAAAGAAATTTTTTCCCCGATCCTCTTTACATCACAGGTTGCTTTCAACATGAGTAAAGTTGCAGATGGAGGTAGACCGTTATTCATTAAATCCAAGAGAGACTCCCTTAATCTAGAAATTAGTACATAGTGTTGACAAATTTCATTTTCAATTCTATTTTAGTCCACATCATGTACTAATTCAATTATGGGATCAAAAAATGCAACCTTTAGTCTTTGTTTATAATGGTGACAGTGGTTTGATCAATGGTTTAATGCATTTGATGCACAAAGCCGTTTCTCCTGAAACTTACGAATGTCAGCTCTGTGCGATTGTTTATGATGGTGTACGCCAAAGTAAAGATTGGAAGAATTTTATTCATGAGCTAAACATTCAAGCTGAATACTTTCATAGAGACACCTTTATCAAAGCTTATGGAAACCTAGAAGCTGACTTACCTGCCATATTTTTTAAAACGCCAAATAAATCATTAGAACTAGTGATCAGTGCCTCAGACTTCGAATCCATAAAAACAATGGAACAATTACAGCAAAGAATTCAACAACTTCTAACTAAGGCAGACTCAACAATATAAAAGATCAAAATGGAGAATAAAAATGAGTAGCTTAAAATCAAGTAAAGTGATTCCGAGACGGATGAACTTCCAATTTGCAGCAGATATTCCACGCTACTGGTTTGCAGGTGATCAGTTTAAAAGTATTTTAATGACTGCTTTTTCAGCCACACTCCCAGAAGGCGAACGTTTTTTTATTCGCAGCCTGAGATATTTCCAACCCATGATTAAAAATGCTGAATTACAAGCAGATGTTCGTGGTTTCATTGGTCAAGAAGCTCATCATGGCTATGAACATGATGCTTTGAATACGCTCATGACCCATGCTGGAATGCCGACTCGATCTATTGAGGTTCTAGTTAAGAATTTTCTAGATTGGTACGCTAGACATATCTCTCCTGAAAGACAACTTGCGAAAACTGTTGCTTTAGAGCATTTCACTGCAATGTTTGGTGAAATGATTTTGCTACACCCTGAGATACTTGAAGGTGCACATCCACAAGTTAAAGAACTCTGGCTATGGCATGCCTTGGAAGAAGTTGAACATAAATCAGTGGCTTTCGATGTATATAAAGAACAAGTTGATAATGAATGGATTCGCTTGTCAGAAATGATCGTGAATACTTTTACTTTTCTTGGTTTTTATAGCATTCATTATTTCCAATTGAGTCATCAAATTAATGATAAAACTGATTGGCATTCTATTTATCATGGCTGGCAATGGTTACTGGGTAAGAAAAGTGGCATCTTAACCAAGATTGGTAAACACTACCTTGAGTTTTACGATAAAGACTTTCACCCTGATCAACGTAATACAGAAAACTTAGTTGAACATTGGAGACAAAAACTCAGTCTGTAAGCTAAAAGGGGCTTTTCCACACCATCGCCCCGACTAAAGCTAAAAAGACTAAATTTCTTTTTAAAACAGGTATATTGGCATACACCCTGCTCAAATAAATTAAGACATTTGTATATTAACTTCGACCAATCTGACAAATAGTTGACTTATCAATTGAATTTGGGATTAAGAATCATTACTATTCTCACAATTTTTCTCATATCTGAGTGAACGATTATGTCTTTTATCAAATCACGTAAGAAATTAGTATCTTCCGCAATTGCATCTTCACTATCTGTGATTGCAGTACCAGCCATCGCTCAAGATCAGCCAGTACAACTCCCAACAATTCATACACAAGCACAACAAGAACAAGGTTTAAAAGTAGACCAATCATCAAATAGTAAATTTGTTGTTCCTCTTTTAGATACTCCAAAATCAGTTTCAGTTATTTCAAAACAATTGATTGCGGATACCCAAGTAACGACTTTAAGCGATGCACTTCGTACAGTTCCAGGGATTACTTTAGGTGCTGGTGAAGGTGGTAACCCAAATGGTGACCGTCCATTTATTCGTGGCTATAACTCAGAAAGTTCAATGTATGTAGACGGTGTCCGCAACGCAACTTCTCAAAACCGCGAAATGTTTGCTGTTGAACAAGTTGAAGTCACCAAAGGTTCTGCTTCCTCTTTAGGTGGTGCTGGTTCTGTTGGTGGTAGTGTGAATATGATTTCTAAGGTTGCTAAAAAAGGCGATGCTTTAGAAGGCTCGATCTCAGGGGGTACAGATAATTATGCACGTATCACTTTAGACGGAAATAAAGATTTCGGTAATGGTATCGCAGCACGTGTCGTTGTGATGGGTCATCAAAACGAAAAAGCAGGTCAACAAGATGGTGCTGAATATAAACGTGCAGGTATTGCACCAAGCATTACCTTTGGTCTAGATGGTGATACAAGAGCAACTCTAAGCTATTACTATTTAAAATCCGATGATACGCCTGACTCTGGAGTACCTTATAATTATGATGCTATAAAAAAAGCAACAGTAGGCAAACCAGTAAATGTTAAACAAGGTATTTATTATGGTTTACATAGTCGCGATTTCCAAAAACAAGAAAATCAAATTGGCACTATTAAAGTAGAACATGATTTAACAGACAACCTAACGCTAAGTAATACGGCTGTTTTTAACAAATCAACTAATGACTACCTTTGGACTCAACCAGATGATTCTAAAGGTAATGTATTAAATGATAAAGTTTGGCGTCGCATTAACTCACGTATTACCGATACTGATATTTTTACTGATCAGCTTTCTTTAACTGGTCTATTTAATACTGGTGCAATCAAGCATAAATTTAGTACTGGTGCGGAATATAGCGATCAAAAATCAGACAAAGGTAGCTATACAACAAAGTACCCAGGTTATACAGGAACAACAACAGGTGGTTTTAATAGTGATTGCAAAATCAATGATGCGTGGTGTACATCTTTAACAAACCCTAACTCAAAAGATGAATGGTTAGGTTCTATTATTGCAAACCGTAATACAACAACGACCACAACTAAAGTTACATCTATCTACTTATTAGATAATATTGAATTTAGCCCACAATGGTTACTTGACTTGGGCGCACGTTGGGATAAGTTCGATACCAAACAAGTAACTAATGCAACTGGTGCGAAGATTGAAAACAAGAAAGACTTTTTTACATATCAAGCTGGTATCACTTTTAAACCTGTTGAAAATGGTTCTATTTATACAAGCTATGCAACATCAGCTAACCCTGTAGGTGTTGATGGTGGTGATGGTTCTGAAGCTATTGGCCAAGCATATATGGATTTGAAGCCTGAAGAAGCACGTACCATTGAATTAGGAACGAAATGGGATCTTCTCAGTGATCGTTTAAACCTGACAGCTGCAATATTCCGTACCGAAAAGCAAAATACACGTATTCAACTTGATGCTGGTACTTATACGAATGGTGGTGAAAGTAAAGTTGATGGTATTGAACTTACCGCAACTGGTAAAATCACTGACAAATGGGACATTACTGCTGGATATTCTTATTTAGACAGTGAAATGACCAATCCAGGCCCATCATGCACCCGTACTGGTGTATGTACTTATCCAAACCCAGCTCAAGGCAAACAATTACCAAACGTTCCAAAAAATAGCGCTACGCTGTGGACAACTTATAAAGTATCACCTCAACTAAGCCTAGGTGCTGGTGCATTAGGTATGGATAAAGTTTATGGTGATACAGCAAATACTAAATATGTGTCTGGTTATGTGCGCTATGATGCAATGGCACGTTATAACGTAAACAAGAATGTTGATTTACAGTTAAATGTAAATAATTTATCTGATAAACGTTATTTCACTAAAGCTTATCAATCACACTATGCAACTGAAGCAGAAGGACGTAGTGCAGTATTATCAATTAACTTCAAATACTAAGACCTAAAAAGTCCATCGTTAAACGATGGATTTTAATGAAAAAAATAGCCTCATGATGAGGCTATTTTTTTCTGACTTAAAGTATAACTAGACATTATAAATTGCGTTGATTGACACGCTTCGATAACGCTTCAGCCGATTCTTTACGTTCAGAATAACGGTCGGTGAAATACTGACTCTGCCCTCGCGTCAATAGTGTGAATTTATACAGTTCTTCCATCACATCCACGATACGATCATAGTAAGAAGATGCTTTCATACGACCATCTTCTTCAAATTCTAAAAATGCTTTTGGAATTGAAGACTGATTCGGGATGGTAATCATGCGCATCCAACGTCCTAAAATACGCATTTGATTGACACTATTAAAAGACTGCGAGCCACCACTGACTTGCATCAATGCCAAAGTCTTACCTTGCGTTGCGCGAATCGCACCACCTGCCAGTGGAATCCAATCAATTTGCGATTTGAAGATGGAACTCATCGAACCATGACGTTCAGGCGAACACCACACCATGCCCTCTGACCACGCTAACAACTCATGTAATTCTTTGGCTTTTGGGTGTTCCATATCCGCATCTTCTGGTAAGGGTAAACCTTTAGGGTGAAAGATTTTTACTTCCGCCCCAAAATGCTCCAAGATGCGCCCTGCTTCCATCACGGCTAAACGACTATACGAACGCTCACGGTTAGAGCCGTACAGCAATAAAATACGTGGTGCATGATTCAAGGCTTGTGCTTGCACTTTTTCTAAAGTGGGTTGATCAAGCAAATTCATATCTACATTTGGAAGAGTCATCACAATTACACCGACTTAAAATACTTTTTTCTGAGCCATAAAGACACACTGACCAAAGCAATCAGCACAGGCACTTCAACCAATGGACCAATCACTGTGGTAAATGCCACAGGTGAAGCTAAACCAAAGGTTGCAATAGCGACAGCCAATGCCAATTCAAAGTTATTACCTGCGGCAGTAAAAGAGATTGCGGTGGTTTTAGGGTAATCATTGCCCATCCATTTACTCATAAAAAAGCTGATGAAGAACATCACAATAAAGTAGATGGTCAAGGGAATCGCAATACGAATCACATCGAAAGGCAAGCTCACGACATCAGCACCTTTTAGGCTAAACATCGCAACGATCGTAAACAGTAATGCCAACAAACTTAAAGGACTGATCTTCGGCAAAAAGACATCTTGATACCAAGCGAGACCTTTGGCTTTCACTAGAATCAATCGCGTCATAAAACCAAGAAAAAAAGGAATGCCCAAGTAAACCAGCACCGCATGGGTAATGGTCCAAAAATCTACATGAATGACTTGTCCTGCAATACCAAAATAAGGTGGCAAGAAAGTGAGAAATAGCCAAGCATAACTACTAAAGAATAAAATCTGGAAAATACTGTTAAATGCAACCAATGCCGCAACATATTGGTTATCACCACAGGCTAAGCCATTCCACACCAAAACCATCGCAATACAGCGTGCTAAGCCAATCAGAATTAAACCTGTCATGTATTCTGGATAGCTGTGTAGAAAAATAATCGCTAATGCAAACATCAAAACAGGCGCAATAATCCAGTTCTGAACCAAAGATAAAGTTAAGGTTTTTTTATCTTTAAATACCTGTGGCAACGCCGCATAGTCAACCTTTGCTAAGGGTGGATACATCATCAAAATCAAACCAATCGCAATTGGAATATTGACGGAATCCACACTCATTTTGTCTAAAGCAACAGAAGCTTGAGGTAAAAACACACCGATCGCAATTCCCATCCCCATGGCAATAAAAATCCATAGGGTTAAGTTACGATCTAAGAATGACAATCTTTGCTGAGCCATGATGTTCTCATTCAATATCTGAGATGTGATTGATTGCAGCAATCAATTCAGGACGAGACATACTGGTGGTATCCAATGCAAATAGAGCATCTAAACGGCGGTTGATATGATCTACAGTCACTTGGAATGCTTGTAATTTTTCTGGTTTAGGTAAATCTAAATGTGAAGGATCAGCCAAGCCCCAATGTGCTTTGATTGCACCACCTAAATAAAGTGGGCAAGCTTCCTGAGCCGCAGAATCACAGACCGTAATCACCACATCCGCTTGGTATTGTTCACAATCATCAATGGTTTTACTCCACAAACCATCGGTTGAAAGGCTTAAGTTTTCAAGCGTTTCTATCGTCAATGGGTGAACCTGTCCAGAAGGCTTACTGCCTGCGCTATATGCTTTCCAATTTTCAGGTGCACGACTGTTAAAAAGTACTTCGGACAAAATGCTGCGACAACTATTTCCAGTACATAGGAAAATAAATTTCATGCGGTATTACTCACAATAACTTTTAATTTGGAGAGGCTGGGATTGGTTACTTGCGAAGCTTTGTTCACGTACCAAGATATTGAGTAGTTCATGACACCAAGCCGGCAATTGTGGATTAATGCTGTAGTAGACCCACTGGCTTTGTCGCCTATCTTGCAATAAACCTGATGAACGTAATAAAGCTAAATGTCTAGAAATCTTGGGTTGACTGAGTTGTAACTTCTCAGTCAAATCACAAACGCATAACTCTTTATGCTCGGCAACTAAAGTGACGATATTGAGCCGTGTTTCATCTGATAAGCATTTAAAAAAATTAACTCGATCCATCTTCACTTCCCATCTGCTTATTTGAATATGCAGATCATCATATATAAAACCTAAATTTTTAATTTACTCTTTTTCCATTTTCATCAATCACCTGCTCACCATCCTCTTTAGTAAAAGCACCCTGCTGTGCCAATGGCAAAATATCCAAGACAGCTTCGGATGGACGACTCAAGCGAGTTCCTAACGCCGTCACCACAAATGGTCGATTAATCAAAATAGGATGCTCAAGCATAAAACTGATTAGTTGCTCATCCGTCCAATCTTCACGATCCAGTTCTAGATCACGATAAGGATCTACATTTTTACGAATCGCTGCTCTAACCGTTAAATTGGCATCTTGAATCAGTTGAATCAACTCACTACGCGTAGGCGGTGTAATCAAGTATTCAATAACATTTGGCTCAATGCCTGCATTACGAATCAAAGCTAATGTGTTACGTGAAGTTCCACATGCTGGATTGTGATAAATCGTCACATCTAATGAAGTTGCCATCGCATTAAAACCTAATTAATTTTTAAAATCTTTATATATGAATTTCCATATATATGCAAATTCATATATAGTGCACCACAATTAAATCACCTCTCCCTAACGGTCTCTTTTTCCAAAACTTCAAAATTCAATCGTGCAAATTACAGAATATTGTCTCAAGTTGATCATTTTGGAATACAAGTTAAGCAAATGAGTCACTGAGCTTAGAGACTTTTTCTTCTAATATGCGGCTACACAGTTGTAACCATAGAGTTCTTGCACGATGACTCAATTGCCTAAAGTTAAAGATACCTTTGTTAACGCTAAAACAGCCCAATCAATCTTAAAAACGCGTGCGGGTAAGCAAGCTGCACAAGTATTTTCAAATGCGGCAGATCGTTTCTTGAGGGGACATCAACTGGCATTGTCAGGAAAGACACCTTTTGAAGTCGTTTATGAACGTGAAATTATTAGCTTACGGTTTTACAAGGCAGATGTAGAAACAGGTGAAAATAAACACCGTGTACCACTCGTCATTATTCCGCCATTAGCAGCGAATACCTTAGTGTTCGATTTGTTTCCTGATCGTAGTCTCATTCGTTACTTTCAAAGTCAAGGTTTTGATGTGTATATGATTGACTGGGGCACACCAAGCCGTAAACAAGCCAAATATAATTTCGGTACATATATCAAAATCTTTATGCCCGACTTTATCAACAAAATTCGTGAACATAGCGGACAACAACAACTATCACTGTATGGCTGGAGTCTAGGTGGGGCTATCTCACTTTGCTATACCTCATTATTTAAAGATAAAAATATTAAGAATTTAATGATTTTGGCATCACCAATTAACACTCATCAATCAGGTTATATCGGCAAGCTTTATCAAAAGTTAAACACACCAGCACAATGGGTGCGGACCAATACTAATTTCCGAATCCGTCAAATTCCAAGCCGCTATTTCCATATTCACGGTTGGCAAAATACGCTTGGGTTTAAGCTCACAGATCCAGTGGGTAATTTTAAAAATTATTGGCAATTACTGAAAAATTTGAACGATCGACAGTTTGTTATTAATCACGCAACATCAAGTTCATTTGTTGACAACATGCTTGCTTACCCTGGTGGCGTGATGCGTGACATTATTCTACGCTTCTGGATTGATAATGAACTATCGACAGGCATCGTTAAATTTGGGGATCAAACAGCGCATTTGAAAGATATTGAATGCTCAGTACTCGCGATTGGCGGAGATACCGACATCATTGTGACTGCTGAAGCCGTACGACCATTGATGGATTTGATTAGTAGCCCCGATAAAACCTTTAAAATCGTATCAGGTGGACACATGGGCTTAGTCTCTGGTAGCCAAGCTCCACAAGCCGTATGGCCTGTGATTACAGCATGGCTGAGCCAACGCTCAAATTAATTCACTGTATTTTTCAAACCACAATATTGGCTGTGACATATCTCGAACTTACGGATATGAACAGCCTTTTATTGAGTAAAGGATGCAAACAAGTACTGCATCAAAATGTATTAAGCAAAGTGATGACGATTTAAAACCAAACTCTCAACATTGACAGGCATACCTAACAGATAGCCCTGCAATTGATTACAACCCAAATTGGTTAAAATATCAGCTTGTTGTTGTGTTTCTACACCTTCAGCAGTCACAATAAGCTGCAATTTAGCGGCAAGATGAATGATACTTTCCAAAATTGCTTCTTCTTTGGAATTAGGTTGTAAATCAATCAAGAAACCACGATCAATTTTAAGTTCATCTATCGGTAGATCTTTTAAATATAAGAAACTTGAATAACCTGTGCCAAAATCATCAATCGCAATACGAATCCCCAACTTACGCAAACGTTCTAAAGTACGAATACTTGAATCGATATGATGCATTGCGGTTGATTCTGTGATTTCTAAAATAAGATTATGCGGTTGAATTTGATATTGTTTTAATAATTGTTCTAACACACTAAATAACTTTTTATTTTCAAATTGTAGTGCAGATAAGTTGACAGCAATTGGATAAAAAGGACTATTACTTCGTTCCCATTTCTGGATTTGCTGACAGGCTTGCTCCAATGCCCAATATCCCATTGGAATAATTAACCCTGTTTTTTCAGCACCTTCAATAAACATTTGAGGGGTTAATAAGCCTAGCGTTGGATGTTTCCAACGAATCAAGGCTTCCACGCCACAGACTTGATAACTTGAAGTAAACTTAGGTTGATAGAACAACACAAATTGCTGCTCATCTACCGCTTTATATAAATCATTAATCAGTTTGGATTGACTACGGACATCTTGCTGATCTGTAACAGAATGGAAAACCGTAAACGTATTTCGCCCCTGTTCTTTAGATGCCAGCATTGCCACATCTGCATTAATCAATAAATCCTGTACATTGCTTCCATGCTCAGGATACATCGCAATTCCCAAACTCGCGGATATATTAATTTCCTTGGTTGCGATCAGATACGTTTCCTGAATAAAATGTAGGACTTGTTCCGCAAGGATCATCGCTTCATTAAGATCAGTGTTTTCAGAGACCAGTACAAACTCATCACCACCAATACGAAATAATTTATGATCTAGGCTTAACTTGTCATGCAAACGATTTGCCATCTGAATTAAGAGCTGATCGCCAACATGATGTCCAAAAGCATCATTCACTGATTTAAAACGGTCTAAATCGACATACAAAAATGCGGCTTTTTCTTCTTTTAAACGGTGGTGACTAAATATCACTTCGGCATAGTCAGTTAAATACAAACGATTCGGCAACTTCGTCAAAGAATCATGCAATGACTGCGTTGCTAACTCTTTATTTATCCTCACCAATTGTTGATTTCGTTCTTCTAATCGTGCTTCTAACACGGCAACTGCAAAGCCTGATACAAAAACTAAACTAGTAATAAAAATAATGGTAAATAACAAAATGGCTTGTTCTGTTTGTGCCGAACCAAGTGCTTCTGCAACACCAGCATCAAAATAAGTCGCCGCCATGCCTGTATAGTGCATACCAACAATACTAAAAGCCATTAATACCGCAACAACTGCTTTTAAGGTCTTTTTATACTTCACTGCCGTTTTGTACTTGAAAACGAATAGGCAACTCAAACCTGAGCCACTGACTGCAATTAATACCGAACAAATCACTAATACTGGGTCATAACGCAATTCATGCTGTTCAATTGAGAGAGCCAGCATCCCTGTATAATGCATCCCCGAAATACCTAAACCAAGGAACAATGCACCTAGTATTAAACGTGGCAAAGGCAAAGTCGGTCTAGTGGTTAGCCAAACTGCAAAAATAGAGGCTGTTGCGCCTATCAAATATGAAAGCACAGTCAAACTAATATCAAAATGATAGCCTTGGGGCAAATGGCTCGCTAGCATTCCAACAAAATGCATTGACCAAATTGCCAAACCTAGGATCAATCCACTCATTGCTAAAATGCTTCTTTCAAACTTCTTATAAGCAGTTTTAAAAACGAGCTCTTCCATTGAAACTGCAGCATAGCAAGTCGCTACTGCAACCAAAATGGAAACGATGACCCATGTGCTATCGTAATCAACGTGAACCATAAAGGACTTCCATGATTATTCAGTACTTTTTTTTATTTGTTGAGCGAATTGCTCGGAACTAGAACGATCCTTAACACTCAAAAAAGATACAAATTGTGTATTCATAAACTCTCCTTAACAATAACATCATCTAGCATAAGGTCAAGTCTTTTTCATTTTATAAATCAATAGAATAAAAACATGTAATCATTTCAAACCAATGAAAAGGTTTGTTTTTTTATTGCATCTTTTTATCAAAAGACTGACTTACTTTTGCGAGATATTTTTAGTATATAAATGGATATTTTTTTGTTTGTTTTAAATCGGGCTGCAGCCTAAAAATAAGCAGCAGTTTTGTTGTTTTTGTCATGTATTAAGTACGATATAAAGTACTTGGCTTATAAATATCTTATGCCTTTTTAATGTCAGTATTGTTATAACTCTGTTATCAACAGATCATCAAAGCTGCCATGATTTAATAAAAATACCTTTTCTTATCATAATGATAGAATATATTCACAAACTAAATTATGATATGGTTAATTCATAAACAAAAAAAAATGTGGCGCATGACCCCTCAGAATCTACCTGTGATAAAGACCATTACGTCTACAGAACAATTCGATTACTTAAAAAAACAGTTGTCCATCTATTATTTCCCCTCATCATTCTATCAAGAGAAAGTTGATAAGAGACTTAGATTGATTGGAGGCTATACTTATTTAATTGCTGTATTAGCAGTCTTTACCTTTCCTCAACCTTATTCACGGCGCTTTGCTATTGCGATGATTATTATATCTATCATTCCTCGTCTATATGAACTGTACACTCTGCAACTACAAAAATATAAATTAAGAATTTATCAGCATGAAATTAATGAGAAAAGATACCTCATCACACAGGGAACAATTCAAAAGATTCAACAATGGAACAAGACTCTCAAACAACTCAAATTAGAAATTAGTTTTCAAACACTGGATGGATCATCATTAATACGTGTCTTTAATATTCCTTACCCTCAATTTGACACAATAAAGGCTACATATGATCCTGAGAAATTGATTGGACAAACAGTCGAACTCTATTTACTACCTCAATCATATTTGCTCTTACAAATTCAGATCATGCCAGACTGTTCTCAAGAACTAGAATTTATACATATAAAAACAGGATTATTTTTCAGGCAAAATCAACAATGGTCATTACATCAGCAAGGTATTCTAATAAAAGAATCTGTATGTACATTTGATGTTCAACAGATCAGCTTCAACAGACTGATCGACAAGCCTAGATTTATAATTCAACTGCATTGTAATAACGCTTCCGATTTTCATATTTCATCTGAACTTTCCAATTTCCCTATTTTTGAACGTGCTTTATTTGAATGCTTTGAGGAAATCGATTTTAACTTCTATCAGAAACTCAAATATAGTAATCACCCTCAACAACAGGAGATTTGGCATTCACCATTTCCATCCTTATCAGCAAAACAAAAACACAAACAGAATCAACAATTAGAATACAGCATAGGACTATGTGTTGGTATTTGTATTGTTGTCTCCTTTATTATGATGTTCTCTATACACATAATTATCGGAGTAATGAGTTTAATTTTTAGTTTCATCATTCTCATGACCTTTTATTTCTATCATCTAAACTCTCGAAAATATTTTGATTATTACCAACATCCTCACCTATAAAATGACATAAAAAACCCTTGTACAAACAAGGGCTTTTAACGATTAAACTAAAAATTAGTTCTTTTCTTTGTCTACGATCTTGTTCGCTTGAATCCAAGGTATGAGCAGGGAAATAGAAAAGCATCGCTTTTCCCCTGCGTAAGAGTGAAGCTATGCTTCGCTAAGGCACGCAGCGTAAGGATTACGCTAATAAAAAAACCCTTGTAGAAACAAGGGTTTTTTTAAAGATTAAACTAAAACTTAGTTCTTCTCTTTATCAACAATCTTGTTCGCTTGAATCCAAGGCATCATCGCACGTAACTTATTACCTGTTACTTCGATACCATGAGCAGCGTTTTGACGACGACGAGCAGTCATAGATGGGTAGTTTAACGCACCTTCTTGGATGAACATTTTCGCATATTCACCAGATTGGATACGTTTCAATGCATTACGCATTGCTTCACGAGACTGTTCATTGATCACTTCAGTACCAGTCACATATTCACCGTACTCAGCGTTGTTAGACACTGAGTAATTCATGTCCGCGATACCGCCTTCGAACATTAAGTCAACGATTAACTTAAGTTCATGTAAGCATTCGAAGTAAGCCATTTCTGGTGCATAACCAGCTTCGACCAAAGTTTCGAAGCCCATTTTAACCAATTCAACCGCACCACCACAAAGAACTGCTTGCTCACCGAATAAGTCAGTTTCAGTTTCTTCACGGAAAGAAGTTTCGATGATACCTGTACGACCACCACCTACACCAGAAGCGTAAGAAAGAGCAACGTTACGTGCATTACCAGAAGCATCTTGGTGAATTGCGATTAAGTCAGGTACACCTGAACCACGTTGATATTCAGAACGTACAGTGTGACCTGGTGCTTTTGGAGCAACCATGATTACGTCTAAGTCTTTACGTGGAACAACTTGGTTATAAAGAATTGAGAAACCATGAGCAAATGCTAAAGTCGCACCTTCTTTAATATTCGGCTCAATCACATCACGATAAAGTTGAGATTGAAACTCATCTGGAGTCAAAATCATCACTAAGTCAGCTTGAGCAACAGCCGCTGGAACTTCAGATACTTTAAGACCAGAATTTTCAGCTTTTTTCCAAGAAGTAGAACCTGCACGTAAACCAACAGTTACGTCAACGCCAGAGTCTTTCAAGTTAAGTGCGTGAGCATGACCTTGTGAACCATAACCAATGATTGCAACTTTCTTGCCTTGGATGATTGATAAGTCACAGTCTTTATCGTAAAAAATTTGCATCTGTTTTCTCCGCTAAAATTTTTGTCATTTCCCTTGTTATACAAGGATAGATTCTTTGGAACTTCCCAATTCTTACATTTCTATATGAAGAATTGGGGAAGCGATTAAATACTTAAAACTTTTTCACCACGTGCGATGCCCGATACACCAGAACGTACAACTTCTAGAATGGTATTTTCAGCAAGCGCATCAATAAATCCATCAATTTTATCTGTTGTACCAGCGATCTGAATCGTATAAGTGGTTGGTGTTACATCGACGATTTGAGCACGGAAGATGTCTGCTGTACGTTTAATTTCAGCACGAGCAGCACCGAGCGCTTTGACTTTAATCAACATCAATTCACGTTCAATATGTGAACCTTCTGATAGGTCAACCACTTTAACAACTTCAACTAATTTATTGAGTTGTTTAGTGATTTGCTCAATTTTATGATCATCACCATAAGTGGTGAGTGTCAAACGAGATAAAGTTTCATCTTCAGTAGGCGCAACATTGAGTGTCTCGATGTTGTAACCACGTTGGCTAAATAAACCCACAAGACGAGAAAGCGCACCAGCTTCATTTTCAACGAGTACAGAAATAATATGTCTCATTATGTGCGCTCCCCTTTACCTAACCACATATCTTTCATCGATTGACCTGCAATCAACATTGGATAAACATGTTCTGTACGATCAACCATGACATTAATGAATACACATTTATCATTAATTGCCATCGCCTCAGCAAGTTTAGATTCCAATTCATCTGCATGATTGATTTGAATACCTACGTGACCATAAGCTTCCATCAATTTTGCAAAATCAGGTAAAGAATCTACATAAGAGCTTGAATGACGCCCTTCATAGTTCATGTCTTGCCACTGCTTCACCATGCCTAAAGCTTGGTTATTCAAGCAAAGAATTTTCACATTTAAGCCATATTGCTTACATGTTGATAATTCTTGGATACACATCTGAATTGATGCTTCACCTGTGATACACACTACTTGTTGATCTGGGAATGCAAGCTTCGCTGCCATTGCATACGGCAAACCAACACCCATAGTGCCTAGACCACCAGAGTTAATCCATTGGCGTGGACGTTTGTATTTGTAGTAGTTTGCGCCAAACATTTGGTGCTGACCTACGTCAGACGTAATAATCGCCTCACCATTGGTCACACGATCAAGTGCTTCAACCACTTGTTGTGGTTTCATTTCACCATTTTGAGCCGCTTCATAGCGTAAGCCATGAACTTTACGCCACTCATTAATCTGAGACCACCATTCAGCAATTGCTTCTGGATTTGGCTTAGACACATTCATCTGTTTAAGCTGAGCTAACATTTCTTGAAGAACTGGCTCAACCGCACCAACGATAGGAATGTGCGCCATGATCGTTTTAGAAATGGTCGCTGGATCTACATCAATATGAATAACTTTCGCATTCAAACAGAATTTCGCAGGGTTATTGGTTACACGGTCATCGAAACGCGCACCAATGGCCAAAATCACGTCTGCATTGTGCATCGTCATATTGGCTTCATAAGTACCATGCATCCCTAACATACCCACAAATTGTGGATCATTACCTGGGAAAGCACCTAAGCCCATCAAGGTATTGGTCACTGGATAACCCAATAGATGCGCAAGTTCAGTCAGTAATGCAGACGCATTACCTTGAACAACACCACCACCCGTATAGATAATTGGGCGTTTAGCAGTGATCAGCTCATCAATTGCTTTACGAATTTGACCTGAATGTCCACGTGAAGGCGGTTGATAAGAACGCATCTTCACTTTTTCAGGATATTCGTAGGCAAATTTTTCTGCTGGATTGGTTGCATCCTTTGGAATATCAATTACAACTGGGCCTGGACGGCCAGAAGCTGCGATATAGAATGCTTTCTTAATAATTGCAGGAATTTCGCTGGCATGACGCACTTGGAAACTGTGTTTTACGATTGGACGAGAAATACCAACCATATCCGTTTCTTGGAATGCATCTTCACCGATTAAATGACTCGCAACTTGACCAGACAAAATCACCATTGGGATTGAGTCCATATAAGCTGTTGCAATTGGAGTCACAGTATTTGTTGCACCTGGACCAGAAGTCACAAGAACAACACCCGTTTTCCCTGTTACGCGCGAATATGCATCTGCCATATGACCAGCAGCTTGCTCATGACGTACGAGGTAATGATTGATTTTGTCTTGTTGAAAAAGCGCATCATAAATATGTAAAACTGCGCCGCCTGGATAACCAAAAACATGCTCTACGCCTTCGTCCGCAAGCGCACGAACGAGCATTTCACCACCAGATAAAAGTTCCAACGTGATTCACCCTAGTGTTAGTACAATTTATGGGAGACATAAATTGTATTTTCATTCATTAACTTATGCACTTTTTTAAGTGTGCGTATTCTACTCGTTTTTGCTGCAATAGGAAAAATTTTCTGACTCATCAGCCGTATAAGCTGTTATTACATCTCGAATCAAAACATGTTGGGATAAACATATTCCAAAAAATCATTCTCTCGGCTAGAAAGAATGTCCATTGCAAGCCATGACATTTATTCGAAGGGTGATCAAATAAGCGCATATAAAACTAAAGCAAGCATTTTTGTTGCTTTCATACACAAAGTCAAGAATAAAGAAAAGGTTTTTTAAGAATATTTTTTAGCTGTTGTTTTTTTAAGCTTGCACACCAAAGCAATTTGGTCGAATCAAATGTCCATTTATCAAAAAACTATTTTCTTTTTACACAAAACTAGGCATTGTGATTTGCTCATTTAAGCACTTTGATCGAATATAGACAGCATTCTTTTGGGGAGATCAAATCATGAAACCATCATATTTAAAAACAAGTTTATATACCATCGCAACTGTAACGCTACTTTTTTGTTCTAGCCAGAATTATGCACAACAATATTACAAGTGGATGGATGCAAACGGCTCGACACATTACACCACCACACCACCACCTAAAGGGGCAAAAAGTTTAAATAAAATTTCTACTTATGGCAGTAGTCATTCAAATGTAGCTCCGCCAGCAGCCCCACAAGCACAGAATGAAGCTCCGCAACCAGTAGCTCAGCAGACACAAAATACTAATCCAGCACCTGTTAATGCTGCACCTCAAGCTCCTGCTTCTGCACCACCTATTCAAACACCCGTCGCAGCACCAGTTAGAGTAAAACCAAATCTTTAAACTGTTTTAGTCGGTTCAAACAAGGTGACTATTTTAGATTCGTCACTTTGTTTGGATAAAACAAAAATTCTATTAAAAACAAATTAATATATCAATACTATTTCAATATTTACAGATTATTATGAGGACTGTATTGGATGCCTCTTCATCTGAAAAAGAGAACCTTTAGCAAATTCAAAGCCATTCACTTTTTAAAAATACCCCAACTGGTTTCCACTCATATCATTTAGAAGATAAAATCCTCAGCTAAAAACTGACATCCCCACCTATTTTGCGCTATGCTGTGCGGCAATCTTAACTTTAATTTTTGTTGTATCGCATATCCCTATGACGACTTCTCACATTGACTCCGAATATCAAGCAAGTGCCATTGAGCCTCAAGTTCAACAAGACTGGGACAATCGCAAAGTTTTTAAAGTTGCAGACACTGTAGAGGGCAAACATCGCTATATCCTGTCGATGTTCCCCTACCCAAGTGGCAAACTGCATATGGGGCATGTGCGTAACTACACCATTGGTGACGTGATCAGCCGTTTTTATCGTTTAAAAGGTGAAACGGTATTGCAACCTATGGGTTGGGATGCGTTTGGTTTGCCTGCTGAAAATGCAGCGATTGCACACCAAGTTGCACCAGCAAAATGGACATTTGAAAACATTGCGTACATGCGTGACCAATTAAAAAAATTGGGCTTGTCTGTCGATTGGGATCGCGAGTTTGCGACCTGCACACCAGAGTACTACCATTGGGAACAGTGGTTATTCGTACAACTTTATAAGAAAGGCTTGATCTATCGTAAGCTTTCAACCGTGAACTGGGATCCTGTAGACCAGACTGTACTTGCGAATGAACAGGTTGAAAATGGTCGTGGCTGGCGTTCAGGTGCATTGGTAGAAAAACGCGATATTCCAATGTACTACTTCCGCATCACCGACTATGCACAAGAACTATTAGACGATTTAGATACATTAAAAGACGGTTGGCCACAACAGGTCTTGACCATGCAACGTAACTGGATCGGCCGTTCTACAGGGATGGAAATCACCTTCCCTTCTGCCAATACTGAAATCTATGCAGATGGTTTAACCGTTTATACCACGCGTGCTGATACGTTGATGGGTGTGACTTATGTTGCAGTTGCAGCAGAACACCCTATGGCACTTAAAGCGTCTGAAAATAATCCTGAACTTGCTGCATTTATTGAAGAATGCCGTATGGGTTCAGTCGCAGAAGCTGATTTAGCCACTGCTGAAAAGAAAGGCATGGCAACAGGCTTATTCGTGAAGCATCCAGTCACAGGTGAAGACTTGCCTGTTTGGATTGCGAACTATGTATTGATGTCATACGGCTCAGGTGCTGTGATGGCAGTTCCTGCACATGACGAACGTGATTTTGAATTTGCCAATAAATTCAATTTAGCAATCAAACAAGTGATTGATGCCAAAGGTGCTGATGATGCTGAATACTCAGCAACTGAATGGCAAGAATGGTATGGTTCTAAAGAAGGCAAACTGGTTAATTCAGGCGAATTTGACGGCTTGGCATTCCAAGCTGCATTTGATGCTTTCCTTGCAAAATTAGAACCACAAACTTTAGCGAATGCTAAGGTTCAATTCCGTTTACGTGACTGGGGTGTTTCTCGTCAACGTTACTGGGGTTGCCCAATTCCAATGATCAACTGTAATAGCTGTGGTCAAGTCACTGTTCCAGAAGATCAATTGCCAGTGGTATTACCAACTGACGTCGTACCAGATGGTTCAGGTAATCCATTGAACAAGATGCCTGAGTTCTACGAAACCAAGTGCCCAAGCTGTGGTGGCGATGCACGTCGTGAAACCGATACTTTGGATACGTTCGTAGAATCCTCTTGGTACTATGCACGTTATGCATCTCCAGACTTTACTGGCGGTATGGTGAAACCTGAAGCGGCGCAAAGCTGGCTTCCTGTGAACCAATATATCGGTGGTGTAGAACACGCAATCCTGCACTTACTTTATGCACGTTTCTTCCATAAATTGATGCGTGATGAAGGCGTGGTACAAGGTAATGAACCATTTACTAACTTGTTAACACAAGGCATGGTTTTGGCAGATAGTTTTTATCGTGAAGATGGAAATGGTAAAAAAACTTGGTATAACCCTGATGAAGTCAATAAATACACGAGGTTTGATGCAGGGAAAGTAGGTTCAAGTTTTGAATGCGAATTAAAAGTCGACGGTTTACCTGTTGTTTTCAACGGCACTGAGAAAATGTCGAAATCGAAAAATAATGGTATTGACCCACAATATATTATTGATATTTGGGGAGCAGATACTGCACGTGTGTTTATGATGTTTGCTGCACCACCCGATCAATCACTTATTTGGTCAGATGAAGGGCTTGAAGGTTCAAACCGTTTCTTAAAACGTGTTTGGCGTTTGGCTACAAGTTTTCTTGAACAGAAAGTAGATACAATCCCACTTCCTACTCAAGAAAATATGACGGATCAAGCGAAAGATCTACGTCGTAAAACCCATGAAACCATTCAAAAAGTTGGCGATGATATTGAACGTCGTCATGCATTTAATACAGCTATTGCTGCATTAATGGAATTACTCAATGCCATTAACAAGTTTAATGAAAGAGGACATGATGATTTAATGGTTCAACGTGAATCGATCATCACGCTTCTTACATTATTAGCACCATTTGCACCTCATTTAAGTCAAACTTTATTGGCTGAGTTTGGTATTGATTTAACTACGGTGTTGTTCCCACAAGTAGATGAGTCAGCGTTAACCCGTAATACGCAAACGATTGTTGTACAAGTGAATGGTAAGCTTCGTGGTAAGTTAGACGTCGCAGTCGATATCTCTAAAGATGAGTTATTGGCTTTGGCAAAAGCATTACCAGAAGTTCAACAATTCTTGACTGGTCCAACCAAGAAAGAAATTGTGGTGCCAAATAAACTTGTTAATTTAGTTGTTTAATAATTCTTTCTAACCTCTCTTAAACATAAGAGAGGTTTTAACCCTCTACCAAAGAGGAATTAGAATAGATTTGATTAGAGGAATAAATATGCACTTAGCACAACGTTTAGCTGCTATCGTTTTAACTTTAGGTCTAAGTGCAGGCTTAGTTGGCTGTGGCTTTCATTTAAAGGGAAGCTATCCAACGGCAACTCCATTGGTTTATAACAAACTCACTTTGGTTTTACCTGACAATACGGATGAACTCGAAAATCGTTTAAGTATCTATCTCAGTGCTACAGGCGTACAACTCAGTAATGCCAATGATGCCTATGTACTTCGCATTTTAGATTACACGCCTCGCCGCCAGTTACTCAATGGTACATTAACTGAAGTGCTATTGCGTTTAACTGTGACTTTCCAAATCGAAGATCGCCAAGGTAATAAAATTACTGAACCACGCACACTCACCGCATCACGTACTTACCAATATGATGTGGCAACAGTAAACACCGATAACCAACAAGAAGCTTATTTGAATCGAATCGTGATTGATGATATTGCTCAGCAAGTGACACGTCAGATTGCAGCCAATCGTTTACCAAAAGCTCAACCATAATTACTTTTTATGAAGTTAGATTATGTTCAAGCATTAAAACGTATCAATGAAGCCCGTGGTGCATGGATCATTCATGGGCAAGAACCTTTGCTTGAGCAAAATCTACTTGATGCATTCCGTAAAAGTTGGCAACAACAAGAAGTTGAACGTCAGCGTCATGACATTAGCAGTGTTAATGACTGGAAAAATGTCTTTAATGCACTGAATAGTTTATCGCTATTTTCACAACAACTCGCCATTGAAGTACATGGCAATATCAAGCCCGATGCCAACGGCTTAAAACTGCTTAAAAGTTATATTCAACATAATGAACATAACTTATTGCTGATCGTTTTACCGAAACAAGACAGCAGTAGTTTAAAGTCTGCCTTTTTCCAAGTCGTCGAAGCAAACGGTGTGGTTGTGCAACTTGCAGCAGCATATCCACAAGACCGTCAACGCATTTTGGCAATCGAAGCAGAAAAATTGGGAATTCAGCTAAATAATGATGCTTGGCAATGGCTGATGCAGCATCATGAACATAATTTACTCGCAGCTAAAAATAGTTTGATGCGTGTAGCTGATACCTTTCCTGACATTCAACAAATCCAGATCGAACAGCTCTACGCCTGCTTACAAGATCAATCTCGTTACACAACTTATGATCTCAGCGATGCTCTACTCACGGGTAACTTGGCGCAATCGATTAAGATTTATCAATACTTGATTGCCGCAGGTGAACCTGACAGTCTGATTTTATGGACACTGAATAAAGAAATGCGTCTCCTCATGCAGTTATTTGAGCAGCCACACAATGCGATACAAATTGGTATTTGGAAAACCAAAGTTTCACAATATCAACAAGCCTTACGTCGCCTAAATCCAAGACAATTTTTGGCTTGGCCTGAACTATTGCTCCGCATAGATGCTGCAATTAAAGGCATGTCTAAAGAAAATCCTGAACATCTGATGCTACAGGCAGTTGGCGAATTATGTGGCAACCGCCTGTTCTCATCATAACTTTTTAGTTAAATAAACGAGCGAACCAGCTCTTGCCTTTGGTTTGTTCTTGGGTGCGTAAATATCGAATCATATTGTCACGCACCGCATCGACATAATCCTGATCATCGTGCTGTATATGATTAATCAACCATTTGGACAGAAGTCGATATAGGTCATTTTCAACTGCCTCACCTTTTTCAAAGCGTTGACGATACTCATTTAGTCTTTTGACAAATAAATCATGTATACCTTTATGCGAAGGTAAATATTGATAATTGACCTGCATTAATAAATTTTCTTCAAAGCTAAAATGTGATTGCGTGTAATCAATCAGATCTTCCAATACTTCTTGGATTTTAGAGCGATGCCCACTCACCCGAATTTCTTCTAATCTATTGATATAATCCAATATTTGACGATGCTGATGATCAATCACATCAATACCGATATTAAAGCTTTCTTGCCATTCCATTTTATTTCCCCTGTGAATTTTCCTGTTAAATCACTTGTACTTATTGGCATATTTCTTATGATTTTATTACTTAGATTAAAACCATAAAAAAAATATGGGATTAGATCTTACAATTTTTACAACTTTAAATCCATAAAAAAATTAAGGTTTTATTAAATTTATTTACCTTATAATAAAATAAACATAAGCAAATGAAATTTATAATCATTATTTTAAAAACAATTATTTTAATAAAAATATGTGAGGACTGAAAAAAGTAAATCAGAGAGGTAACTCTTTTTTAATGAATGATGTAATTCAACCTACTTTCATTTAAGTACATAAACGTGATCTTTTCCAAACCAAGATCATCTCATTTATAGAACTCAAGAAGTCATCAATCGCTGTTAGATCAATCATCATCAGCAAGTCATGATTTGCTCAAAATTTCTCAATTTTTGGGGTAAATTATGTTGAGATCATCTCAATACACCACGATGACAGAGGATAAGAATACGGATCATGCAGCAGCTCAGCTCAATCAAAATTGAAAGAATCAAAAGTTTATTCTCAAAAGCCGATAGCCTGATCATCAGTGCGGGTGCAGGCATGGGCGTTGACTCAGGTCTGCCCGACTTTAGAGGCAATCAAGGCATGTGGCGAGCTTATCCAGAATTGGGGAAACAACGTATCGACTTTACTGAAATTGCCAATCCAGCAGCATTTAAATGTCAGCCACATTTAGCATGGGGTTTTTATGGACATCGTTTGGCACTATATCGTCAAACCATGCCACATCAAGGTTTTAATTTACTCAAACAACTGGCTGAAAGGTTAGCACTACCCTACTTTGTGTTTACCTCAAATGTTGATGGTCAATTCCAAAAAGCAGGTTTTGATCCAAACCAAATTTATGAGTGTCATGGCTCGATCCACCATCTTCAATGCTCAGAACCTTGCCAACTAAAAACATGGTCAGCAAATGAATTAACGCCTGAGATTGATCATCAAAATTGTCAATGGTTAGGACAACTTCCACTATGTCCACATTGTGGAACGTTATCCCGTCCAAATATTTTGATGTTTAATGATTATGCTTGGGTCAGCCAAAGACATACTCAACAAGCAAGACGCTTAGAAATTTTTTTAGAAGCCCACAATCAACCTCTTGTCATTGAAATAGGTGCAGGCACAACCATTCCAACCGTTCGTTATTTCAGTGAGCGTTTCGCACCACAACTCATCCGAATCAATCCTCGTGAAGCAATGCTTCCATCCAAAGGAGGAGTTTCAATCGCAGAAAATGCTGTCATGGGTATTCAAAGTGTTTATCAAATTTTTTTCGAATAACTTAGATAAGAATTTGATAATAATTCTCATTCTAGATTAAAAATATCCACGTTTTATCCTCATTTCGCTTTTATACTAGCTGCAGTTTCCAAATTTTGATCTGTTGCCATGCCAAAAACAAGTTCTAAAAAAATACCATTCAGTAAAATAATAATGATCGCTATTGGTGTCGCGATTATTGCAGCCGTTGCATGGTTCTTCTTTAAACCTAAAGATCAAGCACCACAATATATTAGTGCTGAAGTCTCTAAAGGTGATATTGAAAATTCGGTATTGGCAACAGGTGTGCTTGAAGCCACCAAAATGGTCAGCGTCGGTGCACAGGTTTCAGGTCAAGTGAAAAAAATGTATGTACAGTTAGGAGATCAAGTCAAACAAGGTCAACTGATTGCACAAATTGACTCGATTCGCCAAGAAAATGAGTTGAAAACAGCCAAAGCCAGTATTCAAAATCAACAGGCTCAATTGGCGGTACAACAAGCCAATCTAGCCAAAGTCGGGGCTGAATATAAACGTCAACAAGCCATGTTTAGCCAAGATGCAACTTCACGTGCAGAACTTGAAACAGCCTTAGCAAACTTTAAAACAGCACAAGCACAAATTGCAGCAATCAATGCGCAAATTGAGCAATCTCGTTTAACCCTCGCAACTGCGCAAGAGAATTTAGGTTATACCAGTATTGTTGCACCCATGGATGGTACTGTCGTTGCGATCGTGACCGAAGAAGGTCAAACCGTAAATGCCAACCAAACTGCACCAACGATTGTGAAATTGGCAAAGCTCGACACCATGACCATCAAAGCCCAAATTTCTGAAGCTGATGTGATGAAGGTTGAAAAAGGTCAAACAGTTTACTTCACCACGTTAGGCAATAGCGATAAAAAACATTACGCACAGCTACGTCAAGTTGAGCCAGCACCAAACTCAATTAACACCGAAACAACCAATACCAGTTCATCTTCATCAAGCACAGCCGTGTATTACAATGCTTTATTTGATGTCCCAAATGAAGATGGTAAGTTACGTATTGATATGACTGCACAGGTGTATATTGTTTTAGCTGAAGCGAAAAATGTGCTGACGATCCCTGCTGCTGCGATACAAAGCAAACGTTCAAACAAAAAAGACAATAGCACTAATTCAACGGCGGCAAATCAAGCAAAAACTACCGATACTCAAAAAATGCAACAACCGAAACGTCTCGATTTGACTACAGATGAAAAAACCTTGATTGCTCAAGGCAAAGCATCAACAGGCATCGTACGAATCTTACAAGCAGACGGGACTGCTCAACCACAACCTGTCCTGATCGGTCTTAACAATCGTGTCACAGCGCAAGTGCTTAGAGGTTTAAAACAAGGCGATCAAGTAGTGATTGCGGATGCAACCGATAGCTCAAATGAATCGGCGAAACGTAGCAATCAACGTGCAATGAGAATGTAATATGACCCAAGATCAAATACGTTCTTCACAACCATTACTTGAAGTCAGCAACCTTACTCGTGAATTTCCTGCGGGCGAAGGAACAGTGCAAATCCTCAAAGGCATTAATTTAAAAATTTATGCCGGTGAACTGGTTGCGATTGTCGGGCAATCAGGCTCAGGTAAATCGACCCTGATGAATATTTTGGGTTGTTTGGATAAACCAACGGCAGGGAGCTATCAAGTCAGTGGTCGAGAAACACGTCTACTCGAAGCAGATGAACTAGCACAACTTCGCCGTGAATATTTTGGCTTTATTTTCCAACGTTATCATTTGCTCGGTGATTTAAGCGCCGCAGGTAATGTCGAAGTTCCTGCGATTTATGCAGGTGTGGACAGCCAACTCCGCCAACAACGTTCTGCTGAGCTACTCTCAGAACTTGGACTCGAAGAACGTCTACATCATCGCCCTAGCCAACTCTCAGGCGGTCAGCAACAACGTGTGTCAATTGCCCGTGCCTTGATGAATGGCGGTGATGTCATTCTCGCCGATGAACCCACAGGAGCATTGGATAAAAATAGTGGTGTTGAAGTCATGCGCATTTTGCGCGAGCTGAATGCTAAAGGTCATACCATTATTCTGGTGACGCATGATCTTAACGTTGCCAAGAATGCAACCCGTATTATTGAGATTAGTGATGGGAACATTATTTCAGACAGTGCCAATGAGCCTGAAAATACTGATTCCAATTTAGAACATCAAATCCTGCAACGCTCACCGCAAAAGAAAACTTCAGCGTGGCGCTCTTTCTTCGATCGTCTGGGTGAAGCATTCCGTATGGCGCTACTTGCGATGAATGCCCACCGCATGCGAACTTTCCTGACCATGCTTGGGATTATTATCGGGATTGCATCCGTGGTCTCGGTGGTGGCTCTCGGTAATGGCTCACAAAAGCAGATTTTAGAAAATATCAGTAGTTTGGGGACTAACACCATTACCGTGTATCAGGGTCGTGGTTTTGGTGATAATTCACGCGCCTCCCAAGTGAAAACGCTTGTGCCTGCCGATGCGGATGCGCTAGCTGAACAACCTTATGTCGATGGGGTCAGCCCATCTGCCAATACCAGTGTGACTTTGCGCTACAAAGATACTGAGGCATCAGCCACGGTCAATGGCGTCAGTGCTGATTTCTTCTATGTCCGTGGCATGACCTTTAAATCAGGACAAGCTTTCGATAAAGATAGCGTCACACAACGTGCGCAAGATGTGGTGATTGATACCAATACCGAGAAAACTTTCTTTGCAGATGGTACTAATCCTGTTGGTCAAGTATTGCTGTTAGGTAGCGTACCAAGTCGAATCATCGGCGTGATTGATGCCCAACAAGGCTTTATGGGAAATTCAGATAGCTTAAACGTTTATCTGCCCTATTCCACGGTCATGAGTCGTATGTTAGGTCAGTCTAATGTACGCAGCATTATTGTTCGTATTAAAGATGAATACCCAAGTGGTGCCGCTGAAAATGCCATTTTGACTCTACTTGAGCAACGTCACGGCGCACAGGACGTATTTACCCAAAACTCCGACAGTATTCGTGAAACCATTCAGCAAACCACAGCAACCATGACACTGTTAATTTCTGCAATCGCCGTGATCTCTTTGGTCGTTGGTGGTATTGGAGTAATGAACATCATGTTGGTCTCTGTGACTGAACGTACTCAAGAAATTGGGGTACGTATGGCGGTTGGCGCACGACAAAGCGATATTTTGCAGCAATTTCTGATTGAAGCAATTTTAGTCTGTTTATTGGGTGGTGTACTCGGCGTACTACTCTCTTTAGGGATTGGGCAAATTATTGGGCACTTTGCCAAAGGCATTATTGAGATGAGTTATTCAACCACGTCAATCGTAGCCGCCTTTGTGTGTTCTAGTCTGATCGGTATTGTATTTGGCTTCTTGCCAGCACGAAATGCAGCACAACTCGACCCAGTTGCAGCTTTAGCGAGAGAATAAAAATCTCCCCCTACCCCCTCTTTTAAAAAGAGGGGAATTCCTCCTTTTTTCAAAGGAGATTGGGAAGGATTTTTAAGAATAGATCAAGACGATAATATTTTTCAAATTATTAAAGGAATGACGATCAATGTTATTCAAACAACATAAAATCGCACTTGCACTTTGTCTCAGCACAACACTCGTTGGTTGTTCTGCTGTGGTCAAAACACCCTATAACGCACCAACAGTCCAAGTGCCACAACAGTTCCAATACGATACGCAAAAAAATAAGAATGTGAATCTCACCGATCAATGGTGGACTTTGTTTAATGATGCTCAGTTGAGTCAATTGGTCGAACAAGTTTTGGCTAAAAATAGTGACTTAAGTGTCGCAGGTATCACCCTTCAACAAGCTCGATTACAAGCAGGCTTGGCTGAAAATAAACAAGGTATTCGTACCAGTTCGAGTGTTTCCACAGGTCATAACTATGACCTCCGTTCAGGTAATGGAAGTGATCGTGGTTTATCGACCAGTGTTGGCGTTAGCTATGAACTCGATTTATTTGGCAAGCTCGCCAATCAAACCGAAGCAAGCCGTTGGGAAGCCTTAGCCAGTGAGCAAGACTTGCAAGCCACCGCACAAAGTCTGGTTGGTACAACAGCAAAACTGTATTGGCAATTGGGCTATTTAAACGAACGTTACCAAACCGCTCAACAAAACTTAAGCTCGACCCAAAAGATTTATGCTTTGGTGCAATCACAATATAAAGCAGGTGCGGTTTCAGGTTTAGATTTGACTCAAGCGGAACAATCTGTGCAAAGCCAAAAAGCCAGTTTGAGTCAAATTGAGCAACAACGAGTCGAAGCACGTACGGCGATTGCTGTATTACTACATGAACCTGTACAACAGTTGAATATTCAAGAACCTGCCCAGTTACCTCGTAATGCTTTACCAAATATCGCTGTCGGACTTCCTGCTGATATTTTATCGCGTCGCCCTGACTTACAAGCTTCAGAATTACGTTTGCGTAAAACCTTAGCCAATAAAGATGCGACTAAAGCCAGTTATTATCCTTCGATTAATCTCACAGGTAATCTAGGTTCTTCGAGTACTTCATTGACACAACTTTTGAAGAATCCAGCACTCACCTTAGGTGCAAGTTTAAGCCTACCTTTTCTTCAATATAATGATATGAAAAAAGATATTGCGATTAGTGATCTTGAGTATGAAAAAGCCATTACTCAATATCGTCAAACCTTGTACCAAGCTTTTGCCGATGTGGAAAATGCCTTATCCAATCGCACTCAACTGAATCAGCAAGTACAATTGCAACAACGCAATGTCGAGTTAGGTAATAAAACTGAGCGACTTACCGAAGTTCGTTATCGCAATGGTGCAATCGCATTAAAGAATTTGCTCGATGCGCAAGAAACCACACGTAATGCCAAACTCAGCTTGGTAGAGACTAAGCAAAATCAATACAATGCGTATGTCACTTTGATGCAAGCACTTGGCGGAAGTCCTATAAAAGAACTATCGAAACAATAGCCTAGTCGCTATTGTTTTGCGCTCTTATTCTTTCACCAGATCTGGATTATTCTGGATCTGGTGAATACGTTTAATATTGTCCAGATCATCAAACACAACCTCATAAGAAAGTTGCTGACCATTGAAATATATCTCGGTAGTTTAAAGTTAACATGAATGATGGTGCAAGAGCTCATCAAGCATGTGAGAAGTTAGAATCGATAGTAGAAGCTTGTTTATATCTAGTTTAAATCTATCTTTATCTGAAGAAATGAAAAATGCTATTTTAGGTTGTAATCCATATTCTGAGAAAGTGGTAGGTAAAAGAATCAAATTAATTGAAGCAAATTGGGAAACCATCAGTGTAATGGGCTTGATCTCAAATTCACAATATCAAATACTGTTCAATCTTAAACTGTCTACTTTTTATGGGTAATAATATCAATACAATACATGGAGTAATATGTATAACGTTAACCTGCTACTATATATTTGGGATAGACAAACTTTAGAAGAGTCGAATAATTGGGCACTTGCATATAAAAAAATTGAGATGCCATTTATTCCTTTCGTTGGCTTAGAAATTGACTTCCCTCTAGAAAGAAACCAAAAAATCAAATCTATTAAATGGATTATGGAGAGCAACTCATTTTCTTGTATTCTAGAAAATGA
Source organism: Acinetobacter sp. ANC 4805 (assembly GCF_022549495.1). Classification (GTDB taxonomy): domain Bacteria; phylum Pseudomonadota; class Gammaproteobacteria; order Pseudomonadales; family Moraxellaceae; genus Acinetobacter. The sequence goes on from NZ_JAKZGD010000008.1 coordinate 151,489, forward strand.
ATTCTCGCGCTACGGCATAGATGATCGAATGTTTGAAGAATGGCTTGAATATTACGAAAATTATGAATGGTCTATCGAAGGACCATATGCCAAAATTGAATAATTAGACCATAGCTGTATTTTGCATCAATTTTGAAATGAGGCTAGAGTTAACATCAAACTCTCAAAAAAACAAAGCCGCTATAAAAGCGGCTTTGTTAAATAATTTAGATTAATCTAATTATTCATCATCCATCAGTGATTGGCTCATACCAACAGTATTGAAACCACCATCAACATATAAGATTTCACCCGTAATACCAGAAGCCCATGGTGAACAAAGGAATAATGCTGCATTACCCACTTCTTCAATCGTTACATTACGTTGTAATGGCGCGATCTTTTCATTGGCATCTAACATTTTACGGAATGATTTGATACCAGACGCAGCCAAAGTACGGATTGGGCCCGCAGAGATCGCATTTACACGAATTCCCTCTTTACCCAAGCTTAATGCTAAATAACGCACACCCGCTTCTAACGATGCTTTTGCCATACCCATCACATTATAGTTTGGCATCACACGCTCAGAACCCTGATAAGTCAAGGTTAATAAACAACCTTTACGTGCTTGTAATAAAGGTTTAGCCGCACGTGCCATCGCGACAAAACTATATGCACTAATGTCATGTGCAATTTTAAAACCGTCACGGTCAGTCACGTCGGTGAAATCACCATCTAGCGTATGTGCAGGTGCAAAACCAATCGAATGCACAACACCATCTAAACCGTCCCAATGTTTTGCTAACTCAGCAAATGCACCATCAATTTCTGCATCAATCGCTACATCACAAGGGAAAACGAGGGTTGAACCAAACTGTGCTGCAAAGTCATCAACACGCTTTTTTAGCTTTTCATTTGGATAAGTAAATGCTAACTCTGCGCCTTCACGGTGTAATGCTGCCGCAATACCGAAAGCAATTGATAATTTACTTGCAATACCAGCGATTAAAAAACGCTTACCAGCTAAAAGTCCTTGTGACATCTTATTCTCACTCGAAAAATTTTCACCACATCATGCCAACATTCCAGATTTTTCGGAATTGCATAATCCACCTTTTTTACAATCTTGCATAAAAAAATCGCCTGATAAAAGGCGATTTATATTTTATTTCAATTTTGACTTAGTCATCACCTTGAATCAGGCTCAACAAACGTAGGAATGAGTAATACATCCACACTAAGGTTGCAAGCAAAGCAATCGCACAGACCCATTCAAATGCTTTAGGAGCACGTTGTGCTGCTGCATTCTCAATAAGATCAAAATCTAAAATCAGATTAAGTGATGCAATTACTGCAACAAATGCAGCAAAACCAATACCTAACCAATTGCTTTCAAAAATATAAGGAATACTTGAACCAAAGATCAAACTCAAAACAATTTGCACAACGAAAACCAAAGCAATCGCGACAGAAGCCGAAATCACGACAGCCTTAAATTTTTCAGTGGCACGAATAATTTGGAATTTATACAACGCAAATAAAACTAAAGTTGTCACAAAAGTCGCAAGCAAAGCTTGTAAAGGAACACCAGGAAACTTCAACTGGAAAATAAAAGACACTCCACCTAAGAATGCGCCTTCAAATAAAGCATAAGGAATTGCTAAAGCAGGTGCGGTATTTGACTTAAACGTCGTAATCAAAGCGAGAATGAGACCACCAATTGCACCAATGATCGTTGCAGCATAAGCAATTGAAAGATTCGCTGTAATCGCACAATATAAAAATAGTGCCATTCCCAATACGGCTGCAATCACTGTCAATACCACTGACTTTTGAATCGCACCTTGAATGGTCATAGGCTCGGATAAATTACTATAGGTTTCAACCCGAGTTAAAATAGGATTATTACTTTGCATATAAGCTCTCTTTTTATAGTAGGCAAATAAAAAATTGAGTTTATGATATTTTTCGCTCAAGCCCAATGTTTTTTACATTCAATAAAAAGAATCCACTTACGCCAGTAAAATTATCTAAGGCTAATATAAAAAACGCCCAATGAAACTCATCAGGCGCTTAGTTAAAATAAATATCAAGCTACTTCAAGAGAGGCTTAATTAACTTGCTAAAAATTCTTGCTTAATTTGTTCTGATATCTGTCGCTTATTCCCATTCACATCTACAGCGACAAAAGTAAAAACGCCTTGAGTAATGAGAATAGGGGCACGAGAATCATCATGACTATTCCATACTTCAATTTGCACCTGTACCGAAGTATTTCCTACTTTCAACACTTTGGTATAACAACTAATCACGTTACCAACTTTAACTGGGACGAGAAAAGTCATTTCATTAATTGCAATCGTTGCACAACGACCTTTACTAAAACGTTCAACATGAATCGCTCCAGCTAAATCCATCTGAGATACAATCCATCCCCCAAAGACATCGCCACTCCAGTTCGTATCTGCTGGCATCGCAATATTTTGTAAGGATAAAACTCCTTCTGGATGATTTGAACGATCCGTCATATTAATGTCCTTGATGTTGCTGTAATTGCTGATCTAACCATTGTTGTAACTCAGGTGCGCGTAATGCCCCACTCATTCTCGCCAATTCAGTGGTTTTATTCATTAAGACTAAGGTCGGAATGCTGCGAACATTAAACGCAGCACTTAAACGTGGATTGGCTTCGGTGTCAATTTTTGCAAAAACTACATAAGGATTTTGCTTTACAACCTGAGCAAAATGTGGTGCCATCATCTTACATGGACCACACCATTCCGCCCAAAGATCAATCAATACAGGTAGATCAGAATTGCTAATGAAATGACTAAAATTTTGTTCATTTAATTCAATTGGCGCTAAAGTTAACAATGCTTGATGGCATTGCCCACAATTTGGATGAACTGCCAATTTTTCTTCAGGTACACGATTTTTTGCACCACATGATGCACAGACAATAATCATTTACACCACTCCAATATGTTGATGTAAAAATTCTAATTGGGTTGTGACTGCTTTTTCAAACCAAGAACCGTGATAAATATCAAAATGTTTCATCTCCCATTCATAATAGCTCACAAATGGCGCAATATTGGTCGCTGCTTCACGGCTTGATTCTATTGGAATTAGAGTATCGTGCTTAGCCGCGATAAATAAAACAGGGATATTAATTTTGCGTACAAACTGAATCGGACGATAACGCATTAAATTAAAGAAGACACGTGCAGGAACTTCACCACTCCAATAATAGTCAGGATTTACAATCGAGTGATAACCATAGTAACTATCTGAGGTTGGTAAAAAGCATAATTTATATTGATCCACAACAGGCAAGGTTTTAGGCACTAGCCCCATCTTAGACCCCATATAATCCTGACTAGAACGCTTTAAAGCCTCTGGATAACGCTGCAAGGGATAAAGTTTGGCTGTCTCAGCACCATCGACATAAGGTACTTGTACCATCACGGCTTGAATATTTTTAAGATCAGTTGCCAGACTTAAAGCATAACCACCACTTAATGAAGTTCCCCAAAGAATAATTCGTCGGCTATCAATTAACTTACAGTTCGATGCATATTGAACAATGGTTTTCCAATCATCTAATTGCGCACTCAAGGACACCAATTCACGAGGCTTACCTGTACTCCCCCCCCAGTAACGATAATCAAATAAAATCACCGCATAACCTGCTTGAGCAAAACGTTGTGCATACTGAACTAATTTGAATTGGCGCAATCCAGCAAAACCATGAGCCATAAGAATCACGGCAGGCTTCATATTTGTTTTGGGAAGATAAAAATCAGCAGCGATGGTTTCATCATCACTTGGAACATACAACGGCTCAACTGTATAGGTGTGCATGCGCGCTCCATTGCTTTATATTATTACTTATCATCATTTATTTGCTATAGACATTTAAACCCAAGATCGAGCTTAATGCTATGATAGAGCATAAAATGTTTTGTTTATTTTTGGAGTGACAAGATGTCAGAAAATGTTGGTTTTGCAGGTCAAATTGGCCCTGAACATGTAGAACAAGTCGTTGAAAAAGGGTTTAAATCTATTATCAATAATCGCCCTGACATGGAAGGTGGCTCTGAACAACCTACAAGTGTGCAGATTGAAGAATCTGCACGTAATGCGGGCTTAGATTATGTCTACCAACCAGTTGTTGCAGGTCAAATTACAGAGTTAGATGTTCGCACATTTGCAAACCATTATAATGAGCTACCAAAACCGATCTTGATGTTCTGTCGCACAGGTAATCGCTCAAATAATTTATACCAACTCGCAAAACAAATGGATTTATTGGATGATTAAAAATATTGTTCAATATGACCTAGCGATACTGGGGTGGAGCAATTCATAAGGAAGTTGAATTGAATCACCCCATAAATACTGACTGAGCGAAGATAGTCCACACATTCAAAAATCTTGCATCAGTCACAATACGGCATGATCGATGGCACTATTGTTCAAGTACATCGGTCATTAAGTAGGATGATGATTTAAAATAATATTTAAGCACGACATAACTTAACGCCTAACTCTTTTCCTGTATTTTCGTTTAAATAAAAAACTGCTATTCTGCTTAAACATCAAATGATTACAAGAAATAGTAAAAATGAACCCCGTACAACATGCCAATATTTCAGTAAAACGTCGTGGGGGCGAGCTTGAAGATTATATTGATATTCATGCGCTCATCGACAGCACTAAAATGCTCTGTACCGACAATCGCCATCGCATCTTGCATACTTTTTGGGGTGTTCAAGAAGTGATTATTCCGATTTTTGGACATCACTTTGAAAACAGTGCAGGTAAAAGTATTGAAGTCAAAGACCTCTGCGAGAAAGATCATCTGCTCGTTGATTTCCACCATCGTTTTATTCCAACAATTGGGGATTTCGTTGCATCGATGCAAGATATTCCTACAGACGGACTAGCCAAACGCTTAGAAAAGTTCCATCGCGATGTGATTGATGACCCAAAAATCTCAGCAACACTACTCTCGCCATTATCGGTAACAGGTCAACTCAAATCTTTACTAATTACGCATAATAGCTGGTTTATCAATACCATCCTGCCAATGATGGGAAAAGGCGAAGCCAAATTTATTGATTTTGATATTAGTCCAGATTTCTTTTTTAATCCGATGCGTTTTGAACTTTGGATGGACAATGGGATGGCTGTGCCCCCAAGTGCAGCTAAGTTACAAGAATTGAAAACTAGAATTGCCTAATCTACGGGGAATAAAAATGAGTAATATCCAATACATCATTCGCCAAAATGACTTTGCTTACAATGATGAATGGCATCTGACCAATTGCGTTTCAACTGGGGCGATCAAGCAGATTTATACAGATAAAGCTGAAGCTGAAAAGGCATACAAATCACTAGTCGTAGAAGGCTTATACTATGATGAACTATGTAACTATGACATTGGCAATGGTGAAGCAGATGATGAAATATACGAAAAACTTGAAGCTTTAATTTTAGAAAAAACAGGAAAAACTTTTAATATAGATGATGGTGAAATTCCTAAATTGAATGAAGATGATGCTTTTGAATTTGCTAAAATCTCAGGTATTGTCTGGTACCAATTATTGGAAGTTGATGCATCACAGCCCTGCTATGTACTCTGGATCAACTCTGAAGAAGACTATTTTAGTGGCTATGAAACTGGCAGCATTATTTCTAGCCAAGATGAAAACTTTGGTGATGTGTCGTGGGAAGCCAATATTTATGCGATGGACTATGAGTTTGAAGCTTTGATGGACAAACCACTTGCAGAGTTAAGCGATAGTCCACTATTACTCAAACAGTTTATCGAACAAACTCCAGATATTCGTTACGATGCTGAAAAAGACAGTATCCAAGGTATTGCCTTAGATAATATAAAATTTATCGATATAAAAACTTTGAACTCATTTTTGAAACAACCTATATTTGAAATCCGCCAAATCTCTTTAGAAGAATTAGCTGAACTAGAATAAATTTGAAAATAAAAAGTGCGGAAATTAACCGCGCTTTTTATTCGTCATAGGTATTAATAGTCTAGCTGCTTACTGATTAGATCCTTCATAATTTCTTCAGCACCACCACCAATCATATTCACTTTGACTTCACGATAAATTCTTTCGGACTTCGTTCCACGCATAAAACCCATTCCACCCAAAGTTTGCACCGCAGCATCCGCACAAAATTGCATCGTACGAGTCGCTACATTTTTTGACATCGAAATTTGTGCAATGAGGTCTGCTCCTTGCAGCTCTTTTTGTCCCATTCGATAAGCTGTATCTTCTAATAATGCTCGTGTTGTAGTCAATTGTGTTGCCATATCTACAAGTTTGTGGCGAACCACCTGATGATCCACCAAGCGCTTTCCAAAAGTTTGACGCTGTTTTGCCCAATCTAAGGCTTCCTCATAACAGACCAAGGCATAACCATATGCCATCGCGGCTAGCCAAAAACGTTCCATATTAAAGTTATTCATAATGACTTTAAAACCAGCATTTTCCTCACCTAACAAGTGACTAACTGGGACTTGGACATTGTCAAAATGCAAATGCGCAGTGTCTGATGCCCACCAACCCATTTTCTTTAATGTTGATTTGGTTATTCCCTTGCTATGCGCATCGACCAATAACATGGAAATCCCTTTGGCACCTTGGGCATTTAGATCAGTTTTGACCGCAACCGTATAATAATCTGCTCGCATTCCTGATGTGATAAAGGTCTTTTCACCATTCAAAATAAAATGATCTCCTTCTCGAACTGCTTTGGTTTTAATTGCAGCGACATCAGAACCGCCACTAGGCTCTGTAATTGCCAAGGCTGATATTTTTTCACCTGCAATAATCTGTGGCATAACTTCATTACGAATCTCAGGTCGAGCAAAATGATGAATGGGTGGTGTTCCAATGCTATGGATCATAAGCGAAATATGCACACCACCAGATCCAGCTTTTGCCATCTCAATTGCTGCCAACATCACGTAGAAGGCATCTGCATCGGGAATGCCACCATGTTCAGCATCATAGCCGAGACCCATTAAACCGATATTTGCAGCCTGTTGATAAAGTTCTCGTGGAAATATTCCTGCCTCATCCCATTCATTCACATAAGGTGAAATTTCTTTCTCTACAAACCGTTTGACACTGTCTGCAAAGGCCCGATGTTCAGATGTGTAATAAATCGGGTTAAGTGATAAACCATCCATGTCTTTTTCCTAAATTATTATTTAACTAATTGTTCTTTTATAAATACGGCTTTAGACCAATCTCATCATGGTTTAAAGCCTTAAAATTTCGCTTAATAACCGAGTTGGCGGCTGGCAAGGTCTTTCATAATTTCCTCTGCACCACCACCAATCATGTTCACTTTCACTTCACGATAGATACGTTCAGATTTTGTGCCACGCATAAAACCCATCCCTCCTAAAGTCTGAACGGCAGCATCAGCACAAAATTGCATGGTTTGTGTTGCTACATTTTTAAGCATGCAAATTTGTGCAATCAGTTCATTACCCTGCAATTCTGGTTTTCCTAAACGATAGGCTGTATCTTCCAATAACGCACGAGTTGAAGTTAAACGTGTCGCCATATCTACTAGCTTATGGCGAACGACTTGATGATCAATTAAGCGTTTACCAAAAGTTTGTCGTTGTTTAGCCCAATCCAAAGCTTCTTCATAGCAAACCAACGCATAACCATAGCTACTGGCTGCAAGAAAAAATCGCTCCATGTTAAAGTTGTTCATAATAACAAAGAAGCCCATATTTTCGGCACCAAGTAAGTTTTTAGCTGGCACACGCACATGATCAAAGTGCAAATGCGCTGTATCCGATGCCCACCAACCCATTTTATCTAGCTTTGATTTTGTAATGCCTTCACTATGCGCATCAATCAACAGCATTGAAATACCATTAGCTCCCTTAGCATCAGGATCAGTACGTACTGCTACTGAATAATAATCTGCTCGAATACCCGATGTAATAAAGGTCTTTTCACCACTGACAATATAATCGTCACCATCTCGAACCGCTTTGGTTTTCAAAGCCGCGACATCAGAACCACCGCTAGGTTCAGTAATTGCCAATGCAGAGATTTTCTCTCCTGACAAAATTTGTGGTAAAACTTCAGCCTTGACCTCTTCTTGAGCAAAATGCTGAATTGGTGGTGTTCCAATCGTATGTGAAAGCAATGATGCAGCCAAACCACCTGATGCGCACTTCGCTAACTCCACTGAGGCAAGCAGAGTATAAAATGCATCCGTTCCCGCAATACCACCATAATTTTCATCAAAGCCCACACCAAGCAAGCCTATATCAGCGGCCTTTTTATACAGCTCATGCGGAAAAGTTTCCGCTTCATCCCATTCAGTGATAAAAGGACTAATTTCTTTTTCAGTAAAGCGCCTAACACTCTCAGCAAAGGCTAAATGTTGCTCGGTGTAATATAAAGGGTTGAGTAGCATGCTTGCTTCCTAATAATTATTGATCATTGTTTTCGAGTATTTAGTGAGCACTAAGGTATCAAAACCATAAAAACCAAGCAAGCGCTTGGCAAAATTTAAAATTAAGAAATTTTAGAATAATGGTATAAAGTTCAAAATTATATTTTTAGTCGACCACGAAAACCACGAGTCGCATAATAAGATTGCGCACCATTGTGATAAATAAAAACTCGTCCATAGCGATTATCACAAAAAATTGCACCACCCTATTTGCGTAGATCTTCTGGTGTTTTTACCCAACTCGAAGTTTTTAAATCAAAATGCTCAACCGACTGCAATTGCTTGTATTGCTCTTCTGTGAGCAATTCAATTCCAATTGTCTCTGCAACCTCAACTGCATTGTTTTCTGGCTTATGTTCTTTACGTGCATCCAAAGCAGCACGATCATAACAAAGGCTTCTACGCCCTTTTGGTGTTTCTACGGCACAATCATAAAAGATAATTTCAGATGATTTTGAATCAAATGACACGATATCTGGTTCTCCACCAGTCTCTTCCATTTGATTGAGTGACCATAGCTTTTCAGGTTTTTGTTTCAACTGATCTTCGATATCAACCCAATTCAAACCGTGATGCCGATGCATATTTGCTTCAAAACGCTTTTTAAATATTTCGAACAACACGATCATCTGTTCAGCACTTAACTGTTTTTTCTTAGTCATTTTTCTTCTCTAAATTTTAATACTACACCGAACGACCATCAAAATGATTGATTTTGATGCTTTCCAAATCTAAATCTTCGATACATCTGATATTAATGGCATACATCTGATTCCCTTGCGGATCAATGCCTGTTGCATAAGGATGAATACCACAGATCTTACAAAAATGATGATTGATCACATGCTTATTAAATTGGTAACTAGTTAAAGTATTTTCTTGAACTGAAACATCAACTTTATCCGTAGGCAAGAACCACAATAAAGAACCTTTCCTTTGGCAAATCGAGCAATTGCATGACATTGCTTCAGTCAAATCACCTTGTGCAATGAAGGTGATTTTTCCACAATGGCAACTTCCTTTATATTCCATCTTATTGTCCTTTTTATATTGTTCTACCGTATTAAACAAAGCTGCTTAAATGATGTCCACTTAATTTAGTTATTTCTTTCGTGATAAGAAAATGTAAGTTGATGTCGCCATTGATATTCCAATCGAGCCAAAGCACCAACAAAGATAGCCTCTCCAGCAATATGGATCACTGCAAAGATAGTCATTTGTTGCCAAAATCGCCAAAGGATAACCAGACAAACCAAGACCCAGATGCTATTTGCAATTACCAAGATATTGATGAGGAACAGTGAGCGTTTTTTATAATTGGCTAGTGTAAATGAATAACTTGCGTATAAGAGATTCACGCAACCCACGAAAACAATAATCCCCTTGGGTAAATGATAGAGTTGACTTAACCATGGTGCAGCTAGTAATACGATCGGCCCAGCAGATGCAGCCGCAGTACAGTCTATCCACAAAATTTGCTTGGCAATCTTCATTATTTAAATGCTCTTTTTGTTTTAATTTGAGCATATACAGATCATTCATGATTTAAAACATCTTGCTGACTTTCTATACGACATTAAATCCAAAAATGTTGGCACTGCCGACACTTCGTTCCATTTTTATAAGAAAAGAGCGGAAAACCCAACAATAGAAAAACCACATAAGCGGGGCGTTTACCTTCTGTATAAGGTTGTATATCAGTACTGCCACAATTAGGACAGCTTTCGCTTAATCCAAACTGTTGTTCTAATTCCTGACTAAAATCTTGAGCAAGTAATGCTTTAGCCTCTTCTGCATAGCTTTCAGGAACTAATAATCGCACACCACCTAAAGCATTGGAGTAAAGCCAATCCATATTAATGGTATGTTCATTTTCAATACGTGCTGGAATTTCAGCTGCTTCCAATTGTGTTTTAGCAATCTGAGCTTCATAGGGAAAAGAATACGTTTCAGCGACCACCCATTTCATAGGAATATCAAAATAGAATAAATATAAATTCTAAGCTCAGTTCATCTCAGTGCACAATGCTCAAATTTGTTGTTATATATTTTGGCCATGAAATTTTTCCCATGCAATCGACTCCAAGTCGCCAGTCAGTTCATTGGATTGCTCATCCAATAGCTTATACATGATCTGATATTGACCAATTGTTGCACTGCCTTCAAGGCCTAACAAAACCGTATACAACGCATCAGTTAGAGCTTCTGAAACAATTTTTTTCGTTAAATTAATCTGTTCATGATTCATACCAGATTTTTCTAATAGACTAATTCGTGATATTTCAGAATCAACAGTAAAGTAACTCTGAATCAGATCATCTCTTAAAAGTTTAAATTCCTCTACGAATTCTTCTGAAGTCATGGCAAGGTGATTATTGATCATTTAAATTTCATCCTTTTATTATTTTGATTCAACCTATAAAACAATAACATATTCCTCAAGATACGCTATTTAATGTATTTTTCTTCCCAATAAAAAACACCCCCTCAGCATTAGCGGAGGGGGTGATTTAATTTAAAAGCTGGCGATGACTTACTCTCACATGGCAAACGCCACACTACCAT
>NZ_JAKZGD010000009.1 GCF_022549495.1 Acinetobacter sp. ANC 4805
AACTAATCGTTTGAATTCCTTATCATTAAATCGTGTTAAATTTTCATATCTCATCTGATCAGTATAAAACATTTCTTACTTTCGCAAGAGATCTATTATTTGTGTGAATATCTTACCGAAATTCATGGGGCGAGAAATTCATGATGATGCATTAAAAGCTCAATCCGAACGTTTAAAAGGTGCATTTGAACTCGCGCCTGGTCAAGAACTGGCAATGCCTGAGATCGTAGGGCGGATTTATAAAGTTCAACAAGCATCAGGTCAAACGATTGCAGAATTAGAAACACAGAAATCCGGTATTACCATTGAGCGACTTAAACGTAAAGATCAGTTTATAGATGTATCTCCTGAAATTACTCTACAAACGGATGATGTCGTTCTTATTGTTGGTCGTAGAGCCAGTGTCGTTTCAATTGCTGAGCAGATCGGTTCAGAACTCCAATCCTCTCAAGGAATGGAAATGATCATGGATACCACGGATGTCATTCTCAGAAACTCTAAATATATCAATCGTACACTGGGCGATATCAAAACCAATACACCCGATTATCTAAAACATGGCATTTATGTACTTGGAATTAAACACAACGATGAAATACAAACATTAAGTGATGACACCATCTTGCGCCAAGGCGATGTCGTAACCGTTTATGGGACGAAAAGTGATCTTGAACGTTTAGTTAAAGAAGCAGGTAAAGCCTTACCTGAAAGCTTAAAAACCGACTGGATTTTTCACGGCGCAGGCTTGGTCGTTGGTCTACTGATTGGTTTATTCGTGATCCGTATTGGTGATGTTCCTCTAACACTAGGCGCAGGTGGTGGTGCCCTACTGTCTGGTCTTCTATTTGGCTGGTTACGAAGTCGAAATCAAGTCCATGGCAATATGCCATTGGCTGCATCACAACTGCTTAAAGATTTAGGGCTTGCTGGATTTGTCGCTGCTGTCGGCTTGCAATCAGGTTTACAAGCCATTCAAACCATTAAAGAAAGTGGTCTATCTCTGTTTATGATTGGTGTGGTGGTGACGCTGGTCCCACTTATTCTTTCAATGCTTTTCGCTCGTTATGTCCTTCGTTATGACAATGTCGCAGTCATGGCTGGTGCTTTGTCTGGTTCACGTAGTGCCAATCCTGCATTTGGTGGCGTTTTAGATAAAGCAGGTAACTCCATTCCGACTGTTCCATTTGCAATTACCTATGCATTGGCAAATGTTTTTCTTACCTTGCTAGGCCCACTGATCGTGGGTTTAGCTTAAATAAATTGATGATGAACAATAAATCATCAGCCTGACTATAAATAAGGAGACTCCCCATGGGGAATATTGATTACTCTAAATATGCAAAACTTAGCCCATTTGAATTGAAAGATAATCTTATTGAATTAGCACAAAGTAGAACAGATCGGCTGATGCTCAATGCTGGTCGAGGCAATCCTAACTTTTTAGCAACGCTTCCTCGTCGAGCATTTTTCCAATTAGGTTTATTTTCAGCCACAGAATCTGAGTTTTCCTTTTCTTTTATGCCTGAAGGTTTAGGTGGTTTTCCACGTCCTGTCGGTTTGCAATCGCGCTTTGATAATTTTGTGATGCAAAATCAAGATAAACCAGGCGTGGTATTCTTAGGAAAAGCCATTTCTTATGTTAGAGATCAGTTGGGCTTAGATCCCGATGCATTCTTACTTGAAATGGTCGAAGGTATTTTAGGTTGTAATTATCCCGTTCCAGATCGCATGTTACGGTTAAGTGAAACCATCATTAAAGAATATGTGTTACGCGAAATGGGTGTACAAGGTATGCCTAAAGAAGGGTTAGATTTATTTGCAGTAGAAGGCGGAACTGCTGCAATGGCCTATATATTTAACTCACTTAAAGAAAATAAAATAATTGCCAATGGCGATCGAATTGCGATCGGCACCCCCATCTTTACACCTTACCTCGAAATTCCAAAACTGAATGATTACCAACTTGAAGAAGTCTTGATTGAGGCTGACCCGAATCTTTGGTGGCAATATCCTGAATCTGAACTACGTAAATTAGAAGACCCATCGATTAAAGCTTTCTTTCTTGTCAATCCAAGTAACCCTCCTTCAGTTAAACTGAGCGATGAGGGTTTAGCGATTTTGGCAGATATTGTTAAAAAACGCCCTGATTTGATTATTCTGACTGATGATGTATACGGAACTTTTGCTGATAACTTTAAATCATTGTTTGCAATCTGCCCTGATAATACGATTCTTGTATATTCATTCTCAAAATATTTCGGTGCAACAGGTTGGCGACTCGGCGTGATTGCGCTAAGCAACAATAATATCTTAGATAAGAAACTGGCCGCACTCTCTAAAAAAGATAAGAAAGAGCTTGAGGAACGTTATTCTTCATTAACAACTGACCCAACGAATATTAAATTTATTGATCGTTTGGTGGCTGACAGTCGTAATGTCGCATTAAATCACACAGCAGGTCTATCTACACCACAACAAGTTCAGATGGTGTTATTTGCATTATTCAATCTAATGGATTCACGTCAAAGCTATAAGAAAGCCGTTAAATCTGTGGTTCGTGATCGTGATGCCGCACTCTATCGACAACTGGGTGTTGATGTGCCTCAAGATCCAAACGCGGTGGATTACTATACATTGGTAGACTTAGAAAATACCTCACGCACACTCTATGGTGATGAGTTTGCAGATTGGGTCATGAAAAATAAAAACCCAACTGAATTACTCTTCCGTGTCGCGGATGAAACAGGTGTAGTACTGCTGCCTGGCTCTGGTTTTGGTGTACAACATCCCTCTGCACGTGCATCGTTAGCCAATTTAAATGAATTTCAATATGCTGCAATTGGTGATTCTTTAAGACGTTTTGCTGATGATGCTTACCAAGAATATCTGAAATCCAAAAAATCGAAAAAGTAAGAACCTCTGCTCCAAGCAATCCTTCTGCTCTACATAAAGCCACATGATCGTGGCTTTACTTTTGATGATTAAATCAGCGAGTTCACATCGGATTCACACCACTCATTTTAAGCTATTGATAAAATGAAATGAGTTTATAGATATGGCATTTCTCAGAACTTTAGCCGTTTCAACATTGGCTTTATTTTCTCTAGCCTCTTGTAAAAGTATCCCCAGCTATTCATCGGACTATGCTAAAGCGAATAAAGCAGTATCAGGAATCCCCCTGACTCAAGAACAAGCCACAGCAATTGGTGTGCGTTTCACTACGGCATTTAATACACTAGGAACTGCAAGTTTTATCCAAAATGCAAGCCAACTTTATGCTGATGACTTATACATCAACGATACCCTATCTCAATTTTCAAACAAACAAGACTTAGTCAAACATTTTTCAGGAATGAATGAGCATGTTAGTCATGTCAATGTGAAGTTGATCAATGCAACCTACCACAATGATTCTGCATATATTCATTGGTATATGGCGTATGACTTTAAAATGTTTGGTCATCGCAAAACCATGGCGTCATACGGTATCAGCGAAATCAAAATTAATGCATCAAACCAAATTATTTTCCAACAAGATTATTGGGACCCTGCCAATGGGTTATATCGTTCTTTACCCTATCTCGGGAAAGCCTATTCTTTGATTCTACCCTTCAAAAGATAGTCTAAAATTCAGCCACTCAATATATAGAATAGATTATGAATGATCATATTTTCTTAAAACAATTCAACCATATAGAGGGTTTAATTGTACTGGCTTTAGTGGATTGCTACGATGGCTCTGTTTTAGGCTCTATCGGTGATGATGATTTGAATATTGATATGCTCGCACTAGAGGGTGCAGCAATATTCAAACATCAGAAAAAGTTAATCAAACAACTCAATAAAACAGATTATGTTGAGGGGATTTTAATCAGCATGAAAAACCAATATCACATTATTCATCCACTCGAAAGTAATCACAGTCTTTTTCTATATGTGATTTTAGATCGTAACCATAGCAATCTAGCGTATGCACATCATGAAATACAACGACTTGAACGTCATCTCAACTTTTATGCTTATTAAAATATTTCTAAGTTGATCCGCTTTTCAAATAAAAGCTTATCGCCCAAATGGAGCTAACCATGCATAGCAATTGGAAGAGAAAAATATTTTTATTTTGCACCATCAACCTCATCACAAGTGTACACCTCGTAAATGCGGCACTCCAAAGCTGCCACAATGCCCCACTCATCGTCATGGCAAAAACCGTGGGATCTGTTACCTACTCAGCCCATGATTGTCAAGAAAATTGGGAAACACAGGATATAAGATTAGATTTTGCATATCACCATGATATTCCTGAATGGGCATTTAAACGTGCTGCAACGCATTATCTTGAAAAAAATATTGCAAACTTCTCTGATCGCTCGCCACTCAATAGCATTACTGAATTATATCGACCTGTAAAAAAAGGTGATCTATATAGCCTCAACTATAAACAAAATACCAAAACACTCACCTTGTTTTTAAATCAGAAAAGTTTAGGTTCTATTACGGATCACAGCGCAAATCAGTATTTTAAAATTTGGTTTGGCAGTGTTCCATTTAATGCTAAATTGAAGCAACAATTACTCCATCAATAACTTGATCATCTCATTATGAACAATCAATTTATTCTTATGGTCGAGGATCATTATGAGCTCGCCGCAACCGTCTGCGAATTTTTAGAAGAACATGGCTTCGTCATTGATCATGCCCGCAATCTAGATGCAGCGCGTAATTTTCTGAAGACACAAGCCTATCATCTGCTTTTATTAGACATAAATTTACCCGATGGCTCTGGCTATGAACTCTGTGAATGGCTACGATTAGACCAAGGGATGAATATTCCTGTGCTCATGCTCACTGCCCGCGATACATTGGATGACAAATTAAAAGGTTTTGTTGCTGGCACTGATGATTATCTAGTTAAACCCTTTGATTTTAATGAATTGGTGATGCGTATTCGTGCATTAATTAAACGTTCATTGGGTGAAGTTTCAAAGAGTAAAATTCAGATTCATGACTTAATCTTAGACAGTTCGACCCAAACCATTATTCGGGCAGGTCAACATATTGAATTGCCTCGAATTCAATTTAAATTGCTTAAAATTTTAATGAGAAATTCACCTCGAGTGATTACCAAGCAAGAAATTATGATTGAGTTATGGGGCGATGAAGAACCTGAGAGTGATGCGTTACGCAGTCATATTTATAACTTACGCAAAATGGTCGATAAACCTTTTACACAAAAACTTATTCATACCATCTCAGGTGTCGGTTTAAAAATTGCACTTGAAGATACCAATGCTTAATTCATATACACCACAACAATTAAACCTGTTGTGTTTTGCAACGCTAACTCAATATGTGTATTCAAATAATATTGTCGATCAAATAGTTCAACTCTCCAACCCAATTGTGTGCATAGTTTTTGCACAAGCTGTAAACCAATACCATGCCCTTTAGGATTGAGTTTGAGTTGTGAACGACTTAACTCTTGAACTTTAGATTCGTTTGGAAGACTCACGCCAATGCCATTATCAGCGATAATAATGCTATTTTTGCGTTGAATAATATGAATATTTGAACCTTGAGAATAATTTAAAGCATTACGCAAAATATTGCTGAGAACCATTTTGGTCATGGATGGATAAAGTAAGCGAGTCAATTCTGAATCGTCATATTGAACAAGAATATCAATCCCTTTGCTTTGACTGACCGTATCTAAATCATGAACCAAATCAGTAATAATAGTAGATAATTGCATCTGCTCAGCAGTCAAGGTATTGGTGGTATTTCTTGCAATTGCGAGTAGCGTATCTACCAACAATTGCATATCCTCAATCGTATTTGCAATACGATTCAATGATTTATCATTGCCATACCGTGCTTGGCAAATTTGGACATTGCCTTTCAAAATGGTCAAAGGTGTGCGTAATTCATGACTGACATCCCCCGTAAACTCGCGTTCACGATGAATAAATTCAGTCAGCACTTGATGATACTGCTCTAACGCCTGTTTTAAATACTCCGCTTCCATATTGCCATTGGTACTAATATCTTGAAATGGTGAGGCTTCCTTATTTTGATGTGCCCAATCTATCTGTTCTAAGGCATTGGCCAAACGGGTAATCGGTGAGAAATAACGACGTGCTCGACGGTTTGACCACCATAAAATGCTATACAAGATAATTAAGCTAAACATTAACGGCGCTAGGCCAAACATCCAGACAATCTTGTTGACATTGCTTTCGCCAAACACCAACAACACATGCTGACCATCTCGTTCGCCATACACCGTCATGCGATCTTTACCATCTACATAGATACGATGTACGCCCTGTTGCAAGGTCATATCACGAAAAGGTTGCGGTGGCATATTCGACGACCAACGATAACCATATAAATTCTTAGTATCAGGAAGATCCGCATTCGGATTGCGTTCGACACGAATCCAATAATGTTCCATTTCTTGTTCAAGTGCAGTTTTGAGCAGTGATCCTTTGATCACCCACGCACTACAGGCAATACCGATAATAATCGAAAGCGCGATCAGCCCAATTTGTAACCAATAGTAGCGATTAAATATCTCACTCAATGGATGATTAGTTCCATCATTTTTTTTTGATCTAAACATAGGCTGATCTACTTACAGAATCATATTTGATTATACGACTTTCTTTTTGAACAAGAAGTGACCCACGACCCATTCTTGTCCTTGCTCAAATCCAAATAATTCTGCACATGCCATAAAGAAAATTCGCCAACGTTGCCACCATGCATCAGCATCTTGCATATAAACCTGTTCAAACAGTGGTTTTAGTTGCTCAGCGTTGCGATCCATATTTTCCAGCCAAGCATTCGCCGTTTTTTCATAATGTGTACCTGACCATTGCCAATGCTTTGATAATTCTAAATGTTCTTGAAAATGCAGAAATGTTGAACTTGCAGGCATCAAACCACCTGTAAAAAAGTATCTCGACATCCAATCATATTCACTTTGGATTTCAAATGGGTAATGTAAGAAACGGTGACAAAAAATATGACACCACAACAGCCCATCGACCTTGAGCCAAGATTGAATTTTCTCAAACAATTTTTGATAATTTCGGACATGTTCGAACATTTCCACCGAAACTACACGATCAAATGAACCCTGTTTTAATTCGAGTACATTGACATCACATGTTATGATTTCGACATTATTTAAACCATGCTGTTCAGCTTCTGCCAAAATATATTGACGTTGCGTTGCTGAATTTGAAACTCCAGTAATTTTTGCATTCGGATAACGTTCCGCCATCCATAATGTAAATGATCCCCAACCACAACCCAGTTCCAAAATATGTTGACCATCATTTAATTGAGCGCGATCACTATAAATTTGTAGTGCAAATTCTTCAGCTTCATCTAATGAAGTTCGATCATGCGGAAAAAAACAGGCACTATATTTAAGACGTTTTCCTAAAACCGCCTGAAAAAAAGCGGTAGGCAATTCATAATGTTGCTCATTGGCTTTGTCTGTTTCAATCGCGATTTCACTGTGCTTTAACATGTGAAGCACATCCATATAACGTTGCGCACCCTGTTCAGGATCGTAGCGCCCTTCTTGAATCAAACGCTTTTTACTCAATGCACGAATGGCTGCACGAATCGCTTGATCAGGAACTAAACCGCTTTCGACGAGTTTTAAAGATTTTTGAATAATAAAGTCCATGTGCGTACCTACTCTTTGGGTTTCCACGGAATAAACATAGAAGTCCGGTTTTGATAATCGAGATAATTTTGACCTCGATTTTTTAATGCTTGTTGTTCACTAAATGGAATCCCTGTGATGTAGTACAAAAACAACCACATCAACACGGGATAAATCCATAAACTATACAATCCTGCTGCGAGCCCTAAAATTGGATAGGCGAACCAATGAATCCATTCAAAAAAATAATTTGGATGTCGCGAATATTTCCACAGACCTTGATCCATAGTTTTGCCATGATGATTCATCTTCTGTTTGAAACGATACAATTGCTGATCAGCAATCACTTCACCTATAAATGCAATCACCATGATCATACCTGCGATAATCAAATAATCGTTGGTTTCAATCCCCCATACAGAACTTGGAACATGCATTAAACTCCACATCGGGATACTAAATAAAATGACTAATCCAGCTTGAAACATAAAGAAAATGAAAAAACCGAAGTGTTGATATTTTCCCATTGCGCTACGCATATTGGCATATCGTCTATCTTCTTCATGTTCGGCGAGATAACGGCGAAATAAATGAAAACTTAAGCGTAAAAACCAAATTGAACTCAATATTCCAATAAACAGCCTGACATTTAACGGTGCGACATCAACAAATAATGCTGTAATAACAATATTCAGAGCAATACAAAAACTCCATGCCACATCGACAATACCTGCACGATGATTATAAGTTGCCCATAACCAACACATCGCCATGACCACGGCATCAAGTAAAAATAACTGCCACCACATCACTGCCTCCCTGCTACCTCAGATCGGTTGATGATTAATAAGCACTTGCTTCAAATAAAAGGTGTACGTCACTGATCACCCCTTCTTTGAAACCACCCTCGCAATAACACAGATAGAAATCCCACATCCGAATAAAGTTTTCATCAAATCCCAAAGCCAAGACTTGTGCGTTGGCATTTAAAAATCGTTCACGCCATTGATGAATCGTTTCCGCATAGCTCAAGCCAATATCTTCAAGATGTTTTAAACGTAACTGTTGTTCCGATGCAGCTTGGGTCAATACACTGATACATGGAATAAAACTACCGGGGAAAATATAGCGTTTAATATAATCCACTGTGTTCAAGGCTTTTTTATAACGCGCATCTTCGATGGTGATGGCTTGAATCAATCCCAAACCATTTGGTTTTAATAAAGCACGACATTTATTAAAATAAGTCGATAAATATTGCTCACCCACAGCTTCGATCATTTCAATCGAAACCAACTTATCGAATTTTCCTTCTAGTAATCGGTAATCCTTGAGTTGAACATTGACACGATGGCTTAGCCCTGCATCTGCAATACGTTTGGTGGCTTCATCATATTGCGCTTGTGAAATGGTAATCGTGGTGACTTTGCAACCATAGTGCTGTGCAGCATAAATCGCAAATCCGCCCCAACCACTGCCGATTTCGACCAAATGATCCATCGGTTTGAGTTGTAACTTTTGACAAATCAATTCTTTCTTATAATCCGATGCTTCTTCTAAAGTCATATCTTTGTGCTTATACACCGCACTGGAATACATCATGGAAGAATCAAGAAATAGTTTAAAAAAATCATTACTCAGGTCGTAATGCTCTGCAATATTTTTACGGCTGCCTGATAATGAATTTTTACGGGTTTTATACCAAGTTTTTAAAACCAACTGACTGGCTTGTGAAATGAAATTCTGATTGATTTTATCCAGAACATGGCGGTTTCTAGCCAAAATCTGAATCACCTCGACCAGATGTTCACTGCTCCAATAACCACGAATATAGCCTTCAGCTGCACCAAGCACACCATTTTTAAAAATAAGATCAATTAATGCTTTGTTATGAATATCGATGGTTGCTGCTAAATCAGAAACCTCACCTACAGTACCGTTCCATTCTCCACGAAAATGAATTTGACCATGACGAAGTTTCAATAGACTTCGCAAAACCAAAGGCAGTGAATCTTGTTCACCGAAAATAAGCGTTTTCATCATTTTATTTTAAATCCTTATCTTTTTTAGGGTGCCGATAAAATGGAACTTTCTTTCGCCATAGATGAAAAGCTTGAATATAAATTGAAGCGAACATCTTGAAAGGTTCAAAGATATGATGAATAGCATAACGATGTTGTTGTGAAGGAAGTGTGATGCTTTCAAGTTGAAAACGCATACTGACATCAAATATGAACTGTTGATTTTGATAAAGCTGCATGTAAATTACATGCTTGGCATCAGAAAAATTGAATTTCCATTTATATTCAATCTCCATCGGCATAAATGGGGAAACATGAAATGATTTTTCAAAATTAAACTCAAAACTTCGATAATGACCTTGGTTTTGCACTTTCCCTCGACAATCGTGAACATAAACTTTTCGTTCATTCCACGGCGTGTTGGTAATCTCGCTTAATATGAAGATAGGCTGCTGTTCAGCATCCAAAATGAAATAAAAAACCACCGAATTAAATCTAAAACCTAAAGTTCGCGGCAACGCTAATATACGAATATTTAATTGAGCCGATAAAATCGTATCTGCTTGCTGCAATAAAATCTTTTTAATTCTTTCTCGTAAACTTCCCTGATAACCTTTTAAAAAATCATTGGGATCAATGGTTAAAAAGTTCCAACCTGTTGCTGACCATAAATACGATTTTTTTACAAATGAATCCAATTGATCGGGGTCAAACCATAAGTAAGTTAAATTTGACTCAAACTGATGCACTTTAGGTACATAGCGTCGATGATGGATTGTTGCGGATGCAATCGCAAGTGCCGTATTCAACATAACACCACCTCCATCAGTTGCTCAGAGATGCAAATTGATCAACGACACGCGCTGCGCTACGTGCCCCATCTTCATGAAAGCCCCATCCCCAATACGCACCACAAAATGAACTACGATTGTTTCCATTAATTTCTTGCCAACGGGATTGTGCCGCAATCGCTTTTTGATCAAATACAGGATGTCGATAATGACGTTCGACCCAGATGGATTTTTTTGCAATCGGAAAATTTGGATTTAAGGTTGAAAAGACCTGCGTCTTACAGGGCAAATTTTGTAGCGTGTTCATCCAATAAGTGAACCCATAATGAGTATTGCTTGAATCTAATCGCTTTTGTGTACCCATTTTCTCAGCAGTGACATGTACATGCCAACTTGCCCATTGCGATTTACGCTTTGGCATAATCGATGTATCACTGTGTACCACCATCAAATTATCTTGATAATCAAAACTACCTAAGATTTCTCGCTCCTTTTCTGAAGCATCTTTTATCAACCCCAATGTGTCATCAGCATGACTCGCAAAAACCACCCAATCAAATTGTTCTTGATCTTGATCTGTAACAATCCTGACGGCGTGTTCCGTTCGTATTACCTCTTGAACATGGGCTTGTTTCCATTGTATCGAAGGACAACCTACTTGAAGCGCTTGAATATAAGATGCTGAACCACCTTTCACCGTCTGCCACTGTGGACGGTCTTTTAATTGCAACATACGATGATGCTGAAAAAAACTCACGACAAACTTATATGGAATCTGCCCCACCTGTTCGACAGGACTTGACCATAGCGCGCCACACATCGGATATAAATGTTCATCTCTAAACACTTGTGAATAATCATTTTGATTCAAATAATCATCAATGGTTAATTCAAAATCACATGCCTCGACAGAAACGTCTTTATTGGCTTGATAAAACCGAATTAGATCAGACAACATCACCCGAAAATTCTTCTTTAGAAAGTTTTGTGGTCGCGTTAATAACGACCATTTTTTTGATGGATTGTACTGAAGCCCTGTTACCTGATTATTGACAGAGAAGCTCATATCGCTATTTTGTGCCTCTACACCTAATTCAGCAATCATTGCGCTAAAGAGCGGATAGTTATACGCATTAAAAACAATAAAACCACTGTCTACAGCAAGATAATGTTGATCAATCAATAATTCATGCGTATCCGTATGACCACCAAAATAATGCTCTTTTTCAAAAATAGTGACTTGATACTGCTTGGATAATTTCCACGCTGCATACATACCCGAAATACCAGAGCCTACGATTGCAATTTTCATCAAGACTCCTCACTTTGAATTTTATGGGTGTTCATTTTAAGATTTAATTGATGGCGTCTATGCATATCATAAATACGTTGTGGTACAGGTTTGATTGCCCAAATCAGCCCAAAAAAAGACATGACTTTTAAAATGTAATAGGTGATGTCGATTTGCCACCAAAAGAAACCTTGCCGAGTGCTACCTGCATAATAATGATGATTGTTATGCCAACCCTCACCTAATGTAATCATGGATAAAAAGAAATTATTTCGACTGTTGTCTTTGGTCTCAAAGTCCCGACTTCCATACAGATGCGCAAGCGAATTGATACACAACGTTGCATGAATCAATAAAACTGTCGAAATGACAAAACCCCAGACCAATAGCTGTAAACCTGACGTACCTAAACTCGGATAAGCAATAGCCAACCACTCACCTAAACAATAAATTGCAAAAGCAGTGAACAAGACCACAGGTAAACTAAAACGATCTAACCAAACAATTTCAGGAAATTTTAGCCAATCTTTAACGACTTCTTTGCGTATCAAAAAATTCTGCTCATTCAAGAACCAACCCACATGGCTATACCAAAAACCATGTGTCGATGAATGTGGATCATGTTCGGTATCGGTAAAACGATGATGATAACGATGATGCGCTGCCCACCATAGAGGCCCCCGCTGTGCGCTCATTGTTCCAATCAAAACAAAAAAGAATTGTACTGGGCGTGATGTTTGAAAGGTTTTATGCGAAAGATAACGATGAAAGAATGCCGTGATGGCAAACATTCTCACAAAATAAAAAAACAGCATGAATGCGATAGCAAACCAAGATACCCCAACCCAAAACACTGCAAAACAAGCAATATGCAGCAAAATGAATGGTAAAATCCTAAACCACTGAATATTAGTATCTTTTGTGCTTGCTTCAAGCTGAGGCTGCTGTTTATCTAAAGTATCAGTCAGTGACCAACTATCGACCCATCGCAGAAAAAATTTAAACATTGATTCTTCCTGACCCAATCTCTTTTTATATTTATAATCTTAATAGAAATCATATGAAGTTTATGTGAAGCTTGGCATCGTACGCACCAGAGCATGCCTCACATCATAATATGAAAAGACACACTAAACATGAATTTATATTATTTTTTAGCTTAGACTCAGAACCAGTTGGCTTAAGCCTAAGCACATTTAAAAAACATCTTTATCGAATTAATATGTATTCAAATTAAAGAGAAAGCATAGGTAAAATTTTCATCAAGCTTGTAATCACCAAGTAAATGGCAACACAAATCACCACCACAGCAAATACCTTTTGTACCGTTTTGATATCAATCAGATTGATTAATCGTCTACCAATTAACATCCCGATAATACAAGCCACGACAAAGCTAGTGGTTACAGCGATTGGATACTGAAAGCCATCTATAATGTGTATTGAAATACTTACACCACCAATTAAGAAAATGATCATCAATGACGTTGCAACGATACTACGCATATCTAGATCAGTGACTTTACGTAAAGCTGGCACAATCACAAAACCGCCACCAACCCCCAATAATCCAGTTAATAGACCTGCAATTACACCGATAATACCCAACACTGAAGCAGTTTTAACATTCCAAATCAGTTGCCCTGTTGATTGATTCACCTTACACGGCGGATCTTCAAAATCATTCACCTTATTGAAGAAAATACGATAAGCCACAATCATCATCACGATACTAAAACCAAGGCTTAACCAAACTGGAGAAATAATACTCGCAAGATGAATCCCGTAACGTGCTGATGGCAAGCTGATTAAAGCGATCCATATCGCGGCACGATAACGTACGATTTTCTTGAATAAGCCTTGAACCATACCAACAAATGCAGAAAGTGTTACTGCCAACAAACCTACTGGTGCAGCTTGAGACACTGTCCATCCTTGACTCGCCATCAATGCAGGTACAGCCAAAATACCGCCACCAGCACCTGTTAATCCAAGTAAACATCCGATCGCAAGACCTTCTAAGACTAATAACCACATGATATGCAATGTCCTCGTACAAGGATGAACCCATTTTTGGAGTAAATACTGTCCTAACTCAGCTCTGAATTAGGACTAAATATTTGATTTATTTAAGCTGAATAAATTAGAGACTTGGTTTAACCAACCATTCACGCCCTTTCAACATACCATCCCAATACATCGGTGGTAAAATTTGCTCTTTTAACAACCATGCAAGTTGTGAAGGTTTTTGCCCATCGAGCAACCACTTAGGAAAACTAGGCAATAATTTTCCACCATAACCAAATTCTGCCAACACAATCTTTCCACGCTCAACAGTAAGCGGACAAGATCCATAACCATCATATTGTGCAAAATTCTGATTGCCTTTTAAGTACTGCAATACATTGACTGCAACAATAGGGGCTTGTTTCCGCGCTGCTGCTGCCGTTTTCGCATTTGGTGCATTAGTGACATCACCCAAAGCAAAGATGTAAGGGTACTTGCTATGTTGTAAGGTATGCTGATCGACACTCACCCAACCTGCCGCATCCACCAAGTTACTCGCTCGGATAAAATCAGGTGCTTGCTGCGGAGGAACAACATGGATCATGTCAAAATCAGTTTCAATGACTGACGTATTTTCCCCTTCAGTGACTTTAAACCAAGCACGTTTTTGAGCCCCATCTACTTTGACCAGTTGATGATTAAAGTTTAAATTGGCATTGTAACGTTTGATATATTCCATCAGTGCAGGAACATAAGCTTGTACACCAAATAACACCGCACCTGTATTATAGAAATCAATTTCAATATCTTTTAATACACCTTGTTTTTGCCAATAATCAGCTGACAAATACATTGCTTTTTGCGGAGCACCAGCACATTTAATTGGCATAGGTGGCTGTGTGAAAACAGCTTTACCCTGTTTCATATTACGAACCAAGTCCCATGTATAGGGCGCAAGGTCATAACGATAGTTTGAAGTCACACCATTTTTACCCAGTGTTTCCACTAAGCCTTCAATTCCATGCCAATTTAGTTTTAAGCCTGGGCATACCACCAATGCTTCATAGTTAATTGGTTTACATCCTTCTAATAAAACTTGTTTATTATCAGGATCAAATGCAGCAACAGCCGCCTTAATCCAATGAACTTGTTTAGGAATCAGACTCGCCATTGTTCTTACAGTTTTTTCAGGTGCAAAAATGCCACCGCCTACCATCGTCCACCCTGGTTGATAGTAATGAATTTCAGCAGGATCAATGACTGCAATATCTAAATTGGGCTGACGAGACAACAAACTCGATGCCACGGAAATACCTGCCGCACCACCACCCACAATCACCACAGAGAAAGTCGGAATATTATTTAACTGCGTTGGGTTTTGCTTCAAAATTCGAGGCACTAGACCCTGTAAATCATAGCCCAATGATTTTGACTGCAATAACATCTGGTCAATGGTAATTTCAGCCACTTGAGACAATACCCATAAGGTGATTGAGCGAGTTCCTGAACGGCAAAATGCCAGTACAGGCTTCTGTGATTTTTGATAGAGTGATTTGAACTCAATCGCTTGCTCATCCGTCACACGCCCACTCACAACAGGCAAATATTCCAATTGGATTCCATGTCGTATTGCCGCTTCTTGAATCTCAATAATATTCGGCTGATCGACACCTTCACCATCAGGACGATTGCAGATAATCGTTTTGATTCCTTTCGCTGCAATTTCAACCAAATCAGATTGATTGATCTGAGCAGATACCCAAAATTCAGGGTTAACTTGTTTTAAGTCACTCACAATTTTCCCCTTATTTCCCACACGCTTTATTGGCAGGCAGGGCTATATCAATCTTTTTAGGATATGGAAGATCAAGGTTTTTCATAATTCCTACAAAATCTTGTTTGCTACGCCCATGACCTAAACGAGAGTTCGATTCACGTTCATGCCCTACAGTTGAAGACAAACGACCTTTATAATCATGTCCCGGGTAAACAATCGTCTCATCAGGTAAAGTGAAAATCTGTTGATGGATACTGTCATATAAGGTTTCAGCATTTCCTTCTTGGAAATCAGTACGACCACAACCATCTATCAGTAATGCATCGCCTGTAAACACCATATTGTCAATAACGTAACTTGTGCAGGCATTGGTATGTCCAGGGGTATAACGTGCTTCTATTAAGAATTCACCAACACGTATCGCACTGCGATCAGTGATAAAAATATCGCCACAGTCCACACCCGAGTTACGATGTAAAACTGTTTTACAGCCAAAACGTGCTCTGAGTAAATTTGCAGCCGTAACGTGATCTGCATGAACATGCGTATCTAAGCTGTAAACTAACTTGAGATTGAGCTGTTTCAACATGTGTGCATAGCTTTCAATTTCAGATGCAACAGGATCGATGAGTACCGCTTCACGTGTTTGTTCAGATGCAACCAAATATGTGTAAGTTGAACTTTCTTTTTCAAAAAACTGATGAAGTATCATTTGAATTGGTCTCGATATGCTTGGTTATATTCTTATTTTGCAAACTAAGTGCCAACTTTATGCAAAATAAATTATATTCAAATAAAACAATATATTAATTAATAATATTTCGTTTTGAGCAAAACAATCATTTCAATAATGTTTCGTTTTATGTTTCAATTGTTTCATAAACAAAACACAAGATGAAACTTCATGCGCCAAGCGATTGATTTTTATACTCAAGCTGATTTAGAAAACTTCTTGTTTAAACTACAAACACTAATAGCAGGAAGTTCTATCCTTATCTTAGATCAAGCTCAGCCGCATTTTGTATATGAATTTAAAGCGCAGAATTTTAATCACACCTTATTTCAAACACTTAAACAAAAAGTACAGGCAAATGAGCTTACAATTGGACGACACATTATAAAAGATGCAAGCAAATCGATTGAACTGCTATGCCATAGTCACAGCATCCACATTACTGATCAAAACTTTGAGGGAACACTCTATCTATTACTCTCCCCTCAGCCCTTACAAAGATTAAAACAAGACCAAAACATTGTCAGTTTGGAACAAACCTTTCATAGCCAATCTGCTGAAATGCAACGCATGTTTTCAATCATTCAACGTGTTGCAATTACAGAATTTCCTGTTTTAGTTCGAGGCGAGTCTGGCAGTGGAAAAGAACTGGTTGCACAGGCTATTCATGATCATAGTCAGCGAAAAAATGACGTCTTTATTGCAATTAACTGTGCAGCATTAAATGCGAATATCCTTGAAAGTGAGTTATTTGGTCACGTCAAAGGTGCATTTACAGGGGCGATTCGAGAACATAAAGGTGTCTTTGAACGTGCTGCGGGGGGAACGCTCTTTTTAGATGAAATCGCTGAAATTCCTTTAGAACTTCAAGCAAAGTTATTACGAGTCCTTGAGACTGGTGAATTTACGCCACTAGGCGGCGAAAAATCAATTAAAGCCAATGTCCGCATTATCACGGCGACTCACCGTGCTTTACGAGAAGAAGCTCGTCTTGGACGCTTCCGTCAGGATTTATTATATCGACTCCGTGTGATTCCAATTTTTGTTCCACCACTCCGTGATCGCAAAGAAGATATTCCTTTGATTGCCAATTATATTTTAACTGAACAACAAAATGTTTTTGGAGCTTCTCCAAAACTCTCTGATGCAGCCTTACAGAGGCTGATCGATTATGATTGGCCAGGCAATGTTCGTGAACTGAAAAATACTCTACTCTATGCACTGACGATGGCAAATGAAAAATCTGAGATTGATGTTTGCGATTTGCCTGATGAAATCATTGATAATCAACATTCAATCCCTTCAAACTTAGTAATAGAAGCAGACCCACTGCTGCTTTCGGACAAGATAAATAAAGAGACCATCCGAAAAGCATTGATCCAATACCAAAATGATCTTTCACTGGCAGCGAAAGCACTGGGTATGAGTCGAACCACGCTTTGGCGTTATCGTAAAAAATTTGGGTTATAGCTGCTACAGACTTGTTCATCTGAGGGCTGTGTTACTGAATAAACCCATCCCTCTCTTAGCTCATAGGCTTAATGCCTTTTCGCCCAATGATTTGCAATCACACCACAAACCATTAATTGGATTTGATGAAAAATCATAATTGGCAACACAATCATTCCCAAAGGTTGCCCAATAAAGAGAATCTGCGCCATTGGTACACCACTTGCCAACGTTTTCTTAGAACTACAAAAGAAAATTGTGACCTGATCTGCTTGATTAAAGCCTAACCATTTAGGTAAATATAAAGCGAGTAACATCACAAGCGTCAATAACACAGAGCATGCCAAGGTTAAATAGAATAGTGTCAAACCACTCACTTGATGCCATAAGCCTGCAACTACAGCACTACTAAACGCACCATAGACCACCATTAAGATCGAGCCTTGATCGAAAGCCTTGACCAAACTTGGTAATTTGAGCATATAAGGAAATACATAAGGACGTAATAACTGCCCTAAAATAAAGGGCACCAACAATAACAGCGTAATCTGGATAATAGATTTTGTTGGATCAAAATCATGCTGGCTTTGACCTAAAATAAAATAGCTTACCAAGACTGGCGTAATAAACATTCCAATAATATTGGAGAAAGAAGCGCTACAAACAGCCCCTGCAACATTGCCCTTTGCCATGGACGTAAATGCAATTGAAGATTGTACTGTAGATGGCAAGAAGCACATAAACAGAAAGCCCCAATACAATTGCTGCCCTAAAATTGGTTCTAATACGGGTTTAGCAAGTAATCCAATCACAGGGAAAATCACAAAAGTAAAAGCAAAAACTAAAGCATGCATTTTCCAATGCAGCATACCTTCAAGCACAGCTTCACGTGATAATTTTGCACCATGCAAAAAGAAAAGTATGGCGATAGCAACCGTTGTCAGCATATTAAAATAATGCGCCATCTGTCCTGCAACAGGCAAGAATGTCGCCAGTATCACCATAGCAATTAATAATATTGTAAAGCGATCCAATGCCAATAATTTCAACATAACCTATCCCTATTCATTCACCAATAACAATAAAGCCCAATATGACATTGTTGATCATTTGATCAAAACATCATACTGAGCTGTATCAATAAAGCGAAGACTTTAAATCAAAAATCTTAGACCCAAAAGCCTAAAATCAATTATTACGTGCGTTTTGATCTTGCTGAATCAGCTCGATTTTATAACCATCAGGATCTTCAACAAAAGCAATCACCGTGATGCCACCTTTCATTGGCCCAGCTTCACGGACGACCTTACCGCCACGTGCTTTGATTTGTTCACATGCTTCATAAGCATCTTCTACACCAATCGCAATATGACCATAAGCATTGCCTAAGTCATAGCTAGGCGTATCCCAATTATGTGTCAACTCAAGTACAGTGTTATTTTTTTCATCGCCATAACCGACAAAAGCCAAGGTAAAACGCCCTTCTTCATAATCACGCTGGCGTAGCAAGGTCATACCAAGTACCTCAGTGTAGAACTTTAAAGATTGTTCTAAATTACCTACTCGTAGCATCGTATGTAACATGCGCATCGTTATTCACCTTTCTGCTGTGTGATGTGGTTCTCATGGTCACGTAATAGTTTCGCAACCCAAACCACGAGGATTAAAATTGGAATACCAATTAATGTCGTCATTAAAAAGAAATTCGGATAACCGATATTGCTGACTATTGTTCCTGAGTAACCACCCAATAATTTGGGGGTTAAGGTCATTAATGAACTGAAAATCGCATATTGAACCGCAGTAAATGACACACTGGTTAAGCTCGATAAAAAGGCAATAAAAGCCGCACCTGCTAAACCTGAAGCCAAATTATCGATAATAATGGCAAAGTACAGCCACAAAGAACTATAGCTTTTGATCACCTTACCAGAAAGTTCGATTGTCCCTGACTGACTCGGATCAATCACAGCAATTGGCTGAATCTCTACATTTAAAGCCATCTCAGCATGAGACGCTGTATCAATATGATACTGCCGTGTTGCAAATAATTCATTTCCAGTATTATTTTTTAAATGAACTAAGGCTGTAATGGTTTTAGTCGGAGAAGCTTGTAACAACTTTCCATCCACTGCACCTGTAAATACGCCATTTTCATCTACCTTAGTCACAAATTCTTGACCATCTAATTGAAGAACAACAGGCTTCTCCTCATTTAAATCTTCAGCTTTAATCCCAGCCAGTTGCCCTTTAACCACCAAGCTTTGTTTTAACTCTTTTGGTGTTAAATGGTCATCACTACTGATGGGTAATAATTGAATCTGAGCTTGCTGAGAACTCACTAAATAAGGGACGGTTAATTGAATTTTAGAATCTGCTTGATTTTGGTATTGAGTGCTTAACTTCACTTCATTTGCTTTTGATAATGTGGCATTGGGTACTTGCAGCTTCCAATAACCAACTTCATCCGTTGCGACTTGATAATGTTGATCACCGATTTGAACGTCCACCTGATCCAGTGGTTTACCTGATTTGACCAAGCCAATAAAAATCAAATTGGTTGAGCTTGCCAACACTGCACCGACAAACATCAATTTCATAATGTTCATGCGTTGTGCCAGTAAACCACCTAGAAAACCTCCGACCAAGCTAAACAACACACCGTAAATTTTAACTGCTTCGGCAATCTGCTCTTTACTGAAATTTAAATCTTGATAGAACACATTAGAAATCACCCCAGCAATAATGTCAGAGATACGGAAAAACCCAATCAATAGCAAAAGCACTAAAGCAAGTTTGACACCATAACGTTTAAAGAAATCTAGAATGGGTGCAACCCAAGTTTCTTTAGCCATCTGCTGATTGACAACTCCCATTTTAACCAGAGCAAAACCAATCAATAAAGCTGTGGCTGTAGCTGTTAAAAAGCGTAGAGCCTCTAAACCAAATAAAGCTGCGGTGTCTTTAATTGTTACTGCTTTAACGATAGCATCTGTTAGATTGCCTGAATAAATATAGCTCACGACAAAGGTGATAACCGCGATAAAAAACACAAAGACCAAGCGATAATAATCCGTGGTTTTATAATGTTTATAAACACGATTTACTTGTGGTTCGCGAATACATAAAGTGGTGATGATACCCACCGCCATGACTGCTGCCATAGTCAAATAGGTATATTTCCAAGCTTCATAGATATAATTGCCTTTGGCAGTTCCCAAATAAGCAGCAAGAAATAAAGCCCCTGCACCCGCAACGATCATCCCAATACGATAACCTGCGTTGTAAGTTGAAGCTAAAACCGTTTGCATCTCACTTTCAGCAAGCTCGATACGATAAGCATCAATTACAATATCTTGGGTCGCTGCGGAGAATCCTAGTAAGACTGCACCAACTGCCATTTGAATTAAATAGCTTTGTCCAAGTGCTGGGTCAGAAAATGCCATAATGCAAATTGCACATATAATTAAAGTTTGTGCAATCAATAACCAAGCACGGCGGCGACCTAAACTTTTCGTTAAAAATGGAACAGGCAATTCATCAATCAAAGGTGCCCAAACAAATTTAAAAGAGTAGCCCAATGCAGCCCAACTAAAAAATGTCACAGCACTTTTATCAATTCCTGCCTCACCTAGCCATAAAGACAAGCTAGAAAAAATCAATAGAATGGGTATCCCTGCGGAGAAACCAAGAAATAGCATGATCAGTGCGCGGCGATCCCAAAAAGCTTTAAATGCGGATGCCCAGCCAGTGGCTTGAGTTGTCATTGGTTATTATTTTCCATGAACAGCGTGAATGTGCTTATTCAATCGTTTCTTGCACTCGCTTGCAAGTTGCTTTATGCAACTATTGTTTTGTTTTGCCGATAAAAAACACAAGTTCGCTTGATCTTTAGACCTAAAACTGTATACCTTTAATTACTTAACTTTCGTTTATTTGTTGGATAGCAACAGTGACCCAAAAACTTGATCAAATGACTGCAACAACTTTATCTTTAACACCAACAAACACGATTACAGCGAAGATCAATTCATTACCAAGCGCCTTTGAGCAGACGGATATTCAAGCAACTCTCACGAAAACAGCACTTAGCCCAGAGCAACTCACCCACATTCTCAATCTAGCTGAGATTCCAAGTTCAACGAAACGTATCAAACCCCTTAATAACTTTCTTGGGCAAGATCGCGCACGTGCTTCAGTTGAAGCGGGTATTTCCTTACCATACTCAGGCTATAATATTTTTGCAGTTGGCACAGCAGGCCTGGGCAAACGAACCATGATTAAGCGTTTGCTTCAGCAGCACGCTAAAACCATGCCAACGCCAAATGACTGGGTCTATGTCAATAACTTCAAAAACCCAAGACAACCAATTGCATTGCGTTTCCCCGCAGGACAAGGCACAAAATTTCAAAATGCATTACAACAAGCATGGCAGATCATTCTAAAGCAGTTAGAGCGCCGTTTTAGCGCAGAAAGTTATCACAATCGTATTGAGCGTATTCGTCAAGACACGGGTGATGTACAACAGCAAGCGTTGATAGAACTCACAAAAGAGGGACAAGAGCTCGATTTAAAATTGATTTCTCGTGATGACAAACACGTCTTTATTCCAATGCAACTCAGAGAGAATGAATATCAAGAATTAACAAAAAATGATCTTGATGCTCTGAGCAGCAAAGACCGTGCTGAAATCACATCCAACATGCGTTATATGGAGAAAAAGCTAGAGCGTTTAGGCTTACACCTTGGCGATTTAGAAGATGATGCGCGTGATCAAGTATCGAGTTTAAACCGTGATATTGCTACCCAAGTAGTTACACCACGTATGGAATCGATTTTAAATAAAAATAAAGAAGTCAAAGGTCTCGACATATATCTAAAACATTATGCTGAGGACATTATTGATAATGTCGAGCTAATTTTAGAGCAAGAAGAAGATGACTTTACACCTGCTTTATTCAACCGTGTTCCTTCACGCTATCAAGCCAATGTGATCGTTGCCAATAAACCAAATAGCGGTGCACCTGTTATTTTCGAAGATTTTCCAACACACTACAACTTATTGGGTCATGTTGAACAGCTTACACACAATGGTACGATTACCACCGATTTCACCTTAATTCGTCCAGGTTCATTACATCAAGCCAACGGCGGCTTTTTAATCCTTGAAGCAGAGCAATTGCTTGAACAACCTTATGCATGGCAAGGTTTAAAACGTGCATTAAAATCAGGACAGCTCAAACTTTCATCTTTGGAACACATGCTCACCTTAACAGGCAGTATTTCGATTGAACCTGCTTCTGTTCCCCTCGATCTTAAAGTTGTTCTATTAGCAGAACCTGAAATTTATTATGAAATTTTAGAAGTCGAACCTGAGCTAGGCAGTGTCTTTAAAATTCGCGCTGACTTTACCGATACCTTGCAACGTAATAACAGCAATGAACAAGCTTATATGCAACTGATTGCAGACTATGTTCAAGCAGATAAATTACTTCCATTTGATCGTTCCGCACTTGCAGCTTTACTCACTGATTCTAGCCGTCAAGCAGAAGATCAAAGTTCACTCTCACTACATGCCTCTACACTGGGTGATTTAATTCGTGAAGCACATCATCATGCCTTTAAAGCCGATGACAAAATCGTCACTGATCAGCACGTTAATCAAGCCTTGCACCATCGCCAATATCGCTTAGGCTATTTAAGAGAGCTTTACTGGCAAGATCTCTCGCGTGGTACGCAGCTCATTGAAACTACAGGGCATCGCCTAGGTCAAATCAATGCCTTGTCTGTAATTCACTATGCAGATGTTGAGTTCGGTTTACCCTCTCGTCTCACCGCATCCGTCTATCAAGGTGGCGGTGATATCCTCGATATTGAACGCAGCGTTGAATTGGGTGGTTCACTACATGCCAAAGGCGTGTTACTGATGTCGAGTTTCTTAAAAGCTCATTTTGGTCGTGCACAGATTCTACACTTCTCTGCGGCTTTGGCTTTTGAACAAAGCTATGGGCAAGTGGATGGCGATAGTGCCACTGTTGCAGAACTATCAGCTTTAATCTCTGCCATCTGTCAAATTCCAATTGATCAGTCATGGGCAATTACAGGCTCAATGAATCAACTCGGTCAAGTTCAACCAATTGGTGGGGTCAATTCCAAAATCGAAGGTTTCTATGATGCCTGTAAACTTCAGGGTCTAACAGGCAAACAAGGCGTGATTATTCCACGTCAAAACATGCAACATTTGATGCTACGCCAAGATGTGATTGAAGCTGTACAGGCTGGTCAATTCCATGTACATGCCATTGATACCATTGATCAAGCTTTAGAAATTTTAATGGCTCGCCCTGTTGGAACACTCGACAAGAAAGGTCGATATAGTAAAAACTCAATTTATGCGGCTGTCATGCAACAATTAGAGTATTGGCAAGCGATTGAAGATGGTGAAGCTGTTGAAGACGATGAGCCAAAAAAAAAGAGAAAGCGCAAGAAAACCAAGAAAGATGATGCTGATGCGAAAACTTCAGAAGATTCTACAGTTGAAGCAAAAAGCTTAAAAATGCTCAGTAAAAAAAATAGGTCATAAAGAAAAAGCCATGTTCTTTAGAGAACATGGCTTTCTTGCTTAGGCAACGCCTTGTAAAGATCGCCCACCTGGCAATTGAGCAAAATATTGCTTCAGTGCGTCAATACAACGATGTACTTTCATTGGATATTGTTCACGCTTCGAAGTTAAAGCATGTAGCGTATAAGCAGGAAGTTGCCAATCAGGTAGAACTTCAACTAAAGACCCATTAATCAACTCTTTTTGAATATCCATATAGAGAATACGCGCGATACCATGCCCTTGTTGACACAATGATTTTGCGACAAAAACATTATTGGTACTTAGACGTGTTTTCATATCGACATTGACAACTTCATTACTCAAACCATGGCGGAATGAAAAATGTTGATAGTTTTGCATCAATGTGACAGGTAATAACTCGTGATGACGCAAATCTTCTGGGCGTGTAATCGGTGATGATTGATTCAGATAGCTTGGTGATGCAACTAAAACCTGATCGACTCTCGCTAAAGGTACTGCGGTTAGCTGATGATCATCAACACGTAGGCTCATCCGTATCGCTATATCAATTCGCTCTTCAATTAAATCAATATAACGATGGTCTGCTTCAAAATGAATCGCTAGACCTTTATGTGCTGACATCCAATGAGATAGTGCTGGAATGACATGCAAAGCACCTAATTCAGGTGTCGTCGCAATACGTAAATCTCCAACAAGATCGTCACGTAGTTCATTAATACGGATTTTGCCACGTTCAGCGGCTGCCAGCATTTCTTGGCAACTGAGAAAAAAAGCTTGTCCAGCTTCTGTAAGACTGAGTTTTCGAGTTGAACGATGAAGTAAGGTGACATCCATTTCATGTTCTAAAGAACGAATTTGCTGACTGACTGCACTTGTTGTAATTCCTAATTCTCGCGCTGCGCCACTAAAAGAACTTTTTTCAACAACGCAAGCGAAGACCCCCATTGCACGCAATTGATCTAACATAGACTTCCCTCTTAATTTATTAATATGCTTATTGTTGTAATGAAAGCAAACTGAATAAGTATACAGGGAAGTCTATTTTTTCACTAGAAGTTATTAATAATTTGTTTAATCAATGTTAATAAATTAACTTAATTTGGCAAAACTGTTATAGGGTTCACAGGTTTGCCATCTAAGCGGACCTGAAATTCAAGCATTACACGAGATGCACCTGAAGACCCCATCTCTGCAATTTTTTGCCCTGCTGTCACATTATCACCACTCTTCACTGACATTTTACTGTTATGCGCATATGCGGTGATATAACCATCAATATGCTTAATCAGTACGAGATTTCCATATTCTTTTAAACCATCAGCAGCATAAACGACTTGTCCATTTGCAGCAGCAAAAACAGGATCACCTTCATTGCCACCATAACGCGTTCCTTTGACATTATTCGCCAAATTAAAACCTTGAATAACTGCCCCATTTGATGGTTTTACCCAACGCAAACTCGAAGCCAGAGTTGTTGATGTAGGCGTTACAGGATTGATTGGAGCAACTTTAGGAACAACAGGTTGTGTTTTTGGAACAACGGGTTGCTGTTGGGGCGGCAAATTAATACTTTGGCGTTGAATTGGCGTTGTCTGTGCGACTGCTTGTGTAGATGTTGTTCGCTGTGCAACAGAGCCTTTTAAACGTAATGATTGATTGACATAAATTCGATAAGGCGACGCAATATCATTCAAAGCAGCAACATCTAAATAATTTAAACCATAACGATTTGCAATCGCACTCAACGTATCGCCAGAACGTACGGTGTAATAATTTGGTGCTTGCTGTACATAACGATTACCACCTTTTGCTTGTGGTTTTGATGCACAACCTGTAACGACAACAATGCTTGTTACTGCCATAGACAACACAATGGTTTTAATCATTTTTCGTGATAGAAAAATCGAGACATGGTTTAAATGCATCTTTGCCCTCATCGAAAAAACCTTGATCTATTTGCGCCTAAGAGTATCAAAAAAGTGAGAAAAAACGAGCTCCCACTTTCTATATTCACAAAGTTATAACATAGCAACCGTTAACCATTTACATGAAGATGTAAATTGTCGAGTACAGCATAATTGGTTGCATCCATTTGAATGGGTGTGATACTCACAAAACCATTCGCAACCGCGAAAAAATCCGATTGGATATTACTTGAAACAGATTGAGGTTCTGTGACAGCTTCCCCCGCTAAACCAATCCAATAGACTTGACGACCACGTGGATCGACATGACTACTAATTGGTTTGGACTGTGCTCTACGTCCTTGATAAGTGATTTGTGTTCCTTGAATTTGCTCAACATCAGGAATATTAATATTAAAGATATGACGTGGCGGTAATATTGGTAGACCCTTTGCGATAAAATCGTGTACCCATTGTGCAGCTTTGGCATAATGTTGAGGATGCTCATATGAACGTACATTTGAACCTGCTAATGAGACTGCAATGGCTGGCTGCTTCATTAAACGTCCTTCAAAAGCAGCGCCGACAGTCCCAGAATACAACACATCATCACCCAAGTTTGCACCACTATTAATACCACTGACAACAAGATCAAATTCAAAATCGAATAGACCATTCATTGATAAATAAACACAATCTGCGGGTGTTCCATTCACAGCCCAAACATCTTCTGCAATTGGAATAGGTCGTAAAGGACGATCTAAAGTTAAAGCACTTGAGTAACCACTACGCTCACTTTCAGGTGCAACCACGACCACTCGACCCAAAGGCTTTAACGCTTGTGCTAGAGCCTGTAAGCCTGGTGCAAAAACACCATCATCATTTGCTATTAAAATATTCACTTTGATCCTATCTCTTCAAATGTTACTACGTAGTTTTTTCAATTGAATTATTCAGTGAATTATATATATTTGTAACTTCATAGTATTAGAAATTTATGCCGCCATGAGACATTTATCTACTTTTATCCGTGTTTTAGGGGTAAGTTTTTCACTTCTAACAGCACCCGCAATTTTTGCGAATACAACGGTTTCAGCTAAAGAAGCAGATGCACTCATCAAAGATGATATTGCCAATGCGCAAGTTCTCATTGAAATGTGTCCAAGCTTAATTGGGAAAAATGCTAAATTTGACGAAAACATCAAAAAGATGGTGGGTTCTTATTTCAGCACTTATTCTGATAAATCAGCTTCTCTTGAGAGTCTACAAAAGGATGGAGAATTCCAATCTTTATTAAAAGATGCTCGTGAAGCAGCAAAGGAAGTTGAGAAAGCTGAACAAAAGTCAGTATGTGAAGATGTATTGAATTTTGAAGGCTAATGACTAAACCCCAAATTTGTGGTTTTAAATTTTAATATTTAGAACCACACACCTCCACTTTCCCTACAGCAAACATACAATTTATTCATATTTTTATGCTATAAGCTATTCAAATTCTTTAAGTCTTGTTTCTGAGTTTGAATTCTTATGAAGAAAAATATTTTCAAAACACTAGGCATATCCTTGCTCA
Source organism: Acinetobacter sp. ANC 4805 (assembly GCF_022549495.1). Classification (GTDB taxonomy): domain Bacteria; phylum Pseudomonadota; class Gammaproteobacteria; order Pseudomonadales; family Moraxellaceae; genus Acinetobacter. The sequence continues at coordinate 27,811 of NZ_JAKZGD010000009.1, forward strand.
CTGCCTCTAGTATTTTCACAACAACAGCATTTGCAGCAGAAAAAAAGTCTGAAACTGAAAAAATTGAAGTCACCCCAACCTCAGAGGGTGTTACCCCACAAGAACTCGCTGCAATTTATGTTTTATCTGAAATCTGCCCAGATTTAATCGGTCGAGATTTAAAATTTAATAAAGCATATGACAACTTGGTCAAATCTTATTTATCCAATGACGCAAACGCTGTAGATATTCTAAATAAGCGTGCCACAACTAAAGAGTTCCAAGCACCTTTGGCTGAAGCACGTAAAGATGCCAAGGCTGCATCCGAAGATGATAATCGCCAAATTTGTGATGATGTTCGGAATTATTATTCCAAGTAACTGATTAGTTACAATACTGCATGAAAAAGCCGACTTCTACCGTAGAAGTCGGCTTTGCTTTGTCCTAAAATGCTAGGCTCATCTGCTTCATACAAGATATTGGAACCACCTAGAATGACTCAAAAAAGCGCTCTTGCTGCATTATTACTTTTGCCAAGCCTTTCATATGCAGCGACTGTCCTACCGTCTCCACCAGAATTAAATAATAAATCCTATGTATTGATGGATTACGAGACAGGACAAATCCTTGCTGCAAAAAACGAAAATGAAAAACTTGCACCTGCGTCTATGACTAAAATGATGACAAGCTACATCATAGAACAAAAACTTTTAAAGGGTGAGTTAACCGACAACGAACAAGTCCGCATGAATGAATCGGCATGGTGCCGTGGCACCAGTGCTGAATCATGTATGTATGTGCCATTAAATGGTACAGCAACTGTATTAGAGATGTTACGCGGTATTATTATTCAATCAGGCAATGATGCGTCTAAAGCAATGGCTGAACACATTGCGGGCAATGAAGGTACATTTGCCCACATGATGAACCAAGAAGCCAAACGTATCGATATGAAGAATACTCATTTCATCAACTCAACAGGTATGCCAGCTGAAGGTCATTACTCAACCGCTAAAGATATGGCTGTACTAGCGCAACATATTATTAAAGATAGCTCTAAATACTACCCGATCTATTCAGAAAAAGAATTTACGTTTAATGGCATTAAACAAGGCAACCGTAATGCTTTGCTTTATACAGATCCAAGTGTTGATGGTTTAAAAACGGGTCACACTGATGAAGCGGGTTATTGCCTAACCACTTCAAGTAAACGTGGACCAATGCGTTTGATCTCAGTGATCTTTGGCACACCAAGCATGAATGAACGTGCTAGTCAAACTCGCACATTGTTAGCATGGGGCTTTGCGAACTTTGAAACAGCAAATGTACAGCCTGCTAAACAAGTGCTTGCCAAAGCCAAAGTATGGTTTGGTAAAGAAGATAATGTTCAAATTGGTCTAGCTGAAAACTTCAATGTAACGATGCCTAAAGGTCAAGCTGATAAAATCAAAACTCAGCTTGTAGTTCAACCTAAACTCAATGCACCTTTAGCCCAAGGTCAAGTTGTAGGTAAATTAGTTGCAAGCCTTGATGGTAAAGTAATTGCAGAGAAACCACTGGTTGCATTAAAAGCTGTTGAAGAAGCAAGCTTCTTTGCTCGTATGATTGACCATATCAAAATGTTCTTCAGTAACTTATTCTAATTTTAGAATAGACTAATTAAGCATTCATGCTCTTGGGCATGAATGCTTTTTTATTTTATAATTCCATCATATTTTGTTTTGAAAATTCTAATGACTAAGAACATTCGACCCTATCTCAACCAAGAACCTAATATTGACTCAAGCTGTTATGTAGATGATATGTCTGTCATTATCGGCGATGTCAAATTAGCTGAAAATGTTTCTGTTTGGCCCTTTGCCGTGATTCGTGGTGATGTGAATTCGATTCAAATTGGCAAAAACAGTAATGTACAAGATCATTGTATGTTACATGTCAGTCATAAAAATCAAGCTAAACCGAATGGTTCTCCGCTCGTGATTGGTGAAGATGTCACAGTTGGACATCATGTAACTTTACATGGTTGTACCATTGGCAATCGTGTTCTGATCGGAATTAATACTGTAATTTTAGATGATGTCATCATTGAAGATGATGTGATGATTGGTGCTGGGAGCTTAGTACCACCACGTAAAGTTTTAAAAAGTGGTTATCTCTATGTCGGTAGTCCAGTACAACAAGTTCGTGCACTGACTGAAAAAGAAATGGAATTTTTACCTTACTCAGCACGTCATTATGTGAAAGTGAAGGATAATTATTTAGATCAAATTGATCTGTAGTTTTTTAAAACTACAAATTTCATATATTGGAATAAAAGGTACATATTCTTTATTCTTCTTTTTGTATTAAGGTCTTTTATGAGAAAAATAATTATAGGATTATTCACAGTTTTATTAATTACATCTACTCATGCTACAGAATTAGAAAAATGTGCAGGTATAGAATATGCAGCTGATACATTAATGACATTTCATCAGATGGGGTCTGATGTCGAAAAAGCAAAAGGAATTTATGCTCAATTATTTAAAGAAGAAGGCGAGATATTTAACAGAATAGTTGATGAGGTGAAGAACTCTCCTATTTATACAGATGAAAAAGAAGCTGAAAAGGCTATAGAAAATTTTAAAAATAAATGGAAGAAATACTGTTTAGAAAATAACATTCATTAACTGTGTTAAATTCCATTCCATTAATAAGTATAAATTTTAGAGAACTTTAATGAATACCGATCATATATATGATTGTCCCACTCCAGATAAATTAATGAATACAACTAAGTTCAATATTGAAAAGTATGGACTGCAAGTTATGGGAGTTAGCGCGACAGACTACTCGCCTTCTTTTAGTTATAGTGTTGGTCTATATGAGAGCCACCAACATCCCGAGATTATTTGTTTCGGATTGCCAACCAACTTGGCTCATGTAATTATCAATGATGTGGCTGATCTAATTAAAAATGGTGACAGGATTGTGCCCTATCAAGAGTATTACGACAAAATCTTTAAAGAAAGCAGTGCACAGTTTTTACCTGTAAATCCTAAAAATATTAAAGATTATTTTTATGTTGCTTTAAATTACTATCAACACAATAACTTCTCGGCTTTACAATTAGTTTGGACTGACCGTAATGATAAATTTCCTTGGGAAGATGGTTTTGAGGAAAAATTTATTTATGATCAACCACTCTTAGACCGAAATGCTTATTTTAAGTTTAGAGAAGCTAAAAACCTAGGTATTTTTACCACTCGCCAATGGCTAGAGTATGATCAACCAATCTTACGTGTTGTTCACGATATTGATGGAGATTGGCAGTTTTTAACCGGTGATCAAGAGCCCAATGATATTCGCTTAGTTGGTTTAGAACAAATGATATTAAGAGACCAAAGCCTAAATGAGGTTTTTGATCTAGATTACGGTGAAGCAGCTGCTGAAAGAGATTTCATCGGTGACTCATGGACAAAACTAAATATTGATGATGAAGAAATATAACACAGCACGATACCTAGAAATCTTACCGTAGCCAAAAGCGATTATCTTTAGCCCAGTACGACAAGTTCGTACACTGACTGAAAGGGAAATGGAATTTTTGCCTTATTCGGCACGTCATTATGTGAAAGTGAAGGATCATACCAACCCGTTTGGCGTTTTACCGTACAACGGTGGAATGAGACATAAATATCATTGCCTCTTACAACAGATAATATCTGCCCCCTCTAAAAACACACTTATCAGATTGATCCTAGACAGTACGAGGCTATTACTGACTACATAGCCATACTGACTCAGTTCAATATTTACTCAACTTCTTAATGAAACACCAATCCCTAACTCACTCAAAATTTGAGAGTTATCCAGATTTTTCGCAGTAAATTTTACTAACCCTCTATCTCTTCCAAATCAAGCAATTTCATCACCAATCGCAATTGAAATACTTAAAAAAGCGATAAGTTTTGCTAAAGAACAAGGTGCTGAGCAGCTTATGACTGTCTCCCTTGTAGGTATTTGATGTATATTGATAAGCTATTATTTTATATAAACAATGCGAAAATGATACCTATAAAAGCAACGCAAATACTAAACATATATAACTTTAATGTAATGAAATATCTAATCTGGGCATCATCATAATATTTATTACTGAGTAACCGATACACAACAACCAACATAAAAATTAAAGACAATAAAAGTGTTAGAACAATAACCCAATCAGACATACTTTGGATTGCTGGATGCTCAGATGTTCCTTCAACTGCCCATCCTGCCAAAAAGTTAAGAATAAAACCCATCATAATTCCTAACGAAGTAATCATAGGTTGACGGAAATCTTTGATATCACCTGTAAAGTTCATATGTTGAGCCTCTAATAGAAACAACTATATAAGAAATTATAATAGCTTTGCTAGTTAAGTAGATTTATAAATATTTTCGCTGTAATAGTGTCATCAATAGACAAACAGTACAACTCAAACAAATCTAGACTTCTATTATATAGTCCAGTTATTTCGATTTTATCATAGGGGGATACCCTCTTGCCTCACGAAGTGATGATCTTGCAGCTCGTTATGGGGGCGAAGAATTTTTACTGTTATTCACTATGACAAGTCAAGAACAAACCTTGATACAAGTACAGCACTTGATGGAATTGGTACGAAATATTGAAATTATTCATCCACGAAGCAGTGTCTCCAAGCATATGACCGTGAGTGTTTGTGTTGCAACTACGATTCCTCATTTGCATGGCTGTTTTTTAGAGTTTATAGCTCAAACCGATCACGCACCATATATTGCAAAGAGTAATGGTCAAAATCAATACCGTGTTGCTGTTTCTCGTGATGAAATCGCTCTTCAAAATAGCATGGCTATTAAGGCATCTACTTTTGAACTACGGTCAATTTTTAGACCTAACTAACGTTCAATAGCAACTTTCATTTAGATTTAAGAATCACACACATTAATTAGCTATTCTAAATAATAATGGATCTATAAAATAACTCTATTCGCAAAAAATACACAAAAATTCTAGTTACAACCATATCTTTATCGATATTATTGGTTAGTAAACCTTTAAACTATCGTAATAACTTAACGCTATTAAATTAAGTTTTTATTAATAATAGTGTAAAAGTAAAGTAATTATTATTTATTGTGGATTCTATTAATAAGTCAGTAAGGATATTGTTATGACGGCTATGACACGCAGAAAATTTCTAGGGTTATCGGCAGCAGTTACTGCTTTAGTAATTACAGGATGTGGTAGTAATGATGAGGAAGTTCCCCCAACTACAGGAAATGGAAGTACAGGAGGTAATAACACCGAAACAACCGCAATTGGAAAAATGCCAGATGAGGCAGAGCCACATACTCGGACATGGATGGCTTTTGGTGCTTCAGATCAAATTCATGAACCACAAAATATAAATGGTTTACGGGATGATTTAGCAAGAATAGCCTTAAGTATCGCAGCCTATGAACCTGTTTCTATATTAGTTCGAGCAAATGAGCTAGATATTGCAAAAACGAAGATGAACCATCCAAACATCTCTTTTGTAACAGGCTCAATGGATGATTTTTGGACACGCGATACTGGTGCCGTATTTATTAAAAATGCACAAAATAAATTAATTGGCGTTGACTTTAACTTTAATGGTTGGGGTAAAAAACAAACTCACAATAATGATAAAACAGTTGCTACCCAAATACTGAATAATATTAACATCGAAAGAAAAGTATCATCTCTTACTCTTGAGGGCGGCGGCATAGAGGTCGATGGGCTTGGCACAGCAATTATTACTGAAAGTTGTGTACTTAATGACAATCGGAATCCTGGTATTTCTAAAGCTGCTTGTGAAGCCGAGCTAAAACGCTGTCTTGGTATTAGCAAAGTAATCTGGTTACCGGGTATTAAAGGCAAAGATATTACAGATGGACATACTGATTTTTATGCCCGTTTTGTGAGCGAAGGCGTTGTCGTAGCTGCTTTCGATAGTGATCCAAATTCCTATGATCATGCAGTAACAAAACAACATCTTGAAATTTTGAAAACGGCAACCGATGTAAAAGATAATAAATTAAAAATCATTGAGTTACAAGCTCCAACTACGCTTCGAGTAAAAAATCCAAGTGAAGACTTTGCCGCTGGTTACATTAATTATTACGTCTGTAATAATGCGGTTATTATACCTGAATTTGGTGATCCAAGCGCAGATGCTGCTGCAAAACAGAAGTTACAAGCAGCTTTCCCTAATAGAACGATAGTCCAAATTAATATCGATTATATTGCAGCAGCTGGTGGTGGAATTCATTGTACGACACAGCAACAACCAGCTTAACGCTATACCTTTTAGCTAAAATTTGGTCGAATCTATTGTTCTCATATATTTGATAGCCAAATTTTAGCTGAGTTCTATCTACTACATGATGCATAAAGCTATTTGCTAAGTTTTTAAGGTGTATAAGGCAATAACGTAAAATATATAGCCATTTTTCGCAGATAAAATTAGTGAATTATCGGTTGTTATTGACTCTTAATAAGCAAACTTTGTTAAGGCATAATTAAGCAATATTCTTGATTTGAAGGAATAAAACTATGGCTGGTCTATCTATTTGGCATGTGCTTATTTTTGCAATTGTCGTTATTTTATTATTCGGTACATCAAAGCTTAAAAATTTAGGCAAAGATGTTGGCGGTGCAGTGAAAGATTTTAAAAAATCGATTCAAGACGATGATATACCATCTAATCAACCTCGCAATATTGATGCTCAAGTCAAAAATGATGAGACGTCAATGAAAAGCTAAGCGGGTTTAATCATGCTAAATTTGGGAATGACCGAGGTATTTTGCTTTGCAATTATTGCATTGCTTGTACTCGGTCCAGATAAATTACCTGAGGCGGCTCGTTTCGCCGCAAGGTGGTATGGAAAAATAAAGAAATTTATTAATAATGTTCAGAATGAAATTGATCAAGAATTACGCCTTTCTGAATTCAAAGCAGAAATGCAAAAAGAAATTGATAAAATGACTGAATTTGAACTCAGAATACAAAAACAGTTGGATGAGATTAAAACAGCACAGGTCATGTCACAAGCACTTGAAGTGGATCAAACTACAGCCCTATCTCTTCAAGCCCCAACAAAATACATCCCATTTTCAGCACATACTAAAATTCCTTTTAGCATCCAATACCAAACATTGTTAGCAAACGGTCAAGAGTCATCTCAAGCATTTGTGAAGTCTAGCTCAGGATTAAAAATTGCCGTATGAATCAAAATAATGAAACGCTTGAACAAATGCCCTTCATGCAGCATTTAACTGTTTTACGACAATATCTATTTAAAATTGTTGGTGTGACTCTTTTTCTTTTTTTCTGCCTATTACCTTTTCGAAACCAAACATACCAATGGCTTTCAGAACCATTACGGCAGCGATTACCAACCGCCTCAACGATGATTGCAACAGATGTCACAGCGACATTTATGGCGCCATTTAAACTCAATTTATTTGTATCATTTATGCTAGTGATGCCATATATAATTTATCAAATTTGGTCATTCATTAAACCTGCTCTATATGCAAAAGAGCGTCATTTAGCAATTCCTCTACTGTTAAGCAGTATTGTTTTATTTTATCTTGGTGTTGCCTTTGCATATTTCATTACTCTACCTGCAATTCTACACTTTTTTATTAGCGTATCTCCCGAAACTGTCGCTCCAATGACGGATATCAATAGCTATCTAAGCTTCTGTCTAAAATTATTCCTCGTGTTCGGTTTCACTTTTGAAATTCCAATTATTACACTGTTATTAATTTTAATTGGTGTAGTAAGCACACAAAGCCTAGCAGAAAAACGTCGTTTCATTATTGTTGGCTGTTTTTTTATTGCAATGTTTATTACTCCACCAGATGCATTATCAATGATTATGTTAGCAATTCCGATGTGGTTGCTTTTTGAGCTTGGTTTGTTCTGCGGTCAGTTAATCGAAAAAACAAAGTCATAATTGGAAAGGGCTTTGTTGTACAAATTTTTAAAAGTTAAAAACTATTCCCTTTGTAGAATTTTTGAAGTGCATCACCGAATGTCAATCAGATTAGTTGTGGTGAGTTGAACTCCCCCCTTTTTTCTAAGCACACATCAAAGCTCTTATACAAAACTGTATAGCATGAAAGTTAATTAGATCCTGAATTGGAATTCTTACGATAATCATGTGGTGTTGTATTGAACCAACTTCGAAATGCGCGCCTAAAATTAGATGCATCGTGGTATCCCAATAATGCTGCAATTGCGTCAATTGAAATATTACTATTACTTAAATACATGGCCGCTTGTTTGGATAACAGATTCTTTCGTATTTCTTTGAAACTCGTATTTTCCTTTTGTAACTGTCGATGTAATGTTCTTTTACTAATAAAAAGCGATGATGCAATATCCTTTTCATTCATATCACCTAATCGTTCTGAAAGTAATAATTTTTGAACCTGATATGTAGTAGAAGTTTTATGCGAATTGAGCTGATTTAATAATTTTTCACATTCATGGTTGGCAAGTAAATAGCTTTGATGACTTGCACAAGAATTAGGAATTTGACAAATATATTGTGGAATTCTGATATTGAAATTGGATTGAGAAAATTGATGATGTCCAGCAAGATAATCATGGTATGGATAGTTTGGCTTAGGATGTTGAAAGTTGATTTCCACCTCTTCTAGCATTTTACCTGTCAGAAATTCAGCATGCTCAAAGAAAATTCCAGTAATAATCTCAGATAACATAACGCTTAAATCTGATTCAACACAAGAGTCAAAATTAATTAGACATTCAACAAAAGACGAGCTTTTGTGAATTTTAAGATCAATCAAACTCATACGGGTCGGCATAAAATGTTGCGCTGCTTCTAATGCAGCCATCAAGTTCGGACTGCTATTTATTAAAAAGCCCATTGCACCATGTGTAGATGAAGATAAAGCTCTCCCTATCTTTAATCCCAAATAGGAATCATTGGAAAGCATAGATGCATTTCTTAATATTTGAACTTGTGCTTGCTGCGTGATGTAAATGTCATCATGTAGAAAAGTATCAACAGAAATCACCGTAAATTTTAACAATTGTGGGAGATCACGTATTTGTAGTCCCAATATCCGTCCAATTATGCGGGAATAAGAGATTGGAATTGTTGCTTTTTCCTCAGAAAAGAATAAATAGCCAAAATCACTCATGACAATCCCATCTCGTATTTAATAGAAATTTAATTTCTTTTAGCATAAACCTAGGTCTAAGAGTTTTAATAATTACATCTATTACAGCTAGTGTCTTTAAATGCCCCCCATATGTCAATAAATGACCTGTTTGGTTTGCTAACTTACGTTTAATTTAAGAATGAATCTATTTATAAGACTAGGAATAATCATATGGGACATATTGTATTTGTTGAGCATGATGGCCAAGAGCATATCGTGAATTTAATTGCAGGTCAGACCCTTATGCAGTTAGCGGTGGACAATGATATTCCAGGAATTGATGCCGACTGTGGTGGCGAGTGCGCTTGCGGAACTTGTCATGTCATGCTGCAACAAAAATGGTTCAGTGTTGCAAACAAAGCCGAAGCTGATGAATTACAAATGCTTGATATGACACCAGAACGTTCAGCCACATCACGATTGTCATGCCGTGTACAGATCACGGATGCAATGGATGGCATGGCGGTGCATCTGCCTGAATTTCAGATGTAATTGGACATTGGTGTTTTTACATATTGACGCAGCAGGAGATCAAACATGACGTTGGTCACATCCATTGTGGAAAAAGTCACAACGACGGTAGGCAACAAAGTCAATACTCATCCACAAGTTCAAAGCAGCAAACAGTTCTTACATGGTCAAATGACCCGATTTGTCCCACTACATACACAGGTTAGAGGCTTGCATTTACTGCAAAAACTTAAGAATCGTGTCTTTAATCAGGAATTTCCAGCATTTGTGGAACAGCCAATTGTCGATGTGTCTACATTAGAACTTGCAGAAATAGATGTCAGTAATCCATTTTTATATAAGCAAAAAAAATGGCAGTCGTATTTTAAACGGCTGCGCGATGAAGCTCCTGTACATTATCAGGCCCAAAGCCCATTTGGGGCATTTTGGTCAGTGACACGATATGAAGATATTGTGTTTGTCGATAAAAACCATGAGTTATTTTCAGCAGAACCTGTGATTGCAATCGGTAATGCCCCTGCCGGACTCAATGTTGAAATGTTTATTGCGATGGATCCGCCCAAGCATGATCTACAACGTCAAGCTGTACAAAATGTAGTCGCACCTCAAAACCTTAAAGAGTTAGAAGGATTGATTCGTTCACGTGTACAAGAAGTCTTAGATCAATTACCCGTCGATCAACCCTTTGATTGGGTTGAAAATGTATCTATTGAGCTGACTGCAAGAATGCTCGCAACACTACTCGATTTTCCTTATGACCAACGTCATCAGTTAGTTTACTGGTCAGATTTGATCGCAGGCAGCGTAGAGTCGACGGGCGGAACTAGTGACGATATGAATGAAATGTTTTTGGGTGCAGCAGATATGGCCAAACAGTTTTCTAGTTTATGGCATCGTAAAGCCGCACTAAAAGCGGCTGGAGCGCCGATAGGCTATGATTTGATTAGTTTGATGCAATCAAATGAGGCAACGCAAGATTTAATTCGCCGTCCAATGGAGTTTATGGGGAATTTGGCACTCCTTATTGTGGGTGGTAATGATACCACGCGCAACTCAATGACAGGCGGTGTGTATGCACTAAGCCTATTTCCCCAAGAGTTTACAAAACTTAAAGACAATCCAAGTTTGATTCCAAATATGGTTTCCGAAATTATTCGTTGGCAAACCCCTCTAGCGTATATGCGCCGAATAGCTAAGCAAGATGTAGAACTGAATGGTCAAACCATTAAAAAAGGCGACAAAGTAGTCATGTGGTATGTGTCTGGTAATCGTGACGAACGTGTAATTGAACGACCTGATGAGTTAATTATTGATCGCAAAGGAGCTCGTAACCATTTGTCTTTTGGTTTCGGTGTTCACCGTTGCATGGGCAATCGTTTGGCAGAAATGCAATTACGAATCCTGTGGGAAGAATTATTAGTACGTTTTGAGCATATTGAAGTATTGAGCGAACCAGAGATTGTGCAATCCAATTTTGTCAGAGGTTACGCCAAAATGATGGTACGTCTAAAGACTAAAAAATAACAGAAAAGGCTGATCTTAAGACAAATCAATAATGTTTGGTTTGAAAACTTTCTCAATTAATGGATGGGTAGATGATGAAAAATTCAATTGTTATTATTGGTACTGGGCATGCCGCAGCGCAGTTGGCAGTGAGTTTAAGACAACAGAAATTTCAGGGTGAGATTACCATGATTGGTAATGAACCATATCTACCCTATCATCGTCCGCCTTTGTCAAAAGCATTTTTGTCGAATGAAAAAACGATTGATGAATTGATGATTAGAACACCCGAATTTTATCATAAGCATCAAATCAACATTATGTGTCATCGAAATGTGGTTCAGATTGATCGTGTACAGCAAACTGTAAAACTCGATGATGGTCAACAAATAACTTACGATCAGTTGGCGATTTGTACTGGCGCTAGGGTGAGAAAACTCAGTGTTGAAGGCCATCAACTAAGAGGCGTGTTCTATATTAAAACAATTGATGATGTCATTCATCTTAAAAAGCATATGTGCACTGCACAACGTGCAGTAGTAATTGGAGGTGGGTATATTGGCTTAGAGGCAGCAGCAGTATTGAAGCATCATGGTTTGGCTGTTACCGTACTCGAAGCAGAAGAACGAATTTTAAAACGAGTCACAGCACCAGAGTTATCTGAGTTTTATACTCGCATTCATTATGAAGAAGGCGTTTGTATTCATGTCCATAAAAGTGTTGAAAAACTTGTTGGTACAAATGGCGCAGTGAAACAGGTTGTTTGTCAGGATGGAACTATTTTTGATACAGATCTAGTCATTGTGGGGATTGGAGTACTGCCCAATATTGAGTTGGCACAACAAGCAGGCTTGGAAGTCGAACAAGGGATTTGTATTGATGCTTATGGTCAAACTAGTGATCAACGTATTGTAGCTGCTGGCGATTGTGTCCAATACTTTAGTCAGCACTATCAACGCTCTGTAAGAGTAGAGTCAATTCCAAATGCCAATGATCAAGCTAAGATCGCCGCCTCAACCTTATGTGGAGATACAAAAACATTTGATAGCCTACCTTGGTTTTGGTCAGATCAATATGATCTTAAGCTACAAATTGCGGGTTTGAATAACGGCTATGATCAAGTGTATGTTCGAGGGAATCTAGCTTTAGGTCGTAGCCTAGCGATTTTTTACTATAAGCAAAACCGTATGATCGCCGCTGATTGCATCAATCGACCGCAAGAATTTATGTTAAGTAAACGAGTTATATCTTCTGGAATCAATCTAGACCCTATAAAACTCACTGATGATACTATACAGATAAATACTTTATTAGAAAGCTGTATCTAATCAATAATTAATAAAATTTTAGGGGCTGTAGTAGATTAGGTTAAATATCAGTCCAATTTAATAGTGTTTTCAACTGTTGCTTTGGGCTGCCATAATTAAATCGAAACTCACATTCTTTAATAAACAATGAAAAGGCATTTCGGTCAATACCATTGTATTTTCGAAGCACTCTTTTTGCCTGATTCCAAAAGTTTTCAATTCCATTGATATGATTTTGACCATCAGCAAAATTGCTTGAATGATTGATTCTATAGTGACTAAATCCTGCAACATCCAAAGCATTATAACTATGCCAATGATCTGTATAAACAACGCTATCAGGAGTGATTTTATTTGATATTACAGGCATTAGGGTGCTCGATTTAGATCAGGTACAATGACCGTATAGACTTTACCATTGCGCTTGAGTAAACCAAAAACAATCACTTTACCAGCAGCACCTCTACCACGCTTTCCTTTACGCACTCCACCAAAATAGCTTTCATCCAATTCGATCTGTCCTTGAAACACTTCAATGGCATCTTGGTCAAGGTGAAACATAATGATTTGACGAATTTTCCTATAGAACAATGCTGCGGAATTAGGTTGAATTCCCAATAAATTAGCAGCAGTTCTAGCGGTAACTTCGGCAATGAAAAACTCTAATAACCTTATTTTAATTTTTCTATTTAATTTACATCTAGTTATCTTCATAAAAGTAGATTATCACAAGGCTAATCTACTACAGCCCCAAATTTTTAAATTCTTTTAGTTTTAAAAATAGAAATAAATAGAATGTGTGTACTAGCTTAAACCTAAGCTGAAAGTTATCAATAAATGTTTCTTTTGTTATTCGATGTAATATTCTTTTCTTACATCCAATTTCATCATGGTATTTTTGACAATAGGCATAAAAAAAGACCTATAAGCTGCTGATTAGCTTATAAGTCTTTGATATATCTTGGTAGGTATAAGCAGACTCGAACTGCTGACCTCTACGATGTCAATGTATATTTTTTAATTAATAATCAATAATTTAAAACAAATTTGTGTCAAATTGGTTTTGTATTTTTTATGTAACCATAAGTTACGATAGAATTTATTGAACCTAAAATCGTAGGCGCCCAAATATATATCGTACTACCTTCTGCTTTGCCTTTAAAGTACAGCCTCATCTACTTTCACACTCAATGTTGATGCTGCAATTCAGCACCACTGGCTGTTGGTGCAGACAAGCCTCAAACAACTCATCCAATTTTTTTCATTAACTTGCACTTTGTCTTATATTCTTCGTTGCAGATAATCTACACATACTAAATTAGAGGTCCTATCATATATGGAGCAACATAGTTCAGACCAACGATGATCATTTGTTACCATTACTTCCAAAATCTTTCAAATTAGGAAAATTAGCCTAATATGTAGAATGAACATGCTAGCTTTCTTTTCCAGTATTGCATTGCGTAGAAGGTATGTAAATCAAGACTAGATGTCGTACAGCTAGCATAGAATGGACATTCAACGCTAGTTAATTCATTATACGAGAGAAGAATAAATATGTGTTCAACACTTTGATATTCTAGTTTCCGCGATAGGTTGAATAACCAAATGTGAGTGATTCGCAAGTCCTAGGGTGTTTACTTGATCAAATCCCGATCAATAAGCAGATTGATTCAGTCTATACAAATGGAGCTTATGACACAACACAATACCGTCAGGTCATTACAGATCGATAAGCGAATGCGGTGATTCCGCAAAGAAAAAATACAAAGCCCTGGAAAAATACAAAGACTAGTTCGCGAGAGCGAAATGAATTACTTCGAACAGTTAAACAATTAGGTAGAACACTATGAAAAAAATAGCCAGGCTATCATCTGCGAAGTTTGGTCGAAACCAAAATGCATTGCATCAAATTATTGGGCGATAAGTTATCAGCTAGGCATTTTTCAATTCAGGTACATGTAAGAATTGCAATTCTGAATAAATTTACGGTATTAGGCCGGCCACATACCCGAGTTGTGACTTAAATTTGAGTGAGTTGGGGATGCTTCATATTATAAATCTTTGTGTAAAAAAGCCTTGCTAAACAAACACTACTAGGTACTCCTGATAAAATATTGAACCTACTGGTTTTTTATTTTTTAATAGAGTGTAAGTATCTGATCATATAAAGGGTCATATTTGATGAGGTAAGCATAATGCTACTACCCAAGAATAGAGACGACACTAATGACTACAATTTTGAAATGTTTAGTTGCCATAGGAATGGCTTCAATACTTCCTGCTTGCACAAGCATACAAAAGCCATCGAATCAAACACAATTAAATAAGCAAATCACGACTATAATCGCACTAAACCAAGAGTCTAAGATTAAGAATAATCAATCACGCGAAACATTCATTCAACGTAAACAAATTGCCTTGCAACAAGGCATTGATCTATTAAATCAAATACAAGAGGAACGTATCTCACAACAAAAAACGTGCAAACAAGATTTATTTTCTGAACATCAAACCTGCTCTCCTGAACAGATTGAAGATACCCAACTTAGAATGTTAACAGTTCTTGTTGAAGCACTTATCAAAAATATAACCCCAGATTAAATTTAATTTCAACCAATATGTAAGGATTTTCAAAACTCTTGGTCTTTATCTATATCAGAGTAATTTCACTCTGAATATGGAGATATAAACAATGAAAAAACCAATCTTACATTCTTCGCTTATAGCTTTAGCAGTACTTGGAATTACAGCGAGTTCAGCGGCATCTGCTGCCAAACCAGGTATGGAGAAATGTGCGGGAATCGTGAAAGCTGGAAAAAATGATTGTGGTACAAGCAAGCATTCTTGTGCAGGTCAAGCCACAAAATCAAGTGATGCTGAAGAATGGGTATATGTACCAACTGGAACCTGCGATAAAATTGTCGGCGGTAAAGTCGTTGCTGCTAAGAAGTAAACATTTACCTCCAGCTTTTAGCTGGAGGTCTCTTTACTGGAGTTTACAATGACTAACCAAGCTATAATCTGTGATCATCGTATAGGTATAGGTTTACGTTCACCGCATATTCAAGATTTACTGTGTACTCAACCTAATATTGGATGGGTAGAGGTGCACAGCGAAAACTGGATGTGCGATCAAGGACCTATTGCCGAACGTCTACAAGAGATTTGTGAGAAATATCCTCTCAGCCTACATGGTGTTGGGTTATCACTGGGTTCTGCTGATGGATTAAATCATCATCATTTGAGTAAACTTACCAAGTTGATCGAACGAACACAGCCTATTCTTATTTCAGAACACTTAAGTTGGGGGAGCATTTCAGGTAAACACAGTAATGATCTTCTTCCCTTACCATTTAACCAACAAGCAATAGAATTATTGGTCAAACATATTGATCAAGTTCAACAAGTCATTGGTAGAACCATTTTAATTGAAAACATCAGTAGTTATTGTTCTTTTAACGAGTCTACGATGCCTGAATGGGAATTTATCCAAAATATAGTTGAAAAAGCTAACTGCGGTTTATTACTCGATATCAATAATGTCTATGTAAATGCTCAAAATCATGGGTTTTCAGCACAAGAATATTTAAGCAATATTCCTTGGGCAAAAGTAGCAGAGATTCATCTTGCTGGTTTTGAAGAAGAAGGAACCATTCTAGTTGATACGCATGGCCGTCCTATACAAGAGCCCGTATGGGATCTATATATTGAATCATTAAGAAATTTACCCTCTTCGGCTCGAACATTGATTGAATGGGATAGCAATCTCCCCCCCTTTGAACATTTACTTATTGAAGCTCAGAAGGCGAATTTTTATCTTCAGGGGATCAATTATGTTGTCGCTTGAACAACTTCAAATTCAGTTTTTTTCAATCTTGAATGGCAGCACAGCTCCTATTTTGGGAACTAAAAATATATCCTTAGCAGATTGTGAAGCTATTTATCGTCGAAACTATCAAGAGAACCATAGTCAAGCCTTGTGCTTAACATACAAATCTATTGTTAAATTAGTAGGGCACGATTATTTTCGAAATCTAGCGATTCGCTATCTTTCAATTTATCCTAGTTATAGCGGGGACTTGAATGATTATGGTGAAAACTTCTCTGACTTTTTAGTCCAACATTTACCACTATTACCTAATGGTAATAGTATGCCTTACCTTAAAGATATTGCTCAACTAGACTGGGCTTGTTGGCAAATAATGCTCGCTCCCCGTACTCCCGCACTAAATCTAAATGTTTTACTTAACTGGTCAGTCGAACAGCAACATAAATCACGACTTAGACTTGATTCATCTATTAAAATTATACGTTCAGATTATCCAATTCACAGTATTTGGAATTTACTCCAAACAGACATCGGTACAGTAGATATAAATTCTGGAAGTGAAACTATTTTAGTAGGCCGTCCCGATAATGAAATCTTGTTTTATAAATTAAAACCACCAACAGCTTTTTTACTCGAATATTGGCAACAGCACACACTCGAAGAAAGTTTAACAGCAGTCATGACTTCCTTTACCGATATAAATATTGCTGACCTTTTTGCTAACTTAAATACGCTCACAATAAATGGCGAACTATGGATCCAATCATGATGACTACTTGGACACGCTGGAATACACAAATACACGATTTTTTATTCAGTACACAAAGTGTATTTTTACTTGCCTTTCGACTTTGGGTAGCTTGGGTATTTTTCAAATCAGGGCTCATTAAACTTCAAAGCTGGGATGTAACCGTAGAGTTGTTTTCCTACGAATATGCAGTTCCTCTTCTCCCATCATTAATTGCAGCCCTAATGGCTACATCTATTGAATTATTATTACCACCTTTACTAGCTCTAGGATTAATGAGCCGAACTGTCGCATTCATACTTTTCCTGTTTAATATAATAGCAGCTATTTCATACCCTGATATGTCTGCTGCGGGTTTGAAAGATCATCAGCTTTGGGGATTAGTACTACTTTGGGTTTTTTTACAAGGTGCAGGCTTATTTTCGTTGGATAAATTAATTGTACATTCTTCAAGGTTGCGTAAATGAGTGCACCAGTGCGAGAGTTTGAGCTATCTGTACATGCTTACTCAAATGAACTATATCGATATGCTTATTGGCTTACAAAACATCCAAGTGATGCAGAAGATCTAGTACAAGACTGTTTCCAGCGAGCATGGCGTAGTTGGCACACTTTAAAAAATGAAAAAGCAGTTAAACAATGGTTATTTGCCATTCTACGACATGAATTCTTACGACGTTTTGAAAAGGAAAGACCTGAATTTAGTTCACTAGATGAACATCTAGAGTTACCAGCTATTGGTGTAGCTGAAGATGATATTTTAGCATTACGCCAAGCAATTCAACAGGCTCCCGTTAGTCTGCGTGATCCGTTTCTATTACAAGTCTTAGGTGGTTTTAGTTGTGAAGAAATTGCTCAAATCGAAAATACCACACCTGGTGCTGTGATGACTCGGCTTACACGTGCGAGACAATGGTTTCGTAACTTTTTAAATCCAGTATCTATTGGTAAGGAATCACAAAGATGAATTGTATAACAGCCCATAGACTTCTTCTAGAAAATCCAGCCAATGATGATCCAACTTTACTTAAACATTTACAGGAATGTTGTAACTGTCAAAATTTTGCAAACCAATTAAGAAAACAAGAACTGCTTTTAAAAGATGCTCTTGAAATAGATACTCCACCTAAGTTAGCCGAACGTATACTATTAAACACGATTCTGCGTAAGCCACGATGGCAACCTTATGCATTCGCTGCATCAATCATATTTATGGTATTTTTAGGTGTCGGTAATAATTATTTGCAACAACAAAGAACAACCACATGGAGTGAGGTTATATTATCTCATGTCCTTAATGAGCGAGCCTCATTAAAGAATGACGATCAGATTTCTCCAGATCAACTTTCAGCAGCATTAGTACACTTTAATTTAAATGCTAAAAGTAATATAGGGCGAATACGCTTTCTTGAGCCTTGCGAAATGCCTGGGGGTAAAGGTTTACATGTCGTTATTGATACGGTAGAACTAGGGCAAGTTACTCTTATCCTACCACCTAAGGGGGCGCATATTGATACTGGCTATACTCAACGCGAAGGTTTCATAGCAAAATTAGTGCATGTTGATAAAGTAACTATCGGGGTTGTCACTGAGCACCCTGATAAGCTAGAGCAATTAGATCAATGGTTGAATAGAAATTTATATATGGTTTAATCTTTAAACATACTAAGCGAATTAAGAAATCTATTTAAATGTTAAATGCTGAACAATTAAGAAATTAAATACATGGATTATTTTGAAAAAGTTCTCTCAAACATAAGAGTCAAAGCAAGTATTTACTATGCTGGCGATATATGTGGAACACTCGACTTCAGAAAAGATGATAAAGAAAGTCATATTCATCTGATCAAGGAAGGAGTAGTTAAAATTAGTGAGGTTGATGGTAAAAATGTATTAATCGATAAACCTAGTATTATTTTCCTACCACGACCTTACAATCATAAGTTAATTGTAAAGGACAATACTAATGCAACTGTGATTTGTGGAACACTTAAACTAGGCGTAAATATTCAAAATCCGATTACTACGTCTTTACCAGACCTACTGATTGTTGAACTAAGTAAGATAGATGGTATAGAAAACTTTATTGACCTTATACTAAGAGAATCTATTTTAAAAAAGAATGGTACAAGCGCAATTCAGAACCGTTTATGTGAAATCCTAATCATAAAGTTATTAGGGTATTGTTCTGAACATAAGTTATCATCAGGCGGTACGTTGGCAGGTTTTAGCGAAGTAAGAATTGCAAGAGCTTTGCATGCTATTCATTCTAACCCTGAAAAATTATGGACTGTTGAGAGCTTGGCTTATGAAGCCAACTTATCACGTGCGCGCTTTGCTAATCTATTTCACCATGTTCTAGGTACTACCCCACTTGATTATTTAACATCATGGAGAATGCTTTTAGTACAAGAACTTCTTTGTCAAGGCTTATCACTTGAACAAATTTCTTCAAAAGTTGGATATTCAAATGCAAGTGCATTGTCTCGGGCCTTTTCTAAACAGCTTGGCACATCTCCAATTCAGTGGCTAAAATCGACAACACAAGATATGCAATACGATTAGTATTGAATTAGATACTAGATGTATACTTTTTGAGGTTAAGTCGGACTAAAATTTCTTTACCATTTTTAAATAGAGAAATTATAATGTTTTCACCATACATAAAATCCCTTAAAGCTATCGACTATGACTCAGCTCAAAATCCACAAAGAGAATTATTAGATACTGCTCTAAATCAAGTAGGCTTTATTCCAAATATGTATTCGAATATGGTCAATGTTCCTGCTATTCTAAGTACCTATCTACACGGTTATAGCGCATTTAGAAAATACTCTGGTTTTAGCCCAACCGAGCAAGAAATCATTTTTCTAGCTATTAGCCAAGTGAATGATTGTAATTATTGTATAGCAGCCCACAGTACGCTAGCGGATAAAGTATCTGGTGTGCCAAAAGATGTGTTAAATTCAATTAGAACTGCTCAACCGATTAATGATGAAAAATTGAGAGCGTTATTCGAGCTCACCCAAGATATTATCATTCGTCATGGGCAGCCCTCATACGATAAAGTTAAAACTTTTTTTGATATTGGTTACTCTGAATTACAGTTACTTAATATTATCTTAGCCACTTCAGTGAAAGTGCTCAGCAACTATACTAACCATGCCTTTGGAACTGAGATAGATACACAATTTTCTAAATACCGTGTCGATTGATCATTTTTGGTTTGACACAAAAGTTTAACTGTTCGCATGAAATGGTCAAACATTGTAGATTTAGCAAATACATTATCAACTGTAAGAGCATTAAATATAAATGTTATATTCATCAATTGGATGAATATAACATTTAAAATTAACTACCCCATAACACGACCAACTGCCTAAGGCCCTATTTAAAAATCAATACTGAGTGAAAATGGAATAAAGATCATGACTTTTCAAAACACATCGGTCTTTGACGATCCTAAATTTATTGCTCATTTACGATCTCAGATGCTTCATTTTGCGACTTTACAACTTTCAGACTTCCATCTTGCTGAAGATGCTGTACAAGATGCACTCATCAGTGCTTATGAATATGCTGATTCTTTTTCAGGTCGATCCGCATATAGAACATGGGTTTTTGCAATTCTTAAAAATAAAATTATTGATCTACTTCGGAAGCGTAAAAGAACTACCTCTATTACAAGCTTATGTGAAGATGATGAATCAGAACAACTTTTTTTAGATAAGCTATTTAATCAGAAAGGTTTTTGGCACGTCAACCAAAGACCTGTCTCTTGGAAACTACCCGATGAAAGTATTGAAGATCAGGATTTCTGGAAGATATTTGAAGCATGTTTAGAACATCTACCAGCCAAGCAAGCACAAGTCTTTATGATGAGAGAGTTTTTAGAATTAGAATCAGTTGAAATCTGTAATCAGTTAACAATGACCGTTAGCAATTTGAATGTACTAATCTATCGTGCTCGTCTAAAACTTAGAGAATGTTTTGAAAACAAATGGGTAATGGAAGGAGAATGTGAATGCTAAATTGTCATCAAGCTACTCAACTGCTCTCTGAAAAAATGGATAGACCACTGAATATAAAAGAAAACATGTCGTTATTCTTACATACTTCTATGTGTTCAGCATGTCGTAATTTTGGAAATCAAATGGATGAAATCCGAAACATATCTAGAAATTATATGAAACAGGACCTCAAAGACAATGGCGAAAAGGAAAATAGATAATAAAATCAAACGACCCAAAAATATAAATTGAGTCATTTGATTTAGGGCTGAGGCTTTTTAAATTATCAGATCATAATTGCCCAATCAGGCAATAAACCTAATGCCATGATCTCTAGTTGCTTATCCAACCCTGTTAAAACAAGTAAGCCTAGTGTGAGAATGATCCAACCTAAGAATTTTTTCACTTTAACAGCATTTTGCAATGAATCAGGCTTAACTTTTTTTAGTACTTTAGCTGATAACATACCAGCAACTAGGAGGACTAAAGCTGTACCCATGCCAAAACTCAACATTATCATAAAAGCTAATGACATTTGTTGCCCCATAGAGGCTAAAGCGATTGCAGCTCCTAGAGTTGGTCCAACACAAGGTAACCAAACCAATCCCAACAATAAACCCAGATTGAATTGTCCTAGCCAACCAACCTGTCCATTATCTTGAGGGCTAAAACGGGAAGTAAACATAGATAACTTTACACTCACCCATTCACCAAAACGATGATAAATTAGTAATATTGCAGTAAAGATCAGTAGGATAGCCGCAAAATAACGAAATAACTCTGGATCTAGACCAGTATTAACTAAAATAAAACTGAGTAATGTTCCTGCTACCGCAAATGAAATACTTAAACCTAAAGCAAGCGCATAAGGTCCAAATTTACTTTTACCTGCTGCGGAACCCATCACTATGGGAATCAATGGCCAAACGCAGGGTGAAAGAACACCTAAAACGCCTGCAATGAATGCTAAAGGAATTGCAGCTAATTCTAAAGCCATTTTATTTACCTACCAACTTGACTGCATCAAGTTGTTTAAAAATGGCTTCAGATTTAGTTTCTGCTACAGCAAACCAGATTTGCTTATTTCCTTTATAGAGTGCGAAAGTCGACTGACGGGGTGCTTTAAAATATTTCACCCATTGCTTTTGTGTATCAAAATCAACCTCTAATACTGTAATTCCACTGTTAGGATTTAATGTTTGATAGTCTTTTAATATCTCATGTTGTTTTTTACATGTTGGACACCAATCTGCTCTTACATCAATCAGAAAAGCACTATTACTTTTTTTAAGCGTATTAAACTTTGCTTCAGTAAAAGGTTCAAATGATAATGCATAAACAGAGCTTACGGATCCCATCAAAGATAAAGTTGCAATTGCAACAGATTTTTTTAAGACATTGGCCATTAACATAAAAATTACCTCACAAAAAATTTAGAATTGCTATGCTTGATCTACACCTAGCATTAACTATTTTTTGACGACCGAGGCTATACATTCCTTACACTTCAAGTGTAAACAATTGTAATTTTCACGTATGTCAGAATTAATGAAATTAAATACTTAATTGTTGTAATAATTAGAGGTACAACTATGTCTAAACTATTTTGTAAAAGAGAAATAGATCATGAGACTGGAACAAGGAAATAAGGCGCCAAACTTCGAACTAACTGATATCACAGGCATTCAAGTAAATTTAGATGAATACAAGGGACAAAAAATCTTAGTTTCGTTTCAACGCTTTGCAGGTTGCCCATTTTGCAACTTAAGACTGCATCAAATGATTACTCGCTTTCCTCAATGGCAGGAAGATTTAGCTGTGCTTGTCATCTTTGATTCTACTTTAGAAAACTTGCAACAGCATGCAAATGAACATAAACCACCATTCCCTGTTCTAGCAGATGAAAAGAATACTGCTTATCAAGATTATGGAGTTGAATACTCTTGGTTGGGTGTTTTGAAAGGGTCAATATGCCGCTTCCCAACAATGATCAAAGCTCTTGCCAAAGGCTATGTACCGAAATCAATGAGTGGCAAAAAGGATACAATGCCTGCAAGCTTTCTAATTGACGAAGATGGCGTCATACAAGTCAGTTACTATGGACAAGATGAAGGTGACTATATTCCATTTGATATTATTGAAAATTTTATTCATAAATAAAGGCATTGTTGCACAAAGCTATTCTTGAAGGCTTCTTCAGCAATATAATTTCCAGATGAAGAAGCCTGTCCTTAAAATCTACCGTACAATCAATTGGTCCTCGTATAACCAAGCTTTAATCAAGCGAGGAAATATTTCAATCTGGTTTGATCCCAAGACCCAATGGTATGCACAGCCACAAGGCAAGCATGGACGAAATCAAACTTATTCCGATACAGCGATTCAATGCTGTTTAATGATCAAATCTCTATTCCGTCTTTCTTTACGTATGGTCACAGGTTTTGCTCAAAGCCTGATTAAACTCTGTGGTTTGAATTGGACAGCACCAGATTACTCCACCCTATGTAGACGACAAAAACATATTGATATTGCGATATATGCGCCGAATACGCCAAAATGATGGTACGTCTAAAGACTAAAAAAAAATAACAGAAAAGGCTGATCTTAAGACAAATCAATAATGTTTGGTTTGAAAACTTTCTCAATTAATTGATGGGTAGATGATGAAAAATTCAATTGTTATTATTGGTACTGGGCACAGCACCAGAGTTATCTGAGTTTTATACTCGTATTCATTATGAAGAAGGCGTTTGTATTCATGTCCATAAAAGTGTTGAAAAACTTGTTGGTACAAATGGCGCAGTGAAACAGGTTATTTGTCAGGATGGAACTATTTTTGATACAGATTTGGTAATTGTAGGGATCGGAGTACTGCCCAACATTGAGTTAGCGCAACAAGCAGGCTTAAAAGTCGAACAAGGGATTTGTATTGATGCTTATGGTCAAACTAGTGATCAACGTATTGTAGCTGCTGGCGATTGTGTCCAATACTTTAGTCAGCACTATCAACGCTCTGTAAGAGTCGAGTCAATCCCAAATGCCAATGATCAAGCTAAGATCGCTGCCTCAACCTTATGTGGAGATACAAAAACATTTGATAGCCTACCTTGGTTTTGGTCAGATCAATATGATCTGAAGCTACAAATTGCGGGTTTGAATAACGGTTATGATCAAGTGTATGTTCGAGGGAATCTAGCTTTAGGTCGTAGCCTAGCAATTTTTTACTATAAGCAAAACCGTATGATCGCCGCTGATTGCATCAATCGACCGCAAGAATTTATGTTAAGTAAACGAGTTATATCTTCTGGAATCATCATAGACCCAGTGATACTTACTGATGAAAATATATCTATCAATGATTTGATCAATGCGAATAATAAGGGGTCATAAAATAATATCTACTTGAATTACAAGACACTTTTTTAAGAGTGGCTGCTTCAGCTTACAAACAAACATCCACCTGACGATAGCACTAATTACCATCAGTGTGATCAAGCAAATCACCAAGCACGTGTGAATCACTCAAAGTGTTGGTTGTCAGTTTAACAGCAGGTATTTGAAAAGCTTTAGCATCTATACCGATTTTAATTTAAGCCCCCTAATATTTAATTAATAATTACTTATTCGAGTTAAATCACTTTACCTTTGAGTTTATTAAAATAGACCCAATAAACACACTCCCATTCCTTCAAAAAAACTCCACTTGAGAAGAATTATCAGTTATTATTTGGGCAAGAATTATTCCTGTGAATTGACCATGAATGCTCATACCGTAACGTTGGCCAATGTCTTAACGATTCAAAAGCTTAGCAAAAAATTCGGTGAGCGTTTTGCTGTAAATCAAGCATCATGGTCTGCTCAAAGTGGTCAGATTATTTGCCTATTGGGACATTCAGGTTGCGGTAAGACAACCATGCTACGTCTGATCGCAGGTCTAGAGACTCCTACTGAGGGTTCTATTCAGCTAGAAAGAAAAGTTCTATGGGACCCATATCAACAAGTTCAAGCTGAAGAACGCAATATCGGTTTTGTATTTCAAGACTATGCTCTCTTTCCACATTTAAGCGTGTTGGAAAATGTGATGTTTGGATTGAAAAAAATCCCGAAGCACGAGCGTCAATCTATTGCTGAAAATGCGTTAAAGCATGTCTCTATGTCGCATCATATTCATAGCTATCCACATACTTTATCTGGTGGTGAGCAACAGCGTGTCGCTTTAGCTCGTGCACTCGCACCTAAACCCCATGTCTTGCTTATGGATGAACCATTTTCGAATTTGGATCATCGTTTACGTGATCAAATTCGACAAAGTACTATTGAGATTTTAAAACAGACTTCAACCACAACTATCATTGTGACTCATGATCCTGAAGAAGCACTTCAAATTGCTGATCAGATTATTTTGATGCATCAGGGTAAAATCATTCAAAGTGGTACACCCAAGCAGCTTTACTTCCAACCGAAAACACTTTTTGCAGCACGTTATTTTTCCGATTTGAATGAAATAAAAACTCAAATACAAGATCAACAATTGCATACGTTTTTTGGAAATATTGCGATTCCAAAACATTTGACGAGTAGTAACGAGATTCGTTGCTATTTTAGACCACATCAATTACGTGTTAATCGGATAAAAACTGAAAATAGTCTAGCTGCTAAAATTATTTCGTCGAACTTCTTAGGCTATTCACAACTACTCAAATTAAAAATCGAAGCAGAAGATAAAGTGTTAAGTGCTTATGTTGAATATTCTCAACATTACGACCAAGCAGACACCGTCTACCTATCGTTAGATTTATCTCAGTGTTTCTTTTATGAATCTAATGATTCAATCGAAATCCATCAATCATCCACTTAACTGGTATTTATTATTCAAGTTTCTTCTTTTTAGGGATCAAAAATGAACCAACGAATAAAACTTCATGCGCTTTCAGTTAGTCTTGTCGCACTCAGCAGTGGTTGGGTAAATGCCGCTGAGGTCAATCTCTATACCACTCGCGAACCTGTGTTAATTCAACCACTCTTAGAAGAGTTCAATCAAAAAACAGGTATTAAAGTAAACACTGTTTTTATCAAAGATGGAATGCTGGAACGTGTTAAAACTGAAGGTCGCCGCTCACCTGCAGACGTCATGCTGACAGTTGATTTCGGTAATTTGGTTGATTTGGTTGAAAATGGTTTAACTCAACGAGTGAACTCTAAAGTTTTAAATACCGCGATTCCAGGTAACTTACGTGCAGCCAATGGTCATTGGTATGCGCTATCTATGCGTGCTCGTGCAGTATATGTTTCTAAAGAACGTACACCACTAAAAGCCATCAGTTATGAAGATCTCGCAAATCCAAAATGGAAAGGCAAGATTTGTATCCGCTCTGGCAGCCATCCTTATAACACATGGTTAATTGCATCCTATATTGCTCATCACGGCGAAAAAGCAACTGAGCAATGGTTACGTGGTATCAAAGCAAATTTAGCTCGCCCAGCGAGTGGTGGTGATCGTGATGTTGCACGTGATATTCTCGGTAAAATTTGTGATATCGGTGTTGCAAATACATACTACGTAGGAACAATGCGTAATGGTGATGCTGAGCAACAACGTTGGGGCAATGCAATTAATGTTGTATTACCTCGCTTTAAAAATGGTGGAACGCATATCAATGTATCAGGTGCAGCTGTAGCAAAATATGCACCAAACCGTAAAGAAGCAATTCAATTATTGGAATTTTTATCTTCAGACCATGCACAAGCAATCTATGCACAAAGTGGTTATGAGTATCCAGTAAAACCTGGTGTGAAGATTGATCCAATTATCGCAAGTTTCGGAAAGTTAAATATTGATAACGTCCGTCTGAGTGAAATTGCAAAATATCGTAAAGCAGCAAATCTGTTAGTCGATAAAGTTCAATTTAATCATTAAGTGATTTTATGGACAGGTCATCCATTTTGTTTTGACCTGTCCAATCAAACTTCTTAAACCTGCTCTTCAATAGTTTCTTAATCTCTAATGACCAAAAATAAGCATCACTTTAATTTATTCACATCGCTCAGTGGGGTATTGACCTTACTTGCCTGCTTGCCTGTTATTGCATTGGTTGTAACAGCAATTCAGGGTAATAGTGATATTTTTGGGCATCTGATTCAGTATGTTCTGCCACCTACTTTGGTTGATACCAGTATTTTATTATTTGGTGTTGGGCTACTCACGATTTTAATCGGAACTGGTAGCGCATGGTTAGTAACCGCATATCAGTTTAGAGGTCGAGCTTTTTTAGATTGGGCTCTACTGCTTCCCCTTGCAATACCAACATATATCATCGCTTATAGCTATATCGATATTTTGCATCCTATCGGCCCAGTACAAAGCTTTCTAACCGCTAACTTTGGTTTGGAATCTCAACCTGCTTGGTTTCCGAATATTCGCTCTGTTTGGGGCTGTATTTTTCTATTAAGTTTTGTCTTATATCCCTATGTCTATTTAAGTACACGTGCGATGTTTCTCATGCAATCAGCTAGCTTGATTGAAGTTGCACGCAGTTTAGGGCTCAACCCAAACCAAGTTTTTTTTCGAGTCGCGATTCCTTTAGCTCGTCCAGCAATCGCTGTGGGGGCTAGTTTAGCTTTGATGGAAACCATCAATGACATCGGCGCAACCGAGTTTTTAGGCGTAAAAACTCTAACTTTATCGATCTATTCAACATGGACAAATCAATCCGATCTCGCTAGTGCTGCACAAATCGCGATTTTCATGTTGATCATTATTACTTTATTGGTTGTTATTGAAAGACTGGGTAGACGCAAACAACGCTATATGAACTCTGCTCAACGTAGTCGATTGATGCCAGCACAACAACTCAGTGGCACAAAAGCTGGTTTATGTTTAATACTTGGATTAATCCCTATCACCATTGGTTTCCTCATTCCATTCATGCATTTATTGGTGGAATCTTATAAGCGTTTCAAGTATGCAGGTTTTTCAAACTATTTATTACAAGCATCAATCAACACTTTATTTTTAGCTACAGTTGCTACAGTGATCACGATTGCAATCGGATTCTTTATTGTCAGTGCGGCACGCTTTAGCCAAATTACATGGTTTAGCCGAATTGCTAGTTTAGGTTATGCAATACCTGGGACTGTGTTGGCTATTGGTCTTATGTTATCACTTGGTAAAATTGATCATGCGGTAGCTGATTTTCTTGAATTTAAATTAGGAATTCACACAGGCTTGCTCTTTTTAGGAACAACTTTTACCCTTATTTATGCCTACAGTGTACGCTTTCTTGCAATCGCAATTGGTGGAATAGAGTCTGGATATAATCGTATCCATGGCGTATTTGATGATGCGGCTCAAAATTTAGGCCGAAATCAATTTCTAATATTAAAAGAAGTTCATCTTCCACTACTCCGCCCTGCAATCATCTCTGCGGCATTGCTTATTTTCGTAGATTGCATGAAAGAATTGCCAGCCACCTTGTTACTTCGACCTTTGAATATGGAAACCCTCGCAACTCAGTTATATGCAGAAGCCTCAAGAGGAACATATGAAGATGGAGCAATTGCAGCATTATTAATTGTTTTAGTGGGTTTGATCCCTGTCATTCTGCTTGCTCGTATGAGTAAAGTGCTAAACAAATAAATAAGATTTTAGCGATATAGCGAATTCTGCTATATAGTCCCCAAATAAGAAAGGGTTGTATTTAATCAATACAACCCATTTTTCTATGTCAACCGAATCATCGATTAGAAACGATAACGAACACCAGCTTCAAATGAACGCTCAGGACCAACATAAATCCCTTGACGTAGACTTGCGATATAGCGCTTGTCCTCTAAGTTTTTAACTGCACCATAAAACTCAACTTGATCATTCAAGGTATAGCGTGTTGTCAAATCGACAGTCGTGTAAGCATCGATTTTTCCAGTAAAGAATCCTGAAGTATTCTCTACAATCGGTTTGGTATTTAATTCATCAGTAAACTGAGAACCTGTATAGTTTGCACTCAACTGACTACGTAGACCTGCATAGGTATAACCTACCCCAAGATTTGCTACCCATTCAGGTGTATATGGTACACGGTCACCATCTTTTGATTTTAGTGAACCATTTTTGTTGTAACGATCGCCTTTGAACTCAGCATTTGCAATCCATGTAAGATTAGCAAACACATCAAAACCATTCTCAAATTCTAAACTTACAGCACCTTCAAGCCCCTGGTTGTAAGTTTTACCTCCATTGGTCGTTTGGAAATCTGAGTTACTGTTGGCTGGAATAATTTGATTGTCAAAGTCCATACGGAAAGCAGTTAACTCGTAACGAACTGCATCTTGCTGACCTCTTAAACCCAACTCCCAACTTACCGCAGTTTCTGCATCTAGTTTTTGATCTTTCATTCCACTGAGTGAGTCACCATTTAGTGCTGGTGAGAATGCCTTGTAGACACTAGCGTAAAGCTGAACAGCTGGAATGAATTGGTAGGTAACACCTAATCCAGGCATTACTTCAGTATTTGAAGTTTTAACTGTTTCATTCTTTTGTTTATCATCACGTTGTTGTTCATAGCGTTCAACCCGAACACCAGGTGTTACAGACAATTGATCTGAAATATCGAAACGGTTTTGAGCATACAAAGCAACACTCTTCGCGGAATCTTTGGTATCTTTTGCTGTCGTACCTGAACGAGGTGTAGCACGTTTCGCATTAATCGTAACGTCATCCATTTTCTCATTCATCAAGCGCAAGCCAATCTCAGCTTCACCAGGAATATTAAAAATAGTATTTTTGGCGATCAGACGAGTTTCCGCTCCAATACGTTCAAAAGCACGATTATTGCCACTTACATTATCAGTATAAATCCAACGACCTGCAGCTTGTGAAGCTGTAGCATTCACGCCATAGCGCCAGTAATCACGATTCATTTCACTCCAATACAGCAATGTTTGAAGTTCAGTATCTGGATTAATATCCCAACGATGATTGATATCAAAAGAATTTCGCTCTGTTAAGAACCAATCATCAGGAGCAGGATTATTCTGTTTCTTGGCATGATACTCACCCAAGAACTGACCACGATATGAAATATTGGCATCATTTTCATAATGAGTAAATTTAACACCAACCCATTGATTATCACCGATGGCTGTACCTGCTTTGATAACGGCATCTTTCATTTCATAGCCTTTATCCATGAAACCGTCACTTTTCGCCCAACTTAAAATCGCTCCAACATTGCTATCTTTCGTTGGAGAACTGCCACCCAATTCAACAGTTGTCTTATAGGTATCCCAAGATCCAATTGATAGATCAACAAGAGCACCATCTTTAGGTTGTTTAGTACGATAATTTACTACACCACCAATATTCATAGGTCCATAACGCAACGCAGAAGATCCCTTAAGAACTTCAATGCTATCCATACGTTGAATACGAGGATTATAATAACGACCATTTCCAACAAATAAGCCAGCCGCTACAGGTACACCATCTTCTAAAATAAGTGTTTTGTAATCAGCCGAACTAATTCCTCGCATACCAATATTGGCAACAATTGCAGACTCCTCTTCAGGTTTAACATACACACCTGATACGCGTTTTAAAATTTCTTCAGTAGAGCTTGGAGTGAATTGTTGAATTTGCTCTTGGGTTACAATTACCGCTGCACCTGGAATTTTTGAAATTGAATCTTCTTGTGAGCCAATCACTTGAATCGTAGGTAATACAACAATTTGTTGAGTTTGTTCAGTAGCAGCATAAAGCATTGGTGCAAAACCACAGAACAGCAGACCACTCATAACAATTTGATTTTTAACAAATAAATACTTTTCCATGTGACCCCTATAATTAATCATCAGATTAAACTTAAAACAACCTTAAAAAACTGCGCAATTATAATACAAATAAAAACAATTATCAGTTCAATCACCCTAAATGAGAGTTATCTTGGTGATTGATATTTTCTATTCAAAATAAAATGATAGGCTATCCAACCCACGCATTCTTACATCTTTAGTTACACCTGCTGGACCAGTGAAACTCATACCAACAGTGCGTCGTAAGACATCTCCTACTGTTGCATCTCCATAATGTTCAACCTCTTGCTCAGAAATGATCACTTTAGGAACCGTAGTTTCCTGTCTCACCTCCGCACCATCTTGCTGTGCAATAATATGTATCGTTTCCATGGTGATTGGAGAGGATTCTGCATAAGCAAAACAAGATAACCCAAGGGAACACAAACTAAGAAAAAGAGTATTACGATTCATGGCATTCAGAAGATAAACACTAATGAGAATAATTATCCTTTAATTTAACAAAATTGCAACATTACTGTAAAAGTAACATATATTTTTCCATATACTTGAGCACATATAAAAAAATAAGGGAAAAACTATTCCCTTATTTTTAGATAAAATAAAGTTTAGACAACATCCTTTTTATAGTACTGATGCCTTCTTCTAGAATTATGCTTCCAGCTTTTAGCCCCATCACAGACATAAGCTGGTAGATCATCCCTTTCATCAGGCAAACCCGCACCTCGTGCAACACGAAGTTTTAAAGGATAGTTCTTATATTCAATCAAATGAAGAAAATAAAAACTACGTTCTTGACGTGTGCTGAACTTTTTATGATACACATTTCTCAGATGAGGGTATCGTTCTCGTATGCCGTCATTAGGGTGAGTATTTTCAGGTTGTAGGTACTGAAATTTCAGCTTTTTCATATTGCCTCCTAGGTCACATTACCTAGAAGGGGTCCTCTGCGTAGTAGTTCATTGTTTTAAACCTTTAATTTATCGTTGATCCATTGTTTTTAACGAATTCTCTAAGCTGCCAATGCTTATCTTTATTCAAAATAATAACTGATGGTCGTATCTTTATGATCTCCCCAGCCTGTCGAGATATCCGTCAATTCAACACCATTTTTCTGGTAACTTTTTACTCGGTATAAATAAGTCCGTGGCGGAGAGATATCATTGGTTCGTACTTTCTCAATCAGAATGAAAGTCTTGTCATCTAACCATCTTACTCTTAATGGTAATGGATCTTGGCATTGCCCTATTTCTGCATACATTGCAGCATCTTTTCCATTCTTGGAAAAGGACAAACCTGCACATTCTACATCGGGTAAATCTAAGACTAGTCGTTTACCAACTAAGCTTTCTTTTACACCTGCACTAGCCAAGGTTGAAAGACTTAAACATAATCCTGCAAATATTAATTTTTTCATTTGAATAGACTCTTAATTTAGTTGTTAAAACACATTGTCAATAAAGCCACACTGTAAGATGTGTTGTGATGGATTTACGGGATTGTCATAAAGGCTAATAAAAGCAATCATGTCATTCGGATCAGATACATCTCGTTTATAGGGCTGGCTATAGATATAAATTTGTTTAGGGATATAGACCTTTT
Organism: Acinetobacter sp. ANC 4805; assembly: GCF_022549495.1. Taxonomy (GTDB): domain Bacteria; phylum Pseudomonadota; class Gammaproteobacteria; order Pseudomonadales; family Moraxellaceae; genus Acinetobacter. Next base: position 60,305 of record NZ_JAKZGD010000009.1, read on the forward strand.
GATTGTGGAAAACCTCTCCATCAAAGACCTTTAAATGTGGATATTGTTGGAAAACTTTGTGGGTTTTGCTTCTGTTTTGATCATCATGCATTGAAGCTTTATCCCATTGCTGTTTAAAGCTTTTCAATTGTTGTCCGCTATAGTGACTAAATTGAATCTTTAATCCATCCTCGATCTTTTGTTTGGTGTTATTAATATCATCAGCACGAAAGATCGCAGTTCTTGCCCCTGCAACACTGACGTGTACTAAGGTTTCAATTCTTTTGATGGGATTGCTTTTGCTATTGGGCAAATAAACTTCGGTTTCAGGACAATCTTCACAGAAATTTTCATCATCAGGATCATTGATGACGCTGCTCTTTTGTTTGCGGTACTGCTGTTGAAATTGTTGCTGTAATGAGGTGATTCCAGATGGCCATTTCATTTCGGTGCCCATCAAAGCCAAACTGTTACTTATAGATTGTTCGTTCTTAGCCCAATCCAGACAAGTTAAGCCCTGCTCTAAGGTGAATGGATTAGATGTAGACAGGGGTTGAGCCGTCACAGTCTGCATGATCAACAAGGTCATACTGCTGATCAGTAGTGGTTTAAATCTAAATTTCATTTTAATGATCCTCGCATCTCCTACGGGCTTTGGCTGCCCGCAAGAAGTGCTCGTGTAAAATACTTATTTATTTTTAATCGTTTAACATCAGTTATTGATAATGATCTGCTGATAGTAACTGACGGATTTCACTGGCCATTTGTGGACTACGCCAAGGAAATAGGACTTTTAGGCTGTAATTCGGTTTGAATGGATCTCGTGTACCGATATTGACTTGAAACTCTCGTTTCATCGGTGTGCGATGGACCTGTTGATTGACATGCGTTCCCATCATTGGATTGCTGATCACAGTGGTCGTGGTTCTAAAATTATCTTCGACTAAGTTGTAGTGTCCAACGGAGGTGATGTAATCAAAGGGATATTTCACGAGGCGTTGATCTGGCTGATCAAACAGAATAATGGTTTTATCTTGGCTATTAATCCAAACACCACGGTTTTGATAGTTAAAGCTTTCTCCTTGTCGCTTGAGTTGTTCAGTCATCCCGTCAAAATAGGTATTTCCATATTCGTAAAGGTAGTAAAGAATCACAAACCAGAACAGGTCAAAGCCAAAGAAGATGTAACCAAAAGCACCAAAAGAGAAGATTTTGGCAACGATGAGAAAGATCACGATGGGTAAGACCACACATTTTATAAAGAGCTTAGATTTTTGTGGACGGTGTTCAATAGGTATGATTTTGGGTTTGCTTAATTCAGTCATGTTTGTTTCCCGCATGTTCAATGCAATGCACAATCACCAGCGGATATAAAAAGGTTTATTTTTTATAGGCGTGACTTAGCCATCCACCGTTGGATTGTTTTTGTAAAAATATTGTTTGAATACAGACGAATAATAAAAAATTAGCCGTATCGCCCTCGTTGCAAAGCACAACAAGGTTGAACATGGGGTGAGGCACAAATTAGAAAAAATTGGTACAGCATGAGAAGCTCCTTGTGTTAAGAAGTTCTACCAATTACTGTCAAATAATGGTGGCAGAACGAGAGCGGGTTGACAGACTGGAACACAAGAATCCAGCACGTCCGAAGACGTCCCCCTCCCGTTCCACCGCAGAGGGGCACGAGGGGATAAACACTAAAAGACAAGTCCTTTAATGCTCTTGTGTTGGACGGTCTGTCAAAACCGACTGGCAATGTAGGCCAGCGAGCCCATATTAATTTTATCCAGCGCTTTAGTCAATTTTACAAAGTACTAAAATCTATACAATTAGATTCGCCAAATGTAATCACATTAAGTCTTTGATTTTTCCCATAAGGTCAAATTCATCCGATCGATAGGCTCATTTTGCTTTGATGGATGAGGCTAAAATGGACTGTTGTTCTCTATTAAAATAAAACAATAAAATAAAGAATTAAATCAGGCGCGGCTCAGCTTTTTCATTCGCAGCATTGAGTTGAATGAATGCGTAATGAGCTGTTAATGAGAAGAATGAAATTTACAAAGGCTGATTTAAAGAGAGCAAACTGAAGTTCCCTCTTCTTCAGTAATATCCTATTAAATGCGATAGAATAAATAATTAGCAAAGCTCAGCGGGTCGATTAAATGAACTCAGCCAGTACAGCAACGGTTTTAGCAGAAGCCGTCTTGAAAACCGCGAATTTATTTGGTCTTAGCAATACTCAACTGACTGCTGTGGTAGGTCTCGATCTCGCTTCGATGAACCAAATCGAACTCTCAGCTGTATTAGAACCCACATCTGCATATGGTGAAGCTGGATTATTGCTAATACGACTTTATCAAAGCTTATCAGCACTCACTGGCGGTGATTCTGAATGGATTGATTATTTTATGAATACATTCAATACCGCAACCGATGGTATCCCGATTCAGCAAATTCAGAACAGAAAAGGCTTAGAGAAAGTCTTAACGGTAGTTGAAGCCCTGAACAATCGATGATTTATTTAACTCATTCTTTTAGCGAATCAGCCTCGATTTGATGGATTAGAAATCCTGATCATCAATCATTAGCATCACTTCCGTTAAAAACCCATCAAACATTAAAGTTTGTGCTCAATGCGCCACTATAAACATGGTTCACACCCAATTTTCTAGCCGTCAGAAATTCAAAATATCTTCAGAAGAATCAATCAATTATTTAATGTTAAGATATGTAAAAAGATTCAACCACAGCGTTGACAGCTCAAGTGATACCCAGTTAAGCTAATTGTACACAGCAAAATCTGTGTTCAGGCGTAGGAAACCTGATATTATCTAGGTGCAAATAAATGTCGCACTTGCGGCTATTTTTTTGTCTACTGTTTAGCAGTCGTTATGGCAGTTTGACAGGACAACCGTAAGGTTGGCTGAGCCTAGATTCAGTATTTCCTACTCCTGTTAAGCTGCCACCATCATCGTAGGAAAATGATGGCGGTAAGTAATTCAACTTATCTAGGACTACTGCTATGAACGCAATTCTTCATGGTGCAAACACTTGCACACCTAAAAAACAAGCCTCGCAACTGATTGTTGAACTTGGCAAATCAATTTCAAATCCTCAGCGTCAAACACTCGCCAATCTTTATATTGCTGTTGATACTGCAAATTCCTTGCTCAAAGAGCTTGAACAAGCACATCAAATCATTCGTGAATGTATGCATGAAATGAATGATGAACAAATTCTCAAAGTCGGAAAGCTTAATCAAAATAATAACTTCTCCTCTTTATGGGCATTCCGCACGCATCAACGTCACAAGTTGATTGAACGTGCACAACGTGTTCTACGCGGGGCGAATCATGTCCAAGACCAATAAGAATAATAACCTCCTGATTTCTGGAGACTATCCACTTATTGCCTCGCCAACGCTTGCAAAAGCGTTTGGCGTGGCTGCCGCCAATTTTTTACAGAAGCTGCATTACTTTTTAGAAAATAACGAAGGAAAAACCTTTAATGGAAAAAAATATTGGTTCCATAGTTATGAACAGTGGCAAACCACGCTTGGCGTGTATAGCATCTCAACGATTAAAAGAATCGTAGCAAAGTTAAAGCGAGCTGGAATTTTAGTGATTGAAAAGTTAGCACAGAATAAATGGCTACAAACCAATTTCTATACGATTAACTATAAGAAACTCAAACAATTCATCAAAGTCGACAGTCAACAAGATCATCAGGCTAAAGTGAAATCACCCATTTCTGCTCCAGTCGCTGCACCCAGCTTGCAGAAGCCAGCACCAGCACATACTATTCAACCGAGTGCACTAATTAATTCGATTCAACAGGCGTTTCAAAATATCAAGGTTAAATCAAATAGATTTGAACCAACATTAAAAGTGGCAAAAGAATCCCGTATACGCCCCGACTTTGTCATGCGTAAATCTTATTCAGTAAAAGGATTAAGCCAACCACTCCACCCTGCGGCATCCAAGGAAATATTAAAAAATATGGATATGGACTACCGCTACTTTTATCAAGCACTGAGGCAACAACGAGTAGATATTGCTTATGATGATCACCGTATTCAACAACTGTTAAAGTATCAGAAGCGAATTCTTCAACACATTGTATATATCAAACAAAATTTTGCAGGACATGAGCGTTATCAATGGCACACGCTTGAACAATTGCAGATGGAAAACTATTTTAAGAAATAGGTCAAATTGCACTAAGACCAATTCAGTTGATCCGTCCATAGAACATATATAGACAGATCAACTGATTTAATTAAAGGCTGAAGGAGGAATAATACATTCCATTGAGCTTGTTTGTGAGCAGTCATCATCTTTGGTTTATTGATGAGGATATATTAGAAATCAAAATCAAAGTTTTTAGATTGATCAAGTTGTGGCCTATTCTGATTTTGCTGTTCACGTTTTTTAGCCAACGCTAGCTCATACTCTTTTTTATAAAGTTCATACAGATTATTTTGACGAATTTCCCGAATGTTCTTTCTATATTCTCCTACCTTGTCTTGATCTTCAGGATCAGTGCTATAGAGTAATGACCTCGGAATTTGTGGGACTTTCTTTAAATTGGTTCCATGTTTTTTATTATAATCTTCATTAGATAAGCACGATACTGCACTGCTCACTTCGATTTCCATACCATGAATTTCTATAATTTTTGTGGGTGAATATTTTTCTAAAAATTCATTTATTATTTTTTCAGTTTGTGTTCGGTAGTGAAATAATATATTACGACCAAATCCAAGCACATCAGCCGTGATTTTTAATGCACCCCCTTTTTCAGGATTTTTTTGACGATATTGCTTAAAGAACTGCTCTGGGGAACGTTCAATATTATCCAACATACTTTTTTCTGAAAATAATAAATGTAAATGTGGCTGTTCTGACTGCCCATCGAGCGCAGCCACATGATTATGAATTGCGATTGTTGATGGCATTTTATATTGACCACAAAATTCATACATTAATCTTTCAGACAACTCTATACGGCAATTTTTATCCAGTTCTTTTGGCAAAGCGATTGTAATATGTGAAGAGGTTCGTCTAGTCTCACTTGTATATTGATCTGCTGCATACCAAAACTTTTCAGGATTATTTTCAGACCAAATCGGCATATTATAAGACGCACAATATTCAAGCTCTTCAATGTCACTTTTATGCTTTGAAAAATATAAAGTACGCGTAATATAGTGATATGCACTTTTTGAGAGTCGATACTTTGAATCACCATCACTCAATTTTATTTGACTATCACCTTTAACGTTATGACTTAAATGAAAATAATACATTTTTACTTCCGATATTAATTTAATTGGAATATCGGATCCTACAAAATTTTAAAAATTCATGATTCGTTTCGTGAAGAAAAATGAAAAAAAATATTTTTCAATTAAAACGCATGAGCAATACCACTCCCATAGTTTCAATTTATATAATAAAAACAATAATTTAGTTGTGTGTTTTTTATATGTAGAAACAGTAAATCTAAAACATGAGTAACGCATAAATTATATAATAATCAATTGCTTAAAACTAAAAGTGCTGCGCAGCACGAGGAGAAGTGTCTTTTAAAGCGAGCGAAGCGAAATTTAAAAGACACGGAAACGAGATATAAAAAATATTTTTTGCATTCGCAAAAAAGATTTTTTATCTGCCCCACCATTAACAGCCATAAATTAACAGTTAAAACTAACAGAAGAGTAGTTTTTTTTGAAAAACACAACATATGACGATTTTTTTTAAGACTCTGTGATATACCAACATTTTCTTAAATACAGATGGTCTAAAAAATGGTTAGAGCTAGATTAACAGTAGATGAAATTATTTTAAGTATTGAAACATACTTAAGGCAAATAGCAAAACGTACTCATTCAGATGAGTTAATACTACAATTGATTCGTTCAAAAACTGCAAATCAATTTACAGAAGAAGACATTAAAAATTTGAGAAATAAATATCATAAAGTTTTAGAATTAAACAGATTAGAAGAAGTAATGGACGCTATCTGCTCAATAAAAAAGAGTGATCGCTCTGATATTGAAAAGGACATTGTTGATTTTAGTGGATATGAAGACCCTTTCTCTCAGACTGATGAAAGATTAAAAATAGCCTTAAGGATGCTAAAAAATTACAATAGAAAAATTCCAGCTGAAATTAAGCAAAAAGCACACAATGAAATTAAAAAAACTTTGAATAATTCGTATAAGCAAAGAGATCAGAAGATAAATGATAGGAAGAAAGAGAATCATGAGAAATTTTTTCTTGGAAGTGTGCTTATATCATTTTTTAAATCACAAAATAATGAAATGAATTATCTTGAGAATACACTTAAAATGATAGAGCTTTATCAAACTAAAGATTATTTTAGAAAAGAGCTATTTTTAGAATCAGAAGTTAAGGAATTTAAATTCTCAAAAGAAGGAATAGATTTTAATAATAAGAAAAATATTATTTTGTCTGACCCCAAAAATCCTTTTTATAACAAATCCATAGATTAAAAGAAAAAGTAGTATACGTTAGCTCATTTATTTTAAATGAGCTAAGCAGTCGACGTTGTTATTACCAACAACGAACAAAAGATTATTTACTGATATAATAAAAAAATAAGTATTTTTTTTGTTTTTTTAAACATATCTCATCTTTTTTTTAATTAATTTGATAAAGTTAATTTCAGATTAGTTGTATTGCTGACCCTCTGCAACTAATTTCAATGATTTTTAAATGGTGGATAATATGGGTATTATAAATAAATATTTCATAGTGATTGAATCTGATGAACCTCCTCAAGTTTTTCTAAATGATACTATTCCCAAAGTTGGGAAAGTCATTGAACTTAAAATAGAGCAACTGCCTACCCGTGTAGATGCGGCGTGGTTACAAGAGCGATTCAGTATCTCGCGCAAAGCACTTATTGAAAAATTACGAATCTTTAATAAGGGTACTGATACCAAACATCTTTACGATCCGAAAGAAGTCATACCAATTTTAGAGAATTTTAATGTCACCAGTAGACGTGGTGCACATCGAAAGAAATAAGGGAGCAATTGCTCCCTTATTTTTTAAGATGCGTTCATCATTTTAGCAATGTCTGAAGCAGTAGGATTATAATAAGTATTAATCAAAGTTTTAATATCTCGATGCCCTGTAACTTTAGCCAAGATTTCCACAGGTAAATTGCGTTTATTTACAAATCGAGTGATAGCTTCATGCCGTGTATCATGAAAGTGAACTACATTATGCAATTCTGTTTTCCCAATTGCCCTTTGCCAAATTAATCTAAATGAATTGGAATTATGGGGAATTAATTTTAGTCTATCCATGTAAGGGATGAGGTTTAGAAGATCACATGCTTCTTTAGATAAGGGAACATCACGAGCATCACCATTTTTTGTGATTGGCAAATGTATGTAGTCAGGATAGATATTGTTACACGTAATCCCTAGAATCTCTCCTTTTCTCATAGCAGTTTCAATCGCAAAAAGAAAAGTCCATGCAACATACTGTCTTGGTGTTTGTGGCCTTGTTCCAATTTTATAATTAAGCGCCTTAAGTATGATTTCAATTTCACTATGACTTATTAGTCGATTGCGTGCGGGAGGCTTAGTTGGCTTAGTGACCTGTGCGAATGGATTGTCTTCAATCAAGAAAAGTTCATTTTTGGCGTAATTAAAAACTGATGTGTATAAACACATTTGTCGATGTACTGTCCCAGGTGCGACTTTCTCTAAACGTTTATCTCGCCAATTTTTTACGTCAATAGGTTTAATTTCATAAATTGACTTTTCAGCAAGGTCACCAAAATAATTTTTAAATGTTTCTCTTTTAATTTGTTGTTTTATGAAGGATTTACCTCTTTTCTTATATCCAACTTCATCATAATATTTTTGACAAAGAACAAAGAATGAAAAATATGGTTTTTGCATCTGAGTTTTTTTAGGATCATACTCAGCTTTCATTTCAAGTAAACGAATAGCAGCCCATTGTTCACACTCTCGTGCAGTATCACGTGTGACACTGTCTCTAAGATTTTTATAGCGTACTTGAATACGCCAAGCATTGCCGCGCTTCACTGGTTTTTGCATAAATCCACCTTGGTGTCGTAGCAGCACCAAACACAAAACCCAAGTGTAAACTTGGGGGCGTTTTGGTGCTAAAACGGAAATAATAAGGTGTTTTTGACGCAGATTTTGACGATTTTAAACCATCAAGCTGACCAATTTAGCATTAAAAACTCTTAAATTACCTTAACTTTAGCCACTTAACTATTTGATAATTAAGTATAAAATTTTGGTAGGTATAAGCAGACTCGAACTGCTGACCTCTACGATGTCAACGTAGCGCTCTAACCAACTGAGCTATACACCTAGGATGAAAGCATCATATTCATTTTTAAAAATTATCACAAGTTATTTTGAGATTGTTTAATTTCAATCGCACAGACTTTAAGCAATTTTTTAAATTCTTGAATATTTTGCTGGCTATCCTGCTCTAAAAAAACAATTTTTTGATATAACACAATCACTTGCTGAAATGCTTTCTGATCACCACTGACACTCGATAAACGCAGCATCCAAACTTGAAATGTTTCTGCTGGTTTTTTATGCAAATGCTTAGGCAACTGCTTTTGAAATTGCATAACAATGCGTTGATATAACGTTTGCTGCCGTGTTTGTCTCCACCAATAGAAGCCAACATACACAGCTAAAATTCCTGCAATGCCAATAATTAAGATCAACACATAACTATAACTTGAATTAAAGCCTAATTTAGATAACCAATTTTTTTGTTTTTCAGCATCGTAACCCACAACTTTGGACTGCCATTGATAACTTAAATAGTCGCTCCAAACACGCATATTTTTCAAAAATTTAAATTGCTGTAAACGCCATGTTTGTGCCTGTGTATCTCCCCAAACTTGTTGATCTTCAGCCAAATAATTCTGCATTCCACCATCGATACGTTGTGGTGCAATCATTGCGGTAGGATCAATCCTTTTCCATTGACCATGTAGATAAACCTCACTCCATGCATGTGCATCAAGTTGGCGAACCTCCCAGCTTTCTCCGTCTAATGCAAACTGTCCACCTTGATAACCTGTCACGACTCTGGCAGGAATCCCTGCATAGCGCATCAACATCACAAAACTAGATGCATAATGCTCACAAAAACCTTTTCGGCTAGAAAACAAAAATTGATCTATGCGATCCCCACTTAATGTCCCAGGAGTCAGCGTATAAACGAAGTTATTCTTTCTATACCAATTCAGCACCGTTTGAATATATTTTTCAGGCTGTTTCTGACTTTGTTCAAACAGTTGATAGGCTAATTGTTGTGCTTTCTGATCACGATCCTCATCAAATCGAGTACTGAATTCAATTTGACGTGGTGATAGTAAAATAGATGGTGTTGATGTTCGCCCCAACCAAAACATTTGTATGGGTTGATTACGTTTAATCAGCTTTGATGGGCGTATACTATCATCTTGATATAATTGTAAATAACGCTCTTGTGGAATCGAATATTCCAAGCCCATGATCCAATTCGCCTGCTCATCAGCAGCTAAATATTGATAAGCAACACGATATGAAGTTGAGTCCACATTTTTAATTTGCTGATTATAAAAACTACTGGTCCATGTTGTGCCATCATATTCATCCAAAACCAAAGCACGCCAATACAGCTCTTGTCTATTTGGCAGTTGCCTCATATCCGCAACAACACGAAAAGCCAAAGCCGACGATTGTGATAATTGTGCAATATCTCCTGGAGACATACGATCGCTGATCCCAGTAGTGGCTTGATTCTTATGAATTGGAATTGCCCAAAGGGGTGGCAACCGAGGAAAGAAAATAAATAATATGATGAAAAATGGTGTCGCAATCCCGACAAGCTTTAAAATTTGTTGAACATCATTTTTTAACTGATTTGATGATAATTGATGCTGGTTAAATAGACCGGTTTGAATCCGATATAGCCCCATTAAACACATCACAAATGCCGAAAAAACAATAACAGCCATCCAAAATGCCTGACTATGTAACAATAGACTGGCACTGACGAATAAGGCAAAGTTAAATACTATCAGTAAATCACGGGTATTCTTGGCTTCCAAACTTTTCGCAAATAAACACGTACTTAAAAAGGCGACTCCAGCTTCTACCCCCAGTAAAGTTTGATAATTTAAATAAATCAGACCTAAAGATAATAAAGAGAAAAAAACTAAAAATAAGCGTGGAAATGGTGTAAGTTTTTGTTTGCTATATCTCCAGACCAATATGAGCCAAATAACACCCCACAACCCACTCAGTGTCACAGGAATAAAAGCCACTTGCCCAATTAATACAAATGCCAATGCAGCCAAAATGCAAAAATAGATTTGTTTGGTCATGATCTTAGGCCTGTGCTAGTAGAAGTTTTGCTTGAAGAAGCTGTATCTGCCCCTGACCACTTTCTAACCTTGCATGTGGCAGTATCAATGCATAATCATCACCAAGTTGTTCACATTGCTCAATTAAGCCCATCATAAAGCTTAATTTTTCCTCATGGCTTTGCGCAGGGATTTTTTGATAATCAATTTCTAAATGTTGATGATTGGCTTGAGCCTCAAACATTTTGATAAAAAATCCCTGTCCTCGAGCAACTTGCTTCCATGCCACATTTTGATAAGAATCACCTTGTTGAAAGGCTCTAAGTTCCTTAAATTCATCTAGGCTATCATTGGCGTTGGTTGGCTGATTTTTATGTTCTTTTTGCCAATCATGCGCTTTAGGTGCAATCCACACTTTTTGTTTTGGATATAAATAAGTCCACGCTCGCACCAAACCTAAAGGATAGGTCGAATAAATTTTCATTGCACCAAATTCAAATAAACCACGCTGCTTCGGAAAAAAAGCCAGTTCGAAGGTCTGTTGTTGCTGATCTAAATAAATTAATTGTTCTTGTTGCAGCCATTGAATACGTAAATATCGGGTCATTACCGATGGCTGATTCAACCGAAGTTTTAAAATTAAAGGCTGATCGACTTGCCCAACCTCAGCTGCAATCAGATCAATTTTTAAAACATGCAATTGCTTGAAGGTGAGATAAAAACTAATACATAAAATGGCGCTAATTAAAAAGCAGAAACCTAAAATCAAGTTATTTGCGTAGTTAATACCTGCAATAAAGGTAATCAGAATCAGAACGAGATATAGAAAACCTTGTTTATAAATAAAAACCAAAACATCTTTCTGTAACAGGGTTTTAGTCCCATCAACTTGAAAGCGTTTCGCAATCCACAGCTGAATCCTTTGCATAAGCCAATCTCAACTATAAGACATCAACTGATTGCAAAATTTGTTTTACCTCTATTTCACCTAAACTTAAACGATGAGCAACCACGGCAACAAAAACGGTTTGCACATCATCAGTGGTTACAAAGCTACGACCTTCAACCAATGCATAAGCTTGTGCAGCAGCTTTTAATGCCAATACACCACGTGTTGATAAGCCATGACGTTGTTTACGTGTTTCAGCAGCCAAATCTAAAATATAATTGAGTACAGCATCGCTTAAAAAAACCTGTTTTACCAATTCACGTAATTGCAAAATATCAACTTGCGTAAATACTGCTTCTAATTGATGAATTAAAACCTGACGTGAGCTTTGCTGTAACAGTAGTTTTTCTGCTTGGCGAGATGGATAACCAAGCGATAAACGCATCAAAAAACGGTCAAGTTGAGACTCAGGCAAAGCATAAGTTCCACTTTGAAATAGTGGATTTTGCGTTGCCAACACCCAAAATGGTTGTGGTAATTCATAATGAGTTCCATCAACAGTGACTGCACCTTCTTCCATGGCTTCGAGTAATGCGCTCTGTGTTTTTGGGCTACAACGATTAATCTCATCTGCCAACAATATCTGAGTAAAAATTGGACCTTTTTTAAACTCAAACAGATGCTCTTTTTGATTAAAAATATTAATGCCAATCACATCACTCGCCAACATGTCATTGGTAAATTGAATCCGCTGAAAATGCAACCCTGCCAGACGAGCCAAGGCACTGGCTAGAGTCGTTTTACCTAATCCTGGTAAATCTTCAAACAACACATGCCCACCTGCCAATAAACAAGTCAGCGCCAATTTAGTTTGCTGAGGTTTATCTAAAATAAGCTGATTCACTTCAACTAAAAAACGTTCAACTTTCTGACTAAAATGCTTAATGTGTTGTTCTACTTCTTGATTTTGTTGTTTTTTATCTTGAACAGAAGCGTTTTCCATGCCCCACATAACTCTATCCCCAAACTAAAACAGTGCATGATTCAACATACACTGTTTTAGTTTTTTTTCAAAGAAATCAAATAATTTCTAGCAAGGACATTTCTTCATATTACCACCTGACGATGGGTAACGAGCATCAACACAATAACGATAAAAAGTCTTGGCATCCATTGGGGTTAAATCTGGATGATGCGCTTGCATATGCTTTACATAGTTTTCATAATCAGGCACACCCACCATCAAACGAAAACTTTTTTGCAAGTTTTGCCATAACACTGCAATACGAGACCAATTTTTAGGTGAAAAGATCAAATGCTTTTGTGACATGACGGTGAATTTAATAATCTTCACAATCACAGCACTTCCTTGCCGAGCAATTTTAAAATCCATCATGATTCTCCCCTCGCTGTTTCTGCTGTCATTGCAGTTTCAGTGAATACCGCAGGCGCTTCATTTACAGTTGGCACAGGACTTTTTAAAGCACGGCGAATAATTCCAATCGATGCAATAATCATAACAATTGCAACAGTCATGAAAAATCCGCATAACACAGCATTGATCTGATTCGACATCACAATGGTCTGCATTTCAGCAACTGACTTCGCAGGTGCAAGAACATCACCACGGGCAATTGCATCAGAGAAACGATTCGCTTGAGCAAGAAAACCAATCCTCGGATTTTCATGGAAAATCTTTTGCCATCCTGCTGTCATGGAGGTAATAAATAAGAAAATCGTTGGAATAATCGTCACCCAAACATACTTTTCTTTCTTCATCTTGAATAAAATAACCGTACCCAAGATCAATGCCATTGAGGCAAGGATTTGATTACCAATTCCGAATAATGGCCACAAGGAGTTAATACCACCGAGAGGATCAACCACGCCTTGATAGACAAAGAAGCCCCAACCTGCAACTGCCACAGACGTCCCAACCAAATTTCCAAAGAATGAACCTGATTGTTTTACTGCAGGTACAACAATCCCGACGGTATCCTGTACCATAAAGCGACAAGCACGAGTACCTGCATCGACTGCGGTCAAAATGAATAGTGCTTCAAATAGAATGGCAAAGTGATACCAAAATGCCATCATTGCACGGCTATTGAAAATCTCTGAAATGATATGAGCCATACCAATCGCAAAAGTTGGCGCTCCACCAGTACGAGAAAGGATTGAACTTTCACCTACTTCTTGTGCTAGTACGGTAAGCATTTCAGGACTGACTACAAAACCAAGATTTCTTACCGCTTCCGCCGCAGTATCAACATTTGTACCTAAGACGGCAGCAGGCGCATTAATTGCAAAATAAATCCCTGGATCAAGTACGGTTGCACAGATCATTGCCATGATACCGACAAATGATTCCATCAACATGCCACCATAACCGATCATACGAATGTTGACTTCATTATCAACCAACTTTGGTGTTGTCCCTGAGGATACCAAGGCATGGAAACCAGAAATTGCCCCACAAGCAATGGTAATAAATAGAAATGGAAATAAGCTACCTGCAAATACAGGCCCCGTACCATCGACAAAATGCGTCACTGCGGGCATTTTGAGTTCAGGCATCGCAAAGATAATTCCAATCGCTAGACCTGCTATCACACCAATTTTAAGGAACGTTGATAAGTAATCACGAGGTGCTAACAATAACCACACAGGCAATACTGACGCAATAAAACCATAAATGATTAATGCCCAAGTCAATTGAGTTCCAGTTAAGGTGAACAATTGCCCCCAGTAAGGGTCTTTTGCCACATCACCGCCAAAGACAATCGCCGCCATCATTAGCACAAAACCAATGATCGAAACCTCAGCAATTTTCCCTGGGCGTAGATAACGCATGTATATGCCCATGAATAATGCAATTGGGATGGTTGCTGCAATACTAAATACCCCCCACGGACTATGCGCCAAAGCTTTTACGACAACCAATGCAAGTACCGCAAGGATAATAATCATGACCCCGAGCGTACCCAACATCACAATGACACCTGCGAAAGTACCTAGCTCCTGCTTTGCCATTTCACCTAAAGAACGACCATCTCGCCGAGTTGAGATAAATAGCACCAGAAAATCTTGTACCGCACCTGCAATCACAACACCAACTAAAAGCCAAATGGTTCCTGGCAAGTAACCCATTTGCGCTGCGAGAATTGGCCCGACCAAAGGTCCTGCACCTGCAATTGCAGCAAAATGATGCCCAAATAGGACATATTTATTGGTTGGCACATAATCTAGACCGTCATTCAAACGATGTGCTGGTGTTAAGCGTTTAGGATTTAATTCAAAGACTTTTGTTGCAATAAATAAACTGTAGAACCGATATGCAATGCTATATACACAAACCGCAGCCAGAACGAGCCAAACTGCATTAACATGCTCACCACGACTTACTGCCAAAATTCCAAATGAAATTGCACCAATAATGGCGACTAAACTCCATAGAATTTTTGAGGATAGTGTGGTCTTTGCTTGTATTTTTTCCATTCAGAACCTCTCAAATACATAAGCTGTAGTTTTGGATTTCCCTTTTTATACTTTCTTTATAAAAAATATCTTTGTCAGTTTATCTGTTGTTGAAATTGTTTTATCTAATACTTTGGCATAAAAAAAGGGATGATTGTTTAATCATCCCTTCGATAATCGTATCACTTACGTAGCAGTGCTACTCATTTACGATTATGCACGCTCTAGGTAATCACCTGTACGCGTATCAACACGAACGCTTTCTTCTTGCTGTACGAATAATGGAACACGTACGACCGCACCTGTTTCAAGCTTCGCTGGCTTACCGCCACCGCCAGATGTATCACCACGTACACCTGGATCAGTTTCAACGATTTTCAACACCACAAAGTTTGGTGGATTCACGTTTAAAGGTACGCCATTAAACAACATGATCGTACATTTTTCATTAGAATCATCTTTTAACCATTTCGCAGCATCGCCCATTGCAGTTTTGTCTGCGGCGATTTGCTCGAAAGATACAGGATCCATGAAATTCCACATTTCACCATCGTTGTAAAGGTAATCCATTTCAACTTCAACAATATCAGCCGCTTCTAAAGAGTCACCTGATTTGAAAGTTTTTTCTAATACTTTACCTGAGCGAAGGTTACGTAACTTCACACGGTTAAATGCTTGACCTTTACCTGGTTTTACATATTCATTTTCCATGATTGAACATGGGTTGCCATCAAGCATAACCTTAAGGCCTGCTTTAAAATCATTTGTAGAATAATAGGCCATGAAAGGCTCACTCCAAACTTAAAACTCAAATCTATTAGTGCTAGACTACACGCACAGCTAAGGCTAACACTATTTTAACGTATTGCATGATAAACTATTTACATCAAGAGCAAAACTGGCAATCACAACTCAGTGATCTAATTACTGATCCTTTAGAGTTGTTAAATCTGCTGGAATTATCGACTGAGCAATTATTATCAGGGGCAATCCTTGCATCTGAACAGTTTAAATTACGTGTGCCGCGTGCATTCGTCGGAAAAATGCGCATTGGTGATCCCTTTGATCCCCTTCTTTTACAAGTACTACCGCATCATCTTGAACTTGAAGAACACCCAGAATTCGTCACAGACCCATTAGGTGAAGAAGCAGCCAATCAGATGGCTGGGGTTTTACATAAATACCAATCACGGTTTTTACTCACGTTAACAGGCGCATGTGCAATTCATTGCCGTTATTGTTTCCGTCGTCATTTCCCTTATCAAGAAAATTTACCTAAAAATGATGATTGGCTAAATATAAAACAATATATTGAGGATAACCCTGCCATTAATGAAATTATTCTTAGTGGCGGCGATCCTTTAACTTTATCTAATCGAAAAATAGCACTTTGGTTAGAGCGATTAGAGTCATTACCACAACTCAAAATATTGAGAATTCATTCACGTGTTCCCGTTGTTATTCCAAATCGCATCGATGATGAGTTTATTTCTATTTTAAAAAACAGTAGGCTACGCATTATAGTAGTGATACACTCAAATCATGCTTCAGAACTTGATGATTTTACTTGTTCAAAGTTATTACAGTTATCATTGCACCATATAACCGTGTTAAATCAGACAGTTTTACTTAAAGGTGTGAATGATTCCGCAACAACTTTAACGGAATTAAGTTATCGCTTGTTTGAAGCTCGGGTTATGCCCTATTACTTACATGTATTGGATAAAGTAAAAGGTGCTCAACATTTTGACTTAAGATCTTCAGAGATAGATCATATATACAGTGATGTATTAGCGAGTTTAGCTGGATACTTAGTTCCAAAACTCGTCAGGGAAATTGCGGGCGAAAAAAATAAAACACCGCTTTTTGGGGTTCAAACATTCTGAGACTGATTACAATGATGAATAATGCATTTTCGGATATTTTTCAAATTCCTACTGTTTTAAGACGGGATAAACTCAGTTTTTGTGATGCAAACACAAAAAGTTTAAATGAATGGATTTCAACCCTCTCGATTATGCAGTTGGGTGATACATCAAAAGCATTGTTTGCAGCACTACTAGAACTTTGTGAATTGGAGTGTTCTGAAACACTACGGTTTGACCTGATTCAAACCTTACACCCAACCATTGAAAATATTTTAGGTAGCTTAGAAAAAAACTTCTTTAATCAGGGTGTGATTAGTTCAGATCGTAACGAGCATATTATTGAACTTGCGATGCTATTACGCTGCTATTTTGCAGCAATTTACGTCAATATTGTACGTCGTAGTAGTGATCAATTAGAGCACCAAAAATTTTCAATTTTTGCGCTCAATCAAAAGAAAAATTTACATACCGCTAGAACACTTGCGACTTTCCAAGCACTGCAACAACTCACACAGCTGCTTTATCAACAACATATGTTATATAGCGAACCTGTAGCAGGACAATGGCTGATTGCTCATCAACTTTATGATGCAGCCGTTACGCATAAATATCATCATGTGAATATAGAACAAGCTCAAGGTAAGCCAAATAGCCTTAACAATATTACACATGCCTATGCTCAATTGATTTTGATGGATATTTTCAATACCAATCAAATTCGTCAAACCGAAATTCAAGCCTTGTTTCAATGCAGTTTTGATTGGGCTAAAATGCTACAACTCTTATCAAAAGAAACTGATTTAACCAAATACGTCGTTGATACAACTAAAGATCATCCGCCAATATATAACAAAAAACAAAGTTCAGGCTTTAATCCTAATATCTTTATTAGTACAAATGGTTTACTTGACCATGTGACAGCAACATTACATAAAAATGCTGAATATATTTCTAAGAATGAAAAGATTTACCTCACACCTGCTCTAAAATTCCACGTTCAGACGATTTTAGGATCTACGGCGGAACGTCGCCACGAACGCTATGAATACTCAGCACAATTGCATATCTGTTTTGGATTATTGACGGCTCACTTCTACTTATCTAAAGCTAAAAACTTTTCTGAAACGTTATTGTTAGAACATGGTTATGGTTTACAAAGTGAATCAAAATTTTTATCAACTTGGGATAAAAAAGACTCTACAGGTAACCAAGAATCGTCAATTCAACGCTTAAGTCGTGAAAACAAAGCAATTTATCAAGCTGATATTCTCGATATTAGTGTCAACGGTTATCGAATTAAATGGGCTGCCGAAGCGCCAAAAAACCTCAGAACAGGTGAATACATTCTAGTCAAAGAGACCTCTCATGGGCATTGGCGCGGAGGTGTGATTCGTTGGTTGAAGCAATCAAGTGAAAAAAGTCTAGAACTTGGCTTAGAAGTTTTAGCACAAGAAATTTTCCCTTGTGCAGTTCGTGTACAAGCAGATCGACATATTAGTAATTATCATCCTGCACTTATTTTAAAAAATCAAAATTTAGATGAAACTAAGACAACGATAATTTTACCAGGATCACAAATTTTTCGCGAACAGCAAGCTGTTCATTTACGATTAGGGAAAGAGGAAGTAAAAGTGTATCTACTCACTGCACAACTAATTACTCAAAGCTTTGTGCAATTTGACTTTGAACTGCTAAATGAAGAAGAGCAGCCTGTTCTTCATAAATTTATTGCGCAAAAAAATATGGATACAAATGATCAAGATTTATGGGAAGCATTGAAGTGAGAAATTCATTACTCTCTAAAAAATTAAAACGCACAGAAACGCGCCTACTGATTATTGATGATAACCAACTGCGTTATAATCAAATTTTAGAAATATTTGCGCAACAAGAACATCAAGTACAAGCCATTTTACTTGATGACCTAAAGGCATTTGAAAAACAACTCAATTTGCCTTGGGATATTGTGATTTTTGGGCGTGCATATGATCTAAAAATTGAACAAACTTTATCTCTAATCCATGCTTCTGCCCAACCTAGTTTGCCAATTCTATTACTAGAACCTGATGACTACAATCCAGAACAGTATCAGACCTACATTCTTAAAGGTCTTTATGATGTAGTCAGCCTCAAAGTTCCTGAAAATTTCTACATTAGTATCATCAGATCGTTATCTTATAGTCGTCTAGTCCAAGCTGAACATCGCTTACTCACCGAATTAGAAGCAGCTCAAACTCAAGCTCAGTCTTTAGTTGCTGAAAGTCATAAAGCCGTTGCAATTTTACAAGAAGGCATACATCTCAAGGCAAATAATGAATATGCTCACCTATTTGGTTTTAATAGTGAAGATGATCTAATTGGTGTACCTATTCTTGATATTTTACAACCTGAAGATCTAGGTCAATTTAAATTACGGTTTAAACGAATTTCTCAAGGACAGTTTGAACAAGCACGCTTTGAAATTCGAACACAAAATCCAATGGTGAAGAATAATCCTCTACATGTAGAGTTCTTACCTTCAGGCAATGATGATGAAATACAACTAAATATAGAATGTGAATCATTAAATGCGATTGCAACACCAAATGCTGCTTCAACGACAACACCATCTGAAAAAGCACCGAGTATAAATACTGCTCTACAGCACATTAATCGCCATTTAACCAATCACCCAGCAAATTCAAATGCTCTGATTTTATTTAGTTTAAATAATTGTCCAAATGAAGTATTTCAAACGGACTGGCGTGGCACTAAAGCCTATTTCTCAAATATTGCTAGTTTCATCAAAGAACAAGTAAATGTTCCCATTTACCAAATAGAAACTGCACTTTATGTCTGCTTAATCCAAGCGGAATCACAAGCTGTTCTAAATTCATTATTGATTGGATTAAATGGTCTACAAAAACCTCAACTACTAGTGACCGAGAACTATACGTTCCCTCTACACCTAAAGTTAGGGTATCACGAACTGAATCAACAGATTGCCGATGAAGCAAGTTTCGAACAAATTTTAAGCAAGGCATTCTCACTCGCCTTGCCTGTTCTCAATAATCCATCTATTGATAGCGATATTGGTTTAGCTACCGATAAAATTACAATGTCTATCGAATTAGATCTTTTGCAAGAGCTAAGACAGAAGTTGGATGCGGGTGATATTCATCTGAAATATCAACAACTCTATGATAAACAAGATCAATTTACACATACTTATGAAGTCGTTGGTGGTTTTATCCATAATAATCAATGGATAGATTTAATGGATCTAAATGATCTAAAAGAAGACCATGAATTATCAGCTCAATTAGACCGTTGGGTACTCGTCGAAGCCTGCAAACAATTGCATAATTTCATTACCCAATACCCAAAAGCAAAATTAATTATTAACCTGAATCCTCACATTCTATTGAATGATAGAAAGTTATCAGAATTAGTGGCTAAGCTACTAACCATTATCGGAAGCAAACAAGCTCACCCTTTAATTCTTCAATTCTCTGAACAGGCACTGCAACAAAATCTATCACAGGCTCAAGGTCTGATTGCTTCACTCCGTCAACATGGCGCCGAAATTTCTATTCGTAACTTTGGTGATTCGCTCTATAGTGATTCAATCTTAGATCAAATTGATACCCAATATTTAAGCCTCCATAATAGGTTAGCTAAAATGTTAGGTTCAGATAAAGAAATGGCTGTGTTACAAGAAAAAATTCTTCATTTTATTGCCGAAAAACCTGTAGAAATATTACTGACTGAACTAAACGATATGAGTCTATTTGCGAATGCATGGAATGTAGAAGCTCGTTTCTTACAAGGTAATTATTTCCAAAAGAAACTTGACCGCTTAACTGACGTACAAGACCAATAAAAAATTTCCTCAACCTTCCTTTTTAAAAGGAGGGTTGAATTAACGGGTACAAAAAAAAACGGGCATATTGCCCGTTTTTATATTTCTTGATATTAACGTTTGATAGAACGTGACATACCAGAGAAACGTTGTTTGAATTTGTCGATACGACCACCAGTATCTACGTTCTTTTGCTTACCAGTATAGAATGGGTGACAAGCTGAACATACGTCAAGATAAAGTGTATCTTTACCTAAAGCTGAACGAGTTTCGATTACGTTACCGCATGAACAAGTAGCAACTAAAGTTTGGTATTTTGGATGAATATCGGCGCGCATGGTCGATGCTCCTAAATTAGTAAGAAAGGCTTAAGCTGTTATCGCAATTGATCACTCTCAAAATGAGGAAAGCAAAGTATTTGCATACTTGCAGATCAATACCACAACAGACCATTTCTTTTGACTCACCGAGACTCTATAAGGTCAGAGCAAAGCCAACAAGTGGCGCTACTATACTCTATTCCAACAAAATTTAAAACAGATGTTGGACATTAAACAAACCATATAACAGACTAAAAACACACCCACTCACTTTTTTAGAAAAACAGATAACTTAGTATGCTGCCCATCTATGAGATTAGGCACTACTAACTAAAAGTAGTTTGAATCCATAATATATTTTATTTAAATGCAACGTTACTAAGCAAGACCAGCTTTTTATTTACCACTAATAATAGAGCAAAGGTCATGCACCAGTCATGGAGCGCCAATAAGTTGTTACATGCTTATTAAAGTGCAAACATAAAGCGAGACTGATCATGCAGACTAGCCACATCATCACAAATTTGCTTTGTTTATCTCGCAATATATTTGTCATTAAAGATGCCCCTAAACAACCTGTTCAGTGGCATCGCTTGATATTCTTGACCTACCTTGGTTAAACCACACATATAAGGTCGGCAAAATAATCAAAGTCAGTAAGGTTGATGAAATGATCCCACCAATCACGACTGTTGCAATTGGACGTTGGACTTCAGAACCAATACCTACATTTAAAGCCATTGGAATAAAGCCTAAAGAAGCCACTAAAGCTGTAATCAACACAGGGCGTAGTCGTTCCATTGCACCATGTCTCACCGCATCAATGACACTTTCCCCTTGCACTAGAAGCCTTTGAATGGCAGAAACAAGAACTAAGCCATTCAGCACAGCCACACCTGACAATGCGATAAAGCCGACGGCAGCAGAAATTGAGAATGGAATATCCCGTAAAGCTAAAGCGATCACACCACCTGTTAATGCAAATGGTACGCCTGTGAATACCAAGACACTATTTCTAACATTACCTAAAGCCATGTAGATCATGGCAAAGATCAGAATTAAAGCGATTGGAACAACAACCATGAGTCGACTCGATGCAGACTCCATTTGTTCAAACGTACCACCCCAGGTCAGCCAGTAACCCTCTGGTAATTTAAAATCTGCATTCAGCTTAGATTGTGCTTCTGCAATGTAACTACCAATATCTGTACCACGGACATTTGCTGTGATGACGATACGACGCTTACCATTCTCACGAGAAATTTGGTTTGGTCCTTGAACATTTTTTAACTCGATCAATTCTGATAAAAGTACACTTGAACCATCAGGCAGATTCACAGGAACTTGATAGAGTTTTTCTAGGTCTGTGACAGAGTTTTGATCCATTCGAACAACAATATCGAACTTTCGATCACTTTCAAATACCTTACCTGCTGTCTCACCAGTGATGAGGCTAGAAACCTGTTGCTGTACATCCTCAGCATCAAGTCCATAATTGGCAATCATGTCTTTTTTCAGCTCGACAGATACCATGGGTAAACCCGTCATCTGTTCAACTTTCAAGTCAGCAGCACCATTCACTCCCTCTAAAATTTTAGCGGCAGCATTTGCTGATTCGAGTAGCTGATCGAGATCATCACCATATATTTTCACAGCGACATCGGTACGGACACCTGAAATAAGTTCGTTAAAGCGCATTTGGATCGGCTGAGTGAACTCGTAATTATTTCCATAAACACCTTTAGCTACTCGTTCAATATCGGCAACGACTTCAGCTTTTGGTTTCTTTGGATTTGGCCATTCACTACGTGGCTTCAACATGACAAAGTTATCAGCTACATTGGGTGGAACTGGGTCAGTGGCGATTTCTGCTGTTCCAACTTTGGCAAACATGGTCTGAACTTCAGGAATTTTCACAATTTCTTTTTCAAGCGTGTATTGCATTTCAACAGCTTGAGTTAATGAAGTACCAGGGATACGTAAGGCATGCAATGCCACATCTCCCTCATCTAAAGAAGGTATAAACTCTGAACCTAAACGAGTTGAAAGACTTGCACTGAATATAAAAAATACTGAAACAAAGGCAATCAGTAGATATCTATGATTTAAAGACCAATCTAAAATTGGGTTATAAAACCTTTTGATGCCGTGGACGATTTTTGACTCTTCTTCTTTAATTTCACCAGTCGTAACTAATGCCACCATTGCAGGGACAAAGGTAATTGAAAGAATCATTGCTGCCATTAAAGCCATAACCACTGTTGCAGCCATCGGTGTAAACATCTTGCCTTCAACACCAGTAAGGGTCATCACAGGTAGATAAACCAAAATAATAATCAATTGACCATAAAGAATCGCTTTTCGAGATTCCTTTGTTGCTTCAAACACAGTCGTAAAGCGTTCTTTTTGAGTCAGAATACGTCCTAACTCTTTTTGCTTCATGGCTAATTTAGCGAGAGATGCCTCGACAATAACCACAGCACCATCAACAATAATTCCGAAATCAAGTGCACCTAAACTCATTAAATTGGCACTGATCTTTTGGTTGACCATGCCAGTGATTGTCATCAACATGGATAATGGAATCACCATCGCAGTAATCAGAGCTGCACGGAAATGTCCAAGAAAAAGAAAAAGTACAACAATGACTAGAATTGCACCTTCAAATAAATTCTTCTTCACTGTTTGAATCGTTGCATCAACTAAAGTTGTTCGGTTGTAGACCGCTTTAGCTTCAACACCTTCAGGTAGCGACTTTTGAACCTGTTGTAGCTTTTGATCTACAGCATGAGCAACATTTCGAGAGTTTTCTCCAATAAGCATGAACGCTGTACCCAGTACAATTTCTTGCCCATCTTTGGTCGCAGCACCTGTCCGTAATTCGTGACCAATCGATATTTTGGCAACATCTTTCAATCTGAGGATATAACCATTGCTCGTCGTAATCGGAATATTTTGGATTTGTTCAATCGAGTTAATTTGAGAATCAGAACGGATTAAATACTGCTCACCATTTTTCTCAATGTACCCTGAGCTTTTGTTCATGCTGTTCTTAGAGATCGCCTCTAAAATCGCCTTCTGATCCAGCCCTATGCTACGCAAATAAGCATAATCAGGTTGAACAACAAATTGTTTGAGATAACCACCAATGGTATTGATTTCATTCACACCCTCTACATTTCGAAGCTGAGGTTTAATGACCCAATCCTGTAAAGTTCTTAATTCAGTGGGTGAAAGTGGGTTTAGACTATTCTTGGCATTTTCAACGGTATACATGAAGATTTCGCCAAGTCCTGTGGAAACAGGACCCATTGAAGTCGATATACCACTTGGCAGTGTTGGTGTCACGCCTTGCAATTTTTCATTGACAATTTGGCGGGCAAAATAAATGTCCGTCCCCTCCTTGAATATCGCCGTGACCTGAGATAAACCATATCTCGACACAGAACGTGTATATTCAAGATTAGGGATACCTGCCAAAGCTGTTTCAATTGGGTAAGTGACTTGTGACTCCATCTCCATTGGAGACAAGCCTTGTGCTTCACTGTTGATTTGGACTTGTACATTTGTGATATCAGGAACAGCATCAATAGGTAGTTTAAAATAGTTATAAACACCCAATGCACCTACGAATAGGAAGACGATCAGTACAAGCCAACGATTCTTAATCGAAAGCTTAACAATTTGGTCAAACATGGTGCTACCCCTTAATGATCATGAGTAGCGCCAGATTTACCTAGCTCTGCTTTTAATAAATAAGAATTGCCTGCCGCATAAACCTGACCTGCTTTTAAGCCTGACTTAACTTCAACAAACCCGTTATATTTTTCACCCAACTCTAATGGACGTGCTTCAAAATCATTGCCTACACGAATGAACACCACATCCCAATCACGGAAGTTTTGTAAAGCATCTTCACGAACCACCATCGGCTTCAAGCTTTGATTTTCAAAAATATGTGCGGTGATCAATTGACCTGAACGCCATTTAAATTGGTTGGCAATTTCAACAAAGACTTGGGCAGTACGTGTTTTGGGATCAATGACATCACTGATGTATTTGATCGTACCCAGTGCTTCTTCTGTGCCCGATTGAATTTGGGGTTTTACAGTCACCTTAGCATTCGGGTTAATTGTATTCAGCTTATCCGCAGGAACATTGACCACTGCAAGTAACTGAGATGTATTGGCAATTTTAAATAATGGCGAAGCTGGTGTGACATTTGATCCAATTGCCCCTAGCACTTGTAAAACAGTACCAGACATCGCAGCCCGAACTTCAATTGTACCGTTGCCTGAACCACCATAAGAGCTGATTAAATTGTTCAATTCATTGGCACGAATCTGAGCATCATCAAATTCACGCTTTGCATTAATGTAGTCAATTTCAGGTGATACTCGTTTTTGAAATAGCGTTCGCTCTTGCTCCATTTTTTTACGTGCAAATTGCAAATTATCCACTGCAATAGAACGCTCAGCATTTAAGCGGATCAAGTCTTGGCTTTGTACTGTAGCTAATAAATCACCTTGACTTACTTTATCGCCAATCGTGCGATATGTTTTGATGAGTGTTCCACTTGCTTTCGGTGTGATAAAACTTTCAAAATTATCAGGGAACTTCAATTCTCCTTTTAACTCTAAAGCATTTTCAAACATCATGAATTCAACTTTTAAAAGCTCTAAGCCGCTGCTCTTGATACTACTGTCTAACATGGTGACACGACCTTCTTTTGTGTCCCATTTCCATGTATGTTTTTTACCTTGATAATCAACATTGACAATCATCAAAAATGAATGTGGTTCATAGACAATTTCATTACCGATCAAGTAATCACTCTCTGGTTTAAATTGAATATTTTGCTCCGCATCCAAACGTTTGATATAGACATTTGCCGTTAACGCTTCAGGTTTAAGCGGTTTATCTTTGAAATACCCATAAACACGGAGATGTGGTTCTACGCCCTGCTCAAAGATTTTCACTTCCGCTGAGAAATCCCCATCACGATATAAACGTCCACCATGAGGTCCTTTCTCGTCACCCGCTACTGCAACTTTTTCTGCTGTTGCTTCCCCATGTGCTGAAGAAGACTGAGTTTTTTGACCTGTCTTGTACCATGCCACAGCGCATAACACGACAAGCAAGGCAATAATGCCCGTAGCAATTAAAGTATTGGTTGGTTTATTCATATTCTTGCCCTTATTCTTGATCTAAATGAGTAATGTAATTGCGCTCGACTTCTGCAATTTCTGTCTGCAAAGCCAACCACAAATCGAATCGAGCAAGATGTTTGTCTAACCAAATTTGCTTAATGCTATTGAACTCAAGTAACGAGTTTTTCCCTGCTTGGTATCCCATCTCTGCAATGCGAAGACTTTCATTGGTTGCGGGCAAAACGGTTTGATCATATTGATGGATCACATCGATTAAGTTAGAAACCTCAATAGACTTGTTTTCCAGTTCAATTTTAGAATTACGGCTAACCCATACAGACTGCGTTTCAGCTTTCATCTGTTCCGCTTGGGCAATCGCAATATTGCCTTTATTTCGGTTGAAGATATTGAGTGGTATTGAGGTTGAAACTTGGAAGACCTTGTCATTGGTTTCTTGATAGTTTTTGACCCCAACACCCAAAGTGATATCAGGTATTGCTTCTTTACGGGCGAGTTCAAATTGTGTCTTTTTCAATTTTGAACTCAGAATCGCTTCTTGCTCAGCCAAACTAATTTTGTCTGTGAAATTAAAACTTAGAGGAACTTCTAAAGCGTTAATTGGTAGATTTGATGTGAACTTAGAGCACAGATTCTTCTGAAACTGCCCCTTTTTCACTTCATTTTGATAACGCAGTTTTGATTCAGATGAAAGTGCTGCACTGAGCTGAGCATCCGAAGGAATGACTCGCCCAAACTTGAACCTTTCCGAAAGAACATTGGCTTGTCTTGCATTCAATTTACTTTCTGATGAGTAAATTTCAGCACGTTGAGTTGCCACATACCAGTTCGCCATACAGATTCTTAAATCTGCTTTGAGTTCAGCCTGACGCTTTGCTATTTCAAACTGATTACGATCACCTTGAAAACTCGCAATCTGTTTTCTCAAGGAAAGTTTATTACTGAGAGGAATCTCTTGCGACAGTCCCAACAAGGTTGTTGGGCCATCCAAATCCTTCAGCTTAGAATTACCGAGATTATCCAACTCCACATTGAAAGTCGGATTATTTAATCTGCCAGCAAACTTTTGGTTGATTTCATAAGCTTGCTCGGACTGCTGTAAGCTATTGAGTACAGCATCACTTGCGATTACCTGCTTTTGTAGTTCAGCATAATTCGTTTCTGCGAATACATTTACTGCTGTTACTACAAAACCACAGGTCAGAAATATCTGATATTTTTTAGACATGACTCTACCTATACAAAAAAATTAAAATTATTTTTGTATAGAAAGATCAATTACGTAGGACGATTAGGTCTTTAGAGTAAGTATAAGAATTACTAAATACGAGAGGGGGACGCCGCTTTACAAAGGCTCGATAAACGGGCTTTTCAAAAAACTGAAAAAAGAATAAAACAAGTGGAAGTGCGAAACTAAGAATAAAGACAGGATCTATGCTTAGATCACCATCAGAAGAAATAGGCTTCACCGAATGATGATAAATTGGCTCATCAAAATTCTTCCAAGTATGTGTTTCTACATCATGATCAGTCGTACTTGTAAAAGAATCATCTGAGTGCTGCAAAGACCAATGACTAGATGCATCATCTTCCACAACGATACTCAGTTCATGTTGGTGTTCAATATTTTCAAGTAAAACAGGCACCCATGCATGAACTCCCGTAATTGTTATCGTAAACAAAAACAGGATAAATGCGAGTATAAGCTTAGACAACCTACTTGAACGCATGACGATGGACATACTTCTGATTCGCTAACAAAATACTAAAAAGTGTTATTAAAGTAAATCTATTTACTCAGACATTGATAAACAAATGTATCTAAAACTAATTTTACTATTTTTGTCAAAAAATAAGGGCATCTTCATCCATCATTTCATAAATAGGTGAACGATAGATGCCTGTATATGGCTCTTAAAAGCCAATTTTAATAGTTAAGATGAGTCAATTATTTACTATTTATTTAGGAGCTTAGAAAGTTAAGCATATTAAAAAATATAGTAACTGCCTTATATGAAAGCAAAAAATAGATATTATTCTCGTTGAAGAATCGCAGAAGCAAAACTCAGGCAAATCATTCGCTTTTTGCCATGGATTTTACTGCATCTGATACTGCTAAACTTACCAATATTTCTGTTCTCTCCATCAATACAATCTATATCAAATTGCGCAAATGTTTAATCATTGATTCGTTGTAACGTTTTTGGATCTACTGCAAAACTTTTGATAAGTTTTTCAGAATTATTTCTAATCAATTTCCAGTCTTTTAAATGGACTCTTGCAAAACGTGCCTCTAATTGAACTTTCATAAAAGGCTCTAGATTCCAACGCATATTACATCTTGGAGCAGACCGCCCCGTAACTACAGAATTGGTACAACGAATTAAAGTAATCACTGTCCCTGCATTATCCTTTTGTAAATACTGATCTTTCGTTTCTGTATATCCTGAAAAACTTACCCATTCAGAATGAGGACTATATTTATCTAAGTCAAATTCTTGTTTATTTGTGGGGATATATATATATAATGAGTCTCCACCATGTTACTCTTAGATATTATTTTTGAATCAACTGTCGAGTTTATAAATGCGGCTGTTAGGTCTGGATGATAACGAATTCCAGCATCTAAACCTATACTGACCCATTGATTATAAGGCGAGTCTATTTCTGCTTTATATTGCCGATAAGATTCTTGTGGTGCTCCTTGATAGGTATTCAATGCAATACCTGTGGTATATTTCATTTGCACACCGAATGAGGTAATAACCGAATTAAAATCACGAGGAGGTGCTTTATATCCCTTATAACGATGCTCACGAACTAATACAGGGGAATCCTCATACTCCAACCACTCCACCTCCTCTCCTAGAAGGACAGACTTACCCCCCAAATTCCCTACTCGATAAGGTAATCCATGAGGTCCCATAGGTGCTTTAAATTTAGGTTCTTTATTCTGTTTCTGCTCACAGGCTGTTAAAAACAGTGAACTAAAACAAAAAATTAATATTATTTTTTTCATTCAATTATCCATTAATCTTTTCAATGTTTTTGGATCTACTGCAAAACTCTGGATGAGTTTTTCAGAATTTTTTCGAATTAACTGTCAAAATTCCTAGCACTGAGTTTATCACCTAATAACTTGATGCAATGCATCTTAGTTTCAACCAAACTTCTCCGATGATAGCCTGACCATTTTTTCCATAGTGTCCTGCCTAAACGTTTAACTGTTCGAAGTAATTCATTTCGCTCCTGAGAATGTGCTTTTGTATCTTTCCATGGTCTTGCATTTTTTCTGAGTGGAATCACCGCATACGCTTGTCGATCCGCAATGACTTGACGACATCTTTTTGTGTCATAAGCACCATCGGTATAGACAGAGTCTATTCACTCATCAAGTGGAATCTGACCAAGTAAATCATCGATTACCTGTGAATCACCGATATTGTTCGTTATGAGCTGAACGACCCGTATTTGCAATGTTTCAGCATCTATATCAATGTGGAGTTTACGCCATTGGCGACGATATTCAGGCTGATGTTTCTTCCTTTTCCATTCACCTTCACCTAAAAACTTTAAACCTGTAGAGTCCACGAACAAGTGAAGCCATCACTACTTTTTTGATAGCGAATTGCAATATCAATATACTTCTGTCTTCTGCACAGCGTGGAATAATCTGGTGCTGTCCAATCTAATCCACAGAGTTTAACTAGACTCTGAACAAAGCCTGTGACCATACATAAAGAAAGAGGAAACAGAGCTTTGATCATTAAACAGCACTGAATTACGGTATCAGAATAGGTTTGATTTCTACCATGCTTAGCTTGTGGCTGAGCATACAATTGAGTCTGAGTGTCAAACCAAATGGAGATGTTTCCTCTGTTTATTAATGCTCTGTTATAAGAGGACCAATTGGTTGTGCGATAAATTTTGGGTGCAAGTTTCTTCATTTGGAAATTATATTGCTGAAGAAGCCTTTAAGAACAGCTTTGTGCAACAAAGCCAACCACAATTAAAAATAATTAATACAACTTAAAAATTCGATTATGTTTTGGTTGTAGCACATAAACTATGTCTGAATATGGATCTACAATATAAAAACCACTTCCATCCTCAACCTGCTTCTTATACCACTCCACAGATTTAAAATTAAAATAATAGGGGTATATGTTAGTTAATTGCGTCTCAAAATAATCATATATGCCATATTTTTTATATTCAGAACCTCTATAATAGTCACTATTATCGTAAATACAATTCAGTTTTTTATTTATTAATGATATTGGAGAAATATTATAAAAAACTAAATCATAATTTAAATTCTCAAAACCACCACTATCACCCACAAACTGAATTCTGTTTTTTCATAAAATGAAATTATTGCATCATAATTTCTCAAATCTAAATTTTTAATATTTATATATATTTTTTTCGCATTTAACTTCTCATCTTCCTGATACTTTATTTTATCATCAAAGTATTGATTAATTTCTTTCACACCTTTTGTTTTAATCAAATATTCGGATACTTGTTTATTTAATTTATATACAAAAAAACCACACTCTACATATTTAATCACATTATTACCAGATTCCCCTCCAGCATCATAAGAAAACTCATAATATTCAGCCATAAACTCTAGTTCTGCACCAGAAAATAATTGGATAAATTTATCCTTTCTTGTAACATCTACATCACCTGCAGTAAATTTTGATTTTACCCATGGGTACAGTCCAAAATATATAATTGAAACAATGATAAATAATATAATCAGCAACCATTTCCATACATTAATAATTTTTATCCTTTTTATTACTGAGTAGATTATTAGGTCTCATTTTCTCAACCTCATTAAACAAGCTAAAAGTCTAATTAACATAATTAACTACACCTGAAATTTGATCCATATAGCACATCAGCTCTGGTGTCTTCTCAGCTTGAATAAGTTTTATCGTTCGTGAGGGATCATAACCATCAAACTGGCAGTAAAATAAAGGCTCACCCCGCTTTAGAATTAAATCTTTTGAAGTGTCATGCCATTCAAATGCCCACATCAGTGGACGAGGCCAAATATGAATCGGAAAACGTCCACCAAAGATGGTGCCCGGCAGTGGATTCTTACGATAATGCCCAAAAGCATCGAGTTGAGTGAGATACACAACTTCATCTGCAATAAAACAATAAGGAAGTTTAAGTTGTAAAATTGGAACTTGTGGGGTACGCCATTCATTTTCATTAACGAGTGTGAGCAGCTCTCTCAATTTATTGGCACGTACAGGGGACTGATCGCCCAATACATTGACTAAAGTTGGCTTACCTTGCGTATCTCTGTTAAAGCGTAGGTGAAAGTCAAAAGGACAATTAATCACAAAATAGCGACTCTCAAGTTGTAACACAGCAGGACAGCGACTTGCTGATTTTGCATGTTTCGTTTGGGATTGTGAACGCATCCGATAAGGTGGTTCATACAGAAGAGATGCTTTATCCTCTGTTAAAAACCAACCCACTTGGATTGGCCCTTCCCCTATATTTTTTTAATCATCTTCGATTGCGAAATAAATATGCATATTTAACTGTTCTTTTGTTTATTTTCACTTTAACACAAGAAAACAAATAAAATACAGAACGGTATGTTTAAAATCTAATTTTAGATCAACTATTCTGAATTAGAAAATAATGGGATTGTTTTTAATGCCCCATTCATTACCAATTCAGAGCCTGCACCAATTGACGTGTGTAGACTGCCCTTGTACTAGTCCCAAGAACATAACTATTACGATCTCAATCAGCCCTATGTTGGAGAACGGTTAAAAGTATAAAAGCCCAGCTCGTTGATTCTGATTTCTAGCTTCGCGTTAACGATCATAATCCAACTATCTCCATCGAACGAAATCTATACTAAAACTCAACACCCTCTCTGATGTGCAATCTATTAATGCTGAGGATCTTTTTATGTAAATCAGCAATAAATACCATACGCTTTTCATAAAAGCGCAAAATAAATTTCCAGGAACTTTGATCTTCATTTTTCTTCTGTTATTTGTTTATGGAATTCCCAACTGCCTAATTTGCTTTTCCTATTCTAACCTTATCAATCCAAACTAGTTAAATTTAATCCAAAGTTTGATGAGGGAGTGAATATATAGACAAAAAAATAAGCTCTTGTAAAAACAAGAGCTTATTTAGATATTTGGCGGAAGCGGTGTCCGTCTAACACTAATCCCAAGAAGTCCAAAACAATATTATAAATTAATATTTTTCAATTAATTACAATTATACCCATCCAACCTAGTCTTGTCTAATCCGACCATTTCCAGTATTTTATGAGGGGTAGGTTGAGGGGTAAATAAAAGAATGCCAAAGAAATCCAAAGAGCTTTCTGCACTCAGTGTAGCAAGAATTAAAGAGACTGGTCGATACCACGTAGGCGGCGTTGATGGTCTTTGTTTAAATGTTGAAAGAGATTCCCGTGTCTGGATTTTACGTGCCGTTGTGGGAAAACGTCTGGATAAAGATGGAAAATTAAAACCTCATCGCCGTGATATTGGTATTGGCCCCTACCCTGAAGTTTCCTTGGCAGAAGCCCGTGCCAAAGCCGCTGAATTAAAATTACAAATACGAAATGGGATTGATCCTATTGTGCATAAACAGGAACAGCTTGAAAAGCTGCATGTCCAGCAACTACGGAATAAAACATTCATGGAATGTGCAAAAGTTGTTATTGCCAATAAAACCCGTGAACTCAAAAATCAAAAGCATATCGGACAATGGTCAACAACACTGGAAACCTATATCTATCCAACGCTGGGTGATCTCACCATTGGCACCATTACCAAAGTAGATATTGCTGAAGCTCTCAAACCAATCTGGATTGAAAAAAATGAAACAGCCAGACGTATTCGTGGTCGTATAGAAACCATTTTTGATTATGCCAAGGCTATGGGATATTTTGAGGGTGACAACCCTGCTGAATGGAAAGGCAATCTTGAACCTATATTAGGTAACTTAAAGCAGGAATCACGCCCACATCCATCCCTGCCTTATGAACAGGTTGCTGAGTTTATCCAGCATTTAAGACAGAAAAAAGGGATTTCCCCTAAAGCTCTGGAATTTGCGATTTTAACTGCATGTCGATCTGGTGAGATTTTTGGGGCTAAATGGCAGGAAATTGATTTTAAGAATAAGGTTTGGATTATTCCTAAAGAACGGATGAAAGCAGAAAAGGAACATCGCGTACCTTTGTCTGAAGAAGCCATCACGTTGCTTGAATCAATCAAAAATCATACTCAAGCACAAGATTTCATTTTCCCTGCCCCACGTTCTGGAGAAATGCTTTCTGATATGTCATTAACCACATTGATCAAACGGATGCATGAGCAGAAGCTTAAAGAAGATGGCTTAGGCTATATTGATCCAAAACAAAATCGTGTGGTTACAACACACGGTTTCCGTTCTACATTCCGTGATTGGTCAGCCGATAAAACGGATTATTCACGGGAAGTTTGTGAGCATGTACTTGCCCAT
Source organism: Acinetobacter sp. ANC 4805 (assembly GCF_022549495.1). Classification (GTDB taxonomy): domain Bacteria; phylum Pseudomonadota; class Gammaproteobacteria; order Pseudomonadales; family Moraxellaceae; genus Acinetobacter. The sequence goes on from NZ_JAKZGD010000009.1 coordinate 93,757, forward strand.
AAACTACCCGATGAAGTTGAAGCTTCTTACTTACGTGGAGGGTACCTTGAAAAACGTAAAGGTTTAATGGCTGATTGGACTGAATTCTGTTGTACACACTTTAACTAGACATCATAAAACGAATGCTTCAGCCTTAGATGGCTGAAGCATTCGTTTTAAAGGGAATTAAACAGATTTTTTTACAGGCTCTGTACTCTTGATATTAGTTATACTTTTGACATTACTTGTTTTCTGGTTTAACACTTACGATTGTGTAAATTTCACCATCTGCTTTTAATTCAAAATCAACTTTTTGCCCTACTGCAAGCCCATTTAACAACTTAGGATCTGCAACCTTAAAACCCATTGTCATTGCTGGCCATTTAATCGCTGCAATTGCCTCATGATTGAGTGTCAAAATATTTTCTTTCGTATTAATAGCCGTAATAACGCCAACAGCTTGAGCTGTCATTGCTGTAGATGATTCTTTACTCATCTGCTCCATAGGTGCTTCCGCTTTCTTTTGCTCTGATGCCTCATTTTTACTACAAGCGCTTAACGTAGCAATAGTTGCAACAAGAGCTACAATTTTCATAAATTTAAACATAATAAAACCTCTTTGAACGAAATAATAAAACTATCAAGATTTTGATAGTTTCCTTTTGATTAGAAGTTGGTAGGCAGCGGGGATAACAAACATTGATAAAAGCGGAGCTGAAATCATGCCTCCAACCATCGGTAAAGCAATACGGCTCATCAATTCAGAACCTGTTCCAGTCCCCAAAAGAATAGGAAGTAGCCCGACTAAAATTACAGCTACAGTCATCGCTTTTGGGCGAACACGTAGAACAGCCCCTGTACGAAGTGCGTCATTGAGCTGTTGTTCAGTTAAGGATTTTTCAGAAGACTGCGTTTGTTGTATGGCTTGCTTTAAATAAAACAACATGACCACACCAAACTCTGCGGCAACACCCGCAAGTGCAATAAAGCCTACTGCTATGGCAATTGAAAAGTTATAGCCACTGAAATACATTGCCCAAATACCACCGATTAAAGCGAATGGTAGAGTCAGCATAATCAGAGCGGCATCTTGTACTTGTCTAAAAATCAAATAGAGCAATAGAAAAATGATCATCAAAGTGATTGGTATCACCACCTTTAGACGAGCATTTGCTCTTTCCATAAACTCAAATTGACCTGAATAACTAATACTCATACCCGCAGAGCGTTTCACTTGTTCATCAATAGATCGTTTCAAATCCTGAACTACAGAAGCTAAATCACGCTCTTGTACATCAACATAGACCCAACCACTTGGGCGAGCATTCTCACTTTTTAGCATTGGGGGGCCATCAGTGATTTGAATATTGGCAATGCTACTCAAAACAATTTGCTGACCTGATTCAGTCAGAATTGGTAGATTCCTTAAGGCTTCAAGTGAATCTCGGATTTCTCGTGGATAACGTACATTAATAGGATACCTAGCTAATCCCTCAACAGTTTCCCCAATATTCTCCCCACCAATTGCTGATGACACAATTTGCTGTACATCATTGATATTAAGACCATAACGTGCAGCTTGCTTTCGATTAATATCGATATCAACATATCGCCCACCTGTGAGTCGTTCAGCTAAAGCTGAGCTAACACCGGGTATCTTTTTGGCAACCTGTTCAATTTGTTGTGCGACCCGATCAATATCTTGCAAATCATTTGCTGAAATCTTAATCCCGATTGGGCTTTTAACCCCAGTTGCCAACATATCAATTCGGTTACGAATAGGTGGCACCCAGATATTTGTTAAACCCGGTACTTGAACCGCTTTATCCAGTTCTTTTACTAACTTGTCGGGTGTCATACCTGAACGCCATTCAGATCGCGGTTTAAACTGAATCGTGGTTTCAAACATTTCTAAAGGTGCTGGATCTGTAGCTGACTCTGCTCGCCCAGCTTTACCAAATGCCGTGGCAACCTCTGGAACAGTTTTAATCATTCGATCAGTCTGTTGAAGTAACTCAGAAGCTTTTGCTGCGGACAATCCCGGTAAAGCCGAAGGCATATACAGTAAATCACCTTCATCCATATTGGGCAGGAACTCTCCACCTAAGCGAGTTAAAGGGAAAAGACTGAGAAGAAAAATGAATGATGCACCAAATAAAGTTGTCTTTGGATAAGCTAAGACCTTATCCAACATCGGACGGTATATTTTGATTAGAAAACGGTTTAATGGATTGCATTGTTCAGAGGGTAACTTCCCTCGAATCCAGTACCCCATCAAAATTGGAATCAGTGTAATTGATAACCCTGCGGCAGCGGCCATGGCATAAGTTTTAGTAAATGCCAATGGAGAAAACAGTCGTCCTTCTTGTGCTTGTAAAGTAAAAATAGGAATAAAGGATAAAGTAATGATGAGTAAACAGAAAAATAAAGCAGGTCCAACCTCACTAGCAGAATGCGTAATGATGTCCCAACGCTCTTGTGTTTTTAAAACTTGATCAGGATGTTCATGTTGCCAAGCTTCGATATGCTTATGTGCGTTTTCGACCATAACCACAGCGGCATCGACCATAGCGCCAATTGCAATGGCAATACCACCCAATGACATGATATTGGCATTTAGTCCCTGATAATACATCAATAAAAAAGCTGACAAGATTCCCAAGGGCAAAGAAACAATCGCAACCATTGCTGAACGTAAATGCCAGAGGAATAATCCACAAACCAAAGCCACCACAATAAATTCTTCAATCAATTTATGGCTTAAATTTTCTACAGCCCGATCAATCAATTGACTGCGATCATATACTGGAACAACTTGCACGCCTTTCGGTAGACTCTGTTGTAATTCGGCAAGTTTTTCTTTTACAGCAGTAATGGTTTCACGTGCATTTTTACCAGCACGTAAAATCACAACACCTCCAACGGTTTCTCCTTGTCCATTAAGTTCAGTAATTCCACGACGCATTTCAGGTCCGAGTTGAATCGTTGCAACCTCTCCAAGAGTGATTGGGATGCCTAAACCGTTCGTACGTAATGGGATCTGCCGAAAATCTTCTAATGTTTTTAAATAACCAGAAGCTCTTACCATATATTCAGTTTCAGCCATTTCTAGGACTGAACCGCCAGTTTCCTGATTTGCCTTTTGAATTGCCTCAATGATACTTCGTTGAGTTATACCGAATGCTGCCATCTTGGTAGGGTCTAAAACAATTTGATACTGCTTAACCATTCCCCCAATTGTGGCAACCTCAGCCACATTCGGTACTGTCTTTAGTTCATACTTCAAAAACCAGTCTTGTATGCTTCGCAGTTGTGAGAGATCATGTTGCCCTGTTGGATCAACCAAAGCATATTCGTAAATCCAACCAACACCTGTAGCATCTGGTCCTAATGAAGATTTTGCATTTGTAGGCATTCGCCCTTGTATTTGATTCAGATATTCCAACACGCGAGAACGTGCCCAGTAAAGATCAGTATGTTCATCAAAAATGATATAAACAAACGAATCACCAAAAAAAGAATAGCCCCGAACAGCTTTAACACCGGGCACTGATAACATGGTCGTTGTTAAAGGATACGTCACCTGATTTTCAACAATTTGTGGTGCTTGACCGGGAAAATTAGTTCGCACAATAACTTGTACATCAGACAGATCTGGCAAAGCATCAACCGGAGTATTTTTGACAGCCCAAGTTCCCCAAACGGCAAGAACTACAGCAGCTAATAAGACAAATACTCGATTTGCAATTGAAAAACGAATAATACGGGTGATCATGATGGTTCTCCCGTTTAGTTCTTCATAGATGTCATAGACATCTTGGAAATGTCAGAAATCACATAAGCATCCCCAACATGTGTAAAGCGGAAACTGACCTGATCTCCTTGCTGAATTTGGGTAAATGGTTGTACTGGTTGTTTAAAGCCCATGGTCATAGCCCCCCAACCCAACTCAGCAATTGCCTGATGTGAAATGGTAATGTCTTGAGCTGTAACTTTTTCCACTTTACCAATGCCTTGGTATATTGATGCCTTAGTTACTTGAGATGAAGTAATCGATTGTCCAGTGTTTAACTTATCCAGTACACCCTGTAAATTGGCCTCAGAATCAATTATGAATTGTCCCGAAACCACTACTTTCTGACCAGCGTTCAAACCCTGTAGAATTGCTATTTTATTTCCATCACTCTGCCCTAACTGTACAACAACAGGTTCAAAACGCCCTTGTTCATGTGCCACAATGACGATATTACGAGTACCGGTACGTATAACAGCTTGCTCTGGCACAACTAAACTGCTTTGAGGATTGTTGGAGAATTTGACAGAAGCAAACATTCCTGGCTTGAGTTGTCCCTCTCTATTGGGTAACTCAATACGAACTTTTATGGTTCTGCTTGTGGTATCTAGTGTTGGTAAAATATCAATGACTTTACCAGACACTTTTTGAGGATATGCAGCAAAAGTTGCTTCGACTTTAGCACCTCGTTTTATTCCAGCAATTTGCGTTTCAGGCACTGCTGCTTCTAACCAAATTGGATTAATTCCTTTAATTGAAGCAAGTGTTTGCCCCATAGTTAAAGTCATTCCACTATGAACTTCTAATGAGTCAATGAATCCACTTATAGGAGCACTCAAAGTCATATTAGATTGTACTTGATGTGTTTGTTCGACTTGATGGATCACATTTGGTGGGATTCCCAGAAGCCGTAGGCGTTGTCGACTTGCTTGAATAAGAGAACGGTCTCCTATTTTAAGTACTGCCAAAAACTCGGTCTGCTCCCCAGTCCATTCTGGTATTGAAATATCAGCAATCGGGCTCCCTTCGGTCACCATATCTCCAACAGCATGCCCATACACTCGCTGAACAAAGCCACTTGCTCTAGTTTGTAAAATAGCTGTTTGCCGTTCATTTGCTTGTAATATGCCATTAGTAAACATGGCATTTCCAATTACAGCCTGTTCAACAGTGCCGTAACGGATGGCTAAATTTTGTTGAAGAGATGGATCTATTTTGACTGTAGGACGACTTTCATCCGTCATCGCAGTATTTTCGTCTGCATATTTAGGTACCAGTTGCATGTCCATAAATGGAGACTTGCCTGGCTTATCAAAATGCTGTTCTGGTTTCATTGGATCGTACCAATAAAGCACTTTAGCATCCTGCTTCTGGCTTACCGATGCCGATTGAGAACCCTCTTCCTGATGAGCAAACCAATATCCGGCACCGCCACCTACGACAAGACTAATTGTGGCAACTCCCATGACAGTCATTGCCAATTTATTTCTTAACATTATGGCTGCTCCTCAGCATGGTTTAAGGTCGGTTCTACAAAAGAAAAATAGAGCTGGGCTTTGATCATTGCTTGCTGTTGTTGTAAATCGATGAGGCGTAATCGCTGATTTAGTAATGCTTGTCGTGTCTCAATGACATCTGACAAATTGGCTTTACCAGCCTGATAACTTGCTAGCTGTAAATTTACTTTTTGTTTAGTCAAAGGAAGTGTACTTTGAACTGTACGTTGGATTTGTTGATCAAGGGCTTTTAAGTCCGATAGCCCCTCATCTAACATGGTGCGATGCTCGCGGTATTTTATCTCCTGATCTGCTGTAATCCTGTTTTGTTCCGCTAAAATGGCTTGAACCAATGAACTACTTCGTTTTTTTGAAAATACTGGTAGTTCCGTTGTCAGTTGCACACCAATCATATCTCCAAATTCAGGAGCACGGTGCTGATAGGCAAACTCGATACTCCAATCTGATTTTTGTAGGGCTTGAGCTTGCTTAAGTTTGGCTTCAGCAGTTTGCCTTTCTGCTTGAAATGCTTTCAATTCAGGATGTTGATGCAGATGATTATATAAACGTGATGTATCAAAATTAATTACAGGTTCTTGGCTAGGCAAACTTTCTATTTCAGTTGTACGACTAGAATCCGCACTGATTAATCGGTGTAATTCTAGCTTTGCTTTATTTAAATCTCGAAGTAAATCATCTTTTTGATCAAGTAAAACCGTTTTGTCCAGCTTAGGGGAAATCGCATTAGTAACCATAGTCCGACCAGATGTAACCTGTGTCTGCGTAATCTGGGATAACAATCCATTTTCTGAAAGAAGGTCATCATATAAGGCCAGTTTACGCTCAAGATAAAAACGCTTAAGCCATACCGATGCTACTTTTTGACGTAACTCAATACGAAGAATTTCTGTCTGAGCATTAGCTGAACCCAATTCAGCTTTTGCTAATTCTATTTCGGCCAATCTTTTGGCACGATTTGGAAAATCTTGCATGATGCCAATCTTTTGCATCGTCATGCCTTCTTGTGTGACTGACCATGCGGCATCGCCAGACACGGGGTAATTATCTAAGCCAACAAACAGTTTAGGATTGGGTAAGATACCGGAAGCTGAAACCATATTCTCAGCCCCTTCAATTTGGGCACTATTTACTCTTAAAGTTGGAGCATATTGCTCGGCAAGCTTCAAAGCTGTATCCAAAGTCAGTGGCTGGGCATAGACTTGACCATAGACTAGAGAAAAACAGATCACACCTATCGGCCATCTCACCCTGCGAGATAGCTTTTCTTTATAAAATTTCATATTTTTAGCTCTAAAATGATATACACGCGCACGCGCAGAACATCCATAAAAAATGCTATGAATGACGAAGAATTATCAAATTAGTTAGAGCGTGGGGGCTTCCATAAACCTGAAGGGTATGGAGCAGGAAGATTTTGATCTGGAAAATAAAAGACTGATCGCTCTACGGGTGAGAATACCGTTGAGTGCAAAATGCTTTGAGGATCACTGGCGTACGCAATTTTGGCAAAAGACATAATGCAATCTTGCTCAGACATACAGGAAGGATCATGTAGCGTTTTTTTGACCTTTGCTTCAACTTTCATACAGTCGGTATGCATCATATCCTGGTTTTGAGATGCTTCCATTTGCATGGATTTCATCTGTTCAGATGGCATTAAACACCGCTTATGTACAGACGAAGCAGCAGCAGCCGATCCTACTAAAAGGATAGCAAACGATAAAAACAGCGATAGGCATGTTTTTAACCACTGCATAATGTCATGACCAAAATTTAAGCTTTTTTAGTTTTACATATTTAGAAAAAATTAGCAATTTTATTCATTAAAATAGCAGCCTTAAGGCTGCTATTTTAATATCGAGACAAATTAAAAAACTAATTCAATACCTGCACCATATAGCCATCCCTTTTCAGAATCTGTTGCTTCTTGAAAAGGAGTTGATTTTTGTCCTTTCTCATATTGATAAGCTATATCAACAAATGGTTTGATACGTTTGCTAATCTCATAACGAGTTTTAATACCTGTCTTCAATTCTGACAATCCCGTCCTTGATGCAAAGTCGGAATTATCATTAAACACAACATCTGCTTCAATATATGGCTGAGTAATCAACTTTTGAGTGAGTAATAAATCACGGTCGAAATCAAAACTAGCTCCCCAGAAGTTGTCTTTTCCACCATAAAGGTAAGCTTTGGTCTCAAAGAAATAAGGAGCAAGACCTAATATACCAACGACACCATCGACTCGATCGCTGTTCTTGTTATTTTTATCCTCGCTGTATCTTAGACCAGCTTGTACATCCCAAAATGGTGCTACATTACGGCTATAAAGTGCAGACACATCATAATTGGGATCATTACTCTCTGCTTTATTCAGATTGGCTTCAACAAATACTCGATTCTCATCTGTTCCAATCAATGTTTCGAAACTAGAACCTAAACTACCCTTACCATCGTTATCAATTACCCACTCATTGGAAAATTTAGTTGTTTGGTAAATCTGTCCACCATGCTCGTTCAGATGTTTATCATGATTTTGGCTAAGAGCTAATTTGCCTTTTGAAGTACTTTGAGCAGCATTACGTTCAACATAGCCTAATCCTCCAGCTTCTTTTAAAAGCACATTCATACTTGACGTACTCTTATTTAGATTTTCAGTCGAATTATCATTAGCAAATGCCATACCTGCTAAACCAATTAAAGCAACTGATAAAAGTGTTTTTGAAAAAAGTTTTTTAGTGGTTTGCATGTTGATTCACTCCCTTATCATTTGCATGGGGTTGGGCAACGATACTTTTTGAATCAACATCATTGCTATCTACATTTGCCACAATGAGTTTGTTCATCATTCCAGCTGCCATGTGATATAACAAATGGCAGTGGATAGCCCATTCACCTAATTCATCAGCAGTAAGTAAAGTTGTAACTGTTTTCCCTGGTGGCACAATGATCGTGTGTTTATTTGGCATATTACTTGGATCTTGACCATTTTCAAGCTGCATAAACATACCGTGCAAGTGCATTGGGTGAGCCATCATACTGTCATTCACAAATTTCAAGCGTATACGTTCCCCATATTTCACTTTGAATGGTTCTGTTTCATTAAACTTCTTACCATTAATTGTCCAAATGTAGCGCTCCATATTCCCACCAAGACGGATTTCCATTTCACGTTCAGGGGCACGAGTATCTGGTTGAGGGTTTAAAGATTGTAAATCACTATACTGGAGTGCTTTTTGACCAACGGGTGTTGAAGCATTTGCCCATCCAAATACGGTATTATCATTCTTGTCTGAAGCCGACTTAACAGTAGCGCTATTCATCGGCATATCATGATTCATACCTTTCATAGAAGACATATCGTGATTCATGCCTTTCATTGAAGACATATCTTGATCCATGCCTTTCATTGAAGACATGTCATGATCCATACCTTTCATCGAAGACATGTCATGATCCATACCTTTCATCGAAGACATGTCGTGATTCATGCCCTTCATTGAAGACATATCGTGATCCATGCCCGCCATAGACGACATATCATGCCCCATCCCCATATCTTCCATAGTTAATAAAGAACGAGGACGTGACTTCGGCATTTTGATTTGATTTATTGGAGGAGTATTTTCATCATGTAATGAACCAACTGAAAAGCCACTCCTATCAATTGATTCTGCTTCAATTTGATAATTTGATTGTTTGGGTTCTACAATAACATCATACGTTTCAGCCGTTCCTATTCTGAATTCATCAACAGGAACAGGTTTCACTGGCTGCCCATCTGCACTGACTACCGTCATTTTCAAGTTAGGGATTCTGACGTCAAAGAATGACATTGCTGAGGCATTAATGAACCGAAGACGTACTTTTTCACCCGTCTTAAAATTACCAATCCAATTTTGTTCTGGAGTCTTACCATTCATCAAAAAAGTATATTTTGTCACATCAGACATATCAGTCTTGAGCATTCGCATCTGGTTCCACATCGAACGGTCTTGCCATGTTGCTTTTAAACCATCTTTTTTAATTTGTTTAAAAACATCAAAAACAGTTTCACGACGGTTCTGATAATAGTCAGCTTCTTTCTTTAGATTATTCATGATTTTATCACTAGTTGAATCATGAAAATCTGAGAGCAATACAACATAATCCTTATCTGTTTTCTCAGCTACAGTTAAAGGTGTCCTATTTTTTGGGTAAATGACTAACGGACCATACAAGCCCTCTTGCTCTTGACCTTTACTATGCGAATGATACCAATAGGTACCATTTTGGCGTACCTTAAACTTATATTCATAGGTCTTACTAGGGGCAATACCATCAAACTGATTAAATCCGGGTACGCCATCCATGATGCCCGGTAAAATTAAACCATGCCAATGAATAGAAGAATCTTGTTTTTTTAGCTTGTTATGGACACGAATAATAGCATCATCACCTTCCTCAAATTCAAGAAGAGGTGCAACAAATTTCCCGTTGACCGTAATTCGTTTTAAAGGCTTACCTGTGATATTCACCGTTTGCTCAGCGATTGTTAAATCATATTCTTTAACCGCTGCCACAACCCAAGTTGATGAAAATAAACCTACTCCTATTAAAAGGACATGACTTAATTTTTTAGACATTTATTTCACCTATCTAATATAAAGATGGGGAGCTCAAGCAAACCAATTATTCGCTTTAATCTCCCCAATCTTTCATTTATCGTATTTGTTATTTATTTGATGTATTTGACATGTTCATCTTTGAGTGGTCCATGTTCATCATATTTGAATGATCCATATTACCCATTTTAGACTGATCCATATTCATCATCTTAGAGTGATCCATCTGAGACATATCAGCCATATTGCCATGCTCATGCTGACTATGATCCTGTTGGGTTTTCTCATCATTCTTCATATTACAAGGTTTTTGGCATTTCTCTGACATTTTTGAGTCCGCTTTAGTTTCAGTGACTACAGTGGTTCCCTGTTTAGCATCGGCTGCCCAAGACTGAGTTCCTGCAATTAAAGTTCCAATACACATAAGTGTAGTTAAGCTACGACGGAATAGAGTTTTCATGTTTTGCTCCAAAAATTAACTTTATGTAAATACCTTAAAGGCCTTCACTAAACATCTATGTGACATGAAAATGACATTTTTGTAATCTACAACGAATCACGTATTTATAACGTTATTATGTTCTTAATGAGTGATATGGGATTTTTATCAATGAGAATCTTACTAGTTGAAGATGAACAAAAAACCGGTGACTACCTTAAACAAGGTCTATCTGAAGCTGGGTATATAACGGATTGGGTAACGGATGGATTATCTGGTAAACATCAAGCGCTTTCCGAAGAATATGACCTCATCATTTTAGATGTGATGCTTCCAAAGCTAGATGGTTGGGATATCATTTATGATATCCGAAAAAGTGGCAAAACTATGCCTATTCTTTTTCTTTCAGCACGTGATCAAATTGAAGATCGTGTGAAAGGCTTGGATTTAGGTGCTGATGATTATCTAGTCAAGCCTTTTGCTTTTGCTGAGTTATTAGCACGAATTAAAAGCTTACTCCGACGGGGACAACAAAAAGAAGATAGTAACCTTATTACAATTGCTGATCTTGAACTTGATCTTCGTAAACGCCGCGTCACTCGCGCTGGGCAACGTATTGACTTAACAGCTAAAGAATTCGCGCTGATGGAATTATTTATGCGTAGACGTGGTGAGATATTACCTCGTACGCTCATTGCCTCTCAAATATGGGACATGAATTTTGATAGTGATACCAACGTTGTAGAAGTCGCTATCAAACGTTTGCGCAGTAAAATTGACAGTAATTTTAGCCCAAAGCTGATACAGAACATACGTGGAATGGGGTATGTTTTAGAGGTAGAAGATGACTCGTAAATTGTTTAATGCAATCAGCTTTCGTATAGCAATCATCTTTTCTCTTTCTACTGTTATCATCTTAATGATTATGGGGTTGGTTATTCACAAGCTCGTAATGCATCATTTTGAAGCTCAAGACCGAACTCAATTAGAAGGCAAAATTCAACTTATAGAGAATCTACTTGAACAGAACCCATCTAACTCTCAAGAACTAAATTTATATTTAAAAGATGCCTTAATTGGACATCACGATCTGATTGTTCAGATTGAACGTCCAACAGGTCAAGTTATTTTTAGCTCAGCACCATCAGTAATTCATCCCCAAGCACTCAACAAATCAAAACAAGATCCATGGCTTGAATGGAAAATTAAAAATAAGACTTATCGTGGCTTAATTTATAAAAAGACTTTTGATCATAATGACTCGTTTATATCAGCTCAGATTATTGTTGGAATCGATACCTCTGAGCATCTACATTTCTTAAATGACTTTAGACGTCAACTTTTATACATTGGATTTGTGGGTACAATTTGTTTAATGTTCTTAGGGTGGTTCGCAGCATGGCGAGGGCTACGTCCAGTACAACAAATGGCAAAAGTAGCAGAGGGTATCTCAGCCCAACATCTTTCTGAACGTTTAGAAGTCGAAAATACTCCAACCGAACTTAAATCACTGGCTGTCGCTTTTAATGATATGTTAGATCGGCTAGAAGCCGCAGTAGAAAAACTTTCAGATTTTTCATCTGATCTTGCTCATGAAATAAGAACACCTATTAACAATTTGATGACTCAAACTCAAGTATGTTTATCTCGTAGTCGAAATATTAATACCTATCAGGAAGTTCTATTTTCAAATTTAGAAGAGTTTGAGCATTTAGCTCGCATGGTCTCTGATATGCTATTTTTGGCAAAAGCAGAACATGGTCTACATTTACCTAACCTACAACAGGTTAATTTAGTTAAAGAAGTTTCAGCATTATTTGATTTTTATGATGCTATCGCTGCTGAAAAGGGAATGTCACTCGAACAGAGTGGTTCAGGTAGTATAAAAGGTGATCCTTTAATGCTACGCCGCGCTTTAAGTAATTTGTTATCGAATGCAATTAAATATGGCAAATCAGATTCGGTCATCAAAATCACATGCCAACAAAACTTTGATACAACAACATTCATCATTGAAAATGAAAGCTCCCCACTATCATCAGAACAACTTAATCGGTTATTCGATCGTTTTTATCGAACAGATGTATCTAGACAGAGAGTTGAAGAAGGTACTGGCCTTGGTTTAGCAATTACCAAATCCATTCTTGATGTACATGGCGCAACAATTAGAGCAGACTATCATAATGGCCGCATAACCTTTAAAATTATTTTTAAAAATTAATCGCTTATATAAAAATAAACAACTACTGACTACTCATCTTTAATAGTTAAAAATAATGAGTAGTCAGAAAAACTTAGTTTTGGCTACGTAGTCGTAAAGCATTACCAATGACTGATGCTGAACTTAGACTCATTGCTAAGGCTGCGATCATAGGAGAAAGTAACCAGCCAGTAAATGGATATAAAATACCCGCTGCTAAAGGAATACCTAAAGCATTATAAAGAAATGCGAACATAAGGTTCTGCTTCATGTTTTTAATGGTTGCTTCTGATAATGAACGAGCAATCTCTATACCGCGTAAATCACCTTTTACCAAAGTAACTTGTGCACTATTCATTGCTACATCTGTTCCTGTACCCATTGCAATTCCGATATCAGCCTGAGCTAAAGCTGGGGCATCATTGATCCCATCACCAGCCATCGCAACCACTCTTCCTTCTTTTTGCAATTTCTTAACCAATTCTAATTTATCTGCGGGTTTAACCTCACCATAAACCTCATCAATACCTAATCTAGCGCCAACAGACTTAGCTGTTGTTAATCCATCACCAGTAGCCATTACGATTCTTAGACCGGAATCTTTTAATGAAAGAACAGCCTCAGGTGTACTTGCTTTGATTGGATCTGAAACAGCTATTAACCCTATCAGTTTTCCATCCACAGCTAAATGCATGACACTTGCACCTTCGGCTCTTAACTTTTCAGCTTCGGGAACAAATGCTTTAACTGATATTCCCAGCTGTTCCATTAATGCTGTATTACCAAGAGATAATTGTTGTCCATTTAACTCTCCTTTAACACCAATCCCAGAGCCAGATTCAAAAGATGTTGGTCTAGACAGTACAAGATCTCTTTCACGGGCAGCACGTACGATTGCATCAGCTAAAGGGTGTTCACTCCCCTGATCCAGACTAGCTGCTAACCGAAGTACCTCATTTTCTTCATAGCCCGAAAGAGCGATAACCTTATCGAATGAGGGTTGGCCTTCAGTTAAAGTACCTGTCTTATCAATAATTAAAGTATCAATCTTACGTAAATTTTCTATTGCAGCTGCATCACGAAAAAGTACACCATTCGATGCACCACGACCTGTTGCCACCATAATTGACATAGGTGTCGCTAAGCCTAAAGCACATGGGCAAGCAATAATTAACACTGCGACAGCATTAATTAACCCGTAAACCCAGCTAGGCTCTGGGCCAAATACCCCCCAACCAAAAAATGTAAGCACAGAAATAGCAATAACTACCATAACAAACCAACCTGCAACATGATCTGCCATTCTTTGCATCGGCGCTTTAGAACGTTGAGCTTGCGATACCATTTGTACGATCTGAGAAAGTACCGTTGAAGATCCAACCTTTTCTGAACGCATTACTAATGAACCATTCATATTTATTGTTGCACCTATTACTTGATCGCCTTCACGTTTTGTAACGGGAACAGGTTCTCCTGTTAACATTGATTCATCAATAGAACTTGACCCTTCAGTAACAACTCCATCAACAGGGACCTTTTCACCTGGTCGTACTCGGAGCAAATCTCCAACATGTACATGGGAAAGAGGAATATCTTCTTCTTTACCATCGTCATTTATTTTTCTTGCAGTCTTAGGTGCTAGCCCAAGTAAAGATTTAATTGCTGCCGAGGTCTGTGATCGAGCTTTCAACTCAAGAACTTGGCCTAATAAGGTCAGCGAAATAATGGCTGCTGTGGCCTCAAAATACACAGCAACACGCCCCATAGATACAAATGAGTCTGGAAATACTTGAGGTACTATTGTTCCAACAAGGCTGTATATAAAAGCAGCTCCTGTACCTATTCCAATCAAGGTCCACATATTTGGACTCCGATTCCAGATTGACTGCCAACATCTCACAAAAAATGGCATTCCTGCCCACAAAACAATTGGTAAAGTCAGTACCAGTTCAATCCAGCTTTGCACCTGCATTTCGAACCAGTTCAATTGATGACCAAACATTGCTAAGAAAACTACAATAATGGTTAGCGGTAAGGTCCACCAAAATCTATGCTTAAAATTCTTGAGTTCTGGGTTTTCATCAGCGTCATCTAAGTCAGGAAGTAAAGGCTCTAACGACATACCACAGATCGGACAATTTCCCGCATGGTTCTGTCTAATTTCAGGATGCATTGGACAAGTGTATATCGTGAAGGTATTAACATGAGCAGGCTGATTAACTTCATTTGAATCCTCACCATCCCTCTTTTGTGGTTCTTTTAACGTAACTACATTCTCAACTTTAGTAATATAAAAATGAGGATCACTTTTAAACTTTATGTGGCATTTCTCACTACAAAAGTAAAAAGTTCTAGTTTTAACTTCTTCATAAAACTTGGATGCTTCTGTAACTGTCATACCACAGACAGGGTCAGTAAGTCTGTTATTGAGTACTTTGTTTTCATGATGATGGTCCATAAAAGCCTCCTTCATATTTAATTTTTTAAATTAATAATTTCATTAAGATGGAAATAGACTCCCTCTTATTAGTTTATTTAGTGATCATTGTTTTCTTTAAAGCCAGTGTACCACTTGTGGTTTTTTAATTTTTAAAATGACAAAAATGTAATTTTGAAGTCATCGGGATGTTTCTCTCATCCTTTAATAATAAGCATGAGAAAGGTGATGACCAAGCAACCAATTGATGCATTTCATTCGGTCATTACTGAGCCCAAGATTAGTTTAAAGAGGATGAAGAAATGAAAATTTTCAAAAATAAAATGTCAGCTCTACGTAACACTCTCGTAGGTGCAACACTGATTGTTACTGCTTCAAGTGCATTTGCACACGTGAAACTTGAAAGTGCAATTCCTGCGATCAATGCTTCTGTAGCAAGTCAACCAAAAAACATAACACTCAATTTTGGTGAAGAAGTCATGCTAATGAACGTTAAGTTACTTGATGCCCAACGTAAGGATATCCCTTTGAACTACCAAATAACTCATGATATGAAAAAATCATTTGACGTAGCGGTTCCAAAACTAAAAAAAGGAAAATATACGGTGGTTTGGACCACAATGGGTACCGATGGCCATAACATGAATGGTGAATATAATTTCACTATTAAATCGGTAAAATAACAATAAATGCAAATAGCCAACATGCAAGCAGCTTGCTGACACGTTGGCTATAACTGTGGGAGAAAAATATGATTCCTGAGACTTGGATATACGCAACATGGTTGGTTAAAGTCATTCTATATTTAGGGATTGCATTTATTATAGGTGGTGCTTTCTGCTATTTCTTACTTGGACGTTATGTTGAAATAAAGGGAACTATTCTCAAATACATAACTATTGGTACAGGATTAGGTCTTTTTTCAAGTGTTCTCGGCTTCTTCATTCTTATAGGAAGTTTTGCCAACACTGGCCTTTCAGGTATGTGGGATAGCAACTATATAAATATACTAGTCAATACTCCTACTGGACATGTCTATATCATTCGATCAATCAGTTTTGCACTTTTACTCATATTTATGATAGTCAAACTTAGTAAAGGGACGATTGATATTTCCAAAACTGAAGGAGCAATCTTTACCATACTGCTCACACCAATCGTTTTAAGTTTTTCACAACTCGGACACGTCACGAATTTACCCTTATTCGCTCAAGCTTTGTTATCAATACATGTACTTGTAATGTCCTTATGGATGGGGTCGCTTTATCCATTATGGAAAACAAGCAAAAAAATTAATGGCTTACCACTTAAAGAACGTATGCATCTATTTGGGCAAATAGCAGCCTTTATTGTAGGAATACTCATCGCTTGTGGTCTTAGTATTGCTTTATTACTCTTTAAAGATTTTAATACTCTAATCAATACACCTTATGGGCATGGATTTATTATTAAAATATTATTTGTCCTAAGTATTTTATTGTTAGCAGCCTTTAACAAATGGTATTTCACACCTCGCTTACAAGACCCGAAATTTGCGAAACAATTGGGCTATGCCATTTTATTTGAGATGTCATTAGGTCTATCAATTCTTTTAGCCACTGGTTATATCACCACTGTAGTCGGTATTGAGTAAAAAAGGATCACGCTATGACTTCATGGATGAAGTACAATTTATTATTTCTCATATTTTTAAATACAATATCTTGGGCTGAACCTAGCACTTCAAAAACGATTCGCTCCTTAGATGATACTGAATTACGTAATATTACTGATCATAACCATGGCGATACCAAAGTTGATGAGAATAAAGATGACCATCATTCCAAAGATAAACAACTACGTAATGAGGATAGTAGACAACAAAAAGTTATAAATGGATTAATGTTACAAAAGCCTAACGTACTACCGCCCTCCAAATAAACGATACTTAAGTAATGTTTATTGATTCAATAAGTAGTTCAAATTTTTTAATAAAAAATAGTAGCAATATTACTGTTGGGGGCTTCTTAGCCCCCAACAGTATTTAATTCAGAGCTTGAACCGACTGCTGTAAGCCTTTCTGAATATCTTGAACATGAGTGAGATCATGCGTTTGCTGATGCTCTGTTTGAGATTCAACGCTGTAAAACTCCTCCACTATATCCAAACCCTCTTCACCTCCCACCTCAAAGCAGGCATTACCATAACCCTGCCGTGCCACATGATCCAAAGCCTCCTGATAGAACCCTGCTGTCTTACTTTGTTCATCCATCTGTTTGGCTGAACTAATCGCATCTTTCAGGTTTGTGCCATCACGTAAAGTCAGATCCACGTAGTAGATCGGGGTACGGTAACTTTGTGTGGTGCTTTTACCTCGCAAGGTCAATTGCAATGGCAAACAAGCAAGTAAGTCACCCGATGCTGCGTGATAGTAACGAAGTCGAGCTGCCAAAGTGCGGATGCTGTTAAAGCCTGTGGTTCTAAAGATGAAAGTACCAAACTCATCTGATTCATCTAAGTTGACGTAGAGTCTGCCATAGGGCTTGCATAATCCACCCTGTGCCAATGGACATAAATCAGGTGATGGACATGGATGTTGTTCAATGCCATTTTGACCGAGTCGCTGACAGCTTTCGCCATTGCCTGAACAGATTAAACGTCCAGTTTGGCGGTCAAATAGGCTGTACTCTGCTCTTAAGTTGAGATCGGGATCATTGAAGATCATGCGGACTGGAATGCTTCTCAGCTTTTGGTTCTGATTGGGCGCTTTGGCACGTAGTTGCTCATCCAGTGGATGTTTGACCCACCCATCTTTATTTTGGATTTGGCTGGTAATGGTAAATTGATCATCTTTTTCAGGCAGACGTTTTCCATTCTTTTCGACAATTTTGCCGATACTGATACGCCCCAACACAGGTGGGGTAATAGCTAAACCTTTAATCATGATGATGTACTCTATATAGATGTTGAAATGGCGTTTAAATTTGGATAAATAAATTTTGGGCATAAAAAATCCCATACTTGTTTGGGGTATGGGATCAGTTGGTTGGGGTGTTAGTTAAATTGAAATGGGTTACTTGGGTATCAGCCCTATCCACCATTCGGATAAATCTGAAAGCGTCGTGTTCCTGCTTTGGTTTGGGGAAATTGCTGTAGGTATTCAGGATGCTGTTTAAGCAATGATTTACTGTCTAGGCTGATTGAGTCTTGTGATTTCTTCCATGTGACTGAACCACCTGTAAATACCGCTCGCTCTGCTTCTTTCATCATCATTTGTAGTTGATGTTTCAGTTCATCAAAATACTGCTGGTGTTGTTCAACTTTATGTCGCTCCTCTAGTAACTGATTAAACAAATAATTAGCTTGTTCATTTTGGGTCAGGTCTTCTACTGTTAATGGAATCTGTTCAGGATAAAGTTGTTGCAAGGCTTTAGCTGCTGAATCCGAAGCATCTACACTGGGTGGAATACCTGTTTCGACACATTGCCAGAAATGACGTTCCGCATTAATGATGTGCTGAATCACAGTTTCATTACGAGTCACTTTATAGATTTTGGTTTCATGCCCACAGATCAAGGCACAAATATGCGCTGCCTGTTTACCTGTCACTGCCAATTGATGCTGTACCTGACACAGCACATATAAAGGCACGCCATCTCGCCATAGTTTTGCGCCATATTCCCCCACGGTTTTACATTCCAAAATTTGCACTTCTTCATTACCGACTACAGCATAATCCAAGTTCGCCAACATAAACTGTTTGTCTTCATCAGGGTGTTGCAATACTGCATTAACTCGACGGACTTTATGATTGGTGTGCATGCTGTAGTATTCAGCCACCAAAGGTTCTAGCTTTTTTCCCCAGTACAAGGGTGCGTAACCTGCACTTTCATCCTCGATGTTTTGTTGCATCCGCCCTGTCTTGATCATCCACAGTTCCAGCATCGACATATAGGGATTCAGTCCACAGGCCGTTGCTGCATCACTGCTGCCAATACCCTGTTTTCTGACCTCTAGCCATTGTTGGTAATTGAGCTGTTTGGTGTTGGCAAGTCTTTTTGCTGTAAGGGCTTTGGTCTTTCGTGGTTGCGTATTCGGTCGATCTCGTTTGGTTCGGGTTCCCACCTCAATCTGCTGAATGGATTGATTTAGATTCGGTAAATAGGGTTGTAGTGGTGGGTTATTTAGCGTGTTTTGAATTTGAGTATGACTATTCATTGCAATTATTCCTGTATCGATAAAATCGTAAAAGCTGAATTTTGGGCATAAAAAAGCCGCATGAGGGTGCGGCTAAAGGTGTTGCTGTGCTTGTACGGTGTTACTGTATGCTTAGGCTAATGGAGCTGGCTTAATTGAAACTGAATTTAGGCAATCATTCTCAATGCCTGTTCCAGACCACGCTGTTTAATGGCAGCCCCTGCACCAAACCATGCTGAATCGAGTCGGTGATCGGTACTCATCGCCCGACGTTCATGGTCAGTAAATTCAGTTATTGCGCACAGTAAACCATAAGCCGTGTCTTTAGCTGAACTCAGTTCTGCACCACGTCCATGTCCGTTAAACATGGTCATGACTTTCGACATGGCACGTCCATTTGGCTCGGTTTTATTGTCCGCTTTGGTTGGGGTGTTGATGCCTTGGTTTGGCATAGCAGCATTTCGATAGAACTGAATGATGCTTTCATCTTGTTCAGCCATAGTTAGGTTGGTATTGTTAAACACCGCATCAAAGTAGGCTGCTGCTTCCTGCTGAGTTACCTTACGCTGGCTCAGTTGTTTCATTTCATACATGTGTTCATCCCATGCACGGACTGAAATACCCAACTGTTGTTTAACTTTCTCAGCATCGAAACGAGTGCTGTGTGGGACTTTAACCACACCTGCACTGGTATTTTGTCCTTTGAGAGCAATTGCCAAAGTATTGTTACATACCACCCGGATACTGGTGAACTGTGCAGTGGTTGCTAGAGTGCCATCACAAGCCGTCGCTAGTAGAATATAGCCATTACTCACATCCTTACCCTTGAGTGCTGAAGTCTGTCCAGTCTTAGCCAGTGCCCAGAATTTCTTACCACCTTTGAGTACGCCTGCGGTTTCCAATTCAAAGCCTGATTGCTCTGTCAGGTCTTTGTAGAAGTGTAGGATTTCCATCGGTTGCACTTCCTGAAAACGTTGGCTGACTACGGATAAAGGTGCATGAGTATCTGATCGGAAAAGCACTCGTTGTTCCTCAAACGGCATAATAATGCTTTGCCCCTTTTCATTCTGTGCCATGTAACTGACATCGGAGGATTCAATCCGCCAATCCATGCCTGCCTGTTGTGCCCAGACCTCGATAGGTTGGTTTGGTGTGAGTTCATTGCCTAAGCCATGCCAAGGGGTTTGTCCAGTGAATGCCATAGTTTCAACTAAATGTGCCATAAGAATAATTCCTGTATCGATTTTGAATGGGTAAAAGGGTTCGATTTAAATTTTGCTAAATACTTAATTGCGTAAATTCGGGCTAAAGCTGCGGTCACAGTTGTTGCAGTAATACTGTCTGCGATAAGTTGGGTGTAGTGGTTGTTGCTGTTCATCTTCAGTGATCAACATCCAGATACCGCCAATCAGTACCCCAACGATTGCGCCTGCAATCGGAGGAATATTCAGACTTTTGGAAACACTGACTCCTAAAGTGGCAAGTGCCATCGGTGACATCACGCTATTGGAAATAGGGTTATTGGTTGAAATAGTGGGTAAATGTTGGGGGGATTGCATTTGTACCGTCTCTCTAGACTGGCAGTAAGGACATGGCAAACTCATTGTGGTATTTCCTGTAAATGAATAAAAAAAGCCTGCTGAGGAAGCAGGCAAAGTGATTGCGATGTAGCTAAAGCATGTATTGGTGCGGTCTCAAATGGAGAAACACCGTTCTCATCTAGATGCTATGTATTTGTATTTTTTTAGAATGCGTTTTTTATCATCAGTTTTAGGCGATTTTTGAATGATGATTAAACAGATCAATTGACCTGTTTTTTAGCAGCGATTATGATGCAAGGGCTGACCTACATTGTCAGTCGGTTTTGACAGACCGTTTCCTAAGTGCACTAAAAGATATTTTTCTTTTGGTGTGAGTTCTCGTGCTCCCTCTGCGGTAGAACGGGAGGGGGACACCTTCGGGTGTGCTGATTCTTAGGTTCAGTCTGTCAACCCTCTTTCGTTCTGCCACCATAATCAATTGACAGTGATTCGGTAGAACTTCTTAATACCTAAGGAGTCAACCATGACGCAATTTACTGTGCTTTATTCCCCTGCACTTTCTCCGCCTCTCAAGCATTTTATTCCCATTCATTTATCACACGCTTTCGCTATGTCCTGACTGATTCAAGGCATCAATTAACTGCTGCATCCATTTTGGTCAGTGGTGTTTTGTGCTGGATAAAAATCATGGAATTCATTGCACAGCTTATTTTGGTTGTCATCGTCGTGGTGGCTCTTGGACCAAGCTTTATTTTATTGCTGGGTTTTTTATGGCTGCTGGTCTATCTGGCAGGTTGGCATAAATAGGCAATCCATCACGATTTTAAAAACAACACATCACCATGAATTGGAATATCTATGAAATATCAAACGTGGTTCGGGGTCATCACTCTTGTCTTAATTAGCAATCTACTCGTCGCATGTGACAGCAAGGTCAAACGTGATTTTAAAGCAGGCTGTCAGGCAGGTGGTCTAGATCGTTCAACCTGCTCCTGTATTTACGACAAGGTTGAGGCGCACTACTCGCCTGAGTTTATGGAAAGCATGGCAGATGTCACCACTCGGGAAACCATGCAACCACCACCAGAATTTAACACGGTGATGGCGAATGCCGTACAACAATGTAAAGAATAAATCAGGAATCAAAAATGAAAAATTATTTAATTATCGGCTACATCGTTATCGCAGTGATTTGCTCAGTCTATTTCAAAAATTGTAGCAGCACCGCTCACCTGCCTTATTCCTACAATCTCGGTAAAGCAGCGGTCTGGCCTGTCACCATTTTTAGGAAATAAATAAGCATAAGGAGATTCAAGATGAAGAAACTATTTTTAGCTTTGGGGCTCAGTGTGTTGTGTGCTTCTGCCCTCGCTAAATCTAATTCTAACGCGATCACTGTAACAGTGAAGACAATTGAGGGCTTTAGCGAGTCAGGTGATGCATTTACGTTTAAAACGACTTCAGGCAAACGCTATATGGTGTATAACGCTGGTGGAGCAAACCCAATTCAGGGTGAGGAATTGATTTCCAGTTCTGCCAAATCAAAAAAGGTGATTTGCCTACGCCTGAGTGCTGAGCAAACTCAACCACGTCTGGTTGAGTCGGTCCGCTCAGGTCAATGTAAATAACGATCTCAATCATCAAAACAATAATGCAAAAACCAAATGATTGGTTGAGCCATGCGGCTCAACCAATGCAATCAATAAAGAATTTAAGAATAGGAATTGAACAATGAATCTGGCCAAGTCATTGCTGTACTCAGGCTTGCTAATCACTAGCCTCAGTGCATGCAGTCCACCCTCTAAAAAAGAAGTAGCCCCTGAACCGACGACTGCTCAAACCAATGCAACTGAAACATCCTCACCAATTACTGAAGATCCAAGTGATGATAAGTTTAAAACCACGATGGTGGATAGCTCTGAATACGACTTGAATGATCCACCTGTTGAACCGGTACAAGCAGCACCACAGGAACAATTTGAGGTACGTGTCCGTCGTGAAGAATCACAATACTCCATGACAGGCTATAGTGATTTATTAAACATCATGTCATTGAACGATGCGCCAACCACCATCACAGGGGTTTTAATCAATCGTGGTAATTGCAGAAGTAAAGGTACTTATGATTACCAAAATATGCGTTATGGTTCGGTGGCAAAAGTTTACTTAGGCTGTTCGGCTGAATATGTTCGTGAAGTGACGGTTACAACCAATAGCGGTTTGACCTATACCTATAATTTTTAGGCACTCAAAACATCAAATTCTGATGCGTTTGCTAACGTAAAATTTGATGTTATGCCCGACAAAACTGCTGACTGATTCCAGTCAGCAGTGTAGCCAATTTGATACTAAAAACGGCAATTTTGATAAGCTCAGGCTTTGAAAAGATTAGTCTTTATTTTAGAAAAATAATGCTTTTTTACGGTTAGATTATTTTTCCATATTTTGCAGTAAATCTTTATATTGCGAGCTAATTGTTGTGTTTAAGATCATATATTCTACACATTTTGTACGTTCTGAATTTCCACTCACTGGTGTATAGGCAGAACACAACAACACCTTGGTTTCTGTTTTGTTCTCTGGTTTGAGCAGTCTATCTGTCACGCTGAATTTAATATCTAGATCATATCTACTAAGAGCATTAATTTTTTTTAATCGTTCAGATATTTCTTGCAAGAATGCCAACGGCTTCATATCCGTTTTTTCTTGTTGAAGTAACAAATCAACTGTATTAAAAAACTTAGCCTTATCAGGCCTCTCCTCTGGATTTAAGTTCTCAAGTTTGGCAAATTCCCGCCTACAAATCTCATTGCGTTTATTGGCTTTTTTCTCTTTGTTTATTTCATACAACCACAATGCGACTAAATCTGTCTGCACTGAAATATTTTTTTCATAGTTATGTTCTACATTCGACCTCAAATCCAGTGTCTGTAAAATCTTACTGATTTCGTGTAATTCTTCAATCTTGATCCCCTTTTGACCATTATCAACATCGGCAACGTCATGATAAAACCAGACCCGATGTGCAATGTATTGCAGAAAAAATGTCGTCATACTATCCGCAATATTCTCAGTGGGTTCATCAATTCTTAGGTTATAGCTTAAGTAATCATACCTTAATGGCCCTTTTTTTACTTCTTTGTATTCCACAAATGAGGTTGTAAACTTTGGTGAAAAAAAGCGTAAATAATGATTGAGTGGCCTGAACATTTTTGCGATATCAATTGGATTGCTCAGTTCTGCTTGATATTCGCCGTCAGCACTATATTGATACTTTTCAATAAGTAACTGAAAATAAATGTAGTCATAAACCAGTTGATCAATAGGTAAATCAATCAACAAATCCGAAATGTAGTATTCACGTGTTGTGTCAGCAAGGAAATTTTCGATTTCAAGATGCTTACTAATCCTACTTACATTTTCTAAAAACTCAGGCTCTCTATATTTAATAATATTCACGACTTGCTCGAGCGTAAGTGCATGAGATTTTAGAATATCCTCAGATATACCTAGGGCTCCCGTTTCAAAATAATTAAAAGCATGGTCTATAAAACGATTATTTTTAAACAATGAAGATATCAGTGTTTTCTTCCGCTCTGAATCTAATTTATAACATGTATAAAATTCAAAAAAATCATTAACAAAATCATTATGCATTTCATCCCTTAACCTTTTCATATTGCTTATAAGTTTAGGGTGACTTTTATCAAGTTTTTGAATTGTAATTGATTGAACAATCAGGTTTCTGAATACGTGATGAATGATTTCCTTTGGGAATTGTATGTTTTTTGAGCTCATATTAAAAAATAGAATTACGAAATGGACTTAATTCGAATTACATTAGCACAGAATACTCTCGTAATCGGAGGGTTTTCCCATGCAAAACAATCAGCCATCACTAAAAGTTCTACGGATCAAAGAAGTTGTAGATATCACGGGTATTTCCAGATCAAGTATCTATGAGCTTCTTAACAAGAAGTCACCTCGTTATGATCCAACGTTCCCTAAATCCATCAAAATTTCAGTATCTGCCGTAGGCTGGTTTCAACACGAGCTTAATGCTTGGCTTTTATCGAAAAAAGCATAAGCACCAAGTGCTTATCTTTTCAATCACGCAGAAACAGTAATTTACCGATATTAAGGATGGGGCTTGATCTCAAGTCCCCTGATACACCGTTATTGTCTCTGATCTTTGCTGATGTAGTTTATATGATTAATATATATACCTAATATATTCAATAGGTTATTTAAATTCATTAAATATATTAGATCAATTCATCATATCTCTATTCTACACATACTATAGGTCAGATTTAGACAATTGTATTTTTTTACTAATTGGAGCTATATCTATGGAACAAGAATACCCAGATATAAAGATAATTGAATTTAGGTCTACGACAGAAGAAATGGCACTTCGACTTGAACCTCATGCTTTGATTGTAGGATCAAGTTTAGCTGAACGGGAAGAATCATCATCTAATGATGATACTGAAGAATATCTATCAGGACAGATAGATGAAGTTAATGAAGCTAATCAATTTTTATATGACTGTTACCCTGAAATAGATGATCATGAAGAATTCTCAAAACATCATACAATCAGCTTATTTAAGAAGAAACCATGGAATCCTGCAATGAGCGTTTGCAGTCATGCGATTCGCTTATGTCACGAAGTAAATCTACAGAAAGCTACCTACCTATATCAAAAAGATAAGCCTAAATCAGGAAGCTTATTCAATGATCAATGGATGCTTATATATCCTCCAATACTGGAACTAATCCGAAACTTTCTAGTTAATTCAAAACAAATAAAGTCACCGATAGCATATCGATGTGAGCAATATGATGCTGTATTGGCGGCTTTTAATAAGGTATTGAGACCATATCAAGATTGTATTTATGACTTAATTGCATATCCATATGACCAATTGAATGAAATTGATGCCAATGGTGTACCTACAGGTCAGAAAATCTCTGTCGCGATGCTCATTAATTTCTTTATTAAAACGCTATTTGAATATTTACGCTCTCCAAAATATGTACAGCGTGTGAATGATCGTCGAAAGGTAGCGAGGCGGCGTGAAAAAAAAGTACTCCAATATATCAATAAACTTCGTAAACATTACTCACGTTTAATTGGTGTACGTGTTGACTTGTATGTACCCGACGACAAGAAAAATTTTACGCCTAAAGAAATCGTGAGTAATTTCCATACTTTAATGCAGAAACTGCGTCGTAGAGAGTCTGTACATTTAGCAGGCTACGTCACGAAGCTGGAATATGGCGTAGATCAGGCCTTACACATCCACTGTTTTTTCTTTTTCAATGGTAGTCATCACCGTGAAGACATTAGCTTAGGTCGGATGATTGGCGAGATGTGGGATCAACAAATTGATGGGAATCATAGCTATTTTAACTGTAATACCAGCAAGAATCGTAAGAAGTACAAATACGATGCCTTGGGTGTGATCAGCCGTGATGATCAAGCCAAATACGACAATATTGCAAAAGTTATTCACTACTTTGCCAAGTTTGAACAGTACGTATTACATAGCAACTTAGAACGAGTCAAAACACTCAACACTGGCATCTTGCCTCATCACCGTAAAGAAATAGGTCGCCCAAACCTAACTCAACATTATTAATCCATTTAACCGAATTACAGAGTATTCCCAAATGAACCAAGTTTTTGTACAAAATACACAACCTAATTTTTTTAACATGGTACAAACACCACCCCATGTATATCCGAATGGAAGTGTTGGCTTTCCTACAAATGGCACAATGGTCAGACCTATTTATGGAGATCCAATGTTTAATCAAATCGCATTCGGTTTGATCAATGCTACGAAACTGTTAGAACAAGATAAAATTAAGGTGCTTCCTAAAGCTACGCCAACTATACCTTATCCGCAGATGAATCAATTATGTGTTTGGATTCTAGATCAAGTAAAAAATTTTGCTCATTTTATCGACCTTTTTCAAGGCTTTGAAGCTCACCCTCACTTAAAAGTCTTTCATCAGTTTGCAGTTCAAAATATTGGTTTGGTGACTTCCCCCCAACCCATTCCTATCACTATATTTCAAAATAACTTCAATCGTTTTCGTGGTGAACTATACGTTGCCAAAGCTAAGCTTCACGCCAATAAATATGAAGCGCAAGTGCAAAAACTTCGTAATGAACAAAAAACTGTTTTCCGACGTGTAATGCAAACACAAGACCAAGCTAATTGTATTTTCCTAGAGCTACCTTTGATTGCACAAACTGATCCACCTCATTATGAGACTCAGGAAGATGCGGAGAAAATATCTGTAAAAGTGTTAAAGCAATACTTCCAGTGGTTACATAAAGCTGGGCAACTCACAGAGAAACTTTATGATATTCAATGGCGCATCGTCAAAGGTCTTGATCAAGGGCTAACTGCACAGGCATTTGTTTACATCATTGGGAATGAAGAAAACTATATGCCCTTACTCAAAGAACAATGGGAATGGGTCTGCCATGATTATCAACTTCAAGGTATTTTTCCAGAGCCTAAGCACACCCATTGCTACGATGGACAAGGTATCGTCCAAAAAGCATGGTTACAACTTATCGAACGAGTCCATGAGCCACTTGGTTTTTATCGCTATAAAGGCAATGGTATTACTTATGCATGGAAAACCTACACAGGTAATGTATAGTAAATAAAGCTAAAAATAGATATAAAAAAATAGCCTTAAGTTAAGGCTATTTTTATTTTTCACAGATTGTAACTTTGATGCTATAACTTATTAAATTTTTCCATTATGGACTTAAGATGAACTTCACTAAAAGTTCCTCAAAAGAAGGAAGTCCTAGAAATAAAAAGAAATTTATGAATAAAAATTAAAAAGTTGAACGAAACTGATGTTCTCAATTTCCTTGTTATTCAAAATTCCTATTCATTTTTCATCTCATAGGCTTTAATCCATTTAGCCCAGCTATTTAGCTTATTACCTGAATGCTGCGTTGTAACATCTGTCCATTTCAGATCATATTTTTCTTTCAAAAGAATGCCTAAATTCTGCCCTGATAATTTATCAGTTGAATACAAATCTTTTATTTCCAATATAGCTTGTATACTAAATTCTGAACTAGCCTTAGCATAAAGAATTGAATCAAAATCATCGATCTCCATCACCCGATCATTGTCTACTAACTCAAACTTTCTCAAAATCTCTACTGTTTTATTTGTCTTACTATCATTCGGTAACTGTTGAAGACTTTTACCTACTATTTCACTATAAATTGAAATAAACAATTGAGGTGAAATTCTAGGAACAAAGAAATTAGAAGTACGTCTTCTATTCATAACGGAAGTTTTTGAACTGCCTAGATCTCGGTAAATCCATGTATTTGGCTCTGTTGTTGGTTGTAAAAAACCCGTTAATTCTAACCAACGGATAAGCCTAATAGCATATAATCGCCAAGTTTTATCAGCGTACTTATTCTCTGAATATGTTTCTTTCATTAAATCAATAATACTAGTAATTGTTAAAAAAGTTCCGCTAGGTAAATCTTTCAAATGTAAGGTAATAATATGTTTTTTAAATTTTTCTCTAATTATATTCAGTAGATTTTCTTGAGTATTTCCATCCTCTAATAAATCTTCAGATAGAACATATTGAGAGTTTTCTCGTGTAGCTAATCCAAAAAGTAAAATATCAGTCCCAACATTTTGAATTGTACCTTCAGAAAAGTTTGTCTTTTCTTGTAAAGAATGGATAGTTACAGGTGACTTAGATAAATATTTCACAACATTCCAAATTGTTGAAAAATCATGTGATGGTAAATATCTAAGAGCGATAATTGGAACATTTCCTGTCAGAACAAATTCTCGGAAAATATCCCAATAGAGATTTAGCCTATTGCCACTTTTAACAATTAATCTTTTATGTAATAAACTTTGAACTATCTCATCAGTACAAATTTCAATAGTTTCTATCAAGTCTACAGGTGCCTTTGTTGCAACAAATCTTAGTGCTTTTTGTTCAGATATACTTAGTTCACTTAAATCATCCGAAAATAAACTAGCGATATCTAATTTATTTTCTAACAAATCTTCCTGTTTAGCACCTTGTTCTAATTTGTCATATAAATGGATGCATAATTTTTTTAAGAGCCACGGATAACCTTGACTTGATACTGTTAAATTATGTTTCAAATCACCATCTAATTTTTGACCAATCACATCCTCAAACTTACTAATTACAGTATGAGATTCTCTATCTGAGAATGGGCTTAATTTCCTTACCATACGGTATTCGGAAAGTTTATGCCAGAAAAAATATGCAGGATTTTCCGTATGTGTAGTACTATCTGTCTTCCATGCAAAGCCAATACAAAAATTAAATTGTAAACTAGTAGCATCCATTAACATATTGGAAGTATTAGTAAATAGATCAGATAGATCTGGTTTACTAAACAATTCTTCAAACTGATCAAATACTAAGACTATTATTTGATTAGCCTTATCCACACTTTCTAAATATTCAGTAATCGACTCCGAATCTAACGGATGACTAGCATTTGTAATCAAAATATTAATTTCAGGATCACCAAATCCCTTTTTTTGAGCATTCTTTAACGTTTTAAGCAATGCAGCATAAATATATTCTGATGATTTAGCAGCTCGAACATCTACAGCACATATATAAACTTTGTGTTTTTGATGTCTATTTTCTGCTTTCTCAAGCAATTTTATGATTAATGAGCTTTTGCCTAACCCTGAATTTCCTGTAATAGCAAAACAACGTCTAGTTGTTTCCTTTTCTTTAATTTTTTTAAAAAAATCAAAGATATCATTAATATCTTTAGTTCTCCCTACAAAGTCTTCAGGTCTAGCAGGACGATAGTCGTTCCAATCATCACCTTTTTGGACTTCAACAACTTCAATTAGGCTCTCTTCTAAACTTAACTTTTTCTCCTTCTTTGTAAATAATATTATTTTCGAGAAATCTAATTTTGATAAGTTTGAGTCCGTCGAAGCAATATTATCTAAAAGAGCTTGGTCATCAACTAAACTTAAGGATTTAGCATGATAGCAAACTACTTTAGAAGGCATTCCTCCCTCCAGAATTGCAACAGCCCAGAACTTACCATAAGGTGTGATTAGTAAACTCCATTCTCCTATATTCTCTTCAGGCAAATATTGTATTAATTGTGCTTGAGGAGGAGGATTTATAATTTTTGAAGCCAATAGAGAATCAATAATTTTTCTAGGTGTATAAATGACTAACTTTCCAGCTAAGCCTTTTGATGCTAATTCATCCTCAATCCCTTTAGCTTCTTTACCCAATTCACTAGTACTAATTAACCAACCTTCTGAATATCCTTGTAAGACGATAGTACCCATTAGTTGCCTAATAATAGGAGCATCAATTTTCCCGTCTCGATAAGCTTTACATTCAACATAGATTGTTCTGTCCGCAACATTATGTTTACATAGCAAATCTAACTCCATTCCAGTCTTTTTAACTTCTTCTTCTACTTTGAAGTTTTGAATCTCAAGCATTTCTCTACTTAAAGTTTCTAGTAAATCCCCTCTCTCTTTAGTTGTGGCAGAACTTGGCACACAAATTTCAATTTTCATCAAGAAATCTCTAATAGTATTTTTAAACAATTGAATTAAGTATAAAAAAAAAATCCTCTAATGTCTAAATTACGATCAATTTTTCTTTTAACTATTACGTAAAGAACAATCGGTAAACAGATGCTTGGATTATCAACTTCAAGGTGTTTTTTCCTGAACCTCGGCACATCAATTGCTTTAATTAGGTATCGTTCAAAAACATAGTTACAACTTATTAAACGAGTTAATGAGCCACTTGGTTTTTTATCGTTATAAGCTCACTGTATGTGAAAAAAATACTCAAGTAATGTTCACAACCTATAGCCTTTTTATTGTCATCTAAGGGTTCATTCGTGAGCCTTTTTATATTTTAAAAATATCTTTTCAAAGCCAAAATTGAGTTTAGAATTATTTAATATTTTTGTACTGATTTCTTATTCAGTCCAAGATCATCCCATCTCTGCTTTTTACATTCAATATTTGATGAGGGGTAGGTTGAGGGGTAAAATCATAGATAAAAAATAAGCCCTTGTAAAAACAAGGGCTTAATTCAAAATTTGGCGGAAGCGGTGAGATTCGAACTCACGGAGGACTCACACCCTCGTCGGTTTTCAAGACCGGTGCATTAAACCGCTCTGCCACGCTTCCATGTGCGTAAGAATACAAAGCTTGCTCTCTTTATTCAAGAGAAATTTAACTGCAATGTATTCAAATGCATAATGTTTCATCAATTATTAGAGTTTAGCGGCTAATTCAGCACCTTCACGGATTGCACGTTTCGCATCTAACTCAGCAGCGAGCTTCGCACCACCAATAATATGATAGTTAGCTAAAGTATTTTCACCATCTTTAGGCATTAAATCTTTTACAGATTCTTGCCCAGCGCACACGACAATTGTGTCTACACGCAATAACTGATCATGACCATTATGCTCAACCCATAATCCTTCATCAGTCACAGCTTTATACTGCAAACCACGAAGCATACGAACCGCATGCTTTTTCAATTGCGCGCGGTGTACCCAACCTGATGTCTTACCCAAACCAATACCTAGTGGTGTGGTTTTGCGTTGTAATAAATAGATCTGGCGAATTGGCATTTCCACTTCTGGGCGTTGCATCCCACCTTCAGAGATATAGTTAGGATCTGGATCAACACCCCATTCACGCTGCCAGTCTGCTAAAGGTTGTGGCTGAGGTTGATGCGGTGGTTTCAATAAAAACTCAGACACATCAAAACCGATACCACCCGCGCCAATTACAGCAACCTTTTGTCCAACTTCAGCGCCACGTAACACTTCAGCATAAGATAATACTTGTGGTGCAGTACTGCCCTGAATTTTTAATGCACGAGGGACGACACCTGTAGCCACAATAACCTCATCAAAACCTTCACGCTCAAGCTGTTCACGGCTTACACGCGTATTCAAACGCAAATCGACGCCAGTCTGTTTAATTTGCACTTTAAAATAACGAATAGTTTCATGGAATTCTTCTTTCCCAGGAACGACCTTCGCTAAATTAAACTGACCACCAACATCATTACTTGCTTCAAATAAAGTGACGGCGTGACCACGGCTTGCAGCAACTGTTGCAGCTGACATTCCAGCAACACCACCACCAACTACAGCAATACGTTTAGGTTTTTTAGTTTTGATATAAACCAATTCTGTTTCAAATGCTGCACGTGGGTTTACAAGACAGGTTGCACGTTGATTCTTAAAACTATGATCCAAACATGCTTGGTTACATGCGATACACGTATTAATTTCATCTACACGATTGGTTGCAGTTTTATTGACCCAATATGGATCAGCTAAAAGTGGACGAGCCATTTGCACCATATCGGCCTTACCAGAAGCAATAATCTCTTCGGCAACATCTGGCATATTGATACGGTTTGAGGCAATCACAGGAATAGAAACATGCTGCTTTACAAACGCGGTATAGTCCGCAAATGCAGCACGTGGAACAGAAGTTACAATAGTCGGAACACGCGCTTCATGCCAACCAATCCCTGTATTTAATAAAGTGACACCCGCTTTTTCCAATGCTTTAGCAACAACCGTTACCTCTTGCATGGTATTTCCGTCATGAACTAAATCAAGTAAAGATAGACGGAAACAAATAATAAATTTTTCACCTACTTTGGCACGAATTGCTTTTACAATTTCAACAGCAAAACGCATACGATTTTCAATGTCACCACCCCAACGGTCAGTACGTTGATTGACATGACGACTTAAAAACTGATTGAGCAAATACCCTTCTGAACCCATGATTTCAACACCATCATAGCCTGCTTTTTTCGCAATGCTTGCACAACGTGCATAATCTTGAATGGTATCCAAAATATTTTGATTGCTCATTTCACGCGGTTTAAATGGTGAAATTGGCGATTTTACTGCACTCGAAGAAACGACAAAAGGTTGATAACCATAGCGCCCCGAATGCAGGATTTGCATTAAAATTTTTGCACCATGCTTATGGACTGAATGGGTTACTAAACGATGATGCGGAATATCAACCAAACTATTCATTGTACCGCCAGCGGGTAATAACCAACCTTGACGATTTGGAGAAATACCACCCGTGATAATTAAACCAACACCACCCTTCGCTCTTTCTTCAAAATAAGCTGCAAGTTTAGGATAATGAAAAAAACGATCTTCTAAACCGGTGTGCATCGAACCCATTACCACACGGTTTTTAATTGTCGTAAACCCTAAATGTAATGGTTTTAAGATATTTGCATAGCTAGTCATGGTATTCCTTCTATATTTTTGGCTTTGCAACTTGTTGCATAGTACTTTAACTGAATTTTTATATGTGTTTATGACTCTTTTCAAGAAAATGCTGACACTAAAGTCAAAAGCAATGTAACTATTCTGATTTTTTGTCTTAAAAAACCAAAACAAATGCATTAGAGCATAATTTTTCTGCTTAGTTTTTCTTTGAGGAAAACAAGCTCAATGAAAAGTGTTACAATAGTTCCGATTTTTTATTCTCAAGACCACCTTTTCGGGGTCTTTACTAATAAACGTTAGGACAAGCAATGACTGATAATGCAACTATCTTGCAGCACGTACCTGTAGGCAAAAAAGTTGGGATTGCCTTTTCTGGTGGTCTCGATACTTCAGCAGCTTTATTGTGGATGAAGCAAAAAGGTGCAGAGCCTTATGCGTATACAGCAAACTTAGGTCAGCCTGATGAAGATGACTATGATGCGATTCCAAAGAAAGCTGAACAATACGGCGCAGTCAAAGCTCGATTAATCGATTGTCGTTTACAACTTGCCCTTGAAGGTATTGCAGCGATTCAATGTGGCGCATTCCACATCAGTACTGGTGGTGTTCCTTATTTCAATACCACACCATTAGGTCGCGCAGTCACAGGTACGATGCTTGTAACAGCGATGAAAGAAGATGACGTCAACATTTGGGGTGACGGTTCAACTTATAAAGGCAACGATATTGAGCGTTTCTATCGTTATGGTTTATTAACTAACCCTGCCCTAAAAATCTATAAGCCTTGGTTAGACCAAACCTTTATTGATGAGTTAGGCGGTCGTGCCGAAATGTCGCAGTTCCTCATCGACAACGGTTTTGACTATAAAATGTCAAAAGAAAAAGCGTATTCAACTGACTCAAATATGTTGGGCGCTACGCACGAAGCCAAAGATTTAGAATACCTCAATGCAGGTATTAAAATCGTAGACCCAATCATGGGTGTTGCATTTTGGAAAGATGACGTTGAAATCCAAGCAGAACAAGTGAGCATTACTTTTGAACAAGGTATGCCAGTTGCATTGAATGGTCAACGTATCGAAGATCCAGTTGAATTCATTTTAGAAGCGAACCGTATCGGCGGTCGTCATGGTCTTGGTATGTCTGACCAAATCGAAAACCGTATCATCGAAGCGAAATCTCGTGGTATCTATGAAGCACCGGGTATGGCTTTGTTACATATCGCGTATGAGCGTTTGGTGACTGGTATTCATAACGAAGACACGATTGAACAATACCGCATTAACGGTTTGCGTTTAGGTCGTTTACTGTACCAAGGTCGTTGGTTCGATTCACAAGCATTAATGCTTCGCGAAACAGCACAACGTTGGGTTGCTAAAGCGATTACAGGCACAGTCACTTTAGAATTACGTCGTGGTAATGACTACACCATCATGAACACTGAATCTCCTAACCTCACGTATGAAGCTGAGCGTTTAACCATGGAAAAAGGTGATTCTGTATTTACGCCAATGGATCGTATCGGTCAGTTAACCATGCGTAACCTCGACATTACCGATACCCGTGCAAAATTAGGTATCTATACTGAAACTGGTTTGCTTGCAGTTGGTCAAGGTTCTGCGATCCCACAGCTTGAAAACAAATCAAAATAAAAGATTGGTAAATTAATTTACCAACTTGAAAAGGCTGAATATTTTTATTCAGCCTTTTTTATTCTGCTAAGAAAATCAAATTTTTAATCATTGCATTTTTAGGACAATATGTCGCAATAAAAGACTATTTATCACCATTATGAATCGATAATATAAACATCAAGCAAAACATAATAATTGGGAGATGAAAGATGAATGCTTATCTACATCGTAGTGAAAACCGTGGTCATGTCAAAGCGGGTTGGTTAGACACCTATCATAGCTTTTCATTTGGTAGTTGGTATAACCCGAAATACATGGGTGTCAGTGCATTACGTGTAATCAATGATGATACGGTTGCTGCACATAATGGTTTTGGTACACATCCCCATGACAATATGGAAATCTTAACCTGTGTACTTGATGGCACCATTTCCCATAAAGACAGTATGGGTAATGAAGGGCAAATCAATGCAGGTGAATGGCAGTTGATGAGTGCTGGAACTGGCGTCACCCACAGTGAAATGAACAAACATGATCAAGCGGTGCATCTGTTACAGATTTGGATTCAACCGAATTTACAAGATGCTGAGCCAACCTATCAGCAAATTCAGCTCAATCCTAAAGATCATCCAAACCAATGGCACTTAATCGCGGGTGATGAATCCGCACCAATGTTAATTCGTCAAAATGCCGAAGTGAAAACAGCAGTGCTTGAAAAAGATCAACATCTAGAAATTACAGCACGGAAAAAAGTGAACTATGTGCATGTGATTTCAGGTGAAGTAATGATTGCCAATCATTTGGTTAAAGCGGGTGATGCTTTAGTGTTTGATGAGACTGCGACGATTACTGCATTGCAAGACAGTCAAATGATTTGGTTTGACCTACCTTAATTAAACTCGGTTTATCTTGTACCCCTTGCCCCTCAGGGGGTACAAGCTTTTTAATCATTATTGCTACTACTATCACAACTACTCGAGTCTGAGTTTGACTCATCATTTGAACTACATTCATCAGAACGTCTAGCATCATTATTCTGAGAAGAATTACACGAATAAGTGGTTGAAAAATATGGCTGGCTATAATCAGAATTATCTTGTGTAGAATCAGTTTTCTTGGCAAAAAAGAATAATAAAATCAAACCAATAATAATCACTACAATACTAAATATCAGCATCACAATTCCCTATTGCTACCCGAATCCTTATGACAAACTATAGCGCAAATTTGCTTTAAAATGATGGGCATTAAAAAAGCCCGATTAACGGGCTTTTCTACAACCTTGAACATTTTTAAAAACGATCTGAATCGTTTCGTTCGTTGTTAGCTTTGTGTTCAGGTTGTCATATCTTTGTTCATTTAGGCAAGATTTCTCTTAAATCCCAAATAGTATATGACTTCCTTATTGTTTAAATTATCACCAATATAAGGAGAGGTCAATAGAGTGACCTACACTAAATTTATCCATACATAATAAGCTTCTTTCATAAATCGAAAAACACTCATCTTTTGATAAATATTCATCCTATTGTATTGAACATAATACGAATATTCCCCTATCGTCCCCCACTACCGACATCAAAAGTATAAAACTTCAATTTTTTATCAGATGAAAATGAATACCTAAATGATATGGTCTCGACAGATCGGAAAAGCATAATTAAAACTTGCAGGATTATGCATAATTTTATGAATTACTTCCGATTCAATCGACTGATTCACATCATAAAAATCTTTTTGCTTGTATTGTTACATCAGATTTTTTCAAATTGGATCAATGTTTTAACGTGAGCTGTAGAAATCAAAATAATCAAAAGCAACAGTACAAGTTTGTTCAATATTTTCCTATTCTTTTACCTCAAAATTAAAAAGCGCAGGATACTGATCCCACGCTTTTTAATTGACGATCATATTTATCCAATACGGCGTTTTAAACCCGTCGCTTGTAAAATACGCGTTGAGATTTCTTCAATCGACATTTCAGTCACATTTAAGTACTTAATTCCTTCTGAAATGTAAATCCCTTCGATTGCACGTAATTCCATCTGACACTGGCTAAAACTTGCATAACGACTATTTGCCTTACGCTCATTACGAATCGCAACTAAACGCTCAGCATCAATCATCAAACCAAAAAGTTTATTTTTATGTTCTCTTAAAACTTTTGGCAAACGGTTATCGTCTAAATCTTCCTCAGTTAAAGGATAATTCGCGACACGAATACCGAATTGCAAAGACAGATAAATTGATGTTGGTGTTTTCCCAGAACGAGAAACGCCGATTAAAATAATATCAGCTTTATCATAATGACGTGTTCTTGCGCCATCGTCATTGTCTAAAGCAAAATGAACAGCATCAATACGTGCTTTGTAATATTCTGAATCTGTGACTGCGTGTGTTTGTCCAACCAATGTCGTTGGTGGCGTTCCCAATTCTTGCTCAAGTTTACTAATTAATCCCTCAAAAACATCTAAATTTACAGCTTTGGCTGTATTAATAATTTCTCGAACATGAGGGTCAACCAAAGTATCAAAAACCAGCGGTAAAGAACCATCACGAGACTGGCATGCATTGATCTCTACAGCCACATTCATAGCAGCTTCTTCGGTGGTGATATAAGGCATGATATGGATGTCAAAATCAACGTTTGGAAATTGCGCAAGTAGTGAATGTCCAAGGGTTTCTGCGGTAATTGCGGTACCATCTGAAATAAAAAATACGCTCCGTTTAATTTGTTTACTTACGGGCATCAAAATTCTCCTTAAACATTTGTCTTAGTGCTCTATAATCTTTATAGTAAACTCATCTAACATGACTGTCGCTTAGTAAAACGCTAAATCTAGGCACATTCGTATAATTTCATACCAATGATGGTCATTCATACTGCAAAAAAAGTGGAGTAAATACTTTGGAAGCGCGCGTAATCGGTCTGGAAAAATTAGGGAAACACGATGTCGAACTCGTAGGTGGGAAAAACTCATCTTTGGGTGAAATGATCAGTCATTTATCCAATGCTGGTGTATCGGTACCTGGTGGTTTTGCAACAACTGCAGCTGCCTATCGTGAGTTTTTAGATCAAAGTGGTTTAAACGCTCGAATTCAGGCTGAACTCAATCAGCTTAATGTTGATGATGTAAACGCACTTATAGAAACAGGCGCAAAAATCCGTAAATGGATCGTTGATACTCCACTTACTGCAACTTTAGAACAAGAAATTCGTGCAGCGTTTACAACTCTATCAAATGGTAATCCAGATATCGCTGTTGCAGTACGTTCATCTGCAACGGCAGAAGACTTACCTGATGCTTCTTTTGCAGGGCAACAAGAAACTTTCTTAAACATTCGTGGTATTGATAACGTTCTTATTGCGATTAAAGAAGTTTTTGCTTCCCTTTATAATGACCGCGCGATTGCTTACCGTGTACACCAAGGTTTTGAACACAGTGTTGTAGCCCTTTCCGCGGGTGTACAACGCATGGTTCGTTCAGAAACTGGCGCTGCGGGTGTCATGTTTACCCTAGATACAGAATCAGGTTTCCGTGATGTGGTCTTTATTACCGCATCTTATGGTCTAGGTGAAATGGTGGTACAGGGTGCTGTAAACCCTGATGAATTCTATTTATCTAAACCACTTTTAAACAATGGGAAACACTCTGTTTTACGCCGTAACCTCGGTTCTAAACACCAAAAAATGATTTATGGTGAAGAAGGCGCTGCGGGTAAATCAGTGGTTGTGGTTGATGTTGAAAAACCAGAACGTCAACAATTTGCGTTAAATGATCACGAATTGCATGAACTTGCTAAACAAGCGCTGATTATTGAACAGCATTACGGTTCACCAATGGACATCGAATGGGCAAAAGATGGTGACGATGGTCAAATCTATATCGTTCAAGCACGTCCAGAAACCGTAAAAAGTCGCCAAAATGTTGGCACAATGGAACGTTACCTATTAAAACAACGTGGCACTGTCATTTGTGAAGGTCGTTCAATTGGTCAACGTATCGGTTCTGGTAAAGTTCGCGTTGTCACTTCGATTAAAGAAATGGATAAAGTACAAGACGGTGATGTACTTGTTTCTGACATGACTGATCCAGATTGGGAACCAGTAATGAAACGTGCAGCTGCGATTATTACTAATCGTGGTGGTCGTACCTGTCATGCAGCAATTATTGCACGTGAATTAGGTGTACCTGCAATCGTCGGTTGTGGTAATGCAACAGAAGTATTAACCGATGGTCAAGAAGTCACTGTTTCTTGTGCTGAAGGTGATACAGGCTTTATCTATGAAGGTTCGTTAGACTTTGAAGTTCAACGTAACTCAGTGCATTCAATGCCACAACTACCATTCAAAATTATGATGAATGTGGGCAACCCTGACCGTGCATTTGACTTTGCTCAAATTCCAAATGAAGGGATCGGTCTTGCACGTCTTGAGTTCATCATCAACCGTATGATTGGTGTGCATCCAAAAGCCTTATTAAACATTGAAAGCTTACCACGTGAAACTCGTGCGGCAGTCATGACGCGTACGGCTGGTTATACATCACCGATCGAATTCTATGTTGAAAAATTAGTTGAAGGTATTTCAACACTTGCTGCTGCGTTTGCAAACAAGCCAGTGATTGTTCGTATGTCTGACTTTAAGTCAAATGAATATGCGAACCTCATTGGCGGAAAGTTATACGAACCTGAGGAAGAAAACCCAATGTTGGGCTTCCGTGGCGCGAGTCGTTATGTTTCTGATAATTTCCGTGATTGTTTCGAGCTTGAATGCCGTGCCTTGAAAAAAGCACGTGACGAAATGGGTCTTACCAATATTCAAATCATGATTCCTTTCGTACGTACGGTAAATGAAGCGAGACGCGTCATTGAATTACTTGCACAGAATGGTTTGAAACGTGGTGAAAATGGTTTAAAAATTATCATGATGTGTGAACTTCCAACCAATGCTCTATTGGCTGAACAGTTCCTTGAGCATTTCGATGGCTTCTCAATCGGTTCAAATGACTTAACACAATTAACACTCGGTCTTGACCGTGACTCTGGTATTGTCTCTCACCTATTTGATGAACGTGATCCAGCGGTTAAAGCGCTCCTCTCTATGGCAATTCATGCTTGCCGTAAAGCAGGAAAATACGTTGGTATTTGTGGTCAGGGTCCTTCAGACCATCCTGATCTTGCAAAATGGCTCATGGAACAAGGTATCGAATCTGTGTCACTAAACCCTGATTCAGTACTTGATACGTGGTTCTTCCTTGCTGAAGAACAAATCAAGAAAGCCTAGTCTTTTTTAAAAAAGACCCTTTCGTAGGGTCTTTTTTCATCTTTAGTCATCGAGATTTTAAAATTATGCAAATTTACTTGGCTCGTAATAACCAACAAGCTGGACCTTATAGCTTAGAACAACTAAACCAAATGCTTTCTAGTCAGCAAGTTTTACTCACCGACTTGGTTTGGCATGAGGGTATGAGCGAATGGAAAACACTTGGTGAATTGACTCAAGGAAAGCTTGTATACGAACCTATAGGTTATTCACCCTTTAACTCGCAAATTAAATCTGAACAAAATAATGCTAATTTCACAATTAAAGTTGAACAAAAAACGACTGAACTTGCTTCTTTTCACTCACGTTTACTTGCCAAAGTAATTGATTTAACACTTTGGTTACCGATGGCAGCGATCCCGTCGTTCTTCTTCAATGAAAGTCAATATACTGAGCTATTCGAGATTCAGAAACAATTACAAGCTGCTCAAGTTGGATCAAACAAAGCGGTTGAATTACAACAGCAACTCATGCAACTCATTCCCAATGAAGCATGGATGAGTATCTTTGCCTACCTCATTGTTATGTTAATGATTCAAGCTTTTTTGATTACAAAATTTGGGCAGAGTATTGGCAAAAAAATCACCAAGATTAAAATTATTGATGCCGAAACTAATGCTCCCGTGAATACCATTAGAGCCTTTTGGTTAAGAAGCGTTCTCTTTATTATTCTCAATATGTTGTTTATGCCATTTATTACCCTTATCGACTATGCTTTCTTTGCATTTAATAAAAATCGTCAAACTTTGCACGATAAATTAGCAAAAACTAAGGTCGTAAAGCAATAATCACAAATTAATGAAGAAAAGAGGATTTATTCCTCTTTTTTTACATAGAAAATTGATATTTATAGAAAAGATATACAATTAAATAACAATTCCTACAAAATAAATCGGGTTTTAAAACAAGTATTTCTGACCGCGTTAGATGTAGCTTAGTTTTTCAATATGAGGCATAATGCCCGACAACGTAGCGGTGTCGCATGATTGCTAAGCATTTCACAAAAAATTCTTATCAATCATGCGACACTTTAATCGCTATCCCATAATTTAATTAGGGAATGGGACTCTTCACCGAGGTTGTAAAATGAGACAAACGATTTTAGCTGTATTGTCTTTATCAACGATGGCTGCACTCTTGACTGGGTGTGGTGGTGATATGGTACTTCTAAACAATAAAGGTCCAG
Source organism: Acinetobacter sp. ANC 4805 (assembly GCF_022549495.1). Lineage (GTDB taxonomy): Bacteria > Pseudomonadota > Gammaproteobacteria > Pseudomonadales > Moraxellaceae > Acinetobacter. The sequence continues at coordinate 134,932 of NZ_JAKZGD010000009.1, forward strand.
TTGGTCAAGGTCAAAGTAGCCTGATGATGACTGCGATCTATCTCATGCTTTTGGTGGTGATTCCATCAATCGTTATGGCATTATGGTTTGGTTGGCAATATCGCGCATCGAATAAAGATGCAGACTATAAACCTACTTGGGCACACTCTACGACAATTGAGATCGTTGTTTGGGGTGTTCCTGTCATTATTATTGGTATTTTAGCTTGGTTAACTTGGTGGGGTTCCCACAAGTACGACCCTTACCGTCCGCTAGAATCAGATAAAGCACCATTAACTATTCAAGCTGTCGCTGAACAGTTTAAATGGATTTTTATCTATCCTGAGCAAAACATTGCAACGGTAAACGAAGTACGCTTCCCAGAGAAAACGCCTGTAAGCTTCAAGATTACTTCTAACTTCACGATGAACTCATTCTTCATCCCACAGTTAGGTGGTCAAATCTATGCAATGGCGGGTATGCAAACTCACCTTCACTTATTAGCAGATGAACCAGGTATCTTCCGTGGTTTTTCAGCAAACTATTCAGGTTACGGCTTCTCTCAAATGCGCTTTAAAGCGCACAGTGTTACTGAACCAGAATTTGCGCAATGGGTAGAAGCTGTGAAAGCGGGTAATGGTACAACTATCAATGCTGAAGCAATTCAAAAAGGTACACTTGACCAAGCTGAGTTAGCAACGCTTAAAGATGGTGACCGTTCTAAACATCAGATCGAGCATTTAGTAAATCGTGCTAAAGCTGCTGGTGATGAAGAAGCACTTGCTAAAGCTGAAGCGATGACACCGTTCCCGACTAAGCCACACCCTGTGACTTATTACTCTTCAGTTGAGCCAAAATTGTTTGAAACAATTATCAACCGCTATATGAGTAACTATCACGGTGTTGACCACTCTGCTGGACATGCAACAGCAGAAACTCATGCTGCGGCTGAACACGCTGCTCAAGGGGAATAAGACATGGATATGATTTTTGGCAAATTAGGTTGGGATTCTATCCCAACAGAGCCGATTGTACTCGTTACCATGGTCATGATGGCTCTTGGTGGCATTGCTGTTCTTGGTGGTATTACCTATTTCAAAAAATGGGGCTACCTTTGGAATGAATGGTTTATTTCTGTAGACCATAAAAAAATTGGTATCATGTATATCATCGTATCTGTGGTCATGCTTTTGCGTGGTTTCGCCGATGCAATCATGATGCGTCTACAACTTTTCCTCGCGAAAGGCGGCGGCGAAGGTTACTTACATCCTGACCACTACGACCAGATCTTCACTGCACACGGTGTCATCATGATCTTCTTCGTGGCAATGGGTCTCGTTGTTGGTATGATGAACATCTCTGTACCTTTACAGATTGGTGCACGTGACGTTGCTTTCCCATTATTAAACTCTTTAAGCTTCTGGTTATTCGCTGGTGCTGCTGGTTTGATGATGGTTTCATTAGTATTGGGTGAATTTGCTGCGACTGGTTGGATGGCTTACCCTCCTCTCTCTGGCATTCAATATTCTCCTGGTGTTGGTGTTGACTACTATATCTGGGCTCTTCAGGTTTCTGGTCTTGGTACACTTTTATCTGGTGTTAACTTCTTTGTTACCATCATTAAAATGCGTGCACCTGGCATGAAATTGATGGATATGCCAATCTTTACATGGACTTCACTTTGTACGGCTGTATTAATCATTGCATCATTCCCTGTATTAACAGGTACACTTGCAATGCTTACTTTAGACCGTTACTTCGGCTTCCACTTCTTCACCAATGAGCTTGGCGGTAGCCCAATGCTTTATGTGAACTTGATTTGGACATGGGGTCACCCTGAAGTATATATCTTAGTATTACCAGCATTTGGTCTATACTCAGAAATCGTTGCAACCTTCTCTCGTAAAGCGTTGTTCGGTTACAAGTCTATGGTGTATGCAACTATCGCGATTACTGTACTTGCGTTCGTTGTATGGCTTCACCACTTCTTTACCATGGGCGCTGGTGCGAACGTTAACGCGTTCTTCGGTATCATGACCATGGTTATTGCGATTCCTACAGGTGTGAAAATCTTCTCTTGGTTATTCACAATGTATAAAGGTCGCATTACTTTCACGACTCCAATGTTATGGACGCTTGGCTTCCTAATCACATTTGGTATCGGTGGTTTAACTGGTGTATTAATGGCGGTTCCGCCTGCGGACTTCCTCGTACACAACTCACTCTTCTTGATCGCTCACTTCCATAACGTAATTATCGGTGGTGTGGTGTTTGGTATGTTTGCCGGCATCATTTTCTACTGGCCGAAAATGTTTGGTTGGAAACTCAATGAAGCATGGGGTAAAGCTGCATTCTGGTTCTGGTTCATTGGTTTCTATTTTGCATTCATGCCACTTTATATCCTTGGTTTCATGGGTATGACTCGTCGTTTGAATACTTATGACAACCCTGAATGGGACCCATACTTAGCAATCGCATTGTTTGGTGCTGTTCTTATTGCAATCGGTATTGCATGTTTCTTAATGCAAATCATCGTTGGTTTCTTACAACGTAAGGACAACATGGACTACACAGGTGATCCATGGGATAGCCGCACCATTGAATGGGCAACGTCATCTCCTGCTCCATTCTATAACTTTGCACATGTACCAGATGCTAGCGGTGTTGACCGTTTCTGGACTGACAAAGAAAATGGTGTAGCATACGCACGTGATACTAAATATGAAGACATCCACATGCCGACTGACCGTGCTGCTGGTTTTGTCATTGCAATGTTCATTACTGTATTGGGCTTTGCTCTCATTTGGCATATTTGGTGGCTTGTTGTCGTTTCATTCGTTTCTGCTGTTGTTAGCTTGATCGTAAGTTCATTCACTAAGAATGTTGATTACTACGTTCCTGCTGCTGAAGTTGAGCGCATTGAAAACGAACGCTATGCTTTACTTGAAAAACACTTGAAGAAGGACTAAGGAAATGGCTGAAGTACTTCATCACGACAACCACGGCCATGACGGTCATCATGAACATGATGATACCGACTTAACGGTCTTTGGTTTTTGGACTTACTTGATGAGTGACTTGATTCTTTTCGGATCACTCTTCATTGCGTTCGCTGTATTAAGCAGTCATATCCCGCCTGGCACTCCAAGTGCGAAAGATCTATTTGGTGATTCTTTAGGTTTTGTACTAACCGAAACTTTTGCTCTTCTGATCTCTTCGGTAACATTTGGATTTGCAGTTCTTGCATCATACAAAAAGAATGTGAGTCAAGTAATTACTTGGTTATTCATCACATTCCTTTTCGGTGCATCGTTCATTGGGATGGAGATCTATGAATTCCATCACCTTGTACATGCAGGCCATGGTCCGACTCATAGCGCATTCTTATCAGCATTCTTTACTTTGGTTGGTACACACGGTATTCACGTAACTTCTGGTTTAGTGTGGATGTTGGTATTGATGTATCAAATCAAAAAGAATGGTTTGACATTACCGAATACACGTCGTCTTGCTTGCTTAAGCTTGTTCTGGCACTTCCTTGACATCGTTTGGATCTGTGTATTCAGCGTCGTTTACTTACTGGGAGTTCTCTAATGAGTGGTCATGACCATAATGCTGCAGGTGCGTCACACGGTAACTTCAAGCAATACACTGTTGGATTTATTCTATCTATCATCCTCACCATCATCCCATTTGGGATGGTGATGGCTGGTGGTTTCAGTCGTGGCATTCTAGTTACTGTTATTGCAATCACTGCTGTTGCTCAGGTAATTGTACAACTTGTGTACTTCTTACACATGAATACATCATCTGAACAACGTTGGAACCTTATTGCATTTATCTACACAATTTTATGTATCGCTGTACTTCTAGTCGGTTCTGTGTGGATTATGAATTACCTACACTACAACATGATGATCTAAACTGATTCTCATGTGGAAAAAGTACTTATTCCTGACTAAACCAGGAATTCTCTTCGGTAATTTTATTACCACCTTGGGCGGCTTCTTTTTAGCCGCTCAAGGCTCTATAGACATCCTCTTATTACTACTTACATTAATTGGAACAACTTTTGTGGTTGCTTCTGGTTGTGTAGTGAATAATGTAATTGATCAAGACATCGATCAAAAAATGCAACGCACCATGAACCGTGCTCTTGTTAAGAAAACGATCTCCCCTACGATTGCGATGTGCTATGCATTTGTATTAGGTGCGATTGGTTTTAGTATGCTTTGGTTCTATGTCAATGCATATGCATTTTTATTCGCTGTGATTGGTTTTGTTGTCTATGTCGGTTTTTATAGTTTGTGGACTAAACGTACCACGATCCATCAAACCGTGATTGGTAGTATTTCTGGAGCGAGTCCTCCTGTTATTGGTTATACGGCTGTCAGTGGTCAATTCGATGTCGCTGCTCTCCTTATTTTTGTTGCATATGCTCTATGGCAAATGCCGCACTCATGGGCGATTGCGATTTACCGTTTTGATGACTACAAAAATGCAGGCGTGCCTATTTTACCTGTAGCGCGTTCTATTCTTAGAACCAAAATCGAATCACTAATTTATGTGGTTTTATTTACCGTTGCAATGAATGCTTTATATGTATATGGATACACCAATCTTATTTTCTTGGTGATCTGCAATGCTCTTTGCATTTATTGGTTCTACATTGGTATTTTAGGATTTAAAGCTGAGGATGATCAGCTTTGGGCAAAACGCTTTTTCCTGTTTTCAGTAATTTTAATTACTGTGATTAGTTTAAGCCTTAGCTTCACATTCAAGAGTCCTGCACCATTCCTCCCTATTTTTTAAAAAGATAGAGACATCTCTGTCTTTTTATTCCCCTCTCCACTTGTTATCATTTCGCGCAATAAAAACATTTCATCCTTTATTGCCTAAATGAAACGACATAACAAATTTATCTTAAAATCCATTTTTTATTCTTGCATTTCAATGGCTGTTTATCATAGCCCAATGACCTATGCTGGCGTAGAGCAATTTTGCGAACCCAATTTTGCAATCAATGACAAACATCTCAATGGTTGTAGTAATCTCCCTGTATTGTATCCATCGAATGATAGCCAAACCAATATCACATTGCTGCTCGGTGACTTAGGGCTTGCAACTATCAAACCAATGACAGCAGATAAGAATTTATGGGATGCTGTTTATGGTACTGTACCTTTTGATGCATCTAACTTGTCATTTCTGACTCAAAATAAAGCCCCAAACCAAAGAAAATTCTTAGAACAGACTGAAACTATCTTTGATGAGCGTTGCTCAACTTTCAGCTCGGGCAATCTTACTTTTATAACGCAAGTTCAAAATAATAAAGCGATTCCAAATCTCGAAAAACAAATTTTGATTCATGAACGCAAGAAAATGAATCAGTGTGGTGACAAAATTGAATTGATTGCGATTGATCCAAATTGGTCAACAACAACACGTCAGTATGCTTCTTATTTAAATGCGAGCATTCTATTTTATAATAGCAATTATTCTGCTGCGACCAAAATTTATACTGTTTTAACTACAGTTGAAGATGCTTGGCTAAAAGAAACATCGCAGTATATGTTAATTCGAACATCACTCAATTCAGCCTATGCAACTGGTGTAGATAAATATGGTGATGTTTATTTAGACAATATTAACCAAAATTTACTCAAACAATTTTTGGATAATATTAATACCTATTTAAAAGCCTATCCAAATGGACAATATGTCGCGAGTGCTCGTGGTTTTATGCGTCGTGGTTTTTGGCTTTCAAAACGCCAAGATTTATTGGTGAATGAAATTGTCTGGCAAATCAAAAATCCAACATCAAAATTTTATAATTTGGAAATGAGTGAACTTCCCGCCGAAATTGACCGTCGAGTGTTCGAGAGTACATCGTTTGATCTTAAAAACTTAAAAGACCCATTTTTCTTGGCAATTTACGATTTGATGTATATGCGTGAATCCAGTTCAGAAAATTATCATCCAATATCATGGGCACAACTGAATACACAAAAAGAGCTATTCAAAACCCAGCCTGAACTATTTCAATATTTACAAGCAGTGCATTTGTACTTTGTGCAGAATAAAGCTCAGGAGGCTCTGAATTATTTGCCTAAAGAAAGCACACACAATAAGAGTTATTTACAGTTAAGCCAAACTTTTTTGAGAGGACAAATTCTAGAAAAAATTGGACAGCCTCAAAATGCTGAACAATATTGGCGTCAGCAACTTGCACAGTCCAAAGACAGTTATCAACGCGGTTTATTTGAAACAGCATTATCCAATCACTTGGCAATAAAACAGGATTATTCAGCCTTTATTGGAAAAAAAACTCAAATCACTCAAGTAAATCTACAAAGAAATTTTATTACTCAAATCGCAAATACAAACAGTTTGCAAAAAATAATTCAATCCGATCAAAGCAACATGGATCAGAAACAAGCTGCTACTTATATCCTTTTAAGTAAAAGCTTGGTACATCAACAGTTTGAATTGTTCAAACAAAGTTATGCTTTTATGCCTAAAAATGCCGCACAATATAAAGGTTATAACAGTGACAATGAACAATTGAAGAACAAACCAGATTTTTCGAATTTCATTTGGAATGGAGCGAACATTACACCGCAACTAAAATGCTCAAATTTAGAAACTTTGGTCAGCCAATTGGCTCAGACACCTAAAGATCCATTATTAAATGTCTGCTTAGGGGAATATTTCCGTAGTGAGCAAGGCTATTCATTACAGCAGCTTTCTTATAACGAAAAACAAACTTCAAGTTTTGATGGCAAAATCTTTATTCGTGGTCAAATTTATCAAGACCTCATAAAATCGCCTAGCAAAGGTGATTTACAAGCTTATGCACTTTATCGGGCAATTCAATGTTACGCGCCAAGCGGCATTAATGATTGTGGCGGTACTGAAGTAAGCAAAACAATACGAAAGCAATGGTACGATCAAATCAAAAGCGATTACCCAACTACAACTTGGGCGAAATCACTCAAATATTATTGGTAATTGACGATGTTGAAGTGGCTGAAAGCAATCATTTTCACTTTTTTTATTTTTAACTTATTTGCTTGCCAACCAACACAATCAGCGACTTCAACAATTGATGCGAAGAATTTCGATTCTTTTTGGATTTGGGGTGAGATTAAATCTGCACCTTACCTAAGTAAAGCCAAAGAACTTTATATTTTACAAGGTGAAATTCGCTATTCAAAACAACGGCGAAGTTCAATGCTAACACCACAAGGTGTTTCTATCCTCAAATTACCTCATCAAAAACTTTGGTTAGTCTTTAGAACACATCATCTAGACTGGAATGAACAAAATTACCAAGCTGTTTTCAAACGTTTAGAGCATTGGAGAAATCAAGGGAATCAGGTTCAGGGTATTCAAATTGATTTTGATAGCCGAACCAATAATTTAAAAGAATATGCCCTATTTCTAGAAAAGTTGAGGAAAAAGCTTCCTGCTCATTATCAACTGAGTATTACAGGATTATTGGACTGGACCAATTTCAAGGATCAAAATACACTGAATATTTTGAAAAACAATATTGATGAACTCGTGATCCAAACCTATCAAGGTACAACCACTATTCCCAATTACCCACAATATTTAAAACGTATCTCTGCAATGCAATTGCCTTACAAAATCGGTTTTGTGCAAAATGGGTTAAGACAAAATAACGCAAACGATTTTGATGACCCTAGTTTTAAAGGCTATGTGATCTTTTTACTTCGCTCAAAAACATGAATTAGCTTGCGATTTAGGTGAAAGATGTCTAAAATCGCAGCTTCGCAATTTGCGACATAACTTTTTAGTTATGACTCCTTGCTTCTAACTTTTTAGTTAGGGGCTGCTTAAACCGTAAGGAGCTGACAATGCGTCACTACGAAATCGTACTACTGGTACACCCAGACCAAAGCGATCAAGTTGTAGGTATGGTTGAACGCTATATCTCTCAGATCAAAGAAGCTGAAGGTCAAATTCACCGTTTAGAAGATTGGGGCCGCCGCCAATTGGCTTACCCGATTAACAAGATTCACAAAGCACACTACATTCTTATGAATGTTGAATGTGGTCAAACGACTCTTGATGAATTAGAAGAATTGTTCCGTTATAACGATGCAATCATTCGTAACATCATTATCCGTCGTGAAAACGCAATTACTGAAGAATCTTTACTTGCTAAGAGTGCTGAAGAAAAACGTGCGCGTAAAGCTCAACGTGAAGAAGCACAACAAGCAATTCAAGAAGCTGAATAAGGAGAACCTCAATGGCACGTTTTTACCGTCGTCGCAAGTTCTGCCGCTTTACAGCTGAGAATGTTGCGTACATCGACTACAAAGATATCGACACTTTAAAACAGTACATCACTGAAAACGGCAAGATTGTTCCTAGCCGTATTACAGGTACTAAAGCTCGTTATCAACGTCAATTAGCGTTAGCTATTAAACAAGCTCGCTATTTGTCTTTGATTCCGTACACTGACAACCATAAGTAAGTGAGGTGAGCTGTGGACGTTATCTTATTACAACGCATTAAGAATCTTGGTAAATTAGGCGACAAAGTATCAGTTAAAGCTGGTTACGGTCGTAACTTCTTGATTCCTCAAGGTAAAGCAGTTGCTGCTACTGAAGCAAATACTTCTGCTTTTGAAGCACGTCGTGCTGAACTTGAAAGACAAGAAGCTGAAGTATTAGCTGCTGCAAATGCACGTGCTGAACAATTGAACGAAGTTAACATTGTAATCACTGCGAAAGCTGGTGACGAAGGTAAACTTTTCGGTTCTATCGGTACTCGTGACATCGCTGATGCTTTAACTAATGCTGGTCTTGTTGTAGACCGTGCAGAAGTTCGTTTACCAAACGGTGCGCTTCGTCACACTGGTGAATTCAACATCGCAATCCAATTGCACCATGATGTTGTTGCTGAAGTTCTCGTTACGATCGTATCTGAGTAATTTTTGCAAAGAAAAGGGCATGTTTTTACATGCTCTTTTTTTATGCCTAAAATTTTATATTTTGAGTACACTCTACTTTTCCACCAATTAAACAATTTTCTTCCAATTAAATTCTCCTGTCTGCATCCATTTGGATTAAGATAGTCAGTCGTTACAGTTTCATCTTTTTATTAGGTCTTGTTATGTCACAGGCGAATGCCAATTTTACGAAAAATTCTCCAAACACAGAGAGTAAAGTGAGTGACTCAGGTCAGTTAAAAGAGTTTCGCACCCCACCACATAACCTTGCGATTGAGCAAGCTGTACTCGCGGCATTAATGACGGTTGCCGAATCATTTGAACAAGTCGGTGATTTACTCAAAGAAAATGATTTTTATGCAACTCGCCATAAATATATTTATCGTGCAGTTGAGAAACTCGCTCAAGAAAACTCACCCTACGATGCCGTACTCGTCAATGATTGGTTGCTCAAACAAAATTTGCTAGATGCAATTGGTGGCGAAGAATATTTAATGCAACTTATGGCAGACTCACCATCAAGTTTTTACAATCTTGAAACATATGCCAATAAGATCAAAGAATTTTCGACACTGCGTAGCATGATCAAAGTGAGCAGTGATATTTTACAAAATGCTTATGATACCAAGGGTCGCCCTGTCAGTGAAATTCTAGATTTAGCTGAAACCCAAATTTTTTCGCTTGCAGAACAACACAACAATAATAAAAAAGACTCAGGGCCAAAATCGATTAGCTCTGTCACTGCCGATGTAATTTCTAAACTCGATGAACTTTCTAAACTAGACGGCAATATCACAGGTTTAACCACAGGCTTTTTGGAACTCGATAATAAAACCTCAGGTATGCAAGCTGGGGATTTAATTATTGTTGCAGCTCGTCCATCGATGGGTAAAACCACCTTTGCGATGAACTTAGTTGAAAGTGTACTGCAATATAACCGCTTACCTGCTCTTGTATTCTCTATGGAGATGCCAGCAGACTCGATTGCGATGCGTTTGATCTCAGCAATGGGTAAAGTTCATCAAGGACATTTACGTTCGGGTAATCTCGATGCAGATGAATGGACCAAAGTCACAGGAACCATTCTTCAATTACAAGAAATGCACCTCTATATCGATGATTCCTCTGCCCTGCCGCCAACCGAACTTCGTGCGCGTGCGCGACGTATTGCCAAAATGCATGATGGCAAAATCGGCTGTATTATGGTCGACTACTTACAGTTGATGAAAGTGCCTGGCATGGGCGACAACCGTGTAGGTGAGATCTCTGAAATTTCGCGAAGCTTAAAAGCTTTAGCCAAAGAAATGCAATGTCCTGTAATTGCACTGTCTCAGCTTAACCGTAGTTTGGAGAACAGACCAAATAAACGCCCTGTGATGTCGGACTTACGTGAATCAGGTGCAATCGAACAGGATGCCGACTTAATCATGTTTATTTATCGTGATGAAGTCTATAACAAAGAGTCTAAAGAAGCAGGCACAGCTGAGATTATTATCGGTAAACAACGTAATGGTCCAATTGGTTCAGTTCGTCTTGCCTTTGAAGGTCAATACACTCGCTTTAGTAACCTTTCACCTGAGTTCTATGCTCAATATGACAATGACGAATAATCCTTTACAAAGCTATAACCGCTTCTCATCCCTCTTTTTCAAAGAGGGACTTTCTACAAAATCCTAAAGGAGACATTAGGGTGCGCCAAGCAACAGTTTATATTGATAGTGATGCACTGCAATATAATTTAAATCGTGTTAAACAACTTGCTCCACATTCAAAAATTGTCAGTATGGTCAAAGCCAATGCCTATGGACACGGAGTTAAGGACTGTTTAGCCGCCTTGGATGCAACAGATGCCTTTGGTGTCGCCTGTTTAGAAGAAGCTTTGGAGATCAGGCAACTGGGATATACTCAGCCAATCACCTTGATTGAGGGTGTATTTTCAGAAGATGAAATGCAGCAAGTGATTGAACACAAACTTGAATGTATTGTTCATCACAATCAACAAGTTGAATGGTTGATTCAGCATAAACAATCTTATAACGCTTTAGGCTTAAAAGTCTGGGTCAAACTCAATAGCGGCATGAATCGTTTAGGCTTTAAAGTGACTGAAATTATTGATATCATTCAACGTTTAAAAGCAGAAGGTTTTAGCTGTGTCCTCGCCATGCATTTTGCCAACGCTGATGCCGACCACCCTCTGAATGAACAACAAAAACAACAATTTCTACACGTCAAACAAGCATGTGACCCTATCTTAGCATCATGCTGTAACTCTGCTGCGATCTATAAATATCCTGAATTACATTTTGATTTTGTACGTCCTGGGATCATGCTCTATGGGGCAAGCCCATTTGCAGATCGGAATGTACATGAACTGGATTTGAAACCCGTGATGACCTTGAGTGCAGAAATCATTGCACTTAATCAGATTCAGCAAGGTGAATATGTCGGTTATGGCTCTAGCTATACGGCTTCATGCGCATCGAATATTGCAATTGTTTCAATTGGTTATGGTGATGGTTATCCTCGTGCCTATATAAAACCCAATTTTGTCACGATTAATCAACAGCTCGTTGCTGTCGTTGGACGTGTCAGCATGGACATGATTGCGATTGATGTAACACATATAAATGCTGAAGTAGGAACTCCAGTTGAACTGTGGGGTAAACATCGACTTGTCGATGATGTCGCTGCTGCAAATGGAACAATCGGTTATGAATTATTATGCCGATTAAGCAATCGACCGATGAGAAAAGTCATTTAAAACAGATAAAAAATCCAAGCCATTGCTTGGATTTTTTATCAGATCATTACAACCCATAATCAGCGGTAGGTTTCGGTAATTCCTGTAAGCCACGGCGTAAGGTTTCTGACCATTGTTTACTAATCTGAGTAAAATACGGATCATCCTCTCTAATCCGCTTACCTTCTGGAATTTTAAAACTATCTTTATGATATACCAATGCATCTAAAGGCAACCCAACTGAAACATTGGAACGCAATGTCGAGTCAAAAGAGATCAATGTACAACGTAATGCATCATCTAAAGGCATACTATAGTGCAAAGCACGATCTAAAATTGGTTTACCATATTTACTTTCACCAATCTGAAAATAAGGCGTATCGGTGGTTGCACAAATAAAATTGCCTTGAGGATAAACATTATAGAGTTGCATCGCCTCACCTTGGATCTGCCCACCGACCAAGATACTGCACGAATAATTCATTTGTTCTTGCGTATCTGTCGTAATATCTTCAAGCACTTTACGCAACGTTTTGCCAACCAATTCGGCAACTTCAAACATGGTATTTGCGCTATATAAATTTGGCTCTTGGTGCAATGCCAACGCATTTTGTAGATGACCAATCACGGCTTGTGTCGTTGCTAAATTACCTGCTGTTTGTAGCGCAATAAAACGCTCACCTTCAACCCCAAAGGTATGCAGTTTACGAAATACAGAAATATGATCGACCCCTGCATTAGTTCGAGTATCACTAATCAATACCAAACCTTGCTCTAATCTTAATGCACAACAATAGGTCATCTTTTTCTCTTTACCTTCAACAAGCCAAAACTTGAACTACAGACATCATACTTTCCACTCCTCCTTGTTCACGAATACCTCGAATTGGCGCAACATCTAAATAATCACGACCAACTGCAACATAAATATGATTTTTCGGAGTAAATATCTGATTACTTACATCAAAACAATACCACTCATTTTCCACAAATACCTCTGCCCATGCATGACTGGCAAGGTGGGGCTGATTTTCATCATAGATATAGCCAGAGACATAGCGAGCTGGTAATTGTAGCGCACGACACATGGCAATTAATATATGTGCATGATCTTGGCAAACACCTTGCTCAGCATAAAATGCATCAATTGCAGAAGTTGTAACCGATGTACTCTCAGGTTGATACTGAACCTGCTGTAGAATTTTTTCAGATAAAAGTACTAAATGCTTGCGATCTTTTACTTTTACAACCGCCTGCGCAAAGTCAAACATAGTTAAATCACAAGATGTTATTGCTGTACGCTGTAAAAAAAGCATGGGAGAAACATCAATGTCTACATAACCAAGTTCTGTTGCATATAAATCAATTACACCTTGCGCCATAATGGTCAAATAACGATATTCATGTCGCTGCGTTGCAGTAATCCATAGATTATTAAATGCATCTCGCTGACATGAATATTGTCCTGGCACACTAATATGCCAATTTTCAATATTTTGATGCATAGAACTCTGTGGCATCATTTTAATTGACTGCACACTGTTTCGCGCTACCTGTGTATAACGATAGTGCGTTTGGTGATTCACCATGAGTCTCATGAGAATGCCTCAAATTGGTTTTCCAATTTATATGTAAATGCATAAAACTGATTTAAATAAGGTTGATCTTTTAGGATTTCCCAACTTGGTTGCAAGTCATGCCACCCCAATTCAAACAACCGCCCAATAATTGGGTCAATCGAATCTATGGTATGGTCGATATTATGCTGAAATCTAAAATAAGTATCGATTTGCTCGACACATTGCCCAACATGGAAAAATAAGAAAATATCGTCTTGCTCTGCTTTTATAATAGCACAGCACTTTTCGATGATCCCCTGAATTGCCTCTCCGTCAGATACCGCATTTTTAATTATATAATTCAGTTCAGCATACGCCTGAGCGGTCAATAAACCGCGTAATTCTTGAATATTATCTCGAGCAATCTCAAGCTGACTTAACAAAGAATAAGGTTGTTGTTGATCCAACATAAACTGATTGAGACTTTCAGCATCATCAATATGCAAGCAAAGTGCTTGAGCAAAATGAGCTGCTTGCTCATCATCACAAAATGGTAAATAACTCGCAACATGACCAATTCTGAATAAATAACGACCTAACCAGTAAATATGATGAGCGCTTGAACTAAGTAAAACCATAAATGTCCTCCCTTATAGATGATCAAATCCTCCAAAGCACCACACTAAGCCAAGCACTTTGGATTAAAACGTTTAAGGAAAACACTCAAGAACGTAATGTTTCCACGACCCATGTATCTTTAATCCCACCACCCTGAGAAGAATTAACCACCAAGGAACCCGCTTGCATCGCCACACGAGTCAAACCACCCGGCACAATCTCAGTACGATAAGGAGAACTCAAAACGAATGGACGTAAATCAATATGTCGCTCAGCAACCCCTTCAGACGTTAATGTTGGTGCAACCGAAAGCGCTAAAGTGGGTTGTGCAATATATAAGTGTGGTGTTTCAATAATTTTTTGTCTAAATAGTTCAATTTGTTGCTGATCTGCTTGCGGCCCAATCAACATGCCATAACCACCCGAACCTTGAGCTTCTTTAACGACTAATTTTTCTAAATTATGAAGGACATAATCTAATTGTTCTTGGTCACGACATTGATATGTCGGCACATTATTTAAGATTGCCTTCTCACCCAAATAGAACTGGATCATCTGATCAACATAAGGATAAATTGATTTATCGTCAGCAACACCTGTACCCGGTGCATTTGCAATCACAACATTTTTTTGCAAATAAGCCGACATTAACCCTGCGACGCCTAATGTACTATCAGGTCTAAAAGTCAACGGATCAAGGAAATCATCATCCACACGGCGATAAATCACATCAACTTGCTGACGACCACGAATTGTTTTGACAAAGACTCGATCATTCTCAACAAATAAATCTCGACTCGTGACCAATGGCACATCCATTTCACGTGCTAAAAATGAATGTTCATAATAAGCACTGTTAAAACGACCCGGTGTTAATACCACAATAAGTGGCTTATCCACATAAGCATTCTCTTCTAAAATTGCTCTTAATAAAGTTGGATATTGTTCAATGCCTTGCAAATTATTGCTTGTACATAAATCTGGCATTAGTTTTTGGCTGATCTTACGACTCTCTATCATATAAGAGACGCCTGACGGTGTTCTTAAATTGTCTTCAAGTACAAAGAAATCACCTTGACCATCTCGAATAATGTCAATGCCGCTAATTTGTGAATAAACTTTCCCTTTAAGATGGTGCTTTAACATATGTGGTTGAAATGCTTCATGTGCAATCACCTGCTGTGCAGGAATAAGTCCCTCTTTTAAAATATTTTGCCCATGATAAATATCATCTAAAAATAAATTCAGTGCTTTCACACGTTGCGCACAGCCCGCCGCAATTTTTTCCCATTGTTTCTTTTCAATAACACGAGGAATAAGATCATATGGGATCGTTCGCTCAGCACCCTCTTGATCGCCATAAACATTGAACGTAATTCCTTGATAAAGGAAATGTTGCTTGGCTTGAACACCTAATGACCGTAACTCATCGAGACTACGAAGGCTCAACCATTGTTCAATTTTTTTCGAGGCTTCTGCATTAAAACTTTTATCATCTAACATTTCATTAAAAAATTCAGATTTAAGCTGCTCAAATAAATTTGGATTGACGTTGAGCTGTGGAATAAATGTAGACGAATGGACTGATACTGCTGCCGTTTGCTCTTGAGTATAATAATCCGCACTGACATGTAGGCTGTGTTCTTGTTCTGACATAGGAACCTCGTCTCATCATTTATTTATATTTCAAATAAGCAATTTCAATGCCACTTATATAAAACGATTACTTTTTCATCAGAACTAAGATCATTCAATAAATTGATGCTTGTTTCAGTCGTAAATACGTAATCTCAAGATGATGTACTTGCTAAATAGTGTTAGTTTTTTTATTGTGTTTGCTCTAGACCATTGAATTACGTATTACGCTTATGTCATCCGTACAAGAAAAAGAAACTTCCAATAGCCTTTATCGCCAATGGCAAATTTTATCGCGCCTTTCTACTGGTAAATGGATGGGAACACGCGAATTACAAGAGACTTTGCAGCGTGAAGGGATTGAAATCAGCCTACGAACCATTCAAAGGGATTTAAATCAAATCGCACTGCGCTTTCCAATTGAAAGCAATAAAACTGTACCGCAAGGTTGGCGCTGGCGTTCAGATGCGCCGATTCAAAGCTTGCCACATATGACCAGTTCTCAAGCCGTCACCTTTATGATGGTTGAGGAGCATTTACGACACTTACTCCCGCCGAGTTTACTTGAAGAAATGACGCCGTGGTTTGATCTCGCAAAACGCAGTTTATCCACCCAAAACAATGTTAGACAATGGATTAACCGAGTTCGTATCGTTCCTGCAACGCAACCCTTAATTCCACCTATGGTTGATAAGCAAGCCCAACAAGCAATTTATGAAGGATTATTACAAGACAAACAAATTGAATGTATTTATCGAGCAAGAACCCATCAAGGTGAAGATAAAACTTATATTTTGAATCCTTTGGCCTTGGTTCAAAAAGGTGCAGTAATTTATTTGATCTGTACTCGTAATGATAAAACTGAAGTACAAACATTTGCTTTGCACCGCTTTAAAGCAGCAACTGTACTCGATAGCCGTGCTTTACATCCTGTTAATTTTGACATTGATAACTATATTGAATCTGGTGCGCTTGGTTTCCGTGTGGATTACAACAAACCGACTGAACAGATTCAACTCAAATTGACGATGACAGAAAATACAGCAAAAAGTTTTTATGAAAGTCAGTTAAGTAAAGACCAAACGATTACACCTTTAGAAGAAAATATCGTTGAAGTATCAGCTACAGTTCCTTTTACGTCTCAACTGGTTTGGTGGTTAAGAAGTTTTGGTAAGAAACTCCTCAATATTGAACCCGCTGCTGTTTATAATGCAGTGAGAGAAGTTGAAGAAAATGCCCAATAAAAAAGAGAACATTTTCAGTTCTCTTAAATTTTTTATCACTTTTATATTTAAGTTTAGGGTTTGTTCTTATTATCTTAAACATGTTTAAACCAATTTCGCTCCCCGCCCGATCAAAATTGGTTTGTACCTTTTTCATCACTTTGAATTGAATCAACATTGGCATGCTAATTCATATCCATTGTAGCGAATTCTTTTTTTCGTCATCGTTAAACCCTCTTTATTTGAACGTAAAGCTAATATAACGAGGATTTTTTAAGCTGTGAAATAATAAAGATTGGAATAGAAAGCTGATTTTTTGCTAGGTATTTTAAATATCTAAATCTATAAAATAAAAAAGCTCCCATCAGGGAGCTTTCAATCATCTAAATCAGCTTATGCTGAAAATGGATGACGTAACACGATTGTTTCTGCACGGTCTGGGCCTGTTGAAACGATGTCAATTGGGCACTCAATTAACTGCTCAAGACGTTTCACATAAGCCAATGCGTTTGCAGGAAGTTGATCAATTTGAGTTAAACCAACAGTTGATTCGCTCCAACCTGGCATTGATTCATAGATTGGTTTTAAGCTTTCAAATGAAATTGCATCAGAAGAACCTGCACAACCTGAATCAACATCTTCATAACCCACACAGATTTTGATTTCTTCTAAACCATCTAATACATCAAGTTTAGTCAAGCAAATACCTGATAATGAGTTCACTTCAACTGAACGACGTAAGATTTCAGCATCGAACCAACCACAACGACGTTGGCGACCTGTAGACGCACCAAATTCGTGACCCACAGTACCTAAATGACGACCAATCGCATCACCCGTATCTGTAGCAGCATCGTAATGTAACTCAGTTGGGAATGGACCTGCTCCAACACGTGTTGTATATGCTTTAGTAATACCCAATACATAATCTAAATGTAATGGTCCCATACCTGAACCAGAGCTCACGCCACCAGCAGTGGTATTTGAACTTGTTACAAATGGGTAAGTACCATGATCGATGTCTAGTAATGAACCTTGCGCACCCTCAAACATGATTGACTTACCTTCTTTACGGTAATCATGTAACACTTTAGTTACATCAATCACTAATGGAGCAAGCACTTCACGCCATTCATTACAAAGCGCCAGTACGTCTTCAAACTTAACTTCATCAACACCGTAGAATTGAGAAAGTTGGAAGTTATGAAGCTCTAACATTTCCTGAAGTTTTTCTTCAAGTAATGCACCACCACGAATTAAATCTGCTACACGTACAGCACGACGCGCAACTTTATCTTCATACGCTGGACCAATACCGCGACCTGTTGTACCAATTTTGGCATTACCACGTTTTTTCTCACGTGCTTGGTCAAGTGCAATATGGTTTGGCAAAATTAATGGGCAGTTTGGTGAAATACGTAGACGTTCTTTAACAGGTACGCCTTCCGCTTCTAAAATTGCCATTTCTTTGATTAATGCTTCAGGAGAAAGAACAACACCATTCCCGATTAAGCACAATACGTTTTCACGCAAAATACCCGATGGAATGAGGTGTAATACAGTCTTCTTACCACCGACCACAAGCGTATGACCTGCGTTATGTCCACCTTGATAGCGTACGACCGCAGCCGCTTGATCTGTGAGCAGGTCGACGATCTTACCTTTACCTTCGTCGCCCCATTGGGTACCAAGTACCACAACATTTTTGCCCATAATAGCCTCATTACATCATGCTGTTAAAATTGGAAACTAAGTTTTTAAACTTAGCGATTAAATCTTTTCAATCACCCATTGTCCGTTTTGCAATACCATTTGATGGGTTGCATACGGCACCGAGCTTAAATCATCATGACCTAACAACTGCACCACGCGTAAACCTTGAGTACGTGCATCTGCAATTGCATTTAATAAATCTTGATGATTGCCTTTAGGAGCAACAATAGTTTCAATTTCTACAAACTGTGTTGCGCCTAAAGCATATAAATCACAACTAAATCCTGTCGCTGGACGCGCACGACCAAAATGCTCGCCAATACCATCATAACGTCCACCTTGAGCAAGTGGCGCAGCACGATTCGGTGCATAGATGGCATACATCAAACCTGTATGATAGTGGTAACTACGTAGCTCTACGACGTCTACACCAATATTCAAATTTGACCAACGCGATTGAATCTCAGCTAATGTTGTTTTCAATGCTTCAAACGCATTCTTAAAATCAACATCACTTAAAATATCTTGGCTCAAATGTGTTTGTAATGCATTCAAATCACTTGCATAACGACCTAAAGCATAAAAGTCAGCACCCATTGCTAAATCTTGGGTAAATTCTTCCAACTCTGGCAATGCTTTACGCTGATATAAATCAGAAAGCTGATCTTCTGTATTTTTATTGAGACCAGCACATTTGACTAAACTTCTGAATAAACCAACATGCCCTAAATCGAGGTGAACACCTTGTAAGCTATCCGTTTGCTTTAACAAACCAAGCATGACATCAATCATTTCAACATCAGCTTCGATGCTGTCATGGCCATATAGCTCTGCACCCAACTGTAGTGGCGCACGCGTTGCATTAAAGTTTTGCGGTTTTGTATGCAGGACTGTACCTGCATAGCAATAACGAGCAATACCTTCGATCGGACGAACATGCGCATCAATACGAGCAACTTGTGGTGTCATGTCTGCTCGTACACCAAGCAAACGACCAGAAAGTTGATCAATCACTTTAAATGTGACCAAGTCTAAATCTTGATTTGATTCTGAAAGTGAAGATAACGATTCGATGTATTCAATAAACGGTGTATATACCAATTGATAACCTCGAACAGCGAGGAAATCTAAAGCTTCCCGTCGCAAAG
This sequence comes from Acinetobacter sp. ANC 4805, assembly GCF_022549495.1. GTDB lineage: Bacteria > Pseudomonadota > Gammaproteobacteria > Pseudomonadales > Moraxellaceae > Acinetobacter. Next base: position 154,530 of record NZ_JAKZGD010000009.1, read on the forward strand.
TTTCAACGACTTGCGCTTGTTCGGGCAATACATCTGCTACCCCATCAGGGAGCAACCATGTCTCTGAAATGGTCATGTTCCAAACCTAAAATCTGTTCAATGTGGAGGCATCCACACAAAAAGCAACCACATAAAAAAATCGGGTGAATGCCCGATTCAGCGTAGTGTAGCACGAAGATTTATGTGATGCACCTGAGAATTTGAATAAATCTTTACTGGTTGATTACAAATATATTAAATTATTTCTATAAAATTAACCAATAGATTCAATAGATTGAAATTATTTATCTATCGTATAGGACCAAGTTCTCCGCCCAAAAAACTGCCCAATGTCTGAACTATCACCTTGTTTCCAATTAATCATGTTCAATTTCTGAATCGCCTTGATTGCCTGTGTATTAAATGCAAAACAACCTTTATCTAATTTGGCGATATTTAAATGCTGATTTTGCACTAACCATGAATCTATTTGAGTATCACCACCTGAGTAAAGATGACTTTTCTCATAAGCCAAATTTTTATCTGCATTCCACAATGTATTTGAAATAAATTTGGATTGGCTATTTGTACTTTGGTTATCACTATTTCCCAATTTACTTTGTGTTTCAGCTGTTTCTAAATTTTCTAATGAAATTAAGTTATAACCATGCCACTGAGTATCTAAAAGCTTAAAATATTTTTTATCTTCATTCAGGTTGTTGTATCGAGAGAGAATTTGCTGTTTCTGTTCATTAAATGATGAGAACGAATCAAACTCCAACTTTGTTTCAATATAAGGTTGATTCCATTGAGTCTCTTTTAAACGATAACAATAACTATCGCTAGGAAATTTTGAATCTTTATAACGCTGATAAAACTTAATTAAATCTTGATCAAGTCGAGTATCTAAATCAGAAGTTAAATCAATATTTTCTCGATATCCTGGCAATACCCGATCAAATATATTTTCTCCATCTAATTTTACCAATTCAAAACTTAAATTTTGCTTGAGTTCGGGTGTACGCTCATAAGTCCATTGCGTAGCGGATATTCTTTTTAAAATATTAGTTTGCAATACTCCCTGCTCTAATATCTTAGTTTCAGTTAAGATTTTCTCATCTAAGGGCTTGTTCTGTGATTTTGAAAAGTAGATCTCTTGCGAAAGTAAGAAATGTTTTATACTGATCAGATGAGATATGAAAATTTAACACGATTTAATGATAAGGAATTCAAACGATTAGTT
>NZ_JAKZGD010000010.1 GCF_022549495.1 Acinetobacter sp. ANC 4805
TTCGTCATCATCAAGCTAGGTCGGCTATGTTACTCTAATCTATACTAAAGTCAACAGGTAATTTCGATATTTTTAAAACCTATCAATCATTCCAAGAATCTAACCTTTCTAGCCAAATCCTTGTTTCTCAACAAGTTTTTATCTGCATCACCGCCGATGGATGTGCATTCTACAGGATTTCAGATCCAACGCAACACCTTTTAAAAATTTAATGAGTCGGTTGTTTTATTTTTAAACCACAACCAACTCAAATTACTGATTTATATCGTTTAAATTTATTTAATTATCTTGATAGACAACTTTAATAACATAAGTGCCTGTAATTTAATGACTTAATATAAATTCTGTTTTAATTATCGGCAAAAAAGCAGCTTTATTTTTATATTTAGCCATTATTTTGAGCAAACCTTCCAACCAGAAAATCTTTCTAATATTTTATTCATGCCTAAACTTCAACCACCACAAATAAAAACAACGGTTTTGACTGACTCAAAACCGTTGTTTTTATGATTACAGTGAGAATCTTCCGTTAAGAAGTCGTGCCTCTCACAATATTCAGGAAGTAAAGATGACGTTCATATTGGTCAATAATGTCTTGGATTAAATCTTCTTGCGTCCAGTCCATCACATCATAGTTTTGACCGCCCTCTCGTAAAAACACTTCTGCTTGAAAGTAATTGGCTTCATCTTCATCTGATCGTCCCAACATAAAGCTTGGCGGAACGGTGGCATGCGAAATCACTTTATAGGTAAAGTTAATTTCATGGTGATGATCAACATGCAGTTGTAAGCCATGTTCAATCTCTCGGATTTCCACTTCTAAGTGACGGCGTTTAAATTCACGTTGAATACTTTCAAAAGCCTTACGAACTTGCGTGTCGATATATTGCTGAACTTCCGCTTCAGTATGCGGATAATGCATGATCAAACCTAAACGCTGTTGCCAACTCCGTGGCGTATTGATGGCACGTGGTGTGATACGGGCTTCTTGAATGGCTTGCATTTTGATGACATCCAGTTTTAAGGCTTTGAGCAAACCCCAACTCATGAATAACATGACCAGTGTAAATGGCAAGGCACTCATAATAATTGAAGCTTGTAAGGCAGATAATCCTCCGACTAGAAGCAAAATAATTGCCAATACTGCCATCAACACAGTCCAGAATAATCGTTGCCATGTGGGTGAGTTTTCAGTTTTAGCAGTCAGATAATCTGTGACTAATGCACCTGAATCGGCTGAGGTCACAAAGAAAAGCATCACCAGTACCGTAGCAAGTAAACTCATCACACCTGAAAATGGTAAATGATTCAAAAATTCAAACAAAGCCACTGATGAATCGTTTTGTACTGCTTGAATTAAGGCAACATTATGTTCTTGCATAATGCTAAACAGTGCTGCATTCCCTAAAAACCCCATCCAGATAATGGTGAAACCTGTTGGAATGAGTAACACACCCACAATAAACTCACGGATGGTTCGACCTCGTGACACGCGCGCAATAAACATACCTACAAACGGCGACCATGAAATCCACCATGCCCAATAAAGAATCGTCCAACCGCCAATCCAGCCATTGGGTTGATAGGCATATAGGTTGAAAGTCATGCTAAATAAATTCGAAATATACGATCCTGTATTTTGAATCGTCGTTTGCAGCAAGTAGATACTTGGGCCCGCAATAAATACAAAGGCGAGCAATACTAAAGCCAAAATTAAATTCAGTTCTGAGAGGCGTTTTACACCTTTATCAAGCCCTAAAAAAACAGATAAAGATGCTAAAGCACTCACAAAAATAATCAGGATGACTTGAACATGATTACTTTGCTCAATGCCAAACAGATAATGTAGACCTGAGTTAATTTGAGTCACACCAAAACCTAAAGACGTGGCAACACCAAATACCGTCCCAATGGTTGCGAAAGTATCAATACTGTCGCCCCAAGGACCATAAATTTTCTTGCCAATAATAGGATATAAAGCGGAACGGGTTTTTAGAGGAAGATTATGTCGGTAAGCAAAATAGGCTAAGGCTAATCCGACAATGGCGTAAATCGCCCATGCATGTAATCCCCAATGGAAAAAAGTAATGCGTAATGCTTGTTGAGCCGCTGCAACACTTTCAGGATCACCACTTGGTGGACTGATATAGTGCATCACAGGTTCAGCAACACCAAAGAACATTAGACCAATTCCCATTCCTGCCGTAAATAACATGGCAAACCATGAACCATTACTGTAATCAGGTTGGCTATGATCGGGTCCTAACTTAATTTTCCCACTGGCAGAACAGGCAATATAAATCAGTAGAATCAGAAAAACAGCAACAGATAAAACATAAAACCAGCTAAACGAATCTGTAATCCATTGCTTTAACTGTTGGGTGAGAAGTTCAAATGAACTCGGTACTATAATGACAATTGCGAGAAAAATTGCAATCACAATCACTGTGCTTAAGAACACGTTTGGATTCACATTCGCAAACTGCGAAGATGGCTTGGAAGGCATAATTCCCCCATGTTTTTTTAATGATAACGACAGACCCTAGGGATCAAAGAAGACATTCACATTGTGAATTAAAGGCAAGTTCAGAAAATACAGAACTCAAAATATCATATAAAAACATGAAAAGTACCGCAGTTGTAATGCTGTAACAGCATTGTTGATGCTGAATAATTACTTAGAGAAATATGGGGCAACCCAAAGATAATTCAATGAAAATTAAATATTTATATGCAATAACAATCAGCCAAAGGTATTTTAATATGTGCTTACTTTTTTTTAAAGATATGTGATCACAAGTATTTTTTCATGGCATCAAGCGGTATCCAAAAAAGAAAGAATCATTTTTGAAAGCTCTTGTTGTAGCCGCTGTTCTTCAATCAAAAAGGTATTTTTACTGGCATAGCGCATCATGGTAAATAAGGTACTATTAATAATCACAAAAGATTTATGTTTTAAGGTTTCAAAGTCCCAATGCGGATAATAGCGCCCGAATAAGTACATACCGACTTCTAAAAAATGGCTTTCTAATACTTGGGCTGCTTCGGAGTCACTATAAGCATGCCAGTTTTTTAAAATTTCGATAAAAAAACCTTGATCAGATTTTAGTGATTCAAAGCCAAAAGCAATGCTTAATGTGATGATGTCTTGAATAGAAGTTTGTTGTTGCAACATCACTAACTGTTTTAAAGCTTGCCCTAAGTTCTCACTTTTACGTAGCAACAGCTCTGCCACAATCTGTTCTTTATTCTCGAAATACTGATAAATCGATCCAACGCTTACCCCTGATTTTTCAGAAATTTTAGGTGTCGTTACCTGTAAAACGCCATACTCTGAAATACATTTCTGCGCCCCTTCCAAAATACTTTCAACAATCATTTTTGCGCGTTGCTGCTGTGGTCGTTTTCTCATACTTAGCCTCAATTTAAATGCGAATTGAATGCGAATATTTATTCATATTATGCTGTAATTAAATAACAAACACAGGCTTTATGCAATGCAAAGCATCACTAAACCAAAACGCTTGGCTGCGTTTGAAGACATGAGTCAAGCCAATATTAAAACCAAAATTTTAAGTTATATGACCCATCAGCAGGTACAGCCGAATTATCAAGAATATCTCGCACTGAATACCGCATTACAAAGTGGTGATGCACCGATGGATCAACTGCTACTTTGGATACTACAAAATCCCAAACAGCATCGAAAATATTTTGAAACGGCGCTGTATGAAGGTTTAGACAAGCTGCCGCTTGAAATTCCTGAACTCAACTGCTTCTTTCAATTGGTTGAGCAAAAACCTAATTGGTACGATCAAAACAAAGTCGATGAGGCACTCAAGTTTACCTATCGCTTAGGGGCTAATAATGGCTTTATCCTCAGAGATCTATCCTTAATGACAGGCTATATGTATCCAGGCTTTAATCAGCCATTGGTTCTCACAGGCGCATTAAAGAAACAAGCAGGTACTCGTTTAGCCGAAACAACTAAATGGTGGGTTGATATCACCGAACAAGATGGATTTGAACGTTTTAGCAAAGGCTTTACCTCCACGATCTTTGTGCGTTTTATCCACTCACTGGTACGCCATCAATTACAGAAATCTGAAAAATGGGATACCGAAACGTGGGGGCTACCCATCAATCAATATGATCAGGCGATGACCAATATTGCTTTTAGTGGCGTGGTACTGATTGGTATACGGGCTTTGGGAATTTTCCCAAACGCGCAGGAAATCGACAGCTTTTTACATTTTTGGAAATATGCAGGTTGGTTAATGGGCGTTGAAGAAAAATGGTTAGTGGATAATGAAGCTGACGGCTGGAAACTAATGTACTGGATGCAATTTGCACATCCTCAATCTGATGAGAGCAGTGTTTCTCTTGGCGCTAGCCTTTCCAAAGAACCCTTTGAACGTAAATATCGTTACCTACGCTCTTTTCAGCAAAAACTAGCCTATAAACAACACCTCGAAATTACCCAATTCTTTATTGGCCGTAAGAAAATGCTGAAATTGGGTTTAGCACCTCAGTCAGCCTCATGGTTTGCTTATTATTTAATTGGTCGAAATCTAGCACTTTATACAGGTGCGAAACATATTCCAAAATTAAATCAGCTGCTTGAAGAAAAAGGGCGGCATTTGCAACGAATCGGTTTATCACTCTATCGTAATCAAGCGCAACAACTCGCCAGCATGCATCAATAATACAAAAAGCCCTCAAAGTTGAGGGCTTTAATTTTAGGATTCGATCTACTTAGTGATCAGATGCACCAGAGATACCAATACCTGTTTGTGAACGAACAAACTGAGCATCGAACGCTTTACGCTCTTTCTCTGCACGTGCACTTTTATCTGTTACTGAGAAGAACCAGCAGCAAAGGAAAGATAATGGCATCGCAAAAATTGCAGGCCCATTAAATGGATTCACTGGAGTATCTGAAAGTTTCAAGGTATCAACCCAAACCGCTTTAGACAGAATGATTAGAGTCACAGCAGTCACTAGACCAACAACACCACCGATCACCGCACCGCGTGTCGTTAAACCTTTCCAGAACATAGACAATACAAGTACTGGGAAGTTTGCACAACATGCAACAGAGAATGCTAAACCAACCATGAACGCAACGTTTTGTTTTTCAAACAAGATACCAAGAATCATGGCAAAGATTGCTAAACCTAAAGTCGCAATTTTTGACATACGTAATTCAGATTGAGGCGTTGTTTGACCTTTTTTGAATACGTTTGCATATAAGTCATGTGAAATCGCAGATGCACCTGAAAGTGTTAAGCCCGCAACTACAGCGAGAATCGTTGCGAATGCAACCGCTGAGATGAAGCCCATGAACAAGTCACCACCAACTGCATCACTAAGGTGAACCGCAGCCATGTTGTTACCACCAACCAACTCTAATTTACCTGTTACCGCTGCTTTCGCAACATCAAGGAATTGAGGGTTGTTTGAAACGTATAGGATCGCACCGAAACCAATGATGAAGGTTAATAGATAGAAGTAACCAATAAAGCCTGTTGCAACAACAACTGATTTACGTGCTTCTTTTGCATCTTTAACCGTAAAGAAGCGCATTAAGATATGTGGTAAGCCCGCAGTACCAAACATCAATGCTAAACCAAGTGACAATGCATCAATTGGGTTTGCAGCCAATTTACCAGGCCCCATGATTTTTGCAGCTTCATCCCAGCTAATGCTGTGAGATTGGCTATACATACCAATTGCTTGATTAAACATATTGGTGAAGCTAAAACCAACCTCTTTCATCACCATAAATGCCATGAAAGTTGCGCCACTGAGCAACATCACCGCTTTAATGATTTGCACCCATGTTGTTGCCAACATACCACCAAAAATTACGTATGCCATCATCAATAAACCGACGATTACAACTGCAATATTATAGTTCAGACCAAAAAGTAATTTGATTAACTGACCTGCACCCACCATCTGAGCAATGAGATAGAACGCAACAACAACCAAAGAACTTAATGCAGCTAGGGTACGAACTGGCTTTTCTTCCAAACGGAATGAAACTACATCCGAAAGATTGTATTTACCCAAGTTACGTAAACGCTCAGCAACAAGGAAAAGTACGATTGGCCAACCAACCATAAACCCAAGTGAATAGAGCAAACCATCAAAGCCTGAACTAAACACAAGTGCGGAAATACCTAAGAACGATGCGGCTGACATATAGTCACCTGCAATCGCTAAACCATTTTGGAAACCACTAATACCACCACCTGCGGTATAGAAATCTGCAGTGCTTGTGGTTTGTTTTGCTGCCCACTTGGTAATAAACAAAGTGAAACCAACAAAAATGGTAAACATGATGATTGCATGCCAGTTGGTTGCTTGTTGCTCTGCTGCACCTAAATCAGGGCCTGCAAACGCAGCATGAGAACAACACAGACTTGCAAATGCGAACAGCTTCGCCTTGAATGATGTCCCTTTCATCTCAGTGCATCCCTTTTTCATGTGTGATTGCCTCAACTTCCTTGAGCGCTTCTTCATTGAGCTGATCAAGTGTATTATTGGCAATATATGAATACACGCCACATAATAAAAATGACAACACGATAATGCCTAAACCAAGGGGCATGCCCCATGTGGTTACACCACCACTAAACGAACTTGCTAGGAACTCTTTGTTATAGCCAACTAAAAGCATAAATCCGACATAGATAAACAACATGATTGCTGTTAATGTCCAACTTAATGTACGTTTTTTGCTGACCATTTCTTGAAACTTTGGATTGTGTAGAATGCGATCTACCTGTGAGTCATCCATCATTAACTCCTTATTTTTGTGTCCAACCGTGGACCCCTTTTGTACTAGGGATTTTTCATTATTTAAATTAACAAGATTATGCTTGACTCGTAACTTAGACTTTGGTCTCTAAATACAAATCTCTGCTCATTGCCCTTCTTATGCTTCGGGTATGATAGAAAATGGAGTTTGATCACGTGAGCAATATGAACAATTGGCTTATTATTGGGGTACTTGCCCTGTATATCGTGCTGTTATTCGGTTGTGCTTTTTTTGGAGAAAAACACGCCAGCCGCTTAAGCACACGTGGTCGTATGTTAATGTTCAGCCTAACTTTAGGCGTATATTGCTCATCTTGGACATTTTATGGCGCAACGGGTGCAGCCGTCCGTGAAGGGATTATTTTCCTCCCGATCTATCTAGGTCCGTTGCTGTTTATCTGGTTTGGTTACGATATTTGGAAACGTTTGGGTCGGATTCGACAGCACCATGCGATTTCGTCAATTGCCGATTTTGTTGCTGCTCGCTATGGCAAAAGTGGCAGTTTAGCTGCACTAGTCACCATTCTTGCCGTGATTGCAATTGTGCCCTATCTCGCGCTGCAATTACGTGCGATCGCACTCAGTGCTTCAGTCATTCTTGAACAAAATGCACACGTCCATACCACCACCAATAGCGTGTTGTTGCTCACGGCGGTACTGGCAATTTTAGCCATGATTTTTGGTACCCGGCATATTGCACATACCGAACAACATGGCGGTTTGATGCTAGCAGTCGCATTTGAATCTTTTGTCAAACTGTTTGCTTTACTCAGTGTCGCTGTTTTTTTCTTATTCCAGTCTCCTGAAAATATCAAACAGGTCAGTAATGATGTCACGCAACATTTTCATGACTTACAACAACTTGGTGTACCTGAAACCTTCTGGGTTCAAACACTTTTAGCTGCACTGGCAATGATCTGTTTACCTCGGCAATTCCATGTTGCTGTGGTCGAATTACGTGATGAAAAACATATTCGTGGCGCAAGACGCTGGTTTGCGGCGTATTTGATTTTGACCATTATGGCGATTATTCCAATTGCCAGTTGGGCATTACATTCCTTACCTGAATCACTAGGTACACCTGATATTGCTGTATTGGCCTTACCACTCAGCTATCAACAAGATTGGCTAGCATTACTGGCATTTTTAGGTGGCTTTTCTGCATCAACAGGCATGTTATTAGTCGCCTCTGTCGCACTCTCGATCATGCTCAGTAATGACTTAATTATGCCCGCTCTGTGGCACTTTAAGATTATCTCTCGACACGATCAGCAATTACCAAAAGTACTCAAACTCACTCGTCGGATCAGCATTGTCAGTGTGATGTTACTTGGTTTTCTATTTTTTCATTTTTTTAACGATATTAACCAGCTTTCAGTGTTTGGCTTATTGGCTTTTAGCGCCGTTGCCCAATTTTCACCTGCACTGATCGGCGGTTTATATTGGCGTGGTGCAAGCCGTCAGGGTGTCTATGCAGGTCTAATTATTGGTTTCGTGATGTGGAGTTATACACTGCTCTTTCCAACCATGTTACGTAGCCTGCCTGAGCAATATCAAACCTTTGCACAACATTTATTGTTATTCGGGCCATTTGATATCAATAGCTTGCGCCCTGAAGCTTTACTCGGTTTTGAGTCCTTTGCTCCATTGACGCATGGGGTGATGTGGTCTTTAGGACTCAATATTATTTGCTATATTTGGGGCTCTCGTCTTTATCGCCCGAGTGTTGCGGAACAAATTCAAGCCGAAAGCTTTTTTTATTATGAAAGCAAACCATTACCCTCTACACAAACCACCATTGATCTCACTGATTTACCGCAAAATGCAGCACGCCTCAAAGTTGGGGATTTATTGGCTTTGGCTAAACGCATTACTGGTGATCGACCAACGACTCAAGCATTCCAACAATTTTGTGAACAAAATCATGTGATGCTAAACGAAAATCATGTTGCAAATGGCATGTGGTGGCGCTTCACTGAACAATACTTGGCAGGCATCATTGGTGCTGCCTCAGCGCGTACCCTACTTACCACTGCCATGATTAATAATGGTTTAGCGCTTGGGCAGGTTGCTAACATTCTCGATCAAGCTTCACAATGGCAACGCTTTAACCAAAATCTCCTGATGACCATGATCGACCACATGACACAAGGCGTTAGTGTCGTTGATAAAAATATGTGTTTGGTCGCATGGAATAATCAATATCTCAAACTATTTGATTATCCAAAAGATCTTGTTTATGTCGGTTGCCCAATTGCAGATTTGATTCGATATAACGCAGAACGTGGTGAATGTGGACCAGGCTCTGTTGAAGAACATGTCCGTAAACGAATCCATTGGATGAAAGTCGGTAGCGCCCATGAGTTTGAACGTATTCGTAAAGATGGACTCGTCATCCAAATGCGCGGTAATCCAATCGAAGGTGGTGGCTTTGTCACGACCTTTGCAGATATTACGGCGTTCCGTGAAAATGAAGCCATTCTTGAAGAAAGAGTCAGTGATCGAACGCAACAGCTCGCAAATGCGCTGACTGAACAACAGCTTGCACGTGAACAAGCAGACAAAGCCAATCAATCTAAAAGTCGCTTTTTGGCAGCAGCCAGTCACGATTTACTCCAACCTATGCACGCTGCTCGTTTATTTAGTACTGCATTAGAACAAAGCGTACATTCCAATGAAGACCAGCAAACGTTACAGCAACTAGATCGCGCACTCTATGGTGCAGAAAGTATGCTCTCCGCGCTGTTGGATATTGCTCGTTTAGAAGGTGGAACGATCCAACCAAAACGCCAAGCCTATTCATTACATGACCTATTAAATGATCTTGAATTGCAATTTAAATCAATTGCTGCGCAACGTAATATTCAATTCACTGTACATGATACCCAATTTTGGATTGATACCGACCCACAATGGATGCGACGGATCATTCAAAACTTTGTGAGCAATGCATTACGTTATACCGCACAAGGTCGTGTGATCGTTGGTGTCTTACGTTCTGCACAACGCCCCAAACATATTCGGATTGGTGTCTGGGATACAGGACCTGGCATTCATGAACAACAACGGGTCAAATTATTCCAAGAATTTGAGCGTTGTGGGCATACATCTCCTTGGGGTGAACAAGGTCTTGGGCTTGGTCTCGCAATTGTGCAACGTATGACGAGCCTGCTCGATTTCCCTGTGCATGTGTATTCAGAGTTAGGTAAAGGTTCTTGTTTTATGATTGAAGTGCCTTTGGTTGATGCACCCAAAGTTCAAACATCTCTGCCGCAAATTACAGCACTTCAGCATACTGCCTATAAAGTGCTGTGTTTAGACAATGATGAAACCATTCTCGAAGGCATGCGAACCTTACTCAGTAAATGGGGCTATCAGATTTTCACAGCAACCGAACCAGCAGAAGCGCTTAAATTGATTGAACAAGAAGATATTCAAGTTTGGTTGATTGATCAGCATTTAAATCATGATCAACGCGGCTTGGATTTTATTGAACAATATCGACCAGCACATACTCCAGTTGCGCTGATTACAGCCGATTCTGATCCTGAATTACCTCAATACTTGAAACAACAAAATATTGTGCTGCTAAAAAAACCACTCAAACCTGCGGGTTTACGTGCATGGCTTTCTGGTTTAAAAATTATGCCGATGTCTTAACATTGAGCTGAGCTAAACAATCTAGAACTTAGGATATTTATGCAATTACAACCTATCGAGCAAGATTGCCTATTTGCCCTAATAAGTGCATATACAACTGAGAATTTTGGAGCAGATCAGATCAATGAATTATTTGAAAATTATCTAAAACCAATTTTTGGTTATGAAAGCTTGATTGCAGGCGTAGGAGAAATCGAATTTACCCGAATCAAAATTGGAAAAATAATATCAACCAACTATCCCGAGGCATTTCTAAAACAAATCGAAACAGTAACTTCTGTAGAAAAGCGTTCACTTCTAGCTTACTGGTTAGAGCATCAACAACCTCTATTTATTCATCAAAATAATTTTGATCATATTTTATCAGATAACGAAAAATTCGAAATTCAACACTTTGATTTATGTCCCATGTTAATACATGGGCAACGGGATTTATCTGGGAAATTTTCAAGTTATTTTAGTTTCAGGCAATGCCGCATTGACGAAGAAAAAGCAAATTTTTTACTGAAAATATATATGCCTTATTTACACCTTATTTTAGCCAAAGGGCTGAAATGGCAATATCACTCAACATATAACAGCATCCAAAAACTAACACCTAGAGAATGGCAATTGGTTGATTTTATTAAACAAGGAAAATCCAATAAAGAAATCGCACAATTACTACAAAAGAGTCCATCCACGATTAAGCATCAGACCGTACAGCTTTTCAGAAAACTCAATGTAGCCACAAGATCAGAGGTTTTAGCAAAAATAGAATCGTATTCCAGTGTACAAATAAATGATTAGTATTGTGAGGAAATAGCCCATTTGGTCTATTGTGTTATGCACTTATTCTGCTTTAAATGAAGTCATCTCCATAATCAAAAAATATTCAAATGTTGGTCACTATTTTTATCATTTTTATTTTCTGTTTTCTTATTGAACGTTTAAAAACTGGCTGGGTTTTACCTAAAGTTCGTACTTGGTGGGTCAGGGTTGTCTTGATTAATATCGCTCAACTTGGCGTTGTACTTCTTGCTGGGGTGACTTGGGAACATTGGTTCTCTGCATGGTCAATTTTCCAATTATCAGATTATGTTTCAAATACTCTGGGTGGATTTATTGCTTACTTTATCGCAACGTTTCTGTTCTATTGGTGGCATCGTTGGCGACATGAGAGTGATTTTCTTTGGCGAATGTTTCATCAAATTCACCACAGTCCACAGCGTTTAGAAGTGATTACTTCCTTTTATAAACACCCTCTCGAAATGATCGTCAACTCCATTATTGGTAGTTTATTAGTCTATACTTTTTTAGGTTTATCTTTAGAAGCAGGTGCAATTTATACTTTTCTGACGGCGATCGGTGAGTTTTTTTATCATACCAATATTAAAACACCACGTTGGGTTGGGTTCATTTTTCAGCGCCCAGAAATGCACCGCATCCATCATCAATATAATCGGCATAAAAATAACTATGGTGATATTACTTGGTGGGATATGTTATTTGGCACTTATGAAAATCCCAAAGAATGGACAAAAACATGTGGATTCACACCACAGAAAGAAGAGCAACTGATCGATATGTTAAAGTTTAAAGATATTCATAAGAAAAAATGATCAGCTGATTTTACTTGCTTTGAATATATCCGTGTAAAGATGATATTTTTTATAAATTTGCAAAATATTTTTAAGCATAGGCAAAAATCATCACAAAACTAGATGTTAATTAGAAATAAATTGACCAAAGTGCTCAAATATTTTTTTGACTATGGCAAAAACGTTCACTTACATTAGTGAACGTTCGTACACTTACTTACAATTAATTAAGGTATTGTTTTTATTGCTAAATTTCACCATGAAAATCACATCTACAACTTTAGTCGTATTCTACTTGTTTTCTGAATCACGCATAAATTGATTACATCAATAGAAACCTATTCATCTTCCTTTTTAGGTTTCTAACACTAAACCATATAAAAGGACATTGATCATGAATAGTAGCTCTCTTAGCTCTGATACTTCACAACAATTTTTCCGTCAATACAGCGCTAATGCTCTATTACCACAACTCAACTGGCAAAATATTTTTGTACAAAGCAACTTAGATGATACGCACCTAAATGCTTTAAATACCATTTATCAAGCTGCTGTTCCTTTGGCACTCAATGTTTTCCATGAGCTTAATTTTGATGTTTTCACACCAACAGCTTATCAACCACAAGGTTTAGGTTTATTTGAAAAATTAGCACAACAAGAACAAAAATTCTTAGATGTACTTGAAGCAGAATCGGCACATCTTGATCATGAGACACGTCATCATATGTGGAGCATGCTACTTCGTGGTGGTGCAGTATTGGTATTCAAAGCATGGCTCGGTCATGTGAAGGGTGGAGAAAGTCAACTGGATAAAACACAATTTGACGAACTTTCAGATTTACTCTTTATCAAAACACGCCCTGCTCAACTTGCCCAACGTTTAAGAGTCGATGTAAATGGAATGCTCGATCATATTTTCCTAATGCATGAAAACGATGTGTTCTTAGATCATTTTAATAGTCTGGAAACTGCGGCTTTGTTTGTCGATTTAGGCGTTTATGACGCTGCTTTTTTAAGTTTACGTGATGACCGTGTTGCTGAGTATCTCAAGTCAAAAGGCTATGTGACCCAAGAACAAATTGATGATTTGCAATGTGCGCTCAACCCTTTGTACTGCGATAGCTTAATGCCGAAACAAGACTGCTTGGCTTAATTTTATAAAAAACAAGGTGGAACTTACCACCTTGTTTTTATTGTCTACTAGAACTTCATGCTCATCCGCATCCAGTAATTACGCCCAATATTATTAAACTGCTCACTTGCGGCATAACCAAACATCGAAGCACCCGCTTTATTTAAATGTTCGGTATAGGCTTTATTCAGAACATTATCGACACCAACCGACACATCAACGGCGTCTGTCAACTTATAAGTTCCATTCACAGCTAACGTATTGAATGCTTTACTTTCATTCATGTCATAGCCGACCACATTACCTTCATTCAAACTAATACGATTTTGTTTTGCAACTGCGCGCCACAATAATCCTAGGCTATATTTTTCATCGACATAACGTAGATTAAGTCGTCCTTCCAAAGGTGCAATTTGTGGTAAAGCTCGACCATCAGAGGTATTTTTTCCCCATGCATACATTGCTGAAATATCCGTTTGGAAATGATCAGTCAATTGATAACCTAAACCAGCTTCAGCACCTACAATCGTTGCATCAACATTACGTGCTAATGGCCGTCTCTTGGTTGGCGTATTATATTCCAACAAAATAAAATCTTTGATTAAGCCCGCATAAGCAGAAGCCCATCCATTCCAAGCACCATGTTCAGCTTGGAAACCGAAATCGAATTGTGCCGTACGTTCATTTTTGAGGTTGTTTAAATTATCAACCATACGATAGGTTGTCATTCCCATCATATCCATTGTACCCACACCACGATCTGTCGACGTGCTATACAACTCCCAGAAATCAGGAGTTCTTTCTACATAACCTACGCCTGCATAAGTTTTTAAACCATGTTCAGGTAAAGTCTTCTCGATACGGATAAAACCACTTGGTACTGTCTCTTTACGATTGCTTCCATCTTCAAGATTATCAATCTTCACTTGATCAACACGCGCACCTGCAACTAATTTCTGATCTGGACTAAATGCATAAGTCCACTCACTAAATGCGCCATAAGACCGGAACTTCAAATCCTCAGCATAAGGTGAACTCATTGATGGCATGGCATACATGACCATATCACCGCCATGTTTATTTTGTTGCGTATCAACACCTGAAATGACGCTAAACTTATCCCAATCTGTCGTTACCGCTAAACGTGTGTTTAAGGTACGGCGATCAACACGCATCGACATTTTGTCAGGCACAGTCATGTCCATGCCGTGCATTTTCATCGTCGTCATTGGTGGTGTACGTAAACTAAAATTATCCATCACATGATCGTTATAGCTGTAGTCCACTTGGGCTTCAACTTTTTGGATCACCTCTGTAATATTTTTCTGTTCAGCATGTAGAGCAAGGCTTTCACGTTTAAATTGCGAACCATCCATGGTACGTCCAGCGTAGGCAGCTTCACCATCACCTTTACCTGCACGCAATTCTAACCAAGAATCATCTGTTGGCTTCCAACCTAGAGCGAGATCAGCATTCCAACGCTCCCAATTCGAGTGAATGGATTGTTCATTACCATCCTTATAATCATCAGCAATAGAACGATTTGCATTCAAACGTGCATATTTATGTTCATCGCCAATTGCTGCTTCAATATTATGATCCAAACGTCCATAAGACCCAACAACCACACTGGCTTGCCCACGATAAGGCTTTTCTTGAGAGAGTTTTTCAGGTTCACGTTCAAAAATGACCGTTGCTGCTGAGCCTGTATTGGCATATTGAACAGTTTGAGGCCCTTTAATCACCGTAATTTTGTCAAAGCTTTCAGGCTGAATATAAGATGTCGGTGCATCCATCCGTGCTGGACATGCACCTAGATTTTCTGTGCCATCGGTCAGAATTTTAATCCGCGAACCAAACATGCCGCGAAATGTGACATCGCCATTGGTTCCCCCATTTTTAATCGCATTAAATCCCATAATGCTTTGTAAATAGTCCGCGCCATCTGTTGCAGGAACAGGCTGAATCGGTTGTTTAGGATCACTATGTACAATCAAACCATTTGCATCATTTGGTTGTTGCGCCGTAACAACAATTGGTGCTAGCACAACAGGTGTGTGTTGTTCCGACTGAATGTTCGTATTTGCCCACAAGAGTGTGGTATTTGAAGCAGCAAGAATCGCAACCGTGAGGGGTTGTAATAAAAATTTAGGTTGAGCCATGATTGGTCTCTCTTAAAACATAAGTAAAACTAGGCTAGAGTTTTGAAAACCCTAATGAAATTGACGTTTTAATTTATACAAAGAGTGGCGGGGCTCGCCCTTGAGGCAATAAAAACAGCCGTTGCAGTGCAAAATAAACATGCTTAAATGCCTGTTGATAAGCAACTAAACGGACTTGTATACGAACCAAGACTTCGTTCACACCCAATTCAGGCGGTAAAACCAAGTTGGCATAAACCGTACAATACTGACATTGGTGATTTGGATCATGGTGATCATGTTGCGGCATCGAGACTTGAGCTTGCTCAAGCTGATGGGCATGATGATGCATGTGATGCTGTGCATGAACTTGCACGGCTTTTAATTTCGGTAACAATAAGGCTTGCGTAATGGTTTCACAGACGGGTGAAATTTGATATTGCTTTGGTAGCAACGGCTGCAAGAACACCGCAATCTGTAAACAGACTGCGATGAATGCAAGCATTAAACCACCACGAAACAATAAAGGCATTTAAACAGACCTAATATAATTTCTTAACGTTTGACCGCAACTTTTTCTTTGTCACGTTGACGCACAACTTTCTCAACTTTCTCACGCGCACGCTGACGTTTTAATGGCGATAAATAGTCCACAAACAGCTTTCCATTTAAGTGATCCATTTCATGTTGGATACAAACTGCGAGAAGTTCGTCAGCTTCTAATTCAAATGCTTGACCTTCAAGGTTAATTGCCTCGATTTTTACACGTGACGGACGCGCAACTTTATCGTATATTTGAGGCACAGAGAGACAGCCTTCTTCATATGGCTGTGTCTCTACGGTCAGTGGAGTGACTTTGGGGTTAATGAACACCATCGGTTGGTTTTTCTCTTCAGAGATGTCCATAACAATAAGCTGAATATGATGATCAACCTGAGTTGCCGCTAAACCTATACCCGGTGCCTCGTACATGGTTTCAAACATATCTGCTGCAAGCTGACGAATATCATCAGTGACTTCTTCGACTGGCTTAGCAATGGTACGAAGACGGGGATCAGGAAAACTTAAAATAGGTAATAAGGCCATACCGTTCCTCATTTATGCCATTGATCAGAAAACCAACTGAAGGGAATGCTTGATCAAAAAATTGTGTGTAAAGTCGTTATTATAACGCAACTACACACATAATTTTTAGGAATTATGATAATGAAAAAGGTTTTAAACGGCATACCATCATTTCATGCCTTGGGGTTAAAAAAACAACTGATTGCTGCTGCAATTTGTGCAGGATTAGGCATGAGCATAAACCTTACTCATGCGGCAAGCCCTAATGCAACGCCACCATCTGTAAAAACAGGTGCGCCACATGTCTATGTGGTGAAAAAAGGCGATACGCTTTGGGATATTTCAGGCAAATTTTTAAGCAAGCCTTGGCGCTGGCCTGAAATCTGGGCAAGCAATAAACATGTGAAAAATCCACATTGGATTTATCCAGGTGATCGCTTGCTACTTTGTAGTTTGAACGGTAAACCACTCGTTGGTAAAGATGAAGGCGATGGTTGTGACGGTATCATTCGCCGTTACTCTGGCAGTGGATCTACTTTACGTCCAAAAGTTCGTATTGAGGCGCTCAATAATAGTGTTCCTGTAATTCCACTGGCACATATTCAACAATGGTTAGAACGTACCTCTGTTCTTCCAGCGAATGCGATTGCAAATACCCCATATGTATTGGGTACAGCAGATAATCGTGTGTTGGCTGGTAAAGGTCAGAACATTTATGTTCGTGGTCAAGGTATTGAGAATGGTCAACGTTACGGTGTATTCCGTGAAGGCGAACCATATATCGCGCTAGATGAAAAAGGTAAAAAACAAACTCTTGGTATTGAACTGACTCAAGTTGCTGCTGGTGTCGCAATTACCAATGAAAATGATATTACCACCTTTGAGTTAACTGATAGCTATACGGGTGAAGTGCGTCGTGGCGACCGTGTTATGCTTGAACAAGACGCGATGTTACCTACTTTATTCTACCCAACTGAACCAAATCAGGTGAAAGATGGTGGTAAAATCATCCGTGCGATGGGATCTTTAGGTACAGCAGCAAAAAATGGTGTTGTCACCATTGATCGTGGTACAACGGATGGGATTGAAATCGGACAAGTCTTTAGTGCTTACCAAGATGGCGAAACCGTACGTGATCCAAAAACCAAAGAAAATGTGAAATTACCAGGGCAATATGTTGGTAGCATCATGATCTTCAAGAGTTTTGACCGTATCAGCTACGCTTATGTGTTAGAGAGCGAGTTACCAATTAAACTTGGTTCGAATATCAAGCCACCTCGTCTTGATAACTAAGCTCTAATTAGAAATGTTGAATCAGCTATCGCGCCATCATTATCATACTGTGTTGGTGTGGTACTTGGTTCAACACTCATTTTCTAGTTTTCAAAAAATTCAACAACACTTTGGCAGCTGCGAACAAGCAACCCAAAAGCATCATTTGGCAGAATGGTCACAGCTTGGCTTACATGCCAATCATTTAAAACGTTTACAAGAATTTCAAACCGCTCAAGGACAACAAAAATTTGAACAACTGATTCACTTGATTTGTCAGCATAGCGATTTTATTTTAACGCCCGAAGATATCGGCTACCCTACTCAGCTCTTACCCTATCCAGATCACCCTCCAATTTTATTTGGGCAAGGTCAGGCTCAAGCATTATTACAACCTCAAATTGCCATGGTTGGCAGTCGTAAACCGAGTCCTCACGGGAGACAGGTTGCCTATGATTTTGCTTATTATTTAAGTGAAAAAGGATTTTACATCAGCAGTGGTTTAGCGCATGGAATTGATGAAGCAGCCCATCGTGGCGGCTTAGCCCATCATCGAACAATCGCTGTGACAGGAACAGGTTTAGATACAGTTTATCCTTCGCAGAACATCAAACTTGCACAACAGATTACTCAATCAGGTGCTATTGTCACCGAGTTTCTCCCGACGACAATGCCTTTGCAACAGCATTTTCCACGTCGTAATCGTATTGTCAGTGGTTTAAGCCTTGGCGTTGTGGTTGTAGAAGCGGCATTAAAGAGTGGCTCACTCATAACCGCAAATGAGGCAGCAAATCAAGGAAAAATGGTATTTGCTATTCCAGGGCACATTTATAGTGAGCATCATCAAGGCTGTCACCAGTTAATTCGTGAAGGTGCAACCTTGGTCGATCATCCTGAACAAGTCATTGAAGACTTGGCTTTACCTACACAGTGGCAAGCACAAAAACAACCTGAAGAGGCGTTGGCTGTCCCTGCCTGTATTCCAACGCATTTAATTGCGTTATATCAACTGTTAGATTGGGTCGGTCAAGACTTAGATCAGCTCGCCCAACGTTATCAGACTTCCATTTCCGAACTCACAGCACAGTTAATGGAGCTTGAATTACTCGGTCTTTGCATGCAACAAGCAGGATGCTATTTACGTTGTCGCCCAATGCTTTAAACTAGTCACATCTCCCTTCTCATTTGCTCTATGCCTCATGATTACGTCCTCTATTGCTGAAGCAGCTCAACTTTTAAAACAAGGGCAGGTTCTTGCTTATCCGACAGAAGCTGTTTGGGGCTTAGGTTGTGACCCCTTGAATCAGCATGCTTTTCAAGAGATTCTTGAGCTTAAACAGCGCCCAATTGAAAAAGGCGTCATTTTATTAGCTGGACAGTTAGAACACGTTGAACATTTGCTACAGACACTAACGCCAGAAATACGCAAGCAAGTGATTGCAAGTTGGTCAGATCGTGAACCAACTGAACGTGCAACGACATGGTTACTTCCCGCAGATCAACACATCCCAACATGGATTAAAGGTCAGCATCCTTTAGTTGCTGTACGCGTTACCACACATCCTTTATGTGTTGATCTATGCGATGCTTTTGGTGGCTTTATTGTTTCAACCAGTGCCAATCCTGCGGGTTTAAACCCAGCGCACAACCTACAAGCGGCTCAAAGCTACTTCGGTTCATCATTACATTATTTAGAAGGCGATTTAGGGCTTAGTCAGGAACCAAGTCGAATTCTAAATGCATTAACGGGTGAAATCATTCGCGCCTAATTAGGTGAATAGCGGACAAAAAAAAGCTCAGTTATATAGGGATAACTGAGCATAAAAAGGATGTGTATAATCACATCCAGAGGGTTCGTGAATTTGGTAAGCAATACATCGACTTGCTATGAAAGCTATTATGTATCAATCATTTGATTTATACAAATATATTATTTCTCTAACAAAAAATGTGAAAAGCGTACCATTTTTGTCAGTTTTAAAATTTCAATAAAATTATATTTATATTTTTATTCAGCTTTTTTTTATCATTAATATCCAAAATACAGAGAATATATTTTCAAATCATATAGAAGGAATAAACATTAAATAAATATTTTGATATATTTGTCGCTATTTCACGCAAAGCCACATCATCATTTCATATTTATGAAGAGGTTTCAATCAGCTCCACAGCCGTTTTCGTCGTTTTCTTTTGTGCCAGAATAATACCGACCAAAATCGTCACCCCACCTATCGTATGATAGATTGTCCAATGTTCAGATAACCAAAAAGTTGCAATAATCGCAGTAAATACCGGCATCAAGTTCATAAAAATACTGGTGCGGTTTGGACCAATTGCCTGTACGGCAATCATCCATAATAAAGGTGCGATCAATGATGGAAAAATACCAGCATACAATACACTTGCCACGTTTTCAGAATTGATCGAATCTAAACCTAACCAAAGAAGGAATGGCAAGTGATATAACAACGCAAAGACGATTTGTATATATAAACTTGTCATAAGTGGCAGTTGTAATTGCCATTTTTTGAGAAATACACCATAAAAAGTATAGAATCCAACCGCAATCACCATCACCATATCTCCCCAATGCCCACCCTGCTCAAATAGGCTTGAGAAATGTCCTTGGCTCATCACATAAAGTAAGCCCACGAATGACAAGAGGCTACCAAAGATTGCAAATCGATTCGGCGTATCTTTTAAAATCAGGTAAGAAATAAAGATAGTGAAAATAGGCACAAAGGCATTGACGAGTCCCATATTCGTCGCAGTTGTATAATGCGCTGCGGTATAAGATAGCCCCTGATACAACACCATCCCAAAAGCACTCAATACCGCCAATTTACCGATTAAGGGGCGAATTAAATCACGTTGCTTCCAAACTTTTGGCAACATAAAAGGCGTCAAAAGTATAAATGCAACAAACCAGCGATAAAAACTAATACTGACTGGAGAAATATAATCTGCAACATAACGAGTGACCGCAATATTCAGCGACCAGATTAATACCGCAATCAGAGGCAATACAAATGCCCATTTTTGATACTTGCTTAACTGACCCATTATCTTTCTCACAATATCTCAGCAATGCGTGTATTGTGGAAGATGTCTAAAATAATTGAAATACTGTATTTCAGACATTTATACCGCTATGTCGACATCAAATCTAAAAGCAGATCCAAATTTACAACTTGAGACTTATACGCTTGATCATTTCAATAAAAATATCTTAATTTATGCTGTAATCAGCTTTATTACCTTCGTCTGTATCCATCTTTTCACTTTAGTAAAAGGCTTGAATACTCCTCAAATCAGTTTTGAAAACTCAATGAGATCCCTAAATGAAACTTGATGATATTGAGCAATTCCCTCTTTTAAATGGCATAGAAGTACATGAGTTTCTCTACCAAAAAGATGATATTGTCAGCCCTCATTCTTCACTTTGGGGGGATTTTAACTTCAGTCTCAATGGCACTTTAGAATTTGATATTGAAGGAAAATATTATCTATCACCACCCAGTTATGGACTTTGGTTACCTCCACGGACTGAACACCAATCGCTCCCAGTCGCACATGAAATTCATTATATTTGTATTCGCTTACATCCTCGATACGGAGACTTCTTAGGGGATACATGCCGCTGCTTCAATATTGAGCCATTTTTTCGTGCTTTGGTCGTTCAAATCTTAGCGCAACAAAAACAGAATGCTTCACCTGAATATCTTGAACATTTACGACAAGTTCTATTTGATCAACTCAAACAAGCGCCTGCTTATTCACATTATTTACCACAAAGTACCCACTCAATTTTAGCGCCGATCTTAGCGCAACTTGCTGATCCAAAACTCTTTAATCTTAGCTTACAACAGATCTTGCACAACGTTAGCATAAGCGAGCGTCATCTACTTCGGCTCAGCCAACAAGAACTCCAACTTTCTTTATCAGAATGGCGGAATCGCGCCAAAATCATTTTTGCGATCAATCAAATTCGTCAAGGGATGACCATTAAACAACTGGCGTACGTTTTAGGTTATCACCATAGCTCTAGCTTTATTGAATTCTTCAAACGCTATACAGGGCAGACACCGATCCAACTCAAAAATGCCTCGATATAAATGTAATCTACACTTTTGCTCATAATTTGTATGGATTCATCTCAAGAGCATTGCACTCTGATAAATTAGCAGTTAAAACAAACAAGTCTTGCCACAACAACAAATTAGGACATATTCCATGAGCCAATCGGTTTATCACATTCCAGTTAAAGACATCAAAGGTCAAGAGCTTGATCTTGATCAATACCAAGGTAAGGTCTTACTTATTGTTAACGTTGCCTCAAAATGTGGTTTAACACCACAGTACGAAGGTTTAGAAAAACTATACCAAGCGAAAAAAGATCAAGGCTTGGAGATTTTAGGCTTCCCTGCGAATAACTTCTTAGAACAAGAACCGGGGACAAACGATGAAATCGAACAATTCTGTTCTCTCAACTATGACGTCCACTTTCCTTTATTTGCAAAAATCTCTGTTGCAGGTGACGACAAGCACCCTCTATATCAAACGCTAACACAAGCAATTCCAGAACGTCTTGGGGAAGGTCCTTGGTGGAAAGACCTCGTTGATTATGGTTTAACACCAAACAACCCACCTGAAGTCTTGTGGAATTTTGAAAAATTCTTAGTCAATAAGAATGGTGAAATTGTGGCACGCTTTGCCCCTGATATCACCGCAGATGATGAGCGTATTGTAACTGCGATTGAAGCTGAACTAGCTAAATAACTCTTATAAGTGTATAGAAAAGAATAGTTTATCTATTCTTTTCTATACAGAATAATTATAATTTCATTCGAAAACCTAAATAATTCAATTAAAAGAGTATAAATCTTAGATGCTTGATTATATTTATATGCACAACCTGCCTATATATGTTTATGTTTTATACTTCATAACAGGCTTAACTTTAAGCTTGATCTCATTTAATATTGCGAATGAGCGTTTTGCAGTAAAAAAATTTCCTGTTTGGCTTGGAATTATGATGTCTATATTTATGAGCCTAGCACTGCTTTTCTGTGCAGTGATTAAAACTCATATTGGGCTATATTTACTGATGAATGCTGTTATACCTTATGTTTCTTTATGGCGAGCAAATAATTTAGTTTAATTAAATCATAATAAAATAAACTGCTTGGAAAAGACATGACATCTTTCTTATTTAATTTTTTTAGCTATCTAAACTTTTTCTTATCACTTCTATTTCTATTTATACGAAATAGAGGAATGACATTAATTTCACATTTTCTAATCTACTATTTAATATTTTCAGGTCTCTATTTATCACTCTTATTTTTATACCAATCTGCAAAAGTAAATTAGTTTAGTAAGAGGCGATGAGGTAATCCCCCGAAAAATAAAAGGATCTAAAAGTAGAATTTTCTCTTAAGATAGAAGCAGGAGAGGTAATCGCACCATGATTAAATATTTCAATGGAATGATTGCTTATTTTTCAAATGGTTTGTTGATGAATTGCAACAATCCCTTTTTTCTCCGTAATTTCTCATTATAGTGACGGTCTTCTCATAATCTGGTACCGTTCAGCCATGATGGAACACTTTTCTATCAAAGCCATTCTCTCAGTAACGACACTGATCACAGCATTAACACTCGTTGGCTGTAATCAAACCCTGCAAGAAAATGGGTACTCCGAACACACTACAGAATTTGAGCAATCCACACTTACTGCTACAAACCATACAGATATTGAAAGCATTACGCTTCAAGACCCTCAAGATTTGAGCAGTGGCAATATGCTTAACATCGCTCGTGATATCGCAAAGTTACAGCTTGAAACAGATGATTATGCTGCGCTGTTAAAACAATCACAAAATAGTCTTGAGCAAGCAATTCAAAATAAAAATACCCATCAACTACAACATGCTGCGGGTGATTTAAAGCAAGAATTACATGGGCTGCACGACACTTTGCTCTCACTTAATTTAAAAAGCCATGAAGTTGATCAAATCCGTCAAAGCCTACTCTCAGCGAATCAACAGTTATTAACCATGCCTCTTTTACATGGTCAAACAGATCTCAGCAAACTGGATTTTAACAAGATCGAAAAACAATTTAATACAATCCAAATGGATATGGTCAAAATTGCCAGTTTAGTACTCGACAATTCAGCAAACTCAGCAGCCTAATTGAATAAAATGTATTTCGTTTAAATCATACATCTACATAATCATACTTGGAATAGTATGATTTGACTGCATCGTATGATTATGGGGTTGTCGAGATAGATGTTCTAGCTGCACACCGTATCGGGTCATCTGTTTATATTTTTCGAGTTCGGCATTAATATGACGAACTCGCTGTTTTAACTCAACCGACATAAATTGATTCGACTGGGCGAGTGCAACCCAACCTGCTTGTACTTTTTGCTTCGGATTGTCATCCGCCAATTGTTTCTGCATCCATATATGCAACTGATAGGCACGTTGGTGAGCTTCGAATTTATAAGCAAATAAAGTAGTTGAAATGACAGCTTTAGAAATTCGCCCCATAAGCTTCATTTCAATTTGCCGCAATTGGTACGCATAAATATCAACACGATATTGTAATAAATTCTGATTAAACCACTCCGCAAAATCAATCAATAGATCCATAATTTGATTACGCTGCATCAACAACTGTTGCTTTTGCTGCAAAGGTTTACGTTGCTCTATCTTTTGTATTCGCCAAGTTCGATAAACTGCAAGACTCCCCACCACAAAAGCACCAATTGAGCCAGTTACAACACCACCAATGGCAGCACCAACCGCCAAACCATTCTTCATGGTTGAACTAGGCTGTGAATAAGGACGAACTTGTTTTCCCTGTGCTTGATTAAAGTTACGGTACACTGCAAAACCCGTATTCATCAAAGGAATCGGCAGATAGCCATCTACGCCAACTGGATATTTCAAACTCAATTGTGCCGTCCGTTGTACAGCCTCATGACTGAGTGCTAAATCTGCAAAAATTGAAGGATACTTTTCTTGCAAATGCGCTAATTCAATATTCACAATAATGGCAATATGCGGATGCTGCTGTGCAAATTTTTCAACTGCTTCACCATCTAGCGAACACTTCACCTGCATCGGCGTTCCATCCACAATCAGGTCAAAGCCCGATAAGTGTGAATGTTCAGCAAATTCAATCGTATGACCTTGTTGACTTAAGTTATAAGCGACTTGTTGTTTGGCTAAATAGGATGACAAATGTTGTAACGCTGCATCATGATCATAATCTGGCGCTGGGATTTGTTTTAAATTATAAAATGCATCTGGACTCGCTTGGGATGCTGCCACCAAAGCATCTAAAACCAAAGGGTTAATCTGTAGATAATTCCAAATAAAACCAAGACTATAATTCGCAGCATTTACACCACTGACCAATTTTAAATCCCGATTGGTTAAAATAGCCTTTAAAGCAGTATTGGCTAATTTATGGCGATCTAAATTCACAACAATTTCATGATTATTTAAAAGCTTAGGTGCTTTTTCGATGCTATTTTTATAGTAAGGAATAATAAAATCATTGGCGATTAACCAATCATTTAAAGAATAGCCGACCTGTTTTAAACGACGTTGTAAGCTAATAAAGTGAATTGTTGTATCTATTGAGTTCAATTGCATAGATTCAGGTAACATCAATGAAACAGCCCACTGTGTAAATTGCGTATGTTTCGCTTGTTGCTGAATCGGGTCTAACGCTGCTAAACGTTGCAAAGCTTCAATCACATCACTATTTTTTTGTTGATTTGATGAATGATTTCGATTTAATAAACAATAAATGAAGTCATAGTCAATATTTTCTAACTGCGTTGCCTGCTGTTTAACTACTCTCTGATAAATTTCAATGGCGGGCGACCAATCTTGTAATGCTTGATAAGCTTTGGCAAGCGCAAGCTGAATTGCAATTTCATCATATTGCTCATGGAGTTGTTTCAAGATACTGAGTTTTTGCGGGCTTTCTTTACATTTCTCTAAATGTGAAGTGACTTCATATAAGTCTTGTTGGTTTAAGCTTTGGTCAGCATATTGCAAACGGAATACCAAGCATTGTTCAAACCATGCAAACCGATGGGCATGTTGCTTATATTTAGGAATAAAAACGCGATCAATCAGTTCAATTAAACGTAATGAACATGTGATTTCTTCAGCATTATGATGTTGAAAATGCCATATTTTAGGTAAAGTAACCTGAAATAACTGAGAATACAAACCTGCTGTTAATTCTGGTTGAGCTAATGTCACAAGTTTCAGTTGATCTTTAACTGATAAATGATGCCCTTGTTGTTCAATGCGATCTAAACGCAACTTTAGAATATTGCTTGCTAACATACATTTCCCAATCGAATTTTATCAATATTCTTGTAAACTTTAGCGCAAGTAAATAAGGCTTTACATAACATCCACCTTATTTATCCAATCCTCATAGATTTGTCGACAATCTTTATCCTTAAATATATCCTTAATTCGAGCATCTCGCACATAGAACCAAATAAAAAACTTTAAGCAACCGAATTCTTGTATTTTCTTTTGTTTAAATTCATGGTCTGTCCCATATTGATAACGATACATATCTTTTTCTTCCACTAATCTTGTTGTTCCCTCAATAAACACCCAAGTTTCTTGTGGTTTCTTGTGGTTTCTTACGTTTTATTCTCATCGTATACATATCAATAGATCGCCAATAGTTTTCTCCTGTGCTTGCAGCTGAGTAACCATGAACCAAACTTATTCCCCCCAATCCCTGCCCATTTTGTTTAATAAAAATATTTTTAGCTTTTACTTTTTGAAATTGCTCTCTAAATAAATCAAGAGATAAAGCAATATCAAATCTTGGGCATATGTCTTCTACTAAATCATCATCATAACGATAATCAATAGATAATCCCCTGTTACTCCAATAAGGTAACATTCGATAAGGCTTTAATAATCGTGCAGAACATAAGTTACCCTCAATTTCGACACGTCCATCAATATAATAATAATTTTCATACTTCATTTTTCTTATCTCAAATTTAGCTATAAAAAAGCCACCTTTCGGTGGCTTTCTCAATCTTAAATCTGCAATTACATTGCGCGATTCTTGATTTTACGGATGGTTTCAAGCTGAGCCGCAGTTTCTGCAAGCGCAGCAAGAGCAGCAGCCGAGTCCAAATCACTCTTTTGATTTGCTAACAATTGTTCAGCTTGTTTACGAGCTTCCATAATTGCAGCTTCATCTAAGTTGTCAGCACGGATTGCAGTATCTGCAAGCACAGTCACAACATGAGGTTGAACTTCTAACACACCGCCTGATACATACACGATTTCTTCTGTACCATTTTCCAACTGAACACGGATCGGTCCCGGTTGGAGTAAGGTTACAAGTGGTGCATGCCCTGGTAAAATACCTAGCTCACCACCCGCACCTTTTGCGATTAACATCGTAACTTGTCCAGAGTAAATAGACTCTTTAACACTTACGACATCACATTGCATAGTCGCCATGAGATGATCTCCTTAAATTAGAGTTTCTCAGCTTTAGCAATCACTTCGTCAATACCACCAACCATATAGAACGCTTGTTCTGGGATGTGATCGTATTCACCAGCTAATAGACCTTTAAAGCCACGAATCGTTTCTTTAAGTGGTACTAATTTACCAGGAGCACCAGTAAACACTTCAGCTACGTGGAATGGTTGAGAGAAGAAACGTTGGATTTTACGCGCACGGTAAACAACCAATTTATCTTCTTCTGCTAACTCATCCATACCCAAGATTGCGATGATGTCTTTAAGCTCTTTATAACGCTGCAATACGTTCTGTACAGAACGTGCAATTTCATAATGCTCAGTACCAACAACCAATGGGTCTAACTGACGTGAAGTTGAGTCAAGTGGATCGATCGCTGGATAAATACCAGAAGATGCGATGTCACGGCTCAATACTACTGTTGCATCTAAGTGAGCAAACGTTGTTGCAGGTGATGGGTCAGTCAAGTCATCCGCAGGTACGTATACAGCTTGGATCGATGTGATCGAACCAGACTTAGTAGACGTAATACGCTCTTGAAGAACACCCATTTCTTCTGCAAGTGTCGGTTGGTAACCTACCGCAGATGGCATACGACCTAACAATGCTGATACTTCAGTACCCGCAAGTGTATAACGGTAGATGTTGTCGACGAATAATAATACGTCACGACCTTTACCATTTTCGTCTTTTTCATCACGGAAGTATTCAGCCATAGTCAAACCAGTTAACGCTACGCGTAAACGGTTACCTGGTGGCTCATTCATTTGACCGTAGACCATTGCTACTTTGTCAAGAACGTTAGAATCTTTCATTTCGTGATAGAAGTCGTTACCTTCACGAGTACGCTCACCAACACCAGCAAACACAGATAAACCTGAGTGTGCTTTCGCGATGTTGTTGATCAACTCCATCATGTTAACGGTTTTACCAACACCCGCACCACCGAATAAACCAACTTTACCACCTTTTGCAAACGGGCAAAGTAAGTCGATGACTTTAATACCTGTTTCTAAAAGATCAGTAGAAGCTGCTTGTTCAGCATAAGAAGGCGCTTGACGGTGAATTGGCAAACGCGCTTCAGTCGCTACAGGACCTGCTTCATCAATAGGGCGACCTAAAACGTCCATAATACGACCAAGCGTAGCTGGGCCAACTGGAACAGAAATCGGTGCATTTGTACTGGTTACATTAAGACCACGTTTAAGACCTTCTGTAGAACCCATTGCGATGGTACGAACAACACCATCGCCAAGCTGTTGCTGAACTTCTAATGTAGTTTCAGTACCGTCAACTTGGAGAGCGTCATAGATCTTAGGAACGCTATTGCGCTCAAACTCGACGTCGATAACCGCGCCGATGATCTGAATGATACGACCGCTACTCATTGCTGTCTCCTCAATTCAAACTTAATAATGTTAAACGGCAGCGGCACCGCCAACGATCTCGGAAATTTCCTGAGTAATCGCGGCTTGACGCAGCTTGTTGTAAATGAGTTGTAGGTCTTTAATCAATTGTCCTGCGTTGTCCGTCGCTGCTTTCATCGCGACCATACGAGCAGATTGCTCACATGCAACGTTTTCAATCACACCTTGATAAACCATAGACTCGATATAGCGAACCAACAAACCATTTAACAATTCTTCTGCTTCTGGTTCGTAGATATAGTCCCAACCATAAGTACGGTTGAGATCATCGCCTGCTTGCGCTGGTGCTAAAGGAACAAGTTGTTCTACTTTAGGCTGTTGAGTCATTGCATTGACGAAACCATTTGATACGAGATAGATACGATCTAATTCGCCTTTATCAAATGCATCAAGCATAACTTGTACAGAGCCAGTTAACTGTTCCAGACTCGGCGCATCGCCAAGTTGGGTCGTTGCACCAAGCACTTTACCGCCGTAATTCTTAAAAAACGAAACCGCTTTTTGACCAATCAAAGCAAATTCAACTTCAATTGACTGCTGTTGTTGTGCTTTGACATGCTGCACAACTTTCTTGAACAAGTTAATGTTCAAGCCACCCGCCAAGCCACGATCTGAAGACACTACGATATAGCCAACACGCTTAACTGGGCGGTCAACCATATAACGGTGTTTGTATTCAGGGTTTGCTTGAACTAAGTGAGCAATTACACGGCGCATATTATCGGCATACGGACGGCCCTGAGCCATGCGCTCTTGCGCACGACGCATTTTTGAAGCAGCTACCATTTGCATCGCGCGAGTAATCTTTTGCGTGCTCTTGATACTAGCTACTTTGGCGCGAATTTCTTTTAAATTTGCCATACGCTTAACCTAGTATTCGAAAGCCCTTTCGAGCTTTCGAAGGTTGATCCGTGAACCAAACTTAACTAAAGGTAAACTTAGTAAGTTTGAGTCGCTTTGAAGCTCTCAATACCTGATTTGATTGCTGCTTCGATGTCTTTGTTATAATCACCAGTTTCATCGATCTGTTGCATTAACGCAGCATATTCAGAACGGAAGTAAGAAATTAACGCAGTATCAAAATCTACGATTTTCTTCACTTCTACGTCAGCCATATAGCCTTCGTTAGATGCATATACAGAAACAGCTTGGTCAGCAATTGAGTAAGGAGCATATTGTTTTTGCTTCATTAACTCAGTTACACGTTGACCATGCTCAAGTTGCTTACGAGTTGCTTCATCAAGATCAGAAGCGAACTGAGCAAACGCAGCCAATTCACGGTATTGTGCTAAAGCAGTACGGATACCACCAGACAATTTTTTGATGATCTTAGTTTGAGCAGAACCACCAACACGCGATACAGAGATACCCGCGTTCACAGCAGGACGAATACCTGCGTTGAATAATGATGTTTCTAAGAAGATCTGACCGTCAGTAATCGAAATTACGTTGGTTGGTACGAATGCAGATACGTCACCCGCTTGAGTTTCAATAATCGGTAATGCAGTTAAAGAACCAGTTTGACCAGTTACTGCACCGTTAGTGAATTTCTCAACGTAATCAGCTGAAACGCGCGAAGCACGTTCAAGAAGACGCGAGTGAAGATAGAATACGTCACCTGGATACGCTTCACGACCTGGTGGACGACGTAATAACAATGAAATTTGACGGTAAGCAACAGCTTGCTTAGACAAATCATCATAAATAATTAACGCATCTTCACCGCGGTCACGGAAGTATTCACCCATTGTACAACCAGAGTACGGAGCTAAATACTGCATTGCTGCAGGATCAGCGGCCGCAGCTGCGACAACAGTTGTATACGCCATAGCGCCAGTTTCTTCTAGCTTACGTACAACGTTTGCAATTGTTGATTGTTTTTGACCAATCGCAACGTATACACATTTAATGCCAGAATGTTTCTGAGCGATGATCGCATCGATCGCCATTGCTGTTTTACCAGTTTGACGGTCACCAATAATCAACTCACGCTGACCACGACCTACAGGGATCATGGTATCAACTGATTTATAACCAGTTTGAACAGGTTCGTCGACAGACTGACGCCAAATTACACCTGGTGCTACTTTTTCAACAGCATCAGTTAATTTTGCATCAATTGGGCCTTTACCATCAATAGGATTACCCAAAGCATCTACGACACGGCCAAGAAGTTCAGGACCAACTGGAACTTCTAATACACGACCTGTACAACGAGCTTTTTGACCTTCTTGCAGGCTTAGGTAGTTACCTAAAACAACGGCACCCACTGAATCCTGTTCTAGGTTCAGTGCCATACCAAATAAGCCGCCGTCGAATTCGATCATTTCACCGTACATTGCATCCGCAAGACCGTGAATACGCACGATACCGTCAGATACCATGACGATGGTACCTTCATTCTTCGCGGTCGCGCTGGTGTCCAGATCGCCGATACGCTGTTTAATGAGCGCACTGATCTCGGATGGATTCAGTTGTTGCATTGCGCTATTCCTCAATCTTTTTTAAGTTCAGTCTTATTGCTATTACGCAAGAAGACGAGTCCGCATTTTTTCAAGCTTGTTAAGCGCAGAATCATCTATCACTTGGTCGCCTGCATGAATCACAACACCTGCGATCAACGCTGGATTAACGCTAACAGTCACATGAACAGTTCTGTTAAAACGTTTTTCAAGCGCATGAGCTAAAATATGCTCTTGTGTCGCATCAAGTGGAAAAGCAGATTCAATCTCTACTTCCAATGTGTTGTTGTTCTGCGATTTAAGTAATTCGTATTCTGCTGCAATTTCAGGCAATAAAACTAAGCGATCATTATCTGCAAGTAATGTCAAAAAATTAGACACAGCTTGAGATTGATCTTCACCTAAAACTTTCGCAAAAAGACTTACCTGCTCCGCAGGAGTCAACTCAGGGCGATTTAAATAAGCGGAAAATGCTTCATCTTGCACCGCAGCACTGAGCAGTTGTAATGCATTTGACCAAGAGTCAGTTGCATTTTGCTCAGATGCATAAGCAAATGCTGCCTTAGCGTATGGGCGTGCCAACGTCAAGAGTTCAGCCATATTTCGCCTCGCTTATAGTTTAGCAGCCAGCTGAGTCAGCATGGCATTATGAGCTTCTGCGTCAACTTGTTGGTTCAGAATTTTTTCTGCGCCAGCAACTGCCAAAGCAGCAACTTGTTGACGTAATTCTTCGCGAGCAGCATTGATGTCTTGATCAACAGTTTCTTTCGCCTGTTGACGAATACGCTCACCTTCAGCAGATGCTTGGGTACGCGCTTCTTCGACCAATTGTGCTGCACGACGGTTCGCTTGTTCGATCAATTGAGCCGCTTGTGCTTTTGCTGCGTCTAATTCTGCCTTAACTTGTGCTTGCGCATCAGCAAGGTCAGCTTTCGCTTTTTCAGCAGCATTTAAGCCATCAGCGATTTTACGCTGACGCTCACTAATCGCATTGATTAGTGGTGGCCAAACGAACTTCATACAAAATGCGACAAAAATCGCAAATGATATCGCCTGACCAATCAATGTGAGGTTGATATTCATTTCGCTATTCCTCAAATGGTGGATTTAGAAATGAAGCCAATTAACCTACAAATGGATTAGCGAAGATGAAGAACAAGCCAATACCAACACCGATCATAGGCACAGCATCAAGAAGACCCGCAATTAAGAACATACGAGTTTGAAGTTGTGGAGCCAATTCTGGTTGACGAGCAACAGCTTCTAAGAAGCGGCCACCTAAAAGACCGAAGCCAATCGCAGTACCTAAAGCACCAAAAGCGATCAAGATAGCAGATGCAATTGCAACTAGACCTAAAGTGAGTTCCATGAAAAATTCCTCAGAGGTTAGGTTATTACCAAATTAAACTAAAATTTAAGCCTAACTATCGGTTGATAATTAGGCAATACCATTAATGCTTTTCGCTTGCCATGCTCAAGTAAACGATGGTCAGCATCATAAAGATAAATGCTTGCAGCGTGATTACAAGAATGTGGAAGATAGCCCAAGGCACAGATAATGCCCACTGGATATAGAACGGTAATAATGCGATTAAGATGAAGATTAACTCACCTGCATACATGTTACCGAACAGTCGTAGAGCCAACGAAACTGGTCGAGCAAGAAAAGTTACTAATTCCAAAATTAAGTTCACTGGAATCAATAACGCTTTTGCAACTGGGTTACTTGGGTTGAATGGGTTAAGTGCCAATTCACCGACGAAACCGCCGATTCCTTTTTCACGAATACTATAGAACAAGATAAGAACAAATACAGACAATGACATACCAAGGGTAATGTTAGGATCTGTAGATGGAACAACCTTGAAATATACGTGGTGAGGATCCATACCAAATACGCTTGCACCAATCTGTTGAGCTAGGAATGGAATCCAGTCAACAGGAATCAAGTCCATTGTATTCATGAGGAAAATCCACACGAAGATGGTCAATGATAATGGAGCGATTAAACGCGATTTGCCGTGGAAAGTATCACGAACACTTGAGTCCACAAACTCGATAATCATTTCAATTGCAGATTGGAATTTAGTTGGAACGCCAGCATTTGCAGCTTTCGCAACTGTCCAAAATAACAAACAGAAAATAACACCAAGTCCGATAGACCAACCCATTGAATCCAAGTGAATTGCAGTGAACCCCATCGAATGAGCTTCTTCAGCAGTCTCAGCCAACTTCCATGATCCATCTGGCATTTTGCCATAGGTCATATTGGTCAAGTGATGCTTGATATACTCGGTCGAAGTCAGGGCATGTTCTTCAGCAGCCATAAATCACACCTGGTCAATGTCAATCATTAAAAAGAAGCGAAACAAATCATGCGAACTGCAATAATCTCATTCCTGCTTCCAAAAATCTCAAAATGTGTCTTACACTCGTTTTTTTAAACGTGATGCCCAAAAAGGTGCAACCCACGTCATTGCTTGAACAAGTATAAATCCACTAAACAACGCAACCGGTGACAAAGGTTTTACATTGCTTAAAATTAAAATAAAACCCACAATCACAATTGCAAACTTGCCGAGCATCCCTCGATACATATTGAGCATGACTTGTTTTGATGCTCTTGCGCCTGCCGTTCTAAACGACTGCCAAGCAAAATAACAATGTGCTAACCAACAGACCAAAGCCCCAAGTGCAGCACTCAAAGCAGCAGTTGTGTCTTTCATCATCCACGCAAGCAAAGCTGCAACTGGAATCATACACGCTTGTAAGAAGACCAAAGCTTTTGCTAATCGTCGGTCAATCATGCGACTAGTTTGGCTCATTTTTTATCCACTCACAACATAACTGCTTGACAAGTTTTATTGATGATCGTTTCGAATCGCAGGCATTATAGAGTTACACCCCTGAACATGCAATCTTTTCTCGACCTAAGTCGGTTTTTTTCGTTAGCATATTTCCTGACGATAGAGTCAACTCATTTTTATTTTTTTCATCATTTTTGCGTACTTAATATGCATTTATCGGTTTTTGAAGCCAATTTTTTCCATGCAGTAACAAAATTATCTTCACCACGCATACTTTCATCTACAGCTTGAAACTCTACTGGATTCAACTTTTGATATTGACTACGACTTGCTGACACTTCAGCCAATAGACACATTTGTGTTTTAGGTCGATTATCTTTTAAGAATTTAATTTGGGTAACAGTAGGTGCAATATGCGGATCATCTGTTAAAGCACCTGCAAATTTTAAATTGAGCGCTCGCTCTAAGTATTGATAAGCATCATGATACGACCAATAAGGTTTGGCTTTATTCGAGCTTTCATATTGCTGTGAAGCCTGTAGCATTTGTTGCGAGAACTCTTTCGCATTTGCCATATACTTGGCTTTATTTTCTGGATATTGCTGTGAACGTAAGGTCGCAATAAAGAAAGCAATGCGAACCGCATTATTCGGGTCTAACCAGACATGGCTATCAATCGTATTCGCTAATGCTGCACCACGTAGACTTCGTTGTGGCAAGATCGTCAAAATACCTGAATCTAAAAGTGCAATTGCCTTATGATTTTTATTGAGTAACTTTTCTAAAGGTGCTTCATGCACTTTACCTAACCATAACACCAATGAAGCGTCTTGAATTGCCTTACGATGTGCAGGTGTGAGTTGTACATCATGTCCGCTTTGATCACCTAATAATAGAATAGGCTCTTCCACCCCTTCCGTTACTTCTTTCGCAATCAAGTAAATCGGATGCGTTGAGACCACCAAACTTTGAGTCCATCCCCATGTACTTAACATCGAAAAGAAAACAAAAACAAAAAGGCGTAACATCTCAACAGTACTCAATTCAGCAGAACACGTTATAATATAACAAAAGTTAAAAAATGCCTATGGCTATTTTAAGATTCATTACTCTATCCGCCACGCGCTTAACTTATATATAGCTCGTTATCCTGAATTGCATGTTATGATAGCGAGTCTATTGAAACGTCAATAAAAGCTACGGCTCATGAACAATCAATAGATTCTACAAAAATAATGGGGTCAACTTATGGGTTCTTGTTCTCATGAACATGACAATGCTTTACATGGTGTCCACGGTCATCACGATATTAAAGCTCGACTTGCTGAAGCAGAAAGTTTATGTGCTGCGGTTGGCGCTCGCCTAACCCCTTTGCGTAAAGAAGTACTTGAACTCATTTTAAATGCATCTGCACCGATGGGGGCTTATGATTTATTGGCTAAAATTAAAGGACAAGCAGACCGCCCTGCTGCCCCACCTACGGTTTATCGTACTTTAGACTTTTTACTAGAAAAAGGCTTAATTCATAGATTAACCTCTATCAATGCTTATATTCCATGTTGTCATCCACGTGAAGGACACCAAGCTGCCTTTCTGATTTGTACTGAATGTCATTCAGTGAAAGAGGCTTCAGCACAAGGCTTGATTCAACAGCTTGATCAACTTGCTGCTTCTGATCAATTTTTTGCACAGCACAGCATCATTGAAATTTCTGGAAAATGTCATCAGTGCAACACACGTCAGTAAGCACTCCACTTATTCAATTGGAGAATATTTCTGTTCGACGTGATGAGCGAGATATTTTGAGAAATATTGATTTTGCATTACAAGCAAAAGAAATTGTAACGCTCATAGGGCCAAATGGTGCAGGTAAGTCGACGTTAATTAAAGTCTTACTTGGCATCATGTCACCCAATAAAGGAAAAGTTCACTTTTCTAAGAAATTAAAACTGGCTTACGTCCCTCAAAAATTCAACCCTTCAGCCAGTCTTCCCTTACGTGTTCAAGACTTACTTGATTTAGAAATTTGCACTGCTGATTTACGTGAAGAAATTAGTCGTGATACAGGGATTCAAAAACTGCTGTCCTCAAAAGTACAACAACTATCAGGCGGTGAACGACAACGGGTTTTACTGGCACGCGCTTTACTACGTCAACCTGATATTTTAGTGCTTGATGAGCCAATGCAAGGTTTGGATATTCAATCCGAAGCTGAACTCTATGACTATGTCCGCAGCTTACCTGAACGTTATGGTTGCGCAGTGTTAATGGTCTCACATGATTTGCAATGGGTGATGCAAGGTACGCATCGCGTGGTCTGTCTCAATAAGCACATTTGCTGTAGTGGTTTACCTGAAAGCATTCAACAGCATCCTGAGTACCAAGCTATTTTTGGCACTCAGCGCATGTTCTACCAGCATCATCACAATCATTGTGGGCATAGTGACCATGCCGAACCATGCTCACATGATCCGCGCCCACATATTCACCCCGAACCAAAGGTCTAAGCAATGATGGAATGGTTACAACTACTATTACCTGCTTGGATTATGGGGTCGCTACTGGTATTCCTGACAGCACCACTCGGCTGCCTGATGCTTTGGCGCAGAATGTCTTTTTTTGCCGACACCATGGCGCACGGAACTTTACTAGGTGTCGCCATTGCAGGTTTATTGCATTTACCTTTTTGGTTAGGTGTAGCCAGTTTAGCTGCATTATTGGTGGCAATTTTATGGGTTCTGCATGATTCTCGCCTACCCAATGACGCCCTACTCGCTCTAAGCTCAGCAACCTTACTCTGCTCAGGCTTGCTCTTGATTCAGCATATTCCGAGTTTACGTCCCGAATTATTGAGCTATTTGTTCGGTGATCTACTCAGTATCGAGTGGGCTGATTTACCCATGTTTGCCGTGGTCATTGTGAGTTCTCTGGCTGTGCTTTATCGCTCATGGTCAGCGCAAATCCAAATTGCGATTGACCCTGATATTGCCATGAGCGAAGGGGTCAGTGCGAACTGGCAACGTTTAATTTTCATGCTATTACTGGCTTTATTTACTGTACTTGCGCTACGTGCAGTGGGTTCACTACTGATGGGCGCATTGCTCGTCATTCCTGCGCTGAGTGCACGTTTGCTTGCACACTCACCTAAGCAAATGGTGATTTGGGCATTTTTACTGGCGCAATTCGGTGTCACTGTCGGTTTATGGTCAAGTGCAGCATTAAATATTGCTACAGGTCTTAGTATCGTTTTATGTATGGCGCTTTGCTTTGCACTCATTTTTACAGTGCAGAAACTTTTACCAAGTTTCAAAACCAATTAACCGTTTAGACAAGCAACCAACTTCTTCTGATTATTCCTGTTCGCAATGATGAGCATCGTAAAATTCGTCAGAAATAAACTATTAAGCTCTGCCGACATCAGGCACAATCATGGCATTAAGTCACTTAAAAATAACGAACTAAGGAGAGCTTCATGACTGCTCAATCTGTCATTCTTCCATTACCGTCCGACCATGCTCGTTTTATTGTTTTACGTTTAAAAGATTTAAATATTTCGGAACTCAAGCAGCAGATTGAAGCTCTGCTTTCAACTCGTGATCGTCTTATCACCCAACACCCAAACGATCAGATTAAAACTGCGATTGCATTTGGTCCTGAGCTTTGGTCAAGACTTTATTCACAAACGCCTGAGGGGTTTAAACAACTCGACCCTCAACAAGGGGCATTTAATATGCCTGTCGTACCAGCCGATGTGTTTATTCATATCGCCAGCGCTCGTGCCGATATTTGCTTTGCCATCAGTCAAGCATTCTTCAGTGGCATTCAAAACAAAGTTGATGTTTTAGATGAACGCGCGTGTTTCCGTTTCTTTGATGGTCGCGATATGACTGGTTTTATTGATGGTACAGAAAATCCACAATTTCCAGATGACCGTGCTGAAACAGCATTACTTCCAGCAACAGCAGATGCTTTTGCGGATGGAAGTTTTATTTTTGCACAACGCTATATTCATGATTTGGCAAAATGGCAACAGCTCAAAGTCGATGCTCAAGAACATGTCTTTGGACGTACCAAACTTGAATCTATCGAACTTGATGACGATATCAAACCTCAAAATTCACATGTCGCACGTACCGTGGTTGAAGATGAGGATGGCGAAGAGATGGAAATTCTACGTCATAGCTTACCTTATGGAGATGGTAGAGGAGAACAAGGTCTATTTTTTGTTGCCTATACCAACAATCTCAGTATTCTCGATGCAATGCTAAAGCGCATGTTCGGCACAACGGGTGATGGTATACATGACCGTTTATTGCATTTCACCACAGCGGTTGATGGTGCTTATTATTTTGCGCCTAGTGATGAATTACTCGAACAGGTTTTACAAGCTTAAAGAGAAAAATGCTATATCTCTCGTTGATATAGCATCCCCATCACCACATTGAAAAATAAAAGTCTGAAAAGATTTATATGAATATGTTAATTCCACTTCAATCACTCTCCCCTTAAGCCCTCAAAATTTGCTATATTTGACGTTTTTCCGCGACATTTATTTCGGTAACTATGAATACGGCAATACAAGCAGCTCTTGATCATGCGGTGCAATCCCTTCAACAACAAGGGGTACTTCCTTCAGATTGGACAAATACGAGCCATTTAACCCGTACTAAAGACCGAAGTCACGGTGATTTTGCTTCAAATATTGCCATGATCGGCTCTAAAGTCGCGGGTATGAAACCACGTGATCTTGCTGAGAAAATCTTGGCTGCTCTCCCTGAAGTAGCTGATATTACTAAAGCAGAAATTGCTGGTCCTGGTTTTATTAACTTCTTCTTAAATGCTGACCAACGTTTCGCTGTACTGGATCAAATTCAAGCACAAAAAGATCAGTACGGCCGCACTCAAGTCAATGCAGCTAAAAAGATCCAAGTCGAATTTGTTTCTGCCAACCCAACCTCTAGCCTACATGTAGGACATGGTCGTGGTGCGGCCTATGGAATGACTGTTGCTAACCTACTCGAAGCAACAGGTGCAAAAGTTGACCGTGAGTATTATGTCAACGATGCAGGTCGTCAAATGGATATTTTGGCAACCTCAACTTATTTACGTTATTTAGAACTCACAGGACAAACTCTGGTTTTCCCTAAAAATGCTTATCAAGGCGACTACGTCAAAGAAATCGCGCAAAGCATTATTGATAAAGATGCCGATGCGTATGTTCGTCCAGTTGCTGACATTTATAAAGATGTGCCTGAAGACGTTCAATATGCCGAAGAACTCGATACTGAAGGCAACAAAGTTGTCCTTGCTGGCGACAAAGAAAAACATATTGATGGTTTAATTGCCAATTCACAGCAACTCATTGGTGCTGGCTACCGTGTATTCCACCAAGCAGCGTTACATGCCATTTTAGATGACATCAAAGATGACCTTGCTGACTTTGGCGTGACCTTTGATCAATGGTTCAGCGAAGCTTCATTGGCTGACAAAATTGATGAAGCGCTCGAAACCTTAGATCAACGCGGTTTCCTCTATGAGAAAGAAGGTAACATTTGGTTTAAATCAACTGAATTTGGTGATGAAAAAGACCGTGTTGTGAAACGCCGCAATGGTCAAACCACATACTTTGCATCTGATATTGCTTACCACTTAAATAAGTTACAACGTGGCTACACCGACCTCATTGATATTTGGGGCTCAGACCACCACGGCTATATCTCACGTGTGAAAGCAGCCATTGATGCAATGGGTTATGACTCAAAGAAATTGACCGTGCTTTTAGTTCAATTCGTGAGCTTATGGCGTGGTGGCGAGATGGTGCAAATGTCATCTCGTTCGGGTCAGTTCGTGACTTTACGTGACCTACGCAAAGAAGTGGGCAACGATGCTGCACGTTTCTACTATGTGATGCGTAAGTCAGAACAACACATCGACTTTGACTTAGACCTTGCAGTTTCACAGAGCAAAGACAATGCAGTGTATTACATTCAATATGCACACGCCCGTATTTGCCGTATGTTAGAAAAAGCAGCATCTACACATCTCAGTTTTGATGCTGTTTCGGCACGTGAACATGCAAATCGTTTAGAGCTTGATGCTGAAACTGAAATTTTAGCGAAACTTGCCGCTTATCCAGATATTTTAGTACGTGCAGCAAATGCGTATGAACCACATCAAATCGGCAACTATCTGAAAGAGTTAGCAGCCTTATTTCACGGTTGGTACAACGAACATAAAGTCCTTGGCGATGATGTGACACTTACACAAGCACGTTTATTACTTTCAATCAACGTACAGCAAGTTTTACATAATGGCTTAGAATTACTCGGTGTATCTGCACCTGAGACAATGTAACTAGCAAAGCAACGCTTTGCACATTGTCGCAAGACAAGGGCTATGCCCACGTAGAAATGTAATCAGCAAAGCAACGCTCTTGCAACATTACCCAGATCGTAAAACAAACAAAGCATTATTTTAAACATAATGCTTTGTTTTTAAGCAGTTTCAAGTTACAAATAACCTAATAGGATTAGGATCAAGAGGAATTTCAGGTGTTTGGAAAAACGCAACGTGGTGTATCTGAACGACCAAACAAGCCCAAAAAACCACTTATTCCCAAGTGGTTAGGAATGCTTGTCGCAATTCTTGCGATCCTTTGTGCAGGCGTCATGTTAATGCTATGGCAGCCGTGGCAACCCGTCCCCGCAAAGAATCAAGTTACTTCAGAACATTATGAAGAAGAGGACACCAATAAGGATTATCGTTTCTACGATCTATTGCCCCAACAACAAGTCACTCCAATTCCTGAACAGGCTGTCCCTGAAACCAAACAAGAAGGTAATGTTGTGATTATTGAATCACCAAAACCTGAAACAACCACAGCAGATCCAACAACCATCACATCGACTGAACCAACTGCACCAGTTCAAGCCAGTTATATCTTACAAGTGCGTAGCTATCCAGATCCAGATAGCGCTGATGCACGTCGTGCGGAAATTATTTTGAATGGTTTATCTGCCGATGTTATAAAAACGGTTGAAAATGGGCAAACATGGTATCGTGTTTTCTCTGGTCCTTATGATAGCCAAGATGCAGCACTTGCTGCTCAACAAACCTTGCAACACAGTGGTATTGATTCAATTGTAATTAAACGATAAAAATCTTCATGAATGAAAAAAGGGAGAACCAGTTGTTCTCCCTTTTTTCATGTTTGAAAATTTATGCACACTGTGAATGTAAACTTTTTTGCTCAGCGTGCTGAAATGCTGAACGCTGCTGAACACGTTGGACAAAGGCTTGAATATTTGGATATTTACCATGTAAACGTTTTTGAATTGCAATCAGTGGAAATGCCATTTGAATATCTGCAAAAGAAAAAGCTCCAGCAAAATAATCATGCTCTCCCAAATACTGCTCCAGATATAGCATATGTTCTTTCATTCGAGGGCGAACAAAGCCAGCTTTCACGCCATCGGTAATTTTTTCAGCAACAGGTCGAATAATCCACGGAACATGCTTACTCACATTATTGATGACGAGAGTCATCACCAATAAAGGCATGAGAGAGCCTTCAGCGTAGTGCATCCAATATGAGTATTGGAGCTGATCTTTGAATTGCTGTGGTTTGAACTGTTGTTTGACATCATACTGCTGTTGCAGATAATCCAAAATAACAGCCGACTCCACAATGACATTCTCATCATCCACCAGAATTGGTGCTTTACCTAGCGGATGAATCTGTTTCAAACTTTCAGGAGCTGCGTAGCTAGGTAATCTCTGATAATACTCAACTTGGTAGTCCATACCAAGCTCTTCTAATGCCCACAAAATACGGAACGAACGTGAGCATTGTAGGTAATGTAAGGTAATCATTTTTGTGCCTGCTTTGTCTACGCAACTGCTGTATGAATCCCTCTCACAGTTACGTTTAGAATTATGATTTGCCCAAGCACAATAGCATTTTAGTCTCAAACAATCACGGTTTGTATGTCTAAACTGCGTAACAAAGTTTTCGTCACCGGTGTTTTACTACATACATTCAGCAACTTCTCTTGTAACGCTTGTGATGGAATCTGCTCAAATATAATACGACGAGTCATCTTTTCTTGCTGTTCGCGGTTGGTATGAAAATCAACTTCAACACTGAAATCACCCAAGTCTATTTGCTTATGCTGCGCATACATGCGTAAGGTAATCATGGTACATGATGCTAAACTTGCAGTCAGAAAATCATAGGGCGCTGGCCCTGTATCATGCCCTCCAAAAGATTCTGGTTTATCTGTGAGAAATTGATGTGAGCCACTTGTCACCTCTCCTTTCCACGGTTCGGCTAAAGCCTGAACTTTTGCACTCGCAATCACACTCATTTTGAAGCCCTCATTTGCTCAGGTAATACAGGTGCTTCGAGACGCTTCCCTTGATAATCAGGAATTTCACCAAAACGAGCATCATGATTGATCCAATCTTCTCGTGCTTGCTGTAAATCTTGCATGGTACGTCCAACGAAGTTCCACCACAGCAAAATTGGCGACTCAAACGGTTCACCCCCGATGAGTAACACACGATGACCTTCAGTCAGTTCAACTTCGATTTCAGTCAGTCCCGTTTCCAACACCACCATATTATCGGCATTGAGTTCATGCCCATTTACCTGAGCGATGCCCTCAAGTGCCATAAAGGCATATTCAAAGTTTGGATTAAGTGGAATACGGGTTTTAGTATTTGCTTGTGCGGTTAAGTCCACACCAACCAAAGGTGTATGTACTTGCACAGGAGAAACCGTATCAAGGAAATCCCCCACTAAAATGGTAAATTCAACCTGATCTTTAGTTACGACAGGTAGCTCTGGATAGTGTTCGAACTTTGGCTCCATATTGCGCTTGTCATCAGGCAAAGCAATCCAGAGTTGTGCTGCATGCATTTTGGTTTCAATGTCGGGTGCAACTTCCGTATGCGAAATTCCATGACCTGCTGTCATTAAATTCACTTGTTTAGGACGAATCAGTTGTTTTGAACCCAGACTATCAGTATGCATCATGG
The DNA here is from genome assembly GCF_022549495.1 of Acinetobacter sp. ANC 4805. Lineage (GTDB taxonomy): Bacteria > Pseudomonadota > Gammaproteobacteria > Pseudomonadales > Moraxellaceae > Acinetobacter. The sequence goes on from NZ_JAKZGD010000010.1 coordinate 42,974, forward strand.
TGCCTTCAATCATCCATGTAAATGTCTGCAAACCAATATGTGGGTGCGGCCCAACATCTAAACCATCTCCCGCAGGAAAACTCACAGGTCCTGCATGATCAAGGAAACACCACGCCCCAACCAAACGCTTCTGACGACTCGGCAAGGCTCGCTTAATGACTGTGCCCTTACCAATTTCTGCCGAGCGAATCGTGAATTCTTGAATAAACTGATTGATATAAGTTTCACAATCTTTGGAGTTAGAAATATCGTAATCGTTATTATTGCTCATGATATCGCTCTCTTTTACCTATGCTATTGCAATGAGTTGTTTTACTGATCTTAACAATACAATCATCATTCAATATAGTCTTTTGGTAATACGCAGAGTGCTATGCATGAGACAATCTTTATTGTTATTCGACAGCCTGACATATCAATGTGGTGGCATTTCCACAATAAGGCTTGTTAAGCGTCGAACAATAGGCAAAAACATGAGAACGACAGGATAGGCAATCAACCATGAAAAAAACCATGTTGACAACCACTTCGCTGCAAATCCATCTATTAATCCAACATTCATTAGTAAGTTCATCAATGATAATGTTGCGCTCATCAGCCCTGACAATAATAATGGCATAACCCAAGCAGCATATCTTGCAGGTAATTTAGTAAAGGAAATCTTCTTTGTTTGTTTCATGCCATTTTCCCCCATACTCATTCAGCCTGTTTCTTTACGTGTTGTTTTAGGTTCTTCATGAATTGACCGAACTGCGGCAAGAATTCTTCGAATAGTGGATGATCTTTATTTTCCAGCATCACTTCACTAAAAAGTTTTAGCCCCACCGCAAAAGATGTTGTGGTTTGATCATCGAACAACTCAGCTTTTTTCAAACGCTCAACGATCTCGAAAATATCGTCATGATTCCCTGTATAGAACTCTAAACGCTCGGTATAGGTCGAGGCTTGCCCTTTTGCATCTTTTAAATGTTGCACCGTGACATGGTATTGATGTTGTTTCATCATTTGCTCCAATGAATTTTTAATTAAGCATTCTCTTTGATTTCGATCTGCATCAAATCAATTTGAAATTGAGTAAATACGGCTTCTAAGGACTGTAAAAATCGTGCTTGTTTTGCTGTGGTTAAATCTGCACAGCGAATTTGTAGCAATTGATTTTTAGAAACTCGCGGAAGACTAAATTTAGTTTCAGCACGATGGAATTGATAACTCACCAACAAACCTGCCAAGACAAGATCACTCACCACGCGATAGACGGTTGCCAAACTTAACTGCTGCTTTTGTAGGTTTAGACCTTGGTAAATTTGTTTCGCGGTGAGGTCATCCGTCTGTTGTACCAGTAAAGATAAAACTGCCATGCGTGGATGCGTCACTCGTAATCCTGCCTGTTTAATTTTCTGCTGTAGCGCTAACATCCTTCGCCCCCAACTTATAAACGCCCAATCGCAATTGCGGCTTGATCAATCTTTTCAGCAATTTGATAAATTTGTTCTTGCTGTAGGTCGGCAATATTGAGTTTTAATCGCAATGCTGTTTTTAGATTTTCCATAGCACGATGAATCTCTATCAATTGATCGTTGTTATGGATTTCACGTCTAATGCGTAGTTTTTCCAACAACGCGGTCAACATTTCCTGCTGATCTTTTAGATAAGCTTCACCATATTCAGTGACTTGGTATTGCTTACGCTCGACATCGAGTAAGGAAATACAGTTCATTTCTTCTAAACTGGTGAGAGTTGGGTAAATTGTTCCTGCACTTGGTGTATAGCCATCGCCAACTAAATCACTAATTTCTTTAATGATTTCATAACCATGTTTGGGACTTTGCTGAATTAAATGCAGAACTAACAGTTTCATACGTCCTGATTCAAATAAACGTCCACGGCGACCTGTACGGTGATGCTCTCGATGGTGAATATCTCGTTCGCTTTCATGATGATGATCTGATTGATGTTGCATCTTTATTTTTCTCATATTGACTAATTTATGCATATAAAGATATATCTTAATACATCTTTAATCAAGTTAAGATATATCTTTATATTTTATACTTTTGATATTTAATGCGTTATTTACTTTAAAGAAAGAACTTTAGGAAAGTTAAGTAATAAAAAAGAGCGTCTGAGCGCTCTTGTTATTGGCAATAGGTGTCAGATATGTTTACAAAACAATCAAGTTGTTTCAAATGCATCTTTCCTACTCTTTATAGAATTATGAACATGTAAGCAAAAATTTATTCAACCCTTAAGGTAATGAATTGGGTCATGTTATAGTTAATGGTAATTGCAAACCAACAAAGCATCAATTTTCATAATGATTTTACTTCTTGACATTGATGGAGTTTTGGAAACTTCTCCTCCTTGGAAAAAACCAGAGTTCCTAGAAGATAGATTCTATAAATTCAATGAAAACTCTCGAAAAAATCTCATTGAAATTATTGACAAAATAAATCCTGAAATCATTTTGACCACTACTCACAGAATTAATTACAACTTAATGGAATGGAATCAAATTTTTGAATTGAGAGGTATACATGTTGGTAAAATATCTAAAATAAATGATGTAAAAAAAGCCATCGACATTAAGAAGAGAAATGTTGAAATTGAAGAATGGTTTTCAAATAATAGAACTGCTGAATTTTTAATCATTGATGATGATAAAAGTTTAAACGAACTCACTGATGATTTAAAAAATCGTTGGATACAAATAGACGCTATGCTTGGAATCACCGAATCAATAAAAAATCAAATATTGGAAAAAATAAATAATTTCAACTACCGCTAACATGGTATTGCCAAAAAGCGGGGCTAAAGTGCAATTTTTTTATTGGCTATAGCAAAAAGCCGACTTGGAAAAATCGGCTTTTTTAGACTAAAAATCTTCATTAAATACTTGAATGAAATGGATAAGAACCCTATGGGTACTGACTTAATATAAGCTTGAAAGATGAATTCTATTCAGTCGAATCAAAGGCCTCATGGTAACTCACATCCCCTTTGGGAATATGGTTAATAAAACTTATAGCTTGGAAATATTCATGAGGTACACCTGGTAAGTTTAGATCAGGATATGATTTAAAACCAAATCGACCATAATAATTTGGATCTCCTAATAAAACACAGCCTTTGCCACCCAATTGTTTTAACTTCTCAAGTGATGCATTCATTAAAAGTGATCCAACGCCTAGACCTTGTTTATTTGGCAAAACGGAAATAGGACCTAAGCCATACCATCCTGTTTCACCTGAAGAAATTATCACTGGCGAAATAGCAACATGACCAATAATAGTTCCATCTTCTATAGCAACTAAAGAAATAGTAAGTTGTTTATTTTTCCGTAGGTTATTCACAATGAATTGTTCGGTATGACTAGAATGTACTTCATTTAAAAATGCAACTTTTATTAATTCTTCAATATATTGAATATCTTCTGGCTGCTCATCTCGAATGAGTATATTCATTAAACTTTTTCCTAGTGTCTCTTCGATCATTATTCTAATTTTATCAAATAAAGATAGATATCTCTGATTTAATCACTTAAGTCTTGCTAAAATTAACATAAACAAACTTATGCGAAATAAATTTAAAACATTTATTTCAAATCAAAAAATTGGATAAATCCACTTGATTCTAAAACAGCAAAAAGCCGACTTAGAAAAGTCGGCTTTTTTGATCTATTTTAGAGGTTTTTCAAATACCGCAAAATCCCTCTGCCGCGCGCAGAGCGCTTGGTGTAAAACTGGCAAGCAGCGTTGCTGCTTGAAACCCCAGTTTTACTCCCATTCAATCGTTGCTGGTGGCTTAGATGACACGTCGTAAACAACACGTGAAACATCTTTAATCTCGTTCATGATACGGGTTGAGATTTTATCAACCAAATCATACGGTAAATGAGCAAAACGAGCTGTCATAAAGTCAACCGTTTCAACAGCACGAAGCGCAATCACCCATGCATAACGGCGACCATCACCGACAACACCCACAGATTTTACAGGTTGGAATACCGCAAATGCTTGCGCAGTTTTATCATACCAACCGCTTGCACGAAGCTCTTGCATAAAGATGTCATCAGCAAGACGAAGAATATCAGCATATTCTTTTTTCACTTCACCCAAGATACGCACGCCCAAACCTGGACCTGGGAATGGATGACGATAAAGCATTTCATGTGGTAAACCTAAAGTTGTACCTAAACGGCGTACTTCATCTTTAAACAAATCACGAATCGGCTCAACCAATTCAAAAGCTAAATCATCAGGTAAACCACCCACGTTATGGTGTGATTTAATCACATGTGCTTTACCATTTTTAGTTGCAGCAGATTCGATCACATCTGGGTAAATCGTACCTTGTGCAAGGAAGTTTACGCCATCAAGCTTACGTGCTTCTTCAGCAAATACTTCGATGAATTCACGACCAATAATTTTACGTTTTTTCTCAGGATCAACTTCGCCTGCAAGCGCAGTTAAGAAACGCTCTTCAGCATCAGCACGAATCACACGGATGCCCATGTTTTTTGCAAACATGTCCATCACTTGTTCACCTTCGTTTAAACGAAGCAAACCATTGTCTACAAATACGCAAGTCAACTGATCGCCAATCGCACGGTGTAAAAGTGCAGCAACAACAGAAGAATCAACACCACCAGAAAGACCTAATAGAACTTTTTGATCGCCAATTTGCTCACGTAATTGTTCAACACGTAAGTCAATGATGTTTTCAGAATTCCAAAGATTACGACATCCGCAAATATTGTGAACAAAGTTAGATAATAACTCAGCACCTTTCGCTGTATGTGTCACTTCAGGATGGAATTGAACACCATAGAAACGGCGTGTTTCATCACTTACCGCTGCAAATGGACAGCTTGGTGTACTTGCAGTAACAGAGAAACCTTCTGGAATCACACTGACTTTATCGCCATGACTCATCCAAACATTGAGCTTGTCGTCACCATCATTGAGATCACCCAACAATTGATCACGAACCAATACATCAACAGCAGCATAACCAAATTCATGTACTGTGCCTGGCTCTACTTTACCACCCAGTTGCTCAGACATGGTTTGTAAACCATAGCAAATACCCAAAACAGGTACGCCTAATTCAAATACCAATTGCGGTGCACGTGGACTACCTTCTTCATGTACGCTTTCAGGGCCACCTGACAAAATAATCCCGTTCGGATTAAATGCACGAATATCTTCTTCAGACATATCATATGCATACATTTCAGAGTAGACACCTGCTTCACGCACACGACGTGCAATCAGCTGGCTATATTGAGAGCCGAAATCCAGAATAAGGATGCGATCTTCAGTAATTTGAGTATTGGTCGTCATGGCTAATCAGAAAGGCAAATGAATTAAGCGCCATATTCTAACATTTTTCACGCTTTGGCGCATCGCAATTCATCATCTATCTTATTTTTTAACTTTTATCGCCAATCATGACTGATATTTAAACTAAAATTTCATAAAATGATGCCTAAAAAGAGTGTTAAATCAACTCTTCTTGGCGATTCTGATCAACAAAAAATAGAATTTGGTGCTAAGATGATGAGTCGAAAAGATGCATGACCACGGAAAGGTATGCAATATCGGCACCATCGTTTCCTTTTTGTGCAGTTGCACTATCCTTGGAAAGAGGAAAACTAAAAAGGTAACTAAAAGCCTAAAAATATTGGCTCGGTCAATATTCTAACATTTTCACTATCATCTATGGCTTGCCCTATCACGAGCAACAATTAGGACTTGAAGGACCAATAAAATAATGTTTCAAGAAATGATTGCGGATTTTCAACAGAATTTCTGGTTATATATTTCGATCCCATTTATTAGTGGCTTTATTGGCTATGTAACCAAAGTTATTGCCATTCAAATGATGTTTGCGCCACTTGAATTTAAGGGACTAAGGTTATTTGGTCTTCCAATCGGATGGCAAGGCATCGTCCCACGAAAAGCTGAAAAAATGGCGACCATAGCCGTTGAGTTAATGACCTCGAAGTTAATTCAACCCCAAGAAATTTTTGCCAGACTGGATCCGAAAAGGATTGCTCAAGAAATTGAAAAACCATTAATGGCTGCTGCCGAAGACATTACCCGTGAAGTTGCACAACAATATCAACCGGGTCTATGGGAAGGTATGCCTGAGTTCGCACGAAAGAAATTAATTAAGCGAGTTCAAGCCAAAGCCCCTGAGATTGTTGAACATATCATGGGCGAAGTACAAAAAGATGTCATCAAATACTTTGACATCAAACACATGGTGATTAGCAATCTCCTCAAAGATAAACGTCTCCTCAATGAAATCTTCAAAAAAGTCGGCAAACAAGAATTTAAATTCTTTAGTAACGTTGGCTTTATTTTTGGTTTCGCCATTGGTGTGGTGCAAATGTTGTGTTGGGTGGTCACTCAAGGAAAATACCCTTGGATGCTGCCGATGTTTGGTGGCTTTGTCGGTTTCTTCAGTGACTGGATGGCTTTACAAATGATGTTTAGACCATTGTACCCAAAGAAGATTTTGGGCTACACATGGCAAGGTTTATTCATCAAACGTCAAAATGAAGTCGCAGCCGATTATGCAGCCTTAATTTCCAAGCAACTGCTTACATCACGCAATATGATGGAAGAGCTTTTTTCTGGAACAAATTCAGATAAAGTCATCGAACTTGTCAGTCGCCATGTCAAACAAGAAATTGACCTACAGGCAGGTATTGTTCGTCCATTGGTTGTTTATGCGATTGGTGGTGAAAAATATCAAAATCTGAAAGCAGAAGTTGCCGAACGTATTTTAAAACAACTCCCAGAGACGATGCGCTATGTAGAGTCTTATGCCGAAGATGCCATGGATGTTCGCACGACCTTAGTCGAACGAATGCAAAAATTAAGTCCTGAAGAATTTGAAGGCATGCTCCGTCCCGCATTTAAAGAAGATGAATGGTCATTGATCATTGTTGGCGCAGTATTAGGTTTCCTTGTTGGGGAAATGCAAATTCACTTTATGCTCTAAAGCAATACCATCAGAATCAAACAAGGAAGCTAAGGCTTCCTTTTTTATGCTTAATGCAAGTGTTTTTCTATTTTGATCACTTCAATATCAGTGGGTTTGTGACGATGAGTATCCACCTCTCCGACTAACCGAACATGATCACCGACTTTCAAGCCCGCCTTACGCCAAATATCATCATCAATTTCGATGCCAATCGTGCCACTCCGATCTTTAAACTCGTAATGATCACTTCGTAAATGTTTTGTAATTTGACCCGTTAAGGTAACGCCTGTTTCATCTGCCAGTTGAGCAATCTGAGTGACCGTCACCACATTTTTTGCCGCCTCTTGCACAATCACATGATCACCTTTACCTGCCCATGTGAACGTTGACAATCCTGTTAAAATGACGATCCCACAACTGACTAGTATTTGTTTCATTGTACTTCCCTCATGGTTTTAACATCTTATTATCTAAACAGAATTAAGCCCTTATTTAGGCTTCAGTTTGTAATCAAGCGTCAACTTTATGTATATCAAAATCTAACCCCACTCATCGAAGTGGGGCAACTGATTACGCTGTCTTATTTCTCAATCACATGATCTAAACTCAAACGACCAGCTCCATGCAACATTAAGTAAAATAAACCACCCGACATGGCTAAGTTTTTCATGAAGTTAATTTGTTGCATTTGATCATCAGCACCATGAAAGATAAATGCGGTAATGATGCTAAAAATACCTAAACCAAACGCAGCAAACCGTGCTTGGAAACCAAATAGCAAGGCAAGACCACCACCAAACTCAACCAAAATGGTCAAAGGTAACAATGCAGCAGGCACACCCATCGCCTCCATATAACCAGCGGTAGCACCATAGGCAGTTAACTTGCCCCAGCCTGCAATAATGAAAATATAAGCCATTAAGATACGTGCAATCAGTGTGACAACATTTTCGACACTAGGTTGCGTTACAATATTTTTTACAACAACATTCGGATTAAACATGACGGATTCCACACTGTTTGTTTTTTAACATAACAACAGTTTATGTATGTTCTATTTTGCAATAAATATTATATTAGTTAACGAATCGTTCCATATTTGAAACAAAATCACTCTCTCAATCGCAGAAAGTAGTTTGCTAATCCGCAACGAAAGTTACCAATTAAATAGCTTTTTATACTGACATTCTATAGTTGCACTGCTAGGATTTAGCTCAAATTTATACTGCTAACACCTTCATGGAACTCATTGATTTTATTCTGCACGTTGACGAACATCTTTTAGAATTTATTCGCAATTATGGTGTATGGATTTACGCCATTTTATTTTTAATTATCTTTGTTGAAACTGGCTTAGTAGTGATGCCATTTTTACCAGGGGATAGCTTATTATTTGCTGCGGGTGCGCTTGCAGCATCAACTGGTGCAATGGATCCATGGGTACTCGGGGTTTTATTATTTATTGCTGCAGTCTTAGGCGACACCGTAAATTATCACATCGGACGTTATATTGGCCCTCGTGTCTTTGAAACCAACTCTCGTTTTATCAATAAACAACATTTACTCAAAACACAGCAATTCTTTCAACGTCATGGCGGTAAAACCATTATTTTTGCTCGCTTTGTTCCCTTTGCACGAACATTTGCACCATTTGTCGCAGGTGCAGGTAGCATGAATTATAAGTTTTTCCTGACCTATAATGTGATTGGTGCTTTGTGTTGGATCGCCTCGTTTATTACGCTAGGCTATATTTTTGGTAATATGCCGATCGTCAAAGATAACTTCACCCATTTAATTTTTGGCATCATTATTATCAGTATCTTACCAGGCATTATTGGTTTTATTCGCCAAAAATTAAATGAGCGTAAAGCCAAATAAGCTCCGATTAAAATAAACGAAAAATCATCGGTAACATACAAGCTAGCAGTAACATTGCCGACCCTTTATACACATGGTCGGCTTTGATTCGATGCGAACTACCAGTCAGCAATGCACGCCCAAATAGCATCCAAAAAATACTCACGGGTACGAGCAGTAAACTAAAGACTGTAAAAACCAATCCTGCATTCTCAATCGAGTTCCACGTTTCAGTGGGAAAAATACCCACAGCCAAAAGCACTGTTTTAGGGTTTCTTAATGTGGAAAAAAATAGTTGTGCTTTTCTGATCTGTTGATGACGTTGATCATATTTTTGTAAGTGTGAACGTTTCCATAGATGAAATGCCATCCAAAGTACATAAACCAAACTGCCTGTATGCAAAATCACATCAATGGCTGACCAAATCGGTTCAAATAGATGAATAAACAGTGACCATAAACTGATGCCATATACATATCCCAACCATTCAACGGGGATAAAAATCATGGTTTTAAATAGTCCGTGTTGATGTGTTGCGCTCGCGAGTAAAGCATTGCTTGGACCTGGAATAAGTAACACTGCCAACATCGCCAAAACAAAAAACCAACTGTCAATCATAAAGATACCGAACCACTATATAGGTCGCCACCTTAAACGAATTTGGCGTAAAAATAAAATTTTAGAGGGAATACCTGTATGTAAAGATCAGAGAATACCGTACAGCCAAAAATTCAAATAATTGATTTTTATTAAAATAGATTGAAACATTTTGCTAATATTTAGTGATATATCACTGTAATCATCAACAGTGATATATCTCTTTTGACTTATGATTTTGGACGCTGCTTGATAATCATTGGGCAACCTTTGAACTGTGCAGCTTGGACAATTGCGTCTTGCTGACCGAGTAGGTTGGCAAGTTCAGTATTCTTGGTATTCATCGACTGCCCCATATTCACTGAAATTGTTGGGGAAATTCCCCAGCCACCACCTCTCGCCCAACCGCCACCGAGCCCAACACCGACACCAACGCCTGTACGCTTCGCTGGTTGCACACCATTCTCGATGTATTGTTGAATACGATTATACTCTGCTTGCAACTGTTGACAGTTTAAAGCTTGGTATTGGGTTGGTGAAACATAAGCGGGTTTAACCGTTGATGCACAAGCACCCAATAACATACTGAGTGCTAACACAGGCATCCAATATAAGCGTTTCATAATATTCTCTTATTTTTTTGATTCAATCTCACCAAATAAAGTGACATACGCCAAGGTCAATTTATGTTCTGATGCCAAATGAATCAGGGGTAAATTCTTTTGATGTGATTCTTTCATCAATATCGATGGCGGTAACATGCTTGCTAAAACAGGTAAACCTTCATCTTTTAATTGTTGAACCACTTCACGCGGTAATTTTGCCTGAGATTGGAATTGATTCACGACAATTCCCTCAATCTCTAAGCGATCATTATGATCATCTTGGGTTTCGAGTACATTTTCAATCAAAGTTTGTAACGCACGTTTTGAAAATACATCACAGTCAAATGGAATCAAGACACGATCTGCGGAAATTAATGCCGACAAGGTAAAGAAATTAAATGCGGGCGGCGTATCAATGAAAATACGATCATAACGCGCACTGAGTGACTGAATCGAATCACGCAATTTATAGATTTTATGTTTGCTTTCTAAAGCATGTTCTAGCGCACCAAGGCTTGGACTGGCAGGAATCACATCTAGATTTTCAAAAGATGTTCGGTGAACATAACTCTCTAAACCTTTGCCTCGTGGTGCTTTTAGGATCGAGCCGATGGCATTACTAATTAATCCCTTCTGCTGCGTGCTGCCTAAAATATCATCAAAGAAATTCTCAATGTTTGGCTCTAATGCGGCTTTATCCGCAGAATATGTTGCATCTTCACCTAAAAGGTATTGGCTTGAGTTTGCTTGTGGATCAAGATCAATCACCAAAGTTCTTAAACCTTGCTTAGCACTAATTGCAGCTAAGTTGACTGTAATACTTGATTTCCCCACACCACCTTTTTGGTTAAACACCACACGAGTTAACATGATTTCCCTCTACAATATTTTTGTAAACTGCACGCAGTTTAACTTAGTGCCAAAACAATTACTAAAACAATGTCAAACAATTACGCAAAAACAGGTTTAATAATCACTAAGCCAACAATACCTGCCAATGCGACTGTACCGATCAACAAACCAGCACGGCGCTGTTGCAATAACACACTGCTGTCTTTTTTATAGGTTTTGATCAAAGATGACCACAAGACAAAAAATAAAATCACTTTGGCATAAAACCAAGGTGCGACCTCAAAGTTCTTCATCACGACTAAAATAGCCCCTGTCAAAATAATCAGGGTCAGCGACAAATGTTGTAAACCGACGAGACCTTTAAAACCTTTTGGATTGGGTTGTTGGTTTTGTACACCGATAAATAAAGTCGCTGCACGAAGAACAAAAGCAATGATCAACAAGCTCACTGCGGACATATGAATAATTTTGGTGAGTAAATGTGCATCCATGATCAATCCTTAACTTTTAGGTGCATGCGCGCATTCAGGACTTGCAGGTGCTTGCCCTTGCCATTCACTTGCCACATAAGCATGAATCGCTAAAGCATGGATTTTCCCAGGATTCATTAACTCAGTCGCAACAGCATAGATTTTTTGATGACGCTGTACCAAACGTAAGCCCTGAAATTCATCACTCACCACAATCACTTTAAAGTGTGATTCTTTACCAGGAAAATAACCACCATGCCCTGCCGACTCATTGATCACCTCAAGATGGGTAGGTGCTAAAGTTTGCAAACGTTCAATCAACTGTTGTTCTAAGTTCATCAGTCACTCTATTAAGGTCAGATTGAGATAGCCCATTAGTATACATGACCCGACCTCTAGAGAAAATTTTGTACAAAATTTTGCCTTTCCGCTTTTTAAAAGCGCAGAAATGCTTTTATTTTATGCAATTAATCATTTTCTTTGCATAAAATTATTGACCCTATTTTTGCATAATGTATTATACACGGCATGCGGGAATAGCTCAGTTGGTAGAGCATAACCTTGCCAAGGTTGGGGTCGGGAGTTCGAGTCTCCTTTCCCGCTCAAATTTTTTAGTGTAAGTTTTAGAAAAAACTGCTCGATAAGCGGGAATAGCTCAGTTGGTAGAGCATAACCTTGCCAAGGTTGGGGTCGGGAGTTCGAGTCTCCTTTCCCGCTCCAGATTCAAAAAAAGCCCTAGTCGAAAGATTAGGGTTTTTTTCTTGCCTAAATTTAAGCAATCATCCATGACGACAATAAAAAAGGTGTTTCCATTTGCATAGAAACACCTGTGTTTTTATTTAAGCCAACATCTCAAACTAAGCAGCAGACTTTTCCTGTAATCGGCGCATTCTTGGTTTATACAGCACACGATAGGTCACACTTAAAATCACAATCCAAACGGGACTGACATACAAGGCTTTCAATGTATCGGGTTCAAGTGCCAAAATCACTAAAGTAAACATCAGGAAGGCGATCACGACGTAAGACATGAATACCCCACCCGGCATTTTAAAGGTCGATTGAGCATGTAATTCTGGGCGTAACTTACGATAGCGGATATAGCACACCATAATCAGACTCCATACACTGATAAATAGAATCACACATAGAGAGCTTGCTAGAGTGAACGCTTCAATCGTATTGGGAACGAAGTATTGCAGTACTGCACCCCCCATAATGAAAACACAAGAGAAGATTAAACCATTGGCTGGAACAGCACTTTTTGATAAGCGACCGAAAGCATTAGGCGCCTGACCATCTTTAGATAAACCAAACAGCATTCGACTGGTCGAGAACACCCCACTATTCATGGATGACATCACCGACGATAACACCACAAGATTCATGATAATTGCAGAGGTGACAATTCCTGCATTTAAGAACAATTCAACAAACGGACTTTTATCCGCACGAATATGATCCCATGGCGTCACAGACATCACGACCAACAAAGCCAATACATAGAATAGAATGATACGAATGGGAATCGCATTAATTGCTTTCGGTAAGTTCTTATGTGGATCTTTAGTTTCAGCAGCAGTCGTTCCAATCAATTCAATACCAACAAAGGCAAAAACTGCAATTTGGAAACCTGCCAAGAAACCATCGACACCTTTCGGGAACATACCCCCATGCGACCAAATATTGCTGAATGAGGCAACTGTGCCATGCGGTGCGGTAAAATGACTGAAAATCATATAACCACCTACCGCAATTAATCCCATAATTGCCAAAATCTTAATTAAGGCAAACCAAAACTCAACTTCACCAAATAATTTGACTGTAAGCAAATTCAAAGCCAAGACGAATAAGACACAAGCTGCACTAATCATCGCCTGTCCGACTGGTGTAAAGGTCATACCTTCGGGCAGCCAAAAGCCCAGATAGTTAATCACCGCAGCCAAGTCTGCTATCCCGACCAAAACCCAACCGAGCCAATAAGTCCAACCCAAATAATAGCCTGCCCATGGGCCAATCAGGTCATGTGCCATATCCACGAAAGATTTGTACTGTAAATTTGCGAGTAATAACTCTCCTAATGCACGCATCAGGAAAAAGAACATTCCTCCAATAATCATATAAATGAACAGAATGGAGGGACCTGCGAGGGAGATGGTTTTGCCTGAACCCATAAAGAGTCCTGTACCAATCGCACCGCCGATTGCGATCAATTGCAAATGGCGATTGGAAAGTTTCCGTTGTAAGTCTTGAGGCGCTTGTTCGCCTTCTGACTGATTTTGAATCACCGTCATAATAAAAGTTCCTTTTTACTACTTCCTAAAATGAATCCGTCGCTAATTTATGCGCTTATCTCGCGGTCTTTTTTAAATGACGAATTCATTTTGATTACTCGAAAATACATATCTGAAACCGTTTGAGTGATTGCAAATACGTTACTTTTCTTGTTTTTAATCCTGTTTAAACAAAAATAAAGCCCATGGCTTTATTTTTGTGCTGCAATCACTGCAATTTCAATCAGCCATTTTGGATTGACCAAATCCGCTTGAATGGTTGCACGCGATGGTGCAACGCAGTCTTTTAACCAATCCACATAGATCGCATTGACCGTAGGAAAATCCGCAAGGTCTTTGAGAAAAAGCTGGACTGAAAGTAACCGCGATTTATCACTCTTTGCTAGAGCAAGTAATTGTTCGATCGTTGCAAGAATATCTTTCGTTTGTCCTTCAATATCTAAATCTGCATTCTTAGGGACTTGTCCTGATAAATACACCACTTGATTAAAGACGGTGACAGCGCTCATGACTTCGCTGCTGTTAATCTTTTGAATATCTGAATGTGACATGGTTATTTCCTTATTCCTGACTCTTAAAGTTGACACGTGCAGTAACCCCACACATCAGTTCATAACCGACAGTGCCTGAAGCTGCGGCAACGTCATCAATTGCTAAAACAATTCCTGTACTCGACTTGCCCCAAAGCACCACTTCACTGCCAAGTTCAGCGTTGGGAACGGGTGTTAAATCAACAGCGAGCATGTCCATACTGACTCGACCAATAGTTCGGGTACGAATGCCATTGACCAAGATCGGTGTCCCTGTTGGAGAGATTCGCTGATAACCATCGGCATAACCGCAAGCCACGATTCCAACTTTTATTGACTGTTCAGCAATAAAATTTGAGCCATAGCCCACACTTTCGTTCGGGTTAAGTTGTTGAATCGCGATAATTTCGCTGCGTAGACTCATGGTTGGGGCAAGCCCCCAGTCTTGAATGCTATGTTTGGGATAATCGGGAGAACTTCCGTACAACATGATGCCTGTTCGAACGACATCAGACTGGACATGGGCTTTGTAACGTAAAATAGCAGCACTATTACAAACAGATCTTTCACCTGCTAAGCCTTGAAGCATCACCTCAAATTCAGCGAGTTGATAATCAATACCTGTCTGCCCTAATCGGTCTCCATCCGCATCAGAGAAATGCATCATATGCGTTATTTTAGCGACCGAATTTAGACGGTTGAGATGTTGCCAAGTCTTAAAATACTGTTGTGGTTTGAAACCTAAGCGATTCATTCCACTATTCATTTTTAGAAAAATATCAAACTGTGCAGGGTAAATATGCTGCTGTACCCATTCCACTTGCTGTTCGTTATGAACGGTGAAACTGAGTTGGTACTGAACACAATCAAATAAATCTTGAGGAGAAAAAATCCCTTCAAGCAATAGAATTGGTCCAGTCCAACCTAACGCACGCAGTCGTTTTGCTTCTTCAATATCGAGTAACGCAAATCCATCTGCACTTTTAAATGATTCATACACACGTTCAATACCATGCCCATAGGCATTGGCTTTGACCACAGCAAAGACCTGACTTGTAGGCACTGATTTTCTCACCACCTCCAAGTTTTGGCGCAATGCCTGAGTATGAATAACGGCGGTAATAGGGCGAGGCATAATAAACTTCCTTGTACGCTGTAATTATGCTGCGTGTGAATAACGCTGAATGGACAAACCATCGGTACTAATATCTGGGCGATGATTCAGCACAAGATCGCTGATCAACTTTCCTGAACCACATGCCATCGTCCAACCTAAAGTGCCATGCCCAGTATTTAAAAATAGGTTCTTATACTGCGTTGCACCGATAATTGGAGTGCTGTCTGGTGTCATTGGGCGTAAACCTGTCCAGAACAAAGCCTGTTGTAAATCGCCACCAGGGAATAAGCCTTGTGTCACCATTTCTAAAGTGGCACGGCGGTCTTCATTCAAACCCAGATTAAAACCACTCAACTCCGCCATACCACCGACACGAATACGCTGATCAAAACGTGTAATCGCAACTTTGTAGGTTTCATCTAATACGGTGGATTGTGGTGCGAGCGCTGGATCAACAATTGGGATTGTTAATGAATAGCCTTTGACTGGATATACAGGTAAATTCAGTGCTAATGGTTTGAGAAAATCACGAGAATAACTACCAAAAGCCAGTACAAAACGGTCAGCGGTCAATACAGCACCATTGACCATGACCCCTTTGATTTCATCGCCTTCAACAATTAAGTTTTC
Source organism: Acinetobacter sp. ANC 4805 (assembly GCF_022549495.1). Lineage (GTDB taxonomy): Bacteria > Pseudomonadota > Gammaproteobacteria > Pseudomonadales > Moraxellaceae > Acinetobacter. Next base: position 58,920 of record NZ_JAKZGD010000010.1, read on the forward strand.
AACATGCTGATCAAACTTAAACTCCACACCTAAATCTTGTGCGAGTTTTGCCAAAGCATTGGTGAATAGATAACAGTCGCCTGTCTCATCATTGGGTAAATGCAGACCACCAACCAACTGATCGGTGTGAGCTAAAGCAGGCTCTACACGCGCCAACTCTTGTGCATTGAGTAAATCGAAATCCACACCACATTCTTTAAGTACTTGAATATCTCGTTGCACCGCGTCAAGTTGGGCTTCATTACGGAAGACTTGCAGCGTACCGCTTGAACGATTTTCGTAGTTAATTCCTGTTTTTGTTCTTAAATCACGTAGACAGTCACGGCTATATTCCGCGACGCGCATCATACGTTCTTTATTTACAGCATAGCTTTGTGGATTACAGTTTTTCAGCATTTGAGCCATCCACTGTAACTGCCACATACTGCCGTCAATATTAATGGCGAGTGGTGCGTGATGTTGGAACATCCATTTGACCGCTTTAAAAGGAATGCCGGGTGCTGCCCATGGTGTCGAATACCCCGGAGAAATTTGCCCTGCATTGCCAAAGCTGGTTTCTTTAGCAGGCCCTGACTGACGATCAAGCACAGTCACTTGAGCCCCTTGTTGCGCAAGGTAATAAGCACTTGCCACACCAATCACACCACTTCCTAAGACGATGACGCGCATAATAGTCCCTCACGCACACACTAGTTTATTTAACTAGTATATTTTTGCATCAATAGTTTTTTTCACTATTTTTAGGCTTATAATCTAGGTAATTTCATGTTTTTGTCGTGAAAAAAGTGAAATAAAAGGAAATAATCTATGCGTAAATTAGACCGTATTGATCGCCTGATTTTAGACATTTTGCAGCGTGAGGGTCGCATCGCGATTAGCGAACTGGCTTTACGTGTCAATTTGTCCACCACGCCATGTTCAGAGCGCGTCAAACGCTTAGAGCGTGAAGGCATCATCATGGGTTATTACGCGCGCCTCAATCCTGCCTATGTTGATCGTAGCCTTTTAGTATTTTTAGAAATTAAGCTTTCAGCCAAATCTGGCGATGTTTTTGATCAGGTTGCACGTGATCTGGTTGATATTCCTGAAGTGCTAGAATGCCATCTGATCTCAGGTGAGTTTGATTATTTAGTCAAAGCCAGACTGAAAGAAATGAGTGCTTATCGACGTTTATTGGGTGATCTACTTAAAAAGCTGCCTGCTTCAGCCTCGTCACATAGCTATGTGGTGATGGAGGAAGTCAAAGAAGGCTTATACCTTGATGTCAGCAAATAAAGTACGCACGGTTCAGAGCGTACTTTAGAACTAAAGTCAGAAGAGCTAAAAATATTTTAAGATCGAAATCTGTTTATTTTGATGCTTAAAATTTGAGAACCATTGCACCGCAGGATAAAGTGCAAAAGACAGTGCAATACTCATCAGCCACATCATCCACACATGGTCGACAGAAAAATAGTGCCCATGATTGAGACCCCAGATATTCACTGCAAGCACATACAGCAGTTTCAAGACATATAAATGCAAGAGATAAAAGAACATTGGCACAGAACCAAATACAACCAGTGGTCTAAACCATCGTTGTTGCTGCCAACGCTCAAACAGCACCAAAATAATCAGCCCAACACCAACATTCCATAAAATAAAAAGCAATGACGGTGGGTATTTGGTCAAATTAAAAAAGCTCATGAGGCTTAGTGAAAATGCGTCAAAGTGCTGCCAAGGCTGATTGCCATAGATATTGATCAAACGTAGTACAATAAACAAACCGATACTGAACATAGCAATTGACACCAAGTAGGTATTTCTTTGTTTTACCGTATATTTTTGACTGAAAAAATGTCCCAAAGCAAAACCTAACAAAATCACGCCGATCCACGGTAAAACAGGATAAGAACTTCGCAATTTGATCCCAGCAAACTCCATCCAACCACGTTCATGTAAGATCAGCCAAAGTGTCTGCATCCAACTTCCTTCGGCAAAATGAACCGAGTCCAGTAAGTTATGCCCAAAAATAATTGCACATGCACTCAGCACAATTGTCGGTAAAGGCAGACTAATACATGCTGCCAAAGCCAACATGCTCACGCCAATTGCCCAAATGACTTGCAGATAGATGACCTCAGGTGGAAAAGTTGCAGTCCAAGCAAAATTAACCAACGTCAGCTCAAGCCCAATCAGAAATAAACCACGTTTGAATAAAAAAGTTCGTGTTTGCTGCACGCTTTGCGTCTTTGAATAAAACAAAAATGCTGAAATACCCGTTAGCAGCACAAAAACCGGCGCACAAAGATGTGCCAATAATCGACTTCCAAACAATGCAGGTTCGGTCATGACGATGTCCATCGGGTCACTGACCTGCTTATGCAGATAAAAGGTTTCCCTCACATGATCGAGCAACATAATCAGAATAACCAAACCACGTAATGCATCTATCGACTGTAAACGTTGCGTATTTTTTTCGACTCGCATAGTAAAAATAAACAAATTAATGTAATGTTATACTATTACATTAAATCTATTTTGTCTTTATTTGGCTGATCATTTATGCAATACAAATTCGGATTATGCTCATGTTTGGGGCTTGGTTTTATTTCCACTGCGGCGTGGGCAGAAGATAAAACCGCTGTACTCGCTACCATCCATATTCAAGCAGATGCGACACAACCCAGTCATGAAACAAGTCCTGCAACCACGAAGTTCTCTCATGATGTAGTCGACGTCCCCTTTAGCCGTTCATTCCTGTCAAAACAGCAACTCGAACAACAGGATGTACAACGGATTGATGATGCATTAACACTGGTCAGTGGGGTCTTTCACCAAAATAGCTTAGGTGGAGGTTTTTGGGATAACTACTCAATACGAGGATTTAGCACAGATCCCAATTGGGGAGCAGCCATGATCCGCAATGGTTTAAGTGTCAATCGTGGTATTAGCGCACCTAAAGATATGGTCAATATCGAATCCCTCGATTTCTTAAAAGGCCCAATGGCAGCTTTATACGGTCGTGGAGAAACAGGGGGATTACTCAATCTGAATAGTAAAAAACCACAATGGCAAAGCGAAAATGAAGTGAATTTACGTGCAAACAGCCTTGAAAAATACCGTGTCAGTGTCGAACACACCGCTCCCATCAATGATGAACTTGCTTACCGTTTGGCCATCGCCCATGAGGACAACCAAAGCTTCCGAGAAAATGTGAGTAGTGAACGCTGGTTTTTTTCACCCCAACTGACATGGAAAATTTCAGATCAAACTCAACTTGATTTTGATAGTGAATTTACTCAACAACTAGGTACTTTTGATCGTGGTGTCAGTACCTTTCAGAAAAAATTTGTGATGAACCCCAAAACATTCACAGGTGAACCAAATGATGGTGACATGCGAGTGAAAGATCATTTCTATCAATTTCGTCTAAGTCACACGTTCGATGATACGTGGGCACTAAACAGCGCACTCAGTTATAAAGATGCGCAACTGGTTGGCTTCTCTACCGAACCACGTCGTATGCAAGCCGATGGACAAACGTTAGAGCGTCAGCGTCGTTATCGTAATTATCAAAGTGAAGACCTACTGTTGCAAACTGAACTACTGGGCAAATTAGAACATTCATGGGCAAGGCATGAACTTTTAGTGTCCAGTGAAATTGGGCAACTGGATTATCGCCAGTACCAACAACGTCGCAATCACAGCACAAGCAATCCAAATACCATCAACATTTATCATCCGATTTATGCGCAATATCTTCCAAGTCTCGCCCCCTTTACGGATACAGATGAACGCCAACGCTATTTCGCCCTCAATCTGCAAGATCAGATCTTTTTCAATGATCAATGGAGTGTGTTGCTCGGTTCACGTTTCGATCAGGTTGAGCAGAATTTTGAAAATCATCGAACCCAAGCTCAGCATAGTCAAACCTTGCACCAAGCCAGTCCACGTGTTGGGATTAATTTCAAAGTATCAGATCAATGGGCATTTTATACAAACTATGGTCATTCATTTGCCATGAATAGTGGCATGAACCGTAATGGAGAAAATTTTGCCCCTGAAAAAGGACGAAGCTATGAGATCGGGAGTAAATATCAAATCGATGACCAGAGCTTAGCCAGTGTTGCATTATTTAAAATGCAAAAACAGAATGTCCTGACCACAGACCCAATTGATGCAAATTTTCAAACGGCTGCGGGAGAAGTGAGTAGCCAAGGCATCGAATTTGATTTTAATCGTCAGTTCAATGATCAATGGTCATTCAATGCCAATTATAGCTATACCGATGCCAAGATTGAAAAAGACCAAGACTTAGCCAAGGGTTCTCGACTCAGTAATATTCCTCAGCACCAAGCTTCAATGACGAGCAATTATGAATTTTTACAACAAGGCTCAACGAAAGCTGGTGTAGGCGCAAACATCAGCTATGTTGGACAACGCAGCGGACATAATTTAGATAATGGTTTTAATTTGCCGAGCTATACCTTGGTCAATTTAAATGCGTATTACGCCCCTTCAGATCGCTTACGCTATCAGTTCAATCTCAATAATCTATTGGATAAAACCTATTATCTTTCTAGTTATAGTGATCTATGGATTCAACCTGGCGAACCGATCAATGCTTCAGTTTCAGCACAATTTAAATTCTAACTCAACAGCCTTCAGCCTACTTGGTACAGGCTGAAGGTTTCAATATTAAAATTATTCAGCTTCATCATCATAGATATAGCTCATACAACCCCAACCATCGTATTCACCATCAAATTCTTGTGCAATACGCGTCATCCACTCTTCCAAATCGGCAATATCTTCATACTCAAGCATCATATTGATATGGATATTGAGTACCCACATGTCTGACCCATCAGAATGTAGTTCTTCTTGATACAGCGAAATCTTTTGCTCTTGATGTAACAGGTGCAAGGCACATTTTTCAACTTGTTCTTGTTTCTCAAACACAATTGAAAATTCGACCTCGTGTGGCTCACTCAGGTCATTGCCATCTTCAACCATCTGCCATAAGACATTGCCATTATCATTTTCTGGAAATTGCTCGTAGTCGCGAGTCATATAAATATCCTTTGTTATGTTTTGAGTTCATGATTGGCTATAGATTAACCTATTTTTATGTCAGTTTTTAGACCTTAACTCTAGATTAAATTTTATTTCCTGTAACACAATTTTTTAATTGGTCACGTGCTTTCAAACCATCTTGCCATTCTGCTTCTACAATTTTTTTGCCATCTTTTTCAATGATAAAGTGCTCTTTTTCCAACATATTATCAAACAAGGCTTGTGCACTTGGTATCGCAAAACTGATCGCAGCATATTGATAGTTTGGTAGCTTATAATTAAATACCCGAACTGTCTGCGCTTCACCTGTACTCTGTTTTAACGTGACTTGAATTGTTTCTGTTTTCTTTGGCTGTGGGATGTTTTCGCCCCAAAACGTGAGTATCGCACCTTGGTACTCGCCCCCTGGCCCTGAAACTTTAATTAAACTCTCTTTCTTCCAAAAGAAAGCTGCACAATATTCCCCTTTTTTAGGATTTTGGTTGTCTTGAAAAAAATCCCAACCACCATTGATATAACGGTCATAGCGAGGATCTTGTGTCAATGTCACTGCTTGCTGGTTTTTTTGTGCAGTTAAATCAAGCATTCCTGTTGCAACTTGAAGTCTAGTTTGCATGGGATCATCACTAGAATAATCAGGGTATGATGCTTGTGCTTCATATTGTTCTTGTTGCTGCCAATAATATGCTTCAGCCGCTTCACGACCATAATCTTGCATTTGTTGATGGTGCTGTGCATTCATTTCACAAATATTCGGCAAATCAGAGCATGCCCATGCTGATAATGAGAAACTGCCCAAAACCCCAACCACGATTGCTTGAAGCAGATGCATCTTTATTCTCTTGTGGTATCCGTATTGCAGATATTTTAAGCAGCTTATTCGCTAAAATATAGCATCCTAGCTTAAAATATTAGAAGGGAATCTTCGACTGTATCTCTAAGTGCTTATCTTGAAGTGGGTGCTGAAATGCAAGATAAGCTGCATGTAATGCCATACGTTTTAAATCAAATTGGGCTGGTTCAGGATGATATAACTTATCTCCCATAATCGGATGACCAATATGCATCATATGCACACGAAGCTGATGAGATCGACCCGTTACAGGTTCTAAACGCACTCGGCTTTGATCGGTTTCAGCATCATATTGCATCCGTTGGAATAAGGTTTTAGCATGCTTACCTAATTCAAAATGCACCATCTGACGTGGTCGATTTTCCCAGTCCGTAATCAATGGGACATCCACACTCCCTTCCGCCTGAATCTGCCCCTGTACCAAAGCAACATAGTACTTCTTTACAGTTCGTGCTTGGAACATTTTACTCACTGCCACCTCTGCATCACGATGCTTGGCAAACATAAGCAAACCCGATGTTGCCATATCTAAACGATGCGTCACTTTCGCAGTTGGATGTTGGTCTAACACACGCAAATAAGCACTATCTTGATGTTCTGGCAAACGCCCCATCACCGACAATAAACCAGCAGGCTTATTCACCACCACCAAGTCTTCATCTTCATACATGATCTCAAGCGGATCTTGTGGTGGCATATAGATAAAATTGTCATTTAAGGGCATGGGAAATAAATAAATTAAATAAAGCACAGCAATTATAGCGTGTTACAGCATAAAATCGTATCAGCAAATGATCGATCCAATACTTCAACCATTTTGACTATTCTTTAAATAAAATAGCAACCTACTTATTATTTTAGATCCGTCTGAGTTAATGTGTATTTATTTTTAAGTTTTATTACAACACTATTAACTCAAACTATATATTATTATTTAAACTCAGTTTATCTACTTAAAATTTAGGTATTTATGATACTGAGTTCATTTCCTTAGATAAACTATCTTTATAAAGCTCTTCGAGTACCACAACTTCTCTATTTAGAAAGACGGTTAGATATTCTTTTACACGTGTTAAAGTTAATTGTTTAAATGAAACAGCATCTGTGATATTTCGAGTGACTAATCCAAATACATCCTTTCTTGGGATCAGTACGGGAATATCACTTTCTATTTTAAATTCAAGCTGCTGCGTCTGGGCAAATGCATCTAAAGTAATACGCAACGTTTGTTCCGTATACGCATCTGTGACAATAAAGCTGGTACTTGCACCATCAAGCTGCAACTGACGAACCAGTTGTTGCCGCCAGCCAACTTCATCAAATTTCATGAGAATTGTCTCGGAATCAAAAGCGCCTAAATGCTCTACATCGTTCCGATTTGTGTGGTGTGGATACCGTATTTTGAGTTCGAATTCATTCATTATTTTTCTGACCTATTCCAATTATGGTCATGTTTTGATTTTAACTATTTTTTTGCAGTATATCATTTTGTTTTTCTAGACTAAAATATAAATGTATTTTTGGAAATAGATTTTTTGCAAAATATTTCACATTTAAATTTCATTTTATTGATCTAGTTTTTATTATTTAAATCTATTTTGTCATATTTTGTTTATATTATTTTCAGGGTATCAAGGGAAAACATGTTGTTTACTTCAACACCTATGACTTTGTAAGCCATAACCTTCGCCTATAAACTTTTGATCTATAGCGTCCTAAGCCGAATCGAGACCTTTTGGGTACGTACACACTTGCTTGATAAGCATCGGTGCATGCTGCTCTTTTCGATCCCTTTCACACCCTTGAGACATAGTTTAGGCAGGTCAGTGTGGGATTGTTTTCCTAAAAATCGACATTTTTCGCCACTAATGAAATAATTTTGCATACCATGTTTTATAATTAGAATTATTTCCCACTTCAATAAAAAATAGCTGATTTAAATTTCAATATATTCAAATTTACATGTGTATTTTTCCATTTAGACTCTAAATTTAAGCCCAGATCACCATAATTGCTGCCACAATCACCAGCCATAAACCTAAATGATCTGTTTTAGCGAGCTTTTCTTTAAAGAAAAATGCCGAGATCAGTAAACTAAATAAAATCTCAACCTGACCCAGTGTTTTGACAATCGCCACCGTTTGCATACTCATGGCGCTAAACCATCCCACAGATGCTAAAAAGCTGCAAACACTTACCCGAAACGTCAGCCCAAGACGTTGCCACATTTTATACAGCGTTTGACGACTAAAAATACCCAAATACAGCAATAATGCGATGCACTGAAAACTAATCAAACTACACAACACCCATCCTGCACGATGCAAAAAGGGCAACATGCTCAGCTCTAAGCTGGCTTCACGCACCAGAAGTGAAGTAATGGCAAAACATAAACCACTGCCTAAACCAATCATTAAGGTATTGAATGAAAGTTGCGTACTATGCCGACCTTTACTCAGTAAAAAAACGGCAACCGCACCAATCATTACCCCCACCCAACCCCAAGTAGTCAAACGTTCTTGCAGAAAAACCACTGCAATCAAAGCAGCCAAGATCGCTTCGCTTTTAGCCAACCCGATACCAATCGCATAATTCTTTTGTTGAAATAGTTTCACCATCAACGCTGTCGCAAAAATTTGGCTGATCCCTGCGACCACCACATACAACCAAAATGTATTGGAAAAATGGACTTGAGCAGTGACAGGTTGATGTAAATAGAGAAATGCTAAATAGCTAAAGGCAAAAATCGGAGCAAAGATAAATCGAGCCAATGTCGTACCATAAGCATCGACTGTGGTACTAAGCTGTTTTTGAAATGCGTTGCGCCACGCCTGCATAAATGCAGCCATGATCGTAAATAGAATCCAAGTAAAAGCCATAAACGCCAACGCACCATCAAAATGTGTGTGTAATTTACTCGCTTCATTGTGATTTTTCGAGTATTGCTTAGGAAAAAATAGATTCTTTTCAACGTGAAAAGTGCTTTCTACTTAAATCATCAAGCACTCATAAATACGGTATTGGCTTTCAGCATCGATGGGGCAAAATCCACCATACGGCGTAAAGTTCGGGTGAAATGTGCTTGATCTGAAAAGCCTGATTCAACCGCTATCTCAATCAAAGTTTTGCCTTGCATCCACAACTTGATGGCATAGCGGATACGCAACCACAAGATATATTGCCGCATAGATAGCCCGAGTTGCTGACTAAATAGATGCATCAAACGTGACTCTGATAGCCCAACCTGTAGTGCAACATCTGCGATGGTTGGAATTTGACTAGGCACACAGCGTTTGATGTATTCACAAGCGAGTTGAATTCGTTGATCCCACGGCAAAGCCTCCAATGGCTGAGGATTGAGTGCAAGTAACACATCCATCAGCAATTGCTTTACTTGTTCTAAACTGAGTTGAGCGGTCATCAATTGCTGAAACTGTTTTTGAAAAGATTTAAGTCGATCAGCAGATAATGAATTAAATGTCTGTCCATTCAATAAAGGATGGAGATAAGCATAAAGCGTATGATCAGGATCGATCAAAATCGCAATATAAGGCTGATTTTGTGAATCGGTACTGTGGCTTATATTGGGTGCCATCACCACAACTTCATGATAGCGAGCAGGCTGATCCTCAACAACTAATGCGAAAGCCGTTCCTAAACTGATTTGTAGCAGCGCTGGAAAATGTGCGTGCGCCTTATTCAAATGATCTTGAGTCACATAAACAATCACGCCATCCCACGCATAGACCAAGCTTTTATGTGGTGTGGTCGAGTCTAATTCCGTGTGTTGAGATAGCATATTCGTTCAAGACCATTTCGGGTGAAGTGTTCAAAATGAAGACGACTTTAAACGAAAGGAATAGTCGTATGTCTCACAATACTCAAGAACTGATGAAAAACAATACCGTGCAGATGGAAGCCAGTGATATCCGTTATAAAACCATTGCAGAATTTTATCCTTTTTATCTTTCGCAACATGAAAATGCGACTTGTCGTCGTCTGCATTTCATGGGAACAAGCTGCGTGATTGGTATCGCTGCTGCATCTGTTGTAACTGGAAATGCCAAATTACTTTGGGCTTTACCTGTGGTCGGGTATGGCTTTGCTTGGGTCGGTCATTTCTTTTATGAACATAATAAACCTGCAACCTTTAAGCAGCCATTCTTTAGTCTCGCCTGCGATTTTATTATGTATAAAGATATCTTATTAAAACGTGTGAAGTGGTAATACACATAGGAAACTTAGATTATAAAATTATGTCTAAGTTTCCTGATTCCACTAAATTTAAAAACTTACGATGTTGAATGACTGATCTTTTCTTGCTTTTTCTGACTCACCCAACGTGCAACCACAATCACGAAGATAATCACCAATACCGTAATCACCACAGGCATCACAAATGCCAAAATCGACAAGACAATTGAGCCAATCAACTCACCTGTTGCCACCACAAAATTGCCCAGTCCACCTGTAGTTGCGGTCGAGACACCACGTGCAGCCACGGTACTCATTTGCACGATGCCTGCCGTGCCACCACCTACGATGAGCGCGGCTGCCCACGTCGCAAACTGTGACATTTCCCCACTACTGACTGCCATGGTACTGAGTGTACCTGCAACGACGGCGGCAGGTGTGGCAATCGTATCCAATAAGTTATCCACCCACGGCACATAGTAAGCTGCGATTTCACAGATCGTCGCAAAACCGAGTGCAGCACATACAGATGGAATAGCTAACCATTCAAAGCCTTTGGCAGGTTCATACCAACCCAACAAAGTTGCAATACTCATCACCAATAAAGGCACAAAGACACGGAAACCACAGGCTGCGCTTAACCCTACGCCGATACAAAGTCCTAATATTGTTTCCATGTTGGTTTTCCTTATTTTTGCTTGATGAATCTATGTTGTTATTTCATATTTTAAACGAACAAAAAAGCCCTATCGAGTGATAGGGCTTTTATTCAAAACAGTGGGTAACTGTTTGCTGTTTGCGGCTTAGGCATTCTTACTGTTGAATTGATTGCCAAGGCATTTGGTACACGGAGGTAAACGATCAGTACCAATTTCTAAATAAGCGCGATGTCCGCACTGAATACAAAAATAGAAGCCAGTTCCAGGTCTTTCGCCAGCAGTAACCATCTTTGTTCTCCATAGATTTTAGAAATGGTACATATACTATAACGTGATAATACTGATTGTTTATTGACCTTTCCAACGAGTGATGATGGCGGAAAAGATAAAAGTGCTTCTTAGGAAAATCTCAAATTTTTTAATTTTACACCTTCTTTTCCCAACTTATTTTCTATAATCATTTTAAGGTAATACAAATATAACTCGCCTAAAAAAGCACCATTCAATAAGAAAATTATTTTTTCATTAATACAAGACTCTAATTAAATAATTATTTCCAAGTAAATAAATGCAAGTAATCATTGTTAATATTCTAAATTATTTTATAAGTTGTTTCAGACGAAAATTAAAGTTATATTATAGCGCTCCTTGGGAAGATTTTTAGATTGCGTATCGCAATCTGTTTTGAAAATGTTAATGGCTTATTGTCAAATTTGCCGATATGTATTGGTTACGCCGCTAAGTATACTCTTGTGCGATGACCATATGAGTTCCCAAGGGGTACCTTTTGAATTTTTTAAATCAGCTCAAAACTTGTCAAACACAAAAAGATTTTGCTGCTTTATTGGGCTATTCTGAGAAAAATTTCTCTCGTATCTTATTTAGTCAAAATATTACCACCAGATATATAAGCTTTGAAATTCCTAAAAAAAATGGTAATAAAAGACAAATTCTTGCACCTACCTCTGAACTTAAAATATTACAAACTCGGTTAGCTAATCTTTTAAGCAATTGCTACGAGGAATTAGAAGTAAAAAGATTATCATCGTCTTCATATGTAAATTGTACTAGCTCACATGGTTTCAGAAGAAATATCACAATAAACATTCCAACATCAAAACAAAATAGAACACCTATTGGATCTAAAAAAATTAATTTTGGTATATATAGTAATGCTGAAAAGCACATAGGCAAAAGGCTGGTACTAAATATTGATCTAAAAGACTTTTTTGAAAATATTACTTTCTCTAGGATAGTTGGATTCTTTACAAAAAATAAATTCTTTCTTTTGCCTCTAGATGTCGCTATTTTAATTGCTCAGATCGCTACATACCGGACATCTACTTCACAAGAAGGTTTTTTACCTCAAGGTAGTCCTTGTTCACCAATAATTAGTAATTTAATTGGTAATATCCTTGATGTTAAAATGGTAAAATTAGCAAAAGAATACAAATTTACTTATACAAGATATGTTGATGATTTGACACTATCAACCAATTTACCGCAATTCTCTGATGATATTGTCAAACTTAATAATGAAAAATGGGTTGTAGGTTCTATTTTAAATCACACCATCAATAGTAGTAGATTTACAATTAATCCAACAAAGACTAGAGTAACTAATAAATATAACAAACAAGAAGTAACGGGATTAATAGTTAATAAAAAAGTTAACATTGATAAAACATATTACCGCTATACAAGGTCAATGGTTCAAAAATTCTGTTCTGAAGGTGAATTCTTTAAATCTAAAGTTCACATGGACAAACAAAAAATAAGCCGAGAAGCATTAAATGGGATTTTAAGTCATATCTACCAAATAAAAAATAAGCAAGATATTAAATTTCAAAATAGTACGAGAAAATTTAATGAATTAAATAGTCTTGAAAAGCTCTATGCTAAGTTTCTTTTCCACCATTATTTTGTTTATCCACAAAGAATGCTAATAATCGGAGAGGGCTATACAGATCCATTACATTTCAAATTAGCTTGCCATAAACTGTATAAAAATTCATTACATTTCCTTAAATTCTCTTCTCTAGAGGGAACTAAGCGTTTTTCTAAAATAACAGGTTATGGAGGTGGTACAGGATTGCTTAAAATATTTCTTCAAAACTATAAACAGTTTTATAAGGCTAAAAATATTTTTTTAAAACCATGCTTAATTATAGTTGATGGTGATTCTGATGGGCAAGCTGTTATTTCAACAGCACGATCTGAATTTAAAAGTACTTTCAAGCAAATAAATCATTCTTCTATGACCACAACTGGGCTATTAGATTGGTATCATATCTTTAATAATTTATATATTCTCCAATTACCTAAAAACGAAGTGATTGAAGACTTTTACGATCCATCAGTTTTAATGTATTCGATAGGTTCTAAAGTTTTTCATTCAGATGACAAGAAAAAAAATACTAAATTTGATCCTAATATACATTATGGGAAAAAAGTATTATTGGAAAAAATTATTTATGAGAAGCAGGATATTATTGACTTTACTAAATTCGATTTAATATTTAACTCTATTTTTCATATACAATTATATCATTATATTTATAGTAATTTGCATAATTAAAAACCCCATCATCAAGATAGGGCTTTTACTCAACAGAATCAATTGCTTTTAGCTACAATCTCAAGCCACCTGACCTTCTAAAAAGTCTTGAGCAAAACGCTGTAATACCCCACCCGCTTCATACACAGAAACTTCTTCTTCTGTATCTAGGCGACACGTCACAGGCACTTCAAGAATTTCTTCTTTACCATCCGCTGTGGCACGCTCAATCACTAAAGTCAAAGTCGAACGCGGTGAGATATTACCAATCACGCTATATAGCTCAGTACCATCTAACTTCAACGTCTTACGGTTCACACCTGGTTTAAACTCAAGCGGTAACACGCCCATACCTACAAGGTTAGTCCGGTGAATACGCTCAAAACCTTCAGCAACAATCGCTTCAACACCTGCAAGACGAACACCTTTCGCTGCCCAGTCACGGCTTGAACCTTGACCATAATCCGCACCCGCAACAATGATCAACGGTTGCTTACGGTTCATGTAAGTTTCGATCGCTTCCCACATACGCATCACTTCGCCTTCAGGCTCTACACGCGCTTTTGAACCTTGTTTAATCGTGCCGTCAGAACGAACAACCATTTCATTAAACAATTTCGGGTTGGCAAAGGTTGCACGTTGCGTAGTGAGATGGTCGCCACGGTGAGTTGCGTATGAGTTAAAGTCTTCCTCAGGCACGCCCATTTTCGCCAAGTACTCACCTGAAGCACTGTCTAACACAATCGCATTCGATGGAGACAAGTGATCGGTGGTGATGTTGTCACCCAAGATCGCAAGCGGACGCATATTGGCTAAAGTACGTGGTGCAGCCAACGCGCCTTCCCAATATGGAGGACGGCGGATATAGGTACTCATTGGACGCCAATCATACAACGGGCTTGCCGCTTCTTCATTAACACCCAAATCAAACATCGGAATGTAGATTTTACGGAACTGCTCAGGCTTCACTGCTTCTTTCACTAAAGCATCAATTTCAACATCTGAAGGCCAAATGTCTTTCAGGTAAATTGGATTACCGTCTTTGTCATTTCCGAGTGAATCTGTTTCGATGTCAAAACGAATCGTTCCTGCAATCGCATAGGCAACCACTAACGGTGGCGATGCCAAGAACGCTTGTTTTGCGTATGGATGGATACGACCATCGAAGTTACGGTTACCCGAAAGTACAGCAGTGGCATATAGGTCACGATCAATGATTTCTTGTTGAATCACTGGATCAAGTGCACCTGACATACCGTTACACGTGGTACATGCATACGCTACGATACCAAAACCAAGCTTCTCAAGATCACCCAAGACACCCGCTTCTTCAAGATACAGCGCAGCCGCTTTAGAGCCTGGTGCAAATGAAGATTTAACCCAAGGTTTACGCACTAAACCAAGTTCATTCGCTTTACGTGCCAATAGACCTGCCGCCACTGTATTACGTGGGTTAGAAGTATTGGTACATGAGGTAATCGCCGCAATAATCACAGCACCATCAGGAATCAAACCTTCTGCTTCTTGTGCTTTCGCAACATCCAAATTCCCTGCAATGCCTTTTGCTTTCAAATCAGCCGTAGACACACGTGCATGCGGATTTGATGGGCCTGCAATATTACGAGTCACGGTTGAAAGATCGAAACGAAGTACACGTGGATACTGCGCTTTGGTCATATCCGATGCCCAAAGACCGATTTCTTTGGCATATTGCTCAACCAATACCACTTGCGCATCTTCACGACCTGTCAGGCGTAAATAGTCAATGGTGTTCTGGTCGATGTAGAACATCGCAGCAGTTGCACCGTATTCAGGTGTCATGTTCGAAATCGTAGCACGGTCGCCTACAGACATGCTGTCAGCGCCTTCACCGAAGAACTCTAGATAAGCACCTACCACACGTTCTTTACGCAAGAATTCAGTCAATGCCAACACGATATCCGTTGCGGTAATACCTGCTTGACGCTGACCGACAAACTCAACCCCAATAATGTCAGGTAGACGCATCCACGAAGCACGACCCAACATGACATTTTCAGCTTCTAAACCACCCACGCCAATTGAAATTACGCCAAGCGCATCGGTATGTGGGGTATGTGAATCTGTACCCACACAAGTATCAGGGAATGCTAAGCCATCACGGTTTTGAATCACTGGAGACATTTTCTCCAAGTTGATCTGATGCATGATGCCGTTGCCCGCAGGGATCACGTCGACATTTTTAAAGGCAGTCTTCGTCCACTCAATGAAGTGGAAACGGTCTTCATTACGACGATCTTCAATCGCACGGTTTTTCTCAAACGCGTCAGGATCAAAACCACCGAATTCCACCGCCAACGAGTGATCGACGATCAACTGAGTTGGAACTACTGGATTGACTTTTGATGGATCACCACCTTTTTCAGCAATCGCATCACGCAAACCCGCAAGGTCAACCAATGCCGTTTGACCTAAGATGTCATGACAGACCACACGCGCAGGATACCAAGGAAAATCCAAGTCCTGACGGCGTTCGATCAATTGCGTTAAATAGTCAGTTAAATTTTCTGCATCAGCTTTACGTACAAGCTGTTCAGCTAACACTTTCGAGGTGTATGGCAAGGTTGCGTATGCGCCTGGCTGAATGTCTTCAACGGCTTGACGCACGTCATAGTATTCAAGCTGGGTATCTGCCAGTGCTTTGCGGTATTGAGTATTGCTCATCTTAGCCACGCTCCGCCAAAGGTTTAAATTCTAAGTTTTCAGGACCCGTATAGTTCGCGCTTGGACGAATAATTTTGCCGTCTTGACGTTGTTCAATCACATGTGCTGACCAACCTGCGGTACGTGCAATCACAAATAATGGTGTGAACATCGCTGTTGGAACACCCATCAAGTGATAGCTCACCGCACTGAACCAATCCAAATTCGGGAACATGTTTTTCACTTCTTTCATCACCGCTTCTAAACGCTCAGCGATGAGATACATCTTGTTATTCTCTTGCGCTTCAGCAAGGTCATACGCCACTTTCTTGATCACTTCGTTACGTGGATCAGAGATGGTATAAACAGGATGACCAAAGCCGATAATGACTTCTTTTTTCTCTACACGACTACGAATGTCTGCTTCTGCTTCATCAGCATTGTCATAACGTTGTTGAATCACAAATGCAACTTCGTTCGCACCACCATGTTTAGGGCCACGCAGCGCACCGATACCGCCAGTAATTGCTGAGTACATATCAGAACCTGTACCTGCAACAACACGTGACGTAAAGGTCGATGCGTTGAATTCATGCTCTGCATACAGAATCAAAGACGTATGCATTGCTTGAATCCATTCTTCCGATGGCGCTTCGCCATGAAGTAAATGGAGGAAATGTGCAGCGATTGAGTCATCATTCGTTTCAACTTCGATACGGCGACCGTTGTTGCTGAAGTGATACCAATACAACAACATTGAACCTAAGCTTGCCATCAATTTATCAGCGATGTCTTTCGCACCAGCTTCATTGTGATCTTCATGTTCAGGCGTTAAACAACCTAAAACTGACACACCTGTACGCATTACGTCCATTGGGTGTGCAGATGGTGGTAACTGTTCAAGTGCAGTTTTCAATGCTGCTGGTAAGCCACGCAGTGCTTTAAGTTTTGCTTTATAGGCTTTCAACTCAGCTTTGTTTGGCAGTTTGCCATGTACCAGTAAGTGAGCAACTTCTTCAAATTGGCTACCCACTGCAAGGTCAAGAATGTCATAACCACGGTAGTGCAAGTCATTACCACTGCGACCTACAGTACACAGTGCAGTGTTGCCTGCAACTTGACCACTTAACGCAACTGATTTTTTTGGCTTGAAGCCGACTGGTGTTTCATTACTGCTCATAAGATTGTCCTTTTTATGGTGTTTATTTGTTTACTTTTAAGACCCCTCCTAGCCTCCCCTAAAAGGGGGAGGAATAACACAAATT
Organism: Acinetobacter sp. ANC 4805; assembly: GCF_022549495.1. Classification (GTDB taxonomy): domain Bacteria; phylum Pseudomonadota; class Gammaproteobacteria; order Pseudomonadales; family Moraxellaceae; genus Acinetobacter. Next base: position 76,188 of record NZ_JAKZGD010000010.1, read on the forward strand.
CAATCAATTATGATTCGTGTTATTCCCTCTCCTCTGAGGAGAGGGCTAGGGAGAGGTGAAGAACGGGAAAATTATTTATTCTTTGCAAAAGTACCATCAAGATACTGTTCAAACGCATGGTAGTTAATGCGCTCATACAATTCTTGACGGGTTTGCATGGTGTCAACAACGTTCTTCTGTGTGCCTTCTTTACGCAGAGTCTCATACACATTTTCTGCGGCTTTGTTCATCGCGCGGAATGCAGAAAGTGGATACAACGCAATGCTCACATCCGCAGAAGCAAGTTCTTCCGTGGTGAACAATGGTGTAGAACCAAATTCGGTAATGTTTGCCAAGACTGGAACTTTGGTCAGATCAGCAAACTGCTTGTACATTGCCAATTCAGTAATTGCTTCAGGGAATAACATATCCGCACCTGCTTCAATGTATGCTCCTGCACGGTCAATCGCTGCTTGTAAACCTTCAACTGCAAGTGCATCGGTACGTGCCATGATCACAAAGTTTTCATCAGTACGTGCATCCACTGCCGCTTTGATACGATCCACCATTTCTTGTTGCGTCACGATCGCTTTGTTAGGACGGTGACCACAACGCTTTGCGCCCACTTGATCTTCGATGTGCATCGCTGCTGCACCGAACTTAATCATTGATTTAGTGGTACGTGCAATATTAAAAGCTGAAGCACCAAAACCTGTATCCACATCAACCAATAATGGTAGGTCGCACACATCCGTAATACGGCGCACATCAGTTAATACATCATCCAGGTTACTAATACCCAAATCAGGTAAACCTAATGAACCTGCTGCAACACCACCACCTGACAAATAAATGGCTTTATAGCCTGCGCGTTTTGCCAATAATGCATGATTGGCGTTAATTGCACCCACCACTTGTAATGGATTTTCATTTGCGACCGCGTCGCGGAATAACTGACCAGCAGATTTAGCCATGTTGATGTTCTCCTTGGGTTTGCAGCAATGTTTGCTCAACAATTTTGTAGGATGCATTGATGTGACGGTGCATCAGCATTTCGGCAAGTTGACCGTCACCTTCTGCGATCGCATCTAAAATGCGGATATGTTCATCCAAAGCTTTGCTTGGACGATCAGGGGTATTTGAAAATTGGATCCGATACATACGGATGAGGTGATACAACTCATCACATAACATTTTTTCTAAGGTTTTATTGCCACTGCTTTTAATAATGCAGTAATGGAAATCGTCTTGTCCTTCTTGCAGGTAATAGCCTTTCCCCGCTTTAAAATTTTCATCTTCAGCATGCATCCGCAATACATCACGCAATGCTAAAATCTGTTTTTTATCAATATGCTGAGCAGCAAGTTTACAGGCTAAACCTTCGAGAGAGGCTCGAATCTGATACAGCTCTTGAAACTGTTGTAATGATAAGGAAACGACACGTGCGCCCACATGTGCGGTACGTTCAACCAACTTCTGCCCTTCCAGACGATGGATCGCTTCACGTAAAGGACCACGACTAATGCCGTAAATACGTGCCAGTTCAGGTTCAGAAATTTTACTGCCCGCAGGAATCTGTCCTAAAACGATTGCTGACTGAATTTGCTTAAATACATGTTCCGTCAGGGTAATACTCTGACTTGTGCTGATGGCTTGAGGAACAAGGGTATCTTGCATATTGTCGACAATCTCTACGGTTTTGATGATTTTATAACGATATAAGACAAAAATTGCAATAGGATTGTCGACAATAAATTAGACTCCCCCAGTCAATTAGCTTAGATGAATAGATTCAAGGTATTGCTTGGAAACAAAAGCATAATTTATATTAAACTGGTATAAAACAAATGTTTAAATACACATTAAGCCTTATATGGATTCAGTCTTCTACGCGATTACCCCTTTATTTTTCTTATCCTAAGACAATGGTATAACAGCTTGATTGTAGACAATCCTTATAATCGGCACTTTTAGAATCAATTTTGTAATTAAATACTGCGACAATAATGCAAAGAATAGGGTGCTTCATACTCGCTTTATTGGTACATTATTGGGCATTCCAAAACACATCCATGCACCTTGTTGAATAAAAGGACATTGTTAATGTTTCAACATATCCCACCTTATGCAGGCGATCCAATTCTTTCACTTATGGAACAGTTCAACACTGATCCACGCACTGAAAAGGTTAATTTGAGTATTGGTTTGTACTATAACGAAGACAGTATCGTTCCTCAGCTTGATACCATTATCGAAGCGCAAAAACGTATTGCACCTAAGAATGATAAAACCAAACTTTATCTCCCAATGGAAGGTTTCAAACCTTACCGTGAAGCGATTCAGGCACTTTTGTTTGGTGCGAATAGTCCAGCAATCCAACAAGGTCGCGTTGCAACCATTCAAACATTGGGTGGTTCAGGTGCATTAAAAGTTGGTGCGGATTTCTTAAAAACCTATTTCCCAAATTCAGAAGTTTGGGTCAGCCAACCGACTTGGGATAACCATGTTGCGATCTTCAATGGCGCGGGAATTAAGAGCAATTTCTATCCATACTTTGATGCTGAAACACGTGGCGTTGATTTTGATGGCATGTTGTCGACACTGAATACTTTGGCAGAACACAGCATTGTGTTATTACACCCTTGCTGCCACAACCCAACAGGTGCAGACTTAAATCCAGCACAATGGGATCAAGTGATTGCCGTATTAAAAGAGCGTAATCTCATCCCATTCCTCGACATTGCTTATCAAGGCTTTGGCGACGGTATGGAACAAGATGCCTATGCAATTCGCGCTTTAGACCAAGCAGGTCTTAACTTCATCGTGAGCAATTCATTCTCTAAGATTTTCTCACTTTATGGTGAGCGTGTCGGTGGTCTAACTTTTGTTTGTGATGATGCTGAAGCAGCACAATGTACATTTGGTCAGCTCAAAGCAACAGTACGTCGTAACTATTCAAGCCCACCAACAACAGGTGCGTGGTTAGTCGATCAAGTGTTAAATGACACTGATCTTAACCAACAATGGCAAGTTGAAGTGCAAGAGATGCGTGAGCGTATTATCAAAATGCGTAGCATCTTAAAAGATGAATTGACAAAAGCATTGCCAGACCGTGATTTCAGCTATCTTGTCAATCAAAAAGGTATGTTCAGCTATACAGGGTTAACAGGCGAGCAAGTCGATACCCTACGTGAAGAATATGCAATCTATTTGGTGCGCAGTGGTCGTATCTGTGTTGCTGGTCTAAATATGAATAATATTTATAAAGTGGCAAAAGCGGTCGCAGAAGTTTTAGCGAAATCAGCTTAACATCCCTCTAAATCTCCCTTCTAAAAGGGAGACTTTATGGATCAAAAAAGGGTTGTTTCACGTGGAACAACCTTTTTTGTTTTTACATGATGAGAGTCTTTTAAATTTAAGATTGGGCATCTAGCTAAAACCAAGAAAAATCACTAAATGATTAAATCTGTATCTATGAATGTTCAAGCCTAGCGAGTCTTTGTATACTGCAACACATGAATAAACAACAAACAGCACTTTTGAACATGACTCAACTGACTTGCTTTAAAGCCTACGATATTCGCGGAAAACTAGGTACTGAACTCAACGAAGAAATCGCCTATAAAATTGGTCGTGCATACGGACAAATCTACCAACCTAAAAAAGTTGTGATTGGTTGTGATATCCGCCTTAGCAGTGAAGGCTTAAAACAAGCCACCATTCGTGGTCTCAATGATGCGGGTGTCAATGTGCTTGATTTAGGCATGACGGGCACTGAAGAAGTCTATTTCGGTGCTTTCCATCTCGATGTGCAAGGTGGGATCGAAGTCACGGCAAGCCATAACCCTATGGACTACAATGGTATGAAATTGGTGCGTGAAAATGCGCGCCCAATCAGTGCTGATACGGGCTTAAAGGACATCCAAGCACTTGCAGAATCAGGCTCATTTATCGAAGTTGAGCAGAAAGGTTCAACTGAACGTTATAATATCTTGCCTGAGTTCATCGAACATCTTCTCACTTATATTGACCCACTCAAAATTAAGCCACTGAAACTTGTGGTCAATTCAGGCAATGGTGCAGCAGGTCATGTGATTGATGCGATTGAGCAAAAGTTTCAAGAACTCAGTATTCCTGTTGAATTTATCAAAATCCATCACGAAGCCGATGGCAATTTTCCAAATGGTATTCCGAACCCACTCTTGATTGAGAACCGAGATAGCACACGCGATGCCGTTCTTCAACATCATGCAGATATGGGCATTGCTTGGGATGGTGACTTTGACCGTTGTTTCTTATTTGATGAGAAAGGCGAATTCATTGAAGGATATTACATTGTCGGTTTATTGGCACAAGCTTTCCTGATCAAGCAATCAGGTGAAAAAATCGTACATGACCCACGTTTAATCTGGAATACCTTAGATATTGTTAATCAATATCAAGGAACTGCAATCCAATCAAAATGTGGACATGCCTTTATTAAAGATGTCATGCGTGAACACAATGCTGTTTACGGTGGTGAAATGAGCGCACACCACTATTTCCGTGATTTTGCTTATTGTGATAGCGGTATGATTCCTTGGTTACTCACCATTGCCCTACTCTCTGAAACAGGTCAAGCGCTTTCAACACTGGTTGAAAATATGATTACCAAGTTCCCGTGTAGTGGTGAAATCAACTTTAAAGTGGCAAATACTCAAGCAACCGTACAAAAGATCTTTGATCATTATGCTGATCAGCATCCACAAATTGATCGTACCGATGGTGTGAGTCTTGATTTTGGTGCATGGCGTTTAAATGTTCGGGCATCTAATACTGAGCCTTTGCTTCGCTTAAATATTGAAAGTCGTGCAGAACAAAATCCACAACCAATGCAAGCTTATGTAGATGAGTTGACTGCTTTGATTGAAGATTAATCAATCATGGAAGGAGTTTTTGAACTGAAAGCTCCTTCCAATTTATAAATATAAATTAATTGCCTGTCTTACCTAATAAGATTTTAAGTAACCCTTTCGTTGATGCATCGAAACCAGACAAGTCATCTTGTTCACGATTTAAAATCGGTAACAGTTGATTGGCAATCTCTTTACCTTTTTCCACCCCCCATTGATCAAAGGGGTTAATATTCCATAAAACAGATTGCACAAAAACCTTATGCTCATAAGTTGCAATCAACATCCCCAAATTATAAGGGTTGAGTTCTTTCAACAAGATTGTTGAGCTTGGTTGATTGCCTTGATATTGCTTATAAGCGGGTAAGTCCCCTAACTCATCAACTGAAAGCGCCTGATTTCCAAATGCTAGTAAGCGAGACTGGGCTAAACAATTTGAGAGTGCTAAATGATGTTGTTCAACTAAGGCATCCGCATTCTCAGCATACGTAAATTGATTTGAGTTATAGCGTTGCACTGGTGCAATAAAATCACAACTTACTGCATGCGTTCCTTGGTGTAGCAGTTGATAAAAAGCATGTTGGGCGTTGGGCCCCACCTCGCCCCAAACGATTGGACATGTCGCAGAATCAACTTTTTCGCCATTCCGCTGAATAGACTTCCCGTTTGACTCCATTTCGAGTTGTTGCAAGTATGAAGCGAAATATTTCAATCGCCCATCATACGGGAGTACAGCATGGGTCTGAATATCAAGAAAATTATTATTCCAAGCACCTAATATCCCCATCAAAATCGGGATATTCTGAGCAAATGATGCCGTTTGAAAATGCTGATCTATCGCATAAGCACCTGCTAATAACTGCTTAAAGCCCTCTACGCCAATGGTGAGTGCGATCGGTAAACCAATACATGACCAAAGTGAATAACGACCACCCACCCAATCCCACAACAGAAGCTGTTTATCAGGTGCGATTCCCCATTCTGTCATTTTCTCAGGTTTGGTCGAAATCCCAATAAAGTGGTTTTTCAATACTCGCGTATCCGTACCCAAGGTTTTTTCTAACCATTGGCGTACAGTTTGTGCATTAGAAAGCGTATCAATCGTGCCAAAAGACTTCGATGAAATAATAAAAAGGGTTGTTTCAGGACGAAGTTGATGCAATAAATCCGAGAGCTGACTACCATCCATCGTGGAAACAAAATGAATACCTAAAGGTTTCGCTGTTGCCACTTTAAAATCAGAAAGTGCATGTGTCACCATCAATGGCCCTAAATCAGAGCCACCCACACCGATGTTAACCACATCCTGAATCACTTCACCTGTCGCGCCACGGTACTGCCCAGCATGAATTTTTTCAACTAGAGCATACATACGTTCTAGCTGTTGGTGAACATCCCGATTGATCTCAGAAAAATACTGTTCAGACTCAGGCAAACGCAATGCCCAATGCATTGCTGCCCGTTGTTCCGTATAATTAATTTGCTCTAAGGAAAATAATCTTTTTATCCATTCAGTAAGATTTTGATTTTGAGCAAACTCAACCAATTCATTCAATATATTCTGATCAATTCGTTGCTTACTAAAATCTAAAACAATTTGATCATATTCAACTGAAAAATGTTGAAACCGTGCCGAATCTTCTGCAAACAATTGATTAAGATGGATCTCTTTGAATTTTTTCTGTAATAAGGCTAAGTTTTTCGATTTAGCATTTTGAGCTTTAAACAGTGATGATTGAAGATGATCTAGCATGCTTAACGCCCCACGCCCATATAAGCAAAACCTTGAGCCTTAACAAAATGAGGGTCATAAATATTACGCCCATCTAAAATCAACGGATGTGTCATGCTTTGTGCGAGTTGCTTAAAGGCTGGACTCCAATATTGCTTCCAAGCCGTTAAGATACATAAGCCGTGTACATTTTGCGCCGCTTCATATTGATCATCACACAGAATAAGATCCGCTCGCTGCCCATACATCATCTTGATTTCATCTAAAGCTTGAGGGTCATGTAATCGTACAATGACTCCTTGTGCCCACAATGCAGCTAACATTTGATGAATCGGTGACTGTTGAATACTAGAGGTATTTTCTTTAAAAGAAGCGCCCCAAATGGCAATCGTCTTGCCTTGTAAATCACCATGATAATAATTCCATAACTTACGGAATAGAATTTCTTTCTGTTGCTCATTAATGTCCCAAACTTGAGCCAATAATTGACTTTTAACACCCGTATTCGCAACAGTATTAGACAAGGTTAAGATATCGTGCGAGAAATTTTCCCCACCAAAACCTGCGCCTGGTGATAAATAAGCGGTCCCTATGCGACTATCCGCAGCCATCCCCTGACGGACTGAAGCGATATCAATGCCTAACTTTTCAGCAACAACCGCCAGATCATTAATATAACTAATTCGTGTTGCCAACATGCCTGAAATACTAAGTTTGGTAAACTCAGCATCCAAAATAGGCATAAACAAGTATTGCTGTTCGAGCGGAAAGAAAGGCCTTAGCAGTTCTTTTAGTTTGATCTGTGCTTCACAATGTGTACATCCAACAATCAACTGTTTCGCTTGGGTGAGACTGTGTAACGCATTCCCTTCTTGAATGGTATCAGGCAAATACACCCAATCATCTTCAGATAAGATCTGCTGTAATTTTTCGGTGCCGTGTAAACCAAAAGTAGAGGCATTGATCATCAATTTCGGATGAATAATTGGTTGTTGTTTTAAATCAAGTAAGAGCTGAAAAACTTGTGATTCTTGTGTCTGATTAAAACTAAAGAAATAAGCATCTGTATCTAGTGGAACACTTTGACTGTCACAATAATTAAGAAAACCACTTTTCAGTTGTTTACTTAATAAATGACTCACGTTTTCATCGTGGAAAGAATGATGTGATCCACTATCATCTGCAATATTCGAACACCAAAAAACAAAATGTCCTGATTCAGACAACAATGCAGACATCACGCCTGCATATAAAGTATTGCCGAATATTGCAACTTTCATAACCATTTACCCTAAATTATAGGGCCAATTCTTGAATCAGACCCTTAAAATCTTCACCCAATTTTGGATGTTCAATACCATAATGTAAGACTGCTTTTAGATAGCCAAGCTTACTACCACAATCAAAAGTTTGCCCTTTCATCCGATAGGCTTCAACATTTTGTGATTGCTGCAATGTTGCAATCGCATCTGTTAGTTGAATTTCGTTGCCAGCACCGCGTGGGGTATTCTCTAATAACGTCATAATCTGAGCAGGTAAAATATAACGTCCTACCACAGATAAATTGGATGGCGCAGTACCTATTGCAGGTTTCTCAACAATTCCCTGCATGATAGCACTCTCCCCTTCATTCGGAGAAACAGCAACATCTACAATACCATATTGATCAACCAAATGGTCAGGAACTGCCTCTACCATAATCTGAGCAGCTTGAGATTGCTCAAAACGTTGAATCATAAGAGCTAAATCATTTTGAGATGCATTATCTTTGACTAATACATCAGGTAATAACACAGCAAAGGCTTCATCACCCACAATATCTTTCGCACAAAGTACGGCGTGACCCAATCCTAACGGTTGTGGCTGGCGTACACTTACGACACTAATATGCTTGGGCAATATCTCTGTAATTTCTTTGAGTAAATCAAATTTCTTCTTTTGCTCTAAAGTAGTTTCAAGTTCGAAATTACGATCAAAATAATTTTCAATTGATGCTTTAGAGGAATGCGTTACTAGAATAATTTGTTCAATACCCGCCGCAACTGCTTCACGTACCACATATTCAATTGCAGGGCGATCCACAACGGTAACCATTTCTTTAGGAATAGATTTACTTGCAGGTAAAAAACGTGTACCTAAACCAGCGACTGGTAAAATTGCTTTTTTGATCATATTACTCTCTCAATTAACGCGTACTTCGCCACTACGTTTATAGCCATCGACATAATGTTCCAACTGACTTAAAGCCCAATCCACATCATCAGCAACAGCTGTCATTTGGTTAATTCGGCTAAATACCGATTGGATTTCTTGCAGAGGATAATGTTTCTCAAAAGAACGTAGGATACGCGTATGTTCTGTATACCCAGTATTCTCTTGATCAATTAGCAATTCTTCATAAAGTTTTTCACCTGGGCGTAAACCACTATAGGCAATCTCAATATCACCTTCAATTGTGTTTGGCTCACGAACCTTCAAACCACTTAGTGTAATCATCTGACGAGCCAAGTCCTGAATTCGAACAGGCTCACCCATATCTAACAAGAAAACATCACCACCTGAACCTAATGCACCCGCTTGGATCACTAACTGAGAAGCTTCAGGGATCGTCATAAAATAACGGGTTACATCAGGATGAGTCACCGTAATTGGTCCACCTTTTGCAATCTGCTGCCTAAATAACGGAACAACTGAACCAGAAGAGCCTAATACATTACCAAAACGTACAATACTGATCTGTGTCTTTGGTTTAGTCTCAGCTACAGCTTGGCAATACAATTCTGCCATCCGTTTTGATGCACCCATAACATTGGTTGGTCTAACCGCTTTATCTGTTGAAATGAGTACAAATGTTTCCACCCCTTTTTTAACAGCCGCATTTAGACTATTTGCAGTCCCAATCGAGTTATTTTTCAATCCAGCAATCGGATTACATTCGACCAAAGGAACATGCTTATAAGCCGCAGCATGGTAGACCGTCTGTACATGATATTGTTCGATGATACGTTCTAATTTTTGTTGATCTTGGACTGTTCCTAAAATAGGGATGATTTCACACGTTGCCGTGAGCCTAAGTTCTTTTTCTACATCATAGAGTGCGAATTCAGTTAATTCATAGAGGATCAACATCTTGGGATGGTTTTTAATAATTTGTCGGCACAACTCAGAGCCAATCGAACCACCAGCTCCTGTCACCATAACGATTTTATTTTGGATATTTTTAGCCAATAGATGAGAAATAGGTGGAACGGGGTCTCGCCCTAAAAGGTCAATAATATCGACCTCACGAATATCAGCAACTTGAATATCACCATCGACAAGTTGAGTCAGCCCTGGCAACTCTGTAACTTTGACTCGTGCTGATTCTAACTGTTGAATTATTTCACTTTTTCTCGTTCTTCCTACAGAGGGTAAAGCAAGTAAGATCTCATCTATTTTATGTTTTTTAAGATGACGCAAAGCCTTATCACGTGAATAAACTTTTAATCCACCCACAATTTGATCATGTAATGAAGTTTGATCATCAATAAAGAAAACAGGCGTATGATCATCAGAACGATGTAATGCTGCTGCGATCTGCTGCCCTGCATCGCCTGCACCATAAATTGCAACCCGTTTACAGCCAACATGAGTATGCAAAGTGGCTTTCACAATAAAACGAATGAATGCGCGACTACACCATACCCATGCAAACATCATAAAGCCGAACATAAATGGAATCGACATTGGTACATAAGCGTGGCTAAATGCATTCAGTCCATAAAGCACCATCATCATACAACATACGGCTATTGCCAATTTGACAATAAAGACCTCATCGAATGTTCGCACAATAAAATGATAAACGCCTGTTAGTAGCAAACTCATTACAGAAAACAACGTAACCAGAATGACCCCATGACTAATCCCAGGTATAACTTCTGCCCCTAAATTGAATAAACGAATCACATAGCATAACCATAAAATAACAGGGAATGCGAGTACGTCTAAAAACACCAGTAGAGCTTGTTTTGTGACTCTTGGTGCTGATGCAAACTGATAAATAATCTTTTTCACAATAATCTTCTAATTATCCCACTAAGCATGCGCACGTTATACGCAATTCTTCCACAAGCTGAAATGACGACCTTGCATTAATGATACAGCGATAAAGCAAAAAGCTAATTTATGATTACCTGCTTTAAGCTTTATCCCCTATTCTCTCATCACTGATCTAAAACTTTCTTAAGTTTTTCAATCACATCAACGGTTTTCTTAATATTATCTTCGCTCAGTGTTGGATGTACTAAAAACATAAGACTAGTTTCACCAAGCTGCTGAGCATTTTTTAAACGTTCTTTCGGTCGCCAATTCGTATTATCAAAAGCATGCTCTAAATACACTTCAGAACACGAACCACTATAACATGGTACGCCTTCTGCATTGATAAATTGCATGATTCGGTCACGAGACCAATCACTTGGTAATGCATTTATATTGACTTGCACATAACATTTATATTGTGCATGTAGATAATCATCTGTTGGTCTGTTTACAGTAAAATAAATCGAATGATCAAATGCTTTTAATATTTTATCTGCATTTTCGATTCTTTTTTTCGTCCAATCTGCCATATAAGTTAGTTGAATGCGACCAATGACAGCTTGCATTTCCATCATACGCCAGTTTGTTCCAAAAGAATCGTGTAGCCAACGGAATCCTGGAGGATGTTGCTTATTGTAGACACTATCGTAGCTTTTGCCATGATCTTTATAAGACCACATTTTCTTCCACAAGTTTTCATCATTTGTGGTAACCATTCCACCTTCGCCACCCGTAGTCATAATTTTATCTTGGCAAAATGACCAAGCAGCGATGTGACCGATAGAACCCGCAGGCTTACCTTTATATTTAGCACCATGCGCTTGAGCACAATCTTCTATGACATATAAACCCTTTTCAGCTGCTAATTGCATAATTGGATCCATATCACACATCCAACCAGCCAAATGAACACAAATGATCGCCTTTGTATTTGGTGTTAATATAGCTTCTATTGTTCGTCTTGAAATATTTTGTGAATCTAACTCAACATCAGCAAAAATTGGATTCGCTCCAGCTGTAACAATCGAACTTGCTGAAGCCAAAAATGTCCGTGAAGTCACAATCACATCATCACCAGAACCAATTTGTAATGCTTTCAAAGCAACATCAAGTGCAACAGTTCCATTTGCTAAAGCAACTGCATATTGTGTACCAGAAAATGCTGCAAATTCCTTTTCAAATTCACGGCATTCTTGCCCCGTCCAATAATTTACTTTATTTGAAAGCAATATATTTTTAACTGCATCTGCTTCTTTCTCAGTAAAGCTTGGCCATGGTTCAAATGCTGTGTTTAACATACTCATATTCCTCAATATCGCTAATAAAAATCTATTTTTTCTCTAGAATACGTGCTGGATTTCCAACAACGGTAACACCTGGGGGAATACTTTTTGTAACTACTGCACCCATACCAACTACTGCATTTTTTCCAATGACCAAAGGTTTATCTGGTGTACCCTGTTTAATAACGGCCCCTGCACCAATGTAAACATGATCGTCGATATGGATATTGCCATTGCACTTTACTCCAGGTGCGAAAGTTACAAAATCACCAATTATGCAATCATGCTCAATATAACTATATAAATTTGCGTGGAAACACTTCCCAATTCTAATATTAGAAGTGATCGTGACAAAAGGACTTAATGCAGCCCCCTCGCCAATTTCAATATGATCCATCATCACAGTATTATCAGCTTGCACTGTCCATAATTGAATACCATCAATATCCAGCTGATTTGCAATTTTTTCACGAATCCGGCTATTTGCAATCGCAATTAATACATGTTTTTGATGTGAAACTAAATCTTTAAAAGACTGATAGTTTAAGGCAATATGCCCATTTACAATCTCCTGTTTTTGCAAACTATCATCAATGAAATAGAGTTCGGCTGAAATACCTAAACGCTGTAATTGTTGCCGCGCAACAGGCATCAAACTACGACCACAACCCGATGCCCCATAAATTGCATAGATTTGATTACTCATTCATTAGGTTCCGTTTTAGAACCCATAAACTTTGTCATCGTTGCTTCACCAGTCTCATTAATATCGTCTTTAGCGATTACTTTCTTCACCGTTTGCAACATGATTTTAAAATCTAACCAAATCGATCTATTTTCAACATACCACGTATCAAGTTTAAATTTTTGTTCCCAACTAATCGCATTGCGACCATTGACCTGAGCATGTCCTGTCATACCTGGACGTACATTATGGCGTTTAGCTTGCTCTTTATTATAAAGGGGGAGATACTCCATGAGTAAAGGACGTGGACCCACAACACTCATATCACCTTTAATAACATTCCAAAGTTCAGGCATTTCATCTAGGCTGGTTGAACGTAACATTTTACCAAAGTGAGTTAGTCGCTCACTATCAGGTAATGGATTACCTTGTTCATCAAAAGCATCTTTCATAGTACGAAACTTAATCATTTCAAATGGCAGACCATCCAATCCCGGTCTGACTTGACGAAAAAGCACAGGAGACCCTAGATTCTTTTTCACTTTATAAGCCACAAAGATATACAAAGGAGACAAAATCACCAATGCAATTGAAGCAATCACAACATCAAGTAAACGTTTAAGCATCTTCCACCCTTTTGAAAATCTCAATAAACTGTTGTGTACCACGACTTAAAGATAAATTTTCGTCATAAAACTGCTTAGCATTTAAACCTAGTTGACGTTGTTCATCTGTAGATAAATGATATATTTCTAAAATTGCCTTTTTTATACTTTCAGTATCTTCAGATAAAGCGATACACCCACATTTTGCCTTTTGAACAATATCTGCGGCGTCACCCGATACAGCCATTAGCAGTGGTTTTCCCATCGCCATATAAGCCTGTGTTTTCGATGGCACAGTAATTTCAAATAGTGGATCTCGTTTTAAATGAACTAACAACACATCAGCATGCTCTAAAACACCACCAACTTCAGACATTGGCACACGTGGAATGAAAACTACATTTTCAATATTTTCATCTAATACTCGTTGCTTTAGACGTTCCGTCTCCGTTCCACCACCAACGAATACGAATTGAATTTTACTCTCTGATCTTAATTCCATTGAAACATCTAGGATAGTATCCAAAGATTGGGCTTTTCCCATATTTCCAGCAAACAGAATATTGAATCGCCCTTGTAAAAGCTGCTGGTATTCACTTTTTATTGGTTGTGCTTGGGTCAAGCTATTTTCATCACACCAATTATAAATCACACTGACCTTATCATCTGAAATGCCTCTTTCATTTAATAGTTTTTTAAATCCAGGGCACAAAACCACAATATGATCAACAAAATAATAAACAAGTTGACAGACTCGACCCACAATATTCAATATTCTTTGGTTATTTAGCATTCCAGTTGCTTTGAGGGTATCAGGCCACATATCCTGAATATCATATACAACTGGAGTTCTTCTAAATAACTTAATAAATATAGCGGCTAAACCCACTGTTAGCGGAGGATGGTACGCATAGATAACATCCGCCTTTTTAGTTGCAAAAATACCAAAAAGCATCGCCATAAAAGCAAAGCTAATGTAATTCAAAATCCTTTTTAACGCAGAGCTATCATGATTCGGGTATAAAGCAACTCTTAAAACTGAAATTCCATCAATTTGTTCACGTTGATATAGTTTCAATTTATAACCATCATAGATTTTTCCTCCTGGGTAATTTGGAAACCCTGTTAGAACTTGTACCTGATGACCTTGTTGTTGTAATTCCCTAGCGAATGCTAAACCTTTAAAAGTAGGTTCGGGATCAAACCATTGCGTTAAAAGAAGGATTTTCATTATTTAGTATTTCTTCCAAATAATGCGATTAACATAATCGGTATAGCTCATGATGATACGAACGACCTTATCGCTCACATTTGGCATACTGTAGTCTGCCACCAAACGTAATAAACGCTCTTCTCCGCGTGCCTGAGACTCTAAAATCTCCAAACCTTGTAGAATTCGTTCTGCTGTTAATCCCACCATCATCACCGCTGCTTCTTCCATACCTTCTGGACGCTCATGTGCTTGACGTAAATTCAATGCAGGGAAATTCAAAATCGAAGATTCTTCATTGATGGTGCCACTATCAGACAACGCTGCCTTAGCTGAAAGCTGAAGTTTATTATAGTCACTAAAACCAAGTGGCTTTAACAATTGAACCAATGGATGGAACTCAATATTAAGTTGCTCAATACGTTTACGTGTTCTTGGATGTGTAGAAACAATGACAGGGAACTGATATTTTTCAGCGACTGCATTTAACATCGCGACAAGATCTAGGAAGTTTTGATCAGAGTTAATATTCTCTTCGCGATGCGCACTCACAATAAAGTACTGCTGTTCTTTCAATCCTAAACGCTCAAGCACATCTGATGCTTCAATCTTCGCCTTATAATGATTCAACACTTCAAACATCGGACTACCTGTTTTGATGACTAAATCAGCAGGCAACCCTTCAGCCAATAAGTAATCTCGAGCAATCGTACTATAAGTCAAGTTGATATCAGCAGTATGATCTACGATTCGACGATTGATTTCTTCTGGAACACGCATATCAAAACAGCGATTACCTGCTTCCATATGGAATGTTGGAATTTTACGGCGCTTGGCAGGTAGAACAGCCATACAACTATTGGTATCACCAAGTACTAATAATGCTTCTGGTTGTACTTCATCTAGAATCTTATCAACGGTAATAATCACATTACCAATCGTTTCCGCACCTGTACCACCTGCAGCATTTAAAAAATGATCAGGTTTACGAATCCCTAAATCTGTAAAAAAGATCTCATTCAATTCGTAATCATAGTTTTGCCCTGTATGTACCAAAATGTGATCAAAATATTGATCACATGCTGCCATCACTCGAGACAAACGGATAATTTCTGGACGCGTACCTACAACGGTCATTAACTTTAATTTTTTCACAACGATTCAACTCTTAATCTGTTATTGGCATTGCATAAGTATCTGGCTTACTACGATCAAAAATTTCATTTGCCCATAGCATCACGACCATTTCATCATCACCAATATTGGTAATATCATGTGTCCACCCAGGTACTGTCTCAACAATCCTTGGCTCATCGCCATGTGTCTCAAGTTGGTAGAACTCACCTGAAACCACATGCTTAAATTTAAATAAGGCTTTCCCTTTAATCACAAGGAATTTTTCAGTCTTGGTATGATGATAATGCCCACCTCGGGTGATGCCTGGGTGTGCAGTAAAATAGGAAAACTGACCAGCATCTGGTGTCTTTAACATCTCAACAAAGACACCACGCGCATCGCCATATTTAGGTACGCTGTAATCAAACTGTGCAGGTCTTAAGAAGCTTAAGTAGGTTGAATATAACGCTCGCGTTAAACCTGTTCCGACACGATCCGTAATTAGTGTATCTCTTGATTCTTTAAAACCGTTTAGAGTCTCAGCTAAATCACCGACTGTAATTTGATACTCAGGCTGAATTTGGAAGGTTTGATCAACACTAATTGAACCATTGATCATATTCCAAAAGGTCTCAACAACATCATCAACATACACTAATCGAATAAGGGCATTTGCATCATTGATTTGAAGTGGCAAATCATTTGCAACATTATGGCAAAAGGTTGCAACAGCAGAATTATAATTTGGACGAGACCACTTACCAAAAACATTAGCTAAACGACAGATGTAAACTGGATTTCCTTGCTCCGTATGCAACTTCTCAAGAGCTTGCTCACCACCAAGTTTACTTTTCCCATAAGCGTTATCACGATCAGCCTGAATAGAAGAAGACAGAATAACAGGCGTTTTTTTGTGCTCACCTTTGAGTATTTGAGCAATTTTCTCTGTTAGGGTAACGTTACCCTCAATGAATTCACTTTCATTTAATGGACGATTGATACCTGCCAAATGTACAATCCAATCGGCAGCCAAAATAAACTCTTTTAGCTCTTGTTCAGATGACCCCCGATGAACTTTTAAAATTTCAACTTCAGGTTTTTCTGATAAAAACTGAATAAGGTTTTTTGCAATAAAACCATTAGATCCTGTGACTAGAATTTTCATTAAGATGCCCTATAATTTAGAACGCATTGAGTTCTTTTTGAAAGCTAAAACAGGTTTTTCTAATAAAAACCAAGATAATATTGCACAAGCATATGTTAACAATAAAACTGCTATCAACAAATAACTCTCACTATTAAAACCATAATAAACAAAAATATTTACAATCAACATATGATAAATATAAACACCATATGAGATATCATTCCCTTTTAAAACTTTATCCGACAAATCAGGTTTACTATAAGCAACTTTTATAATTAGAAGAGATAAAACAAGAAAGGAAATCATATTAATATTATTTCCAGTAACTCCCAACCCAACCCAACCCAATCCAACATTAACTAGTAAAAATAAACCAATCAGAATAAACCAAGGAATGTTAACTATTTTTTTTAACCAGTGCTCAGACGTAGATAAATATGCTCCCCATAAAAACATACCAAACCAAGGTAAAAAAGAAATACTAAATAAATCAAATAATAAATTATTTGTCGGAAGCATATTCTTAAATACATTGATAAGAAAGAAAAGCGGAATTAAAAACAACCAGCTTTTCTTATATTTATTTACAACCCAAAATAAGATTGGTACAGCAACATAAAACTGGAGCTCAACAGCAATTGTCCATAAACTACCATTAACAACACCAACTCCAAATCCTCTAAGAAAATCAGGATTATAAAATTGAACAAAAGAAAGCTGCCCTAAACACCATATCCAAAAATGACTTTCACCCAAGATACTAAAAGATAAAAAATTAGTACCAAATAGAACAGCTAAACTTACAAAAAAACAAAGCCATAAAGCAGGATATATTCTTAAAAACCTCTTCTGAAAATAACCAAATATAGAGGCGGATTTTAAATATGATCGGTAGATTAAAAATCCACTGATAAAAAAGAATATAGGCACTCCAGGTAAAAAACCTAAATGCTTAATAAAATCTAATTCATGCAATTTCAAATGTGAAACTGCATGAACGAAGACAACTTGTGTAGCTGCAAAAAGTCTTATCAAATCTAGATTATTTTTGACAAAATTAAAACCCTCTATACGTTGGTCTTTCACAGGATCAGGCCTCTGGGTCTACATATTTTCCTTGTGTAAGCGCACGAATAAACTCAAGCTTGAGTAGCAGTTTTTTCATGCCTTCTACATCTAAACGCTCAGTATTATGCGAATTATAGTCTTCAAGTTCAGTAATCTTTAAATCACCATTCTCAACATACTTTTCATAATTAAGGTCACGCTGATCTGCTGGCACACGGAAATACTCACCTTGATCAATTGCCACGGCCATTTCCTCACGGCTCAACAACGCTTCAAATGCTTTCTCACCATGGCGAGTCCCCATGATTGAAATCGGATACTCTTCAACTTTTAGTAGTTCTCGTAAAGCCTTTGCTAAAACTTCAATAGTTGCTGCTGGCGCTTTTTGAACAAAGATATCGCCATTTTCGCCATGTTCAAAGGCATATAGCACCAAGTCAACAGCATCTTCCAATGTCATCATAAAACGAGTCATATTCGGATCAGTGATCGTTAATGGCTTATTTTGACGAATTTGATCAACAAATAATGGAATTACTGAACCACGTGATGCCATTACGTTACCATATCGAGTACAGCTAATAACGGTATCTAAACCTTCTAAGTTACGAGACTTCGCGACGATAACTTTTTCCATCATCGCTTTAGAAATACCCATTGCATTAATTGGATAAACAGCCTTATCGGTACTTAAACAAACAATTCTTTTAACGTGGTTTTGGATCGCCGCTTCAAGTACATTTTCTGTACCAATTACGTTTGTCTTCACAGCTTCCATTGGATGAAATTCACAAGAAGGAACTTGCTTCAATGCAGCAGCGTGATAAATATAGTCCACGCCACGTGTTGCATTTAAGATACTATTGTAATCTCTTACATCACCAATATAAAATTTTAACTTCGATGATTGATACTTTTTACGCATATCATCTTGTTTCTTCTCATCTCGGCTAAAAATGCGGATTTCTTTTATATCAGTCTCTAGAAAACGCTTTAAAACTGCATTCCCAAATGACCCTGTACCACCAGTAATTAATAAAACCTTATTCGCAAACATCATTTCCTCTCCAATGATTTCCAAATACCTAAATATTGATTAACAACTGTTTCAATTGAATATACTTCAGCACATCTTTTAAATGCTTTCTGACTTAAAAGATGTTGTAAAGAATCATTTTGCGATAAAGTTTTTAAAGCCTCATAAAGACTCTTTTCATCTGCAACATCTACTAGAATTCCGGCTTCATTCTCTAACATTTCAGGAATAGCACCAACTTTAGTCGCAACAATTGAATTTTGGGTTGCCATTGCCTCAAGCACTACATTCGGAAATCCCTCTGTATAGCTAGGCAAAGCAAATATTTTTGATTTTTTAAGCTCCAATAAAACTGCAGCATTATCCAAATTCCCTAGGAAATGAATATCTTTATTTTTTGATAAGCTATATTTTTCATCTAATTTTCCGAAAAATTTTTGATCAATAGGTCCAATAAGTCTTAGCTCCCAATTATCTAAATTAAGATCAACAAATGAACTTACAAGCTCCTCAACACCTTTTTCTCTTTTCACCCACCCTACAAAAGAGATTATATTTTCCTTGTTTGAACTTTCGATTATCTGCTTTTCAAAAGCATAATCTATGCAGTTCGGTATTAAACATACTTTCTTTGAAATAAGCTCTGAATAATTAGATAAAAAATTATAAGTTTTTTGATCAATACAAATAATTTTATCTGAAAATTTAAATATTAACCGTAACAAATAATATTCATAATTTTTAATTTCAAAAATTTCAGGAATTCTTCCAAAACGAATATGTATTATAAATTTTGCCCGAAATAATTTTGTAGTAAAAGAAAACATAAAATCTCTTACTAAGCCAAAACTTCCAGAAGAAGTTAAATGAATAATATTGCTACCTAAAACCAAAAAATATATAAATTTCAGATAATTATAAAATAACTGTATATTACCACCAAGTAATCTGAGCCACACTCCACTATGAACAGATCTCCATCTTACAGCAATATCTAAATGCCTATAATTAATGATTTTTTTTTCATTTAAGTATGCTGTCAGCTGTTCTGTCCAGCGCGCAATACCACCATAAGGAGGAGGTAATGGTGATACCAGTAAAAGCTTACTCTTCTTCATAGACTTCATTCATCAATAATATTAACAAAAAATTCAGATACATTTTTCCGTAACGCCACTGATTTTGAAGAAAAATTCTCCTGTGCCGTTTTAATTGCATTTTTTTTCATTATCTTTTTCTGCTCTAAAGAAAGTTTTAACATCTTGCGAATGGATACTTCTATAGCTTGTTTTGAGCCATCCTCAACAATAAAGCCATTATATTCATCTTTTAAATATTGCCCTAGATCAGAGGTTAAATTTGTTGCAACAGGTACACCTAATGATAAACTTTCTACAAACTTAGACGGGAAACCATATCTGTTACAGTGTATATCAGGTCGAGTAAAAATTGTAAAATCAGCCTTTGCTATAAAACTATTTATTTCCTCTTGCTTAACTTTTCCATGTATCCGAATGCTAGAAGGCAACTCCTGGATATTATACTTCAACTTTAGTTCTACTTCACTTGGACCAAATATATCTAATTTTATTTCATTATCTATAGAAAGTTGATCTACCACTTGAATAATTTCATATAAACTATCTTTATTACCGATATTACCAGCATAAATTAAAGACAGCATATTACTCTCGCTAATGAATGGCTCATTCATTTCTATCGCTACTAGCGGAGGTATCACAACAGTCTTTTTTTTATTAAATACATTTCCTAGACTAGAGCTAATTGTAATAATACCATCGGCCCTTGGATAAACATATTTGAATGCAAGTAGAAAGCTATTATAAAATAAACCGTACCTTCCCCCCATCATTTGTGAAGGCTCATACCATTCAACAAGATCAAAAATTACTTTTATGTTATTAGTCTGACAATACTTTAAAATTCTTTTAGAAAAATGATAATAGCCACCATAAACAACGACATATTCAGGTTTAACCTCTAACTCACTCAACCACTTAACAGTATTATTACCACCTCTAAATATAATATTAAATAATCTAACCAGCCCTCTTGAGTCAGAAAATAGCTCATTGAGCCCGTAGTGATTTATATTATTATAAACCCCTTCTTTTGCACCTCCTCCGTGGCCAACAATTACATTGTAGCCAAGATCTTGAAGCAACATAATATTACCCAAGACCCGTTTAGATGCAGCCTGACCAAAAGGAAATGAAAATGCTCCAACATATGCTATAATTTTATTTTTCATTATTTAACACCAAAAACATACTTTAATCCTCATATTTTTTAACCAAATAAATTTATCAGGTGCTAATTAAAATTTACGTTCAGAAATCTTTTCATTAAATAACACTCCATATGCCATTAATAAAGATAATACACTCCATAACACAGGAGAACTTTCCCAAACACCTGTAAAAAAAATAGGAATTTCTATCACAAACAAAATTAATCCAAGCAAAAAATTCCGCCTTAAGACAAAAAAAACAATTGATAAAAAACTAAAAAAATAAAATAAAATACCTAATACACCAGTTTCGACCAAAAGACTGAGAAATACATTATGAACATTTATTCCGAATCCACTTATTTCTGGAAAATTATTTAATCCTATTCCAAATATATAATGTTCTTCAAACAACTTCCATGCCGAACTCCAAGTTGCTTCACGACCAGAGGTCCAGTCCATATCGCTACCTGTAGAGCCCTGAACATCAAAACGGGCTTGCCAGTATGCAGGCAAAGAATCATAAAACCCAACAAACATTGTGAAGAATGAAGCTGCAAAAAGAGCAATAATTAAGCCAAATATTGGTTTTTTAAATGCCAAAATAATATAAAAAAAAGCTAATGCTATTAAAGCTCCCCGACTACCTGTTAAAAAAATAGCTATACTAAATAACCCCAATAAAATATAATAAAATTTATAATATTTGTTATTAAAAAAAATATAAAGAATTGGCAATAAAGTCACCAAACTATAAGCTAAATAATTAGCATTAATATCATTCAGATTTACTCGATCACCCTGCAATATTACATTCCAATTTACAATCATTAATATAGATGTAAGCCCACCCCCTAACAACAGCGAATTTGCCATAAGGCTCCATACTTGTTTATTAAAACAAAAGCGCCTTATCAAAAAAAATAGTAAAAAAGATATAAGATAATAATAATACTGAAGAGCAGATGATGAAAAATTATATGCATTAACTACTGGCACAAGCAACCAGAACATAAAAACCAGAACAAAAAATTCTTGCAAGTTTATAAAAAATATTTTCTCTTTCTTCAAGAAAAATAATAATAAACCACCAAGAATTATGGAAAAAAAATAAAATGGGACACCAACAACTACTATAAGCTTAGCTAAAAATATTAGAGAAAAAAGTCCCATTGAACCTAAAAACATTATTATATGGCGAATATTTAACAAACTATTACTAGTCATTCCAACCTCTATCTCTTATAATCTTACCTGACGCAAACATAATGAGGAAATTACCAAGAGTCCCAAATATCGTTAAAATATAAATATATGTATAGAAAGAATAATCAAATATAAAAATTGACATAAAAACGATTAAAAGCAATAAATCTATTGGAAGCTGAAAAATTTGTTTCTTTTCTGCTCTTAACAAAACCCTGTAGGGCAAAGCCATTATAAAAGATAAAACCCAAATAACTATATATTTAGACATCCAGACTGCGTCATACCAGTCACTTTTAAGAATAAACTCAAATACAAAACCTGTACTATAGAAAGCTATAGATGCTGTTATACAGAAAAAAACTATCGAATTTTTAATATTAAAAAAATATATTTCTTTAAAATCATCTCTTGCGACATATTGAAGAAAAATAGGGGAAACGACTTGTGTTAACAAAAATGCTGGCCCCCAGACCAACTTATGAACTACAGAAAACTCCCCTCCAACTGAATAAGAAAACTTATAAGTAATCAGTAACAATGGGGAAATAAACATACTAGTTGATATTAATTCTTGTATAGTACCAGTTATTAAAAATTTTTTATTTTCCCAAAAAACCGAAATAGAATCTTTTAAGTTTAAATAAAAACCTATATTATTTCTACAAAAAACAACACTAAACAAAACCAAAACAAACTCTGAAACAACAACTCCCAACACAAGCCCTAACGATTTATTGTAATATGATAATAGTATTTGGCTTACAACAACAACTATACTTCTAATCAAAATCCCAACTGAGTATAATTTATTCTTACCCTGCCTTAAAAGAACAGCCCTAAACAACACATTAAAACAATAAAAAACAACATATAGTATTGTTAAGATTAACAACTCCACTCTTTTATCTTGAAAAATAAAGTATGAGAAGAAAATAAGAAATAAAAAACAAAAAAACTCTAAAATAAAGGAAGAGACCAACCCAGTATTAAAAATACGATTTATATTATCTTTACTTATTAAAATTAAATTATTAAATTGAAAATTACAAATTAAAGAAATAAAAGTGATAATAGATACAATTATAGAAAGATAACCAAAACTTTCTTTGGCATACAAATAGGTTAGTAAAGGTTGCGAAATTAGCTGTAATAGCTGTGCTAAAGCCGTTACAGCCGCAACAGAAAAAATTAATTTAAACATCTAAAAAACGTATATACCATGGCATTGCTTCTTTAATCCCTTGAAGCACATTGTATTGCCCCTCGTAACTCAAGTTTTTATTTATTTTACTTACATCAGCTTGCGAGTGTCTTACATCACCAGCTCTAAAATCTTTGTATAATGCATCTTTATTATAAACAACATTATTTTCATTTAGCTCTTCACGAATAGCTTTAAATAAATCATTTAGTGTTGTTCTATCACCAACAGCGACATTATAGACTTGATTTTTAGCATCCGCATTTTCAGTTGTTGCAGCCAAAATATTAGCTTGTATTGCATTCTTTATATAACAAAAATCTCGACTAGTTTCACCATCGCCATTAATCGTAACATCTTGATTTTGGATCATCGCCGAGGTCCATTTAGGAATCACTGCAGCATAAGCACCATTTGGATTTTGACGTTTACCAAAGACATTAAAATAACGTAAGCCTATAGTTTGAAAACCATACGTCTTCGCAAAAACATCTGCGTAAAGCTCATTCACATACTTGGTAACTGCATACGGCGACAAAGGCTTACCAATGTTCTCCTCTACTTTAGGTAGCGCAGGATGATCTCCATAAGTCGAGCTACTTGCTGCATATGTAAAGCTTTTTACATTAGCATCTCGAGCAGCAACCAACATATTCAAGAAACCTGTAATATTAGCACTATTTGTCATAATAGGATCTGCAATTGATCGTGGTACAGACCCTAAAGCAGCTTGGTGTAATACATAGTCAACAGTAGCACATACTTTTTGACAATCTTCTAATAAACGAATATCACCCTCAAAAAAGGTAAAATTCTTCCACTGCTGTTCTGAGACTAAACTTTGGACTTCATCTAAATTATGTTGAAACCCAGTCGCAAAATTATCTAAACCAATTACTTTTTGATCGAGTAATAATAATGTTTCCAAAAGGTTTGAACCGATAAAACCAGCAACACCCGTAATCAACCAAGTTTTTTGGTTACTTTTTAATTCTTCGCAAACTTGTGCAAACTGAGTCATAGCGTTACCCCAATAAAATTATAAGCGAATATCAGATTCATGCTGAGCAAGTACATATTTCAAATCATATAAAACATGATCAGCTTTCCCTAACTTTCGAATTCCTTCAACACCCATCTGTTTAAATTGCTCATGAGCAACAGCTAAAATAATGGCATCATACTCAGCTGATTTAGGTGCATCTATAGGTAAAATATTATATTCATGCTGTGCTTCTGCTGAATCGACCCAAGGATCATACACATCAACATCCACATGATATTCTTCAAGTTCTTTTACAATATCAATAATCTTAGTATTTCTAATATCAGGGCAATTTTCTTTGAAACTTAATCCTAATAATAAAACTCTCGCCCCTTCAACTTGAATTTTCTTCTTAATCATTTTCTTGATCAGTTGGGTAACGACATATGCTCCCATACTATCATTCAATCGACGGCCAGCTAAAATAATCTCTGGATGATAACCAATAGACTGGGCTTTATGCGTCAAATAATATGGATCAACACCAATACAATGTCCACCCACTAAACCTGGGCGGAAAGGCAAAAAGTTCCACTTGGTTCCTGCTGCCTTTAGTACATCTTCAGTATCAATTCCCATCCGATTGAAAATTAAAGCTAGCTCATTAATCAACGCAATATTCACATCTCGCTGTGTGTTCTCAATCACTTTAGCCGCTTCTGCAACTTTGATACTTGAAGCTTTGTGTGTACCCGCTTCAATAATTAAATTATAAGTTTCATCTACAAATTCAGCCACTTCGGGGGTAGAGCCCGAGGTGATCTTGAGAATATTAGTTACGCGGTGTAGCTTATCACCTGGGTTAATTCGCTCTGGGCTATAACCTGCAAAAAAATCCGTATTAAACTTTAAGCCTGATACTTTTTCCAAAACTGGAATACAAACTTCTTCCGTTGCCCCTGGATATACAGTCGATTCATAAACAACAATATCGCCCACTTTTAAAATCTGCCCGATACTAGTCGATGCTTTGATTAATGGGGTTAGATCTGGTTGCTTATAATCATCAATCGGTGTCGGAACAGTGACAATAAAAAAGTTACAGTCTTTTAAATTTTCTAGATCTGAAGTAAATGTGAGTTGATTCGCTTGTTGTAGTTCGTGAGGGGAAACCTCTAAAGTATGGTCTTGTCCATTTCTAAGTTCATCAATACGTTTGGCTGATATGTCAAAACCAACAACTGATACCTTTTTCCCAAATTCAACAGCTAACGGTAAACCAACATATCCCAAACCAATAATTGCTATTTTTAATTCGGCAAGTTTCATAAAATTAGCCTTCATCCCTACAATGTATTTAAAATTCAAATGAACGAAATAGAAACCATCAATTTTTCTGCGCACAATATAGCAGAGTTTTTCTTCACGCTATAACGAAATTGTATGACGTATTTTTCGACACAAGCTATTTTAATTGATCAATTCAACTAAAATACAATATTATCAATAATTAACAAAGCAATCCCGACCCATCAGATATACTTAGCATACAAAGCAAAGGGATTTGTCGGTGATTTTTTAGGATTTTTAAGCTAGAATAAGCAAAATTCTAAGTTTACGCGCAGATAATTGTGCCGCAGCTGATATTAAATTACATATAAATATTCAAGGGTAAAGTGTGAAGCATTATCAACTATTTTCCATCCTTGCAATTAGCATAAGCGCTGTAGGGTGTGCTGTCACTTCTGGTCTACAAACCTATGATATTCCGAGTGAAGGGATCTATAAAACTGATCTTGGAACCACTGTAAGTGTAATAAAAATTACCCAAGATACCTTACAAACGATCAAACCGACTCAACTCAATCATCAACAGAATTATACGTCGTTGTTCAAACAACCTCAGCAAATCTATCGTCTGAGTCCAGGAGACGTTTTATCCATTCAGCTTTGGGCTTACCCTGAAATTACGCCTCCGATTAATAGCATTACAAATGATCAATCTGTACAAGCCAGTGGTTATCCGATTGACCAAACGGGTTATATACAGTTTCCCTTAATTGGACGGTATAAAGTCGCGGGGAAAACCTTAGCTCAAGTTAACCAAGAACTACGAAATCAACTTGCAAATTACTTAAAAAATCCTGATGTTGTGGTACGTATACTTTCATACCAAGGGCAACGCTTTTCTGTTCAAGGCAGTGTCACCCGAGGTGGGCAATTTTATTTAACAGATCAACCAACAAGTATTTATACAGCACTAGGATTAGCCGGTGGCATCAATGATAAAGGTGACAATACCTATATACAGTTAGTGCGACATGGTGTTACCTATGATCTAAATACCCTTGAATTAGAAAAGACAGGCTATTCTCTGCATAAACTGCTTATTCAGCCCAATGATACGATTTATGTAAGCACGAAAGAAAACCAGAAAATTTATATTATGGGGGAATCGGGTAAGAACCAAGCGCTGCCTATGCGTGATCAAGGAATGACCTTAAGTGATGCTTTAGGTGAAGGCTTAGGTTTAAATCCATTATCAGCAAGTGCAAGTCGAATTTATGTATTACGCACCAGTACAAATGAACATCGCACTGAACTTTACCATTTAAATTTAATGAGTTTGGGTGACTTTGGTCTAGCAAATCAATTTCGTTTACGTAGTAATGACATTATTTATATTGATGCAACTGGTCTAACGCGCTGGCAACGTGTTATGAATCAGATTGTTCCATTTTCGAGTGCACTTTATAGCTTTGATCAGCTAGGAAAATAATAATGCAGATTCGAACTATTTTGGTCGTTTGTATTGGGAATATTTGCCGTAGTCCTATGGCAGAATATCTACTTAAGCAAGACTATCCTCACTTGAGTATTGAATCTGCTGGCATTTCTGGTCTTACAGGTCACCCAGCCGATGCTAAAGCACAATTATGTATGCAGCACTTAAATATTGATATGAGTGCCCATATTGCAAAGAAACTAAATTCTGAGCATTTAAAGAGAGCTGATTTAATCCTGGTCATGAGTAAAAATCAACAGTCTCATATTGAACAAACTTGGCCCTTTGCTAAAGGAAAAATTTTTCGTTTAGGTCATTGGCAACATAAGAATGTGCCAGACCCGTATCAGCATGATCAAACTTTTTTTAATGATACATGTCAGCTTATCCAACAGTGTGTTACTGATTGGAAAAACTATATTTAACTTTTAGATTAAGATTATGAGCCAAAATACCAATACTGAAGATACAATTGACCTGAAAGAGCTGTTTTTTTCTCTTATTGCTCAATGGAAATTAATCGCTTTATTTATCATTCTTAGCCTTGTGTGTGCATTGTTATATCTACGTGTAACACCTGATACTTATTCAGTCGATGCATTGGTTCAAGTCGAAGACAGTAAAGGAGCTTCGGCAGCCTTGTTAGGCGACCTATCGCAAATGATTGACCAAAAGTCACCCGCACAATCTGAGATTGAGATCTTAAAATCTCGCTTGGTTTTAGGCTCAGTTATTCAGGCACTTCATCTTGATCTAAATATCGCAAGTAAAGAAAATACTTTGCGTAATCGCCTACTCAACAAGCCCAATTATACAACTGAATATGGTCCTGAATCTGTCATTTTTAAGGACAACAACAAAACATTTGCTGTTAAAGAATTTATGATTCCTAGTCAATTTATTGATAAGGGTCTTTTACTAAATTTCAAAAATAATCAATTTTACTTCACAAATCCTAAAAATGACCAAGTTGTATTCACAGGGAGCATTAATCAGCTGAATCACGTGACTAATCAACAAGGTTCTTGGAAAGTTGGGATTTTTACTCAAGATCAGTTAACAAGTACGTATACGATTTATAAACAGTCATTACCTGCTGCCGTGGCTGCAATCAGTTCGAATTATGCTGTTGCAGAGCGAGGAAAAATGACAGGAATCCTTGGCTTGAGTTACCAAGGACAAGATAAGGAACATATTACTAAAGTGCTGAATGCCATTTTATCAGCATACAGTGCTCAGAACGTTGCTCGTCGCTCTGCTGAAACAGCTCAAACACTGAAATTCCTAGACGAACAATTACCTGTACTGAAAAAACAACTTGATGATGCAGAACGTGAGTTCAATAAATTTCGTCAAAAATATAATACCGTGGATGTCACCAAAGAGTCGGAACTTTATTTAACTCAAAGCATCACTCTAGAAACTAAAAAAATAGAATTACAACAACAAGAAGCTGATCTAGCAGCGAAATACACAGCAGAACACCCTGCTATGCGAGAAATTAATGCACAAATCACTGCAATTAATAAACAGATTAGTGAGCTCAATAGTACCTTAAAACAATTACCCGACTTACAACGACAATATTTACAACTTTATCGCGAGGTTGAGGTGAAAACTCAACTCTATACGGCTTTGCTCAATTCATATCAACAGTTACGAATTGCAAAAGCCGGAGAAATTGGTAATGTGCGTATTGTCGATACTGCAGTGGAACCCGTAGAACCAATTAAACCGAAGAAACTGCACGTTTTGATTCTTGCTATTCTATTGGGTGGCTTTCTTGGTACATTCATCGCATTATTACGTAATGTGTTCCGTACGGGCATTAAGGACTCAACTCAAATTGAACATGAGTTTGATTTACCTGTTTATGCAACCGTACCTCGTTCACCGATTCAAGAAACGCGTATCAGTATCTTGAAAAAGAAGAAAACCATTCCTATTCTTGCCGTTAAACATAATGATGATATTGCGATTGAAAGCCTACGCAGTATCCGAACTGCTATTCATTTTGCACTTGCACATGCAAAGAATAATATTATTGTGATCGCAGGTCCCTCGCCCGAGGTTGGGAAATCTTTTATTTCTACCAACTTAGCAACCATCTTTGCACAAAGTAATAAGAAAGTTTTGCTGATCGATGCAGATATGCGTCGTGGTTATATGCATAAATATTTTAATTTAGATATAAAACCGGGTTTAGCTGAATTCTTAAGTAACCAAGCCTACCTAAATCAGGTAATTAACCCAACAGAAGTGGAGGGTTTAAGTGTTATTACCCGTGGTAAAAGTCCAGCAAATCCATCAGAGATGCTTGGCTCTGAACAATTTCAAGTGTTATTGGAACAACTGAGTCAAG
This sequence comes from Acinetobacter sp. ANC 4805, assembly GCF_022549495.1. Lineage (GTDB taxonomy): Bacteria > Pseudomonadota > Gammaproteobacteria > Pseudomonadales > Moraxellaceae > Acinetobacter. The sequence continues at coordinate 105,817 of NZ_JAKZGD010000010.1, forward strand.
AATATGACCATGTCATTATTGATACTCCACCGATACTTGCGGTTACGGATGGAATTATTATTTCTCAGTATGCTGGGGTTAATTTACTGGTTGCTCGTTATGCTAAATCACAAATGAAAGAACTAGAACTAAGTTTAAATCGTTTCGAACAAGCCAATGTGAAAGTCAATGGTTTTATCTTAAATGATATTCAACGTGCTGGTGCTGGGTATGGATATACATATAACTATTCATATGCTTATAAAGCACATAAAGATGATTAAAAACATTTCTATTTAGTTCCCATAGACAAACCAGATCTCAAGATCTGGTTTGTCTATGCCTACGTTGATAACAACATAAATGATATAAAAAATACTCGCATTTTTTAGCTGGGTTATTCAATGCCTAAGCTTAGACATGCTAAGATCAGCGGCATATTTTTTATTAAAATCTCACTTTTGGACATCTCATGAGTAAAGCTTTACCTATCATTGCTGCAGTTGTTTTAGGTGGTGCAGCCCTTGTTCCGATTTATTATGCAACTCAACATCCAGCGACTGAGCTTGGATCAAAAGCTGATAAGAATGCGGCACCTGTTGCAAAAATTAGTTATGCTCTAGGCTATGAAGTTGCAAAACAAACACCGCCTGAATTAGAAACAGCTGCATTTATTACAGGTTTCCGTGATGGGCATGCAAAAAAAGCTGCGGCATACACAGAAGAAGAATTACAAGCTGCTTATGTTGAATTCCAAAAACAACTTCAACAAAAGCAACTTAGTGAGACAAAGAAAGCTCAAACAACGAATAATAGCTTCTTAGCCGAAAATGCGAAAAAAGAAGGTATTAAAACAACGGCTTCAGGTTTACAGTATAAAATCACTCAGGAAGGTACTGGAAAACAACCTGCAGCGACTTCCGTCGTTAAAGTTCATTACAAAGGTCAGTTAACTGATGGTAAGGTCTTTGACAGCTCTTATGATCGTGGTGAACCAATCGAGTTTCCACTTAATCAAGTAATTCCAGGTTGGACTGAAGGTTTACAATTAATGAAAGAAGGCGGCAAAGCCACCCTATACATTCCAGCTAACCTTGCTTATGGTGAACAAGGTGTACCAGGTTCTATTCCACCAAATAGCACATTAATTTTCGATGTGGAATTAATCGCTGTAAAATAAATGATCTAAGGAGAGCATTTGCTCTCCTTTATTTTGGAAGAAATAATGAAAAAATTAAGCCTGATTTTAGTTACTACAATGATTGGGACAGCACATGCAGCACCGATTACTTTAAAAAGCCCAGAAAAAGATCAATTTGGATATAGTTACGGTTATTTAATTGGCAAAAGCTATGCTGAAACATTAAAGGACCTCAATATTGAAAGCATTTCTCAAGGTCTACAAGATGCGATGCAGGGCAAAACAGCATCCCTAACAGATGAAGAAATGATCAACTTATTAGGTCAATATAAAAAACGTCTTGAAGCAAAACAACTCATAGAATTTCAAGAACTTGCTCAAAAGAATGAGCAGATTGGGAAAACATTTTTAACTGAAAATGCAAAGAAAACTGGGATTGTAACCACTCAGTCAGGTTTACAGTATCAAGTTCTACAAGCAGGCAAGGGCAAATCGCCGAAAGCAAGCTCAACGGTTAAAGTCAATTATGAAGGACGTTTATTAGACGACACCGTATTTGATAGTTCAATTGCCCGTAACCACCCTGTTGAATTTAAGCTGAATCAAGTGATTGCAGGCTGGACTGAAGGTGTTCAAACCATGAAGGTTGGTGGTAAAAGTCGCTTCTTTATTCCAGCGAATTTAGCATATGGTGATGTGGGTTCAGGTGATGTGATTGGTCCAAACAGCACGCTGATTTTTGATATTGAATTACTTGACGTAAAATAAACCCTTCTGATCGGAGTAATACTGATCAGTTAAGCCTAATTTCATTATGACTGATTGATAAATCGCCCAAACCCCTCTTTGAAAAAGAGGGGAACACATTTGGATTCAATACCGTATTGAATTTCGGAATCCCCCCTTTTGCACAAAAGTGAGAAGCATCGCTTCACAAGGGGAGGATGAAAAATGCTTAACTGACTGGCATTACCTAATTGAAGTGTTTAATTTTTTCAGGCCCTTGTTTTAAGCTTTTAGATGTCGGGGACGGAAACCCATTGCAAATAGTCCAATGACATAAGCAATAACACCGATTACACACAACCCCACCACTTCTACAATACGCAACCATTGTGAAATATCGCCCTGATACCACGTTAAGCCATACCAAAGCGCGGCAATCATCGTGATATTGGCAACTGTATATTGCAATGCCAGTTTTTTCCAATGTGCGCCAAAACGATAAATATTGCGTTTATGCAAATAAAAATACAGCATCCCCGCATTCACCAGTGCTGAACCTGATGATGCCATCGCCAAAGCCATATGCTCTGCATGCCAATCAATCAATTTAAAGAAACCAATAAAGACGACGTTTAAAATCGCATTCGCAGCCACTGCCATCAAACCTACACGAACAGGGGTTTTGGTGTCTTGCTGAGCGTAAAAACCAGGTGCAAACACTTTAATCAACATAAATGAGATCACCCCTGCACTCATACATTGCAAGGCTAATGCGGTCATTCGTGTATCTTCTAAAGTAAACTCGCCACGTTGAAACAGAGCTTGAATAATCGGTGTCGACAGCATAAATAAGGCGATACTTGCAGGAATACCAACAAGCATGATGATTTTAGCAGCCCAGTCAATCATGCTTTTAAACTTAGCTTGATCTTGTTCCGCATGACGTGCTGAAAGTGAAGGTAAAATCACCGTGCCAATCGCCACCCCAATTAAACCGAGTGGAAGCTCTGTCATACGTTCAGCACTATATAACCAAGATACTGAACCATCCTGCATGAACGATGCCCAAATGGTATTCAGCAGCAAATTGATCTGAGTAACGGATACACCAAATAAAGCAGGCAGCATCAGTTTTAAGATGCGATCAACACCTTCATGCTTAAAATCAACTTTAGGTGGAATTAATAAGTTCTTATTCCATAACTCAGGAATCTGAATCGCGAGCTGCAAAATACCTGCAACCACAACAGCCCAACCCAATGCCATAATCGGCTCAGCCATATACGGTGTCAGCCCCCACGCCCCTGCAATCATTGCCACATTCAGCAATACAGGTGAAAAGGCTGGCGAAGCAAATGAACCATAACTATTTAAGATACTGCTCGCAAAAGCAGTTAATGACATGAACAGTAGATAGGGAATCGTGAGACGAAACATATCAACAGCAAGTTCAAATTTCGCTGGATCGTTATGGAAACCAGGCGCATAAATATAAATAATCGCGGGTGCTGCCACCATTGCCACAAAGGTGAGCAATGACATTGCTGTTAATAAGCACCCAAAGACCCGACTAATTAATATCTGAACTTCGGCATGCGTGCGACTGGTTTTATATTCTGTTAAAACAGGAATAAAGGCTTGAGAGAAAGCGCCCTCGGCAAATAACCGTCGAAAAAAGTTGGGAATACGAAATGCAACAACGAAGGTATCAAAATCTTTACCAGCACCAAATACATTGAGTAGCACGACATCACGTACCAATCCCAAAATTCGGGATAACATCGTCATTGCACTGACAATGACAGTCGATCGCCACAATGCCATCGCATTCACCTACGGCTTATCTTTAAAAAGCGTTATTGTAATGAAAGTCCAAATAGATTTCGTTGTGAAATCATAAATCCGACGAAGTTTTTTTAGAGAGTCGTTGACGGAACAACTGCCAATCAAAATACGGTCCTGGATCTGTTTTACGTTTTGGTGCAACATCCGAATGCCCTGCAATATGATTCTGGATTTTTGGGTAAGCTTGGCGCAATGTTGCCACAACATCAGTGAGTGCCTGATATTGTGCCATTTCAAAGGGCAAATCGTCGCTGCCTTCTAACTCGATCCCAATCGAATAATCATTACATTCTTGTTGAGCAAGATAGCTTGAACGCCCTGCATGCCAAGAGCGGTGATTAAAATTTACAAACTGAATCACTTCCCCAGTTCTTAAAATCAAGAGATGGGCTGAGACCTGCATGCCTTCAATAGTTTGGAAATAAGGGTGTATAGACCAATCCAATTTATTTTGAAAAAATTGCTGAATATAACCGCCGCCAAACTGTGATGGTGGCAAGCTAATGTTGTGAATAACAATCAGTTGAATATCTGTATCAGCAGGGCGTGCATTAAAATTAGGTGATGCGATCTGGGTCGCACCCGCTAATATTCCATCTTGCACTTGAGCAAATTTAGCTTGTTGCATTATGACTCGAATCAGCAATTTAAGATTTATCTTGCCCATTCTGACATGCTTTATCACGAATAATCGAGATGAAATACTTATTTTTTATGAGGAGGGTGTTAATATATTGCACAAGTTTTTTTAGTCAAAAATACACTGGAACGGGTATGAGTATTCCTCAATCTTTGCTTGAACAATCTATTCAAATCAATATTCAACAAGCATTACAAGAAGACATTGGGGACGGCGATATTACTGCGATGCTCACACCAGAAGATGAGCAAGCAACAGCAACCATTATTAGCCGTGAAGATATGGTATTAGCGGGTCAACCGTGGGTCAATGCCTTGATTCAAGCTTTTGACAGCTCAGTTCAAGTGATATGGTTAAAACAAGAAGGCGAGCATGTTGCCGCAAATGAAGCCTTTTTAAAACTTGCGGGTTCAGCACGTAGCCTTCTCACAGTAGAACGTCCTGCTTTAAATTTTATCCAAACACTTTCGGCTGTTGCGACTAAAACTGCGAGCTATGTCAAACAACTCGATGGTTTAAACACCAAACTGCTGGATACGCGTAAAACCTTACCGGGTTTACGTATCGCACAAAAATATGCGGTGGCGGTGGGTGGTGGGCAAAATCATCGTTTAGGTCTATTTGATGCCTTCTTAATTAAAGAAAACCATATCATGGCCGCAGGTGGCATTGCTCAGGCGATTAGCAAAGCACATGAAATCGCCCCAGGTAAACCCGTTGAAGTTGAAGTTGAAACTTGGGATGAGTTAGATCAAGCACTTGAAGCAGGTGCTGATATTGTCATGCTCGACAACTTCAGCCAACAACAAATGATTGATGCCGTCAAACATGTTGCAGGTCGTTGTAAGCTAGAGGCTTCAGGTAATATCACCATTGAAAACTTACGTGAAGTGGCAACGACAGGTGTCGATTACATTTCGATGGGTGTACTTACTAAAGATGTCCGAGCTGTAGATTTATCAATGCGTTTTAATGCTTAAATCTGTTCAGAATCTTGTGCAGTCGCTGTACCAATAGTCTTCGTTTGATTTGTCGTCGAAGCATTCTTCGCTTCAACGCTCTCACTCCATGCTGATTTGGCTTCGGTCAAATCAGTTGGTCGTGGGTCTGCAGCCATTAAAACAAAAGTGACAGCCGTTAATAAAACCAGAAAAACTTGTACCATGCTTCCCTTCCTTCTTTATTTTTCATTTTTCTAATCTATCAAAGCAAAATGAGTCAAATAAATGGGTTATGTGACAAACTGCAAAGATTATGTGATTTTATGTTGATAAGGTTTCTCTTTAGGTTTGTTCCATTCAGTCTCTATATTTTTGTATTTCAATAAGCTTGACATATTTTTTAGGAGTTTACGTTTATGGATAATGCAGAATTTATGTTACTTGCGTTGGAGACTTCCAAACAAGCACTACCTAATTGTTTACCCAATCCGCCTGTTGGGTGTGTCATTGTTCGCAATGGTCATGTCATTGCTACTGGTTTTACGCATGAAGTCGGTTCTCATCATGCTGAAATAGATGCTTTATCAAAAATCTCAGGAACACTTGAAGACTGTGATATGTACGTGACCTTAGAACCATGCTCATTCATAGGGCGCACTCCATCATGTGCGATGGAAATTGTTAAACGAAAAGTGAGACGATTATATGTTGCCATCATTGACCCTCACGTTAAAAACAATGGTAAAGGCATCGACATCATCAAGGAGGCACATATCCCTGTAGTGGTTGGGCTTTGCTCTCAACAAGTGGGTTCTTTTTTGACTCCATACCTTTGCTTATCGTAATACATTCATTAGAAATTATCAGGATTGGTATGAGCTACATTTTCCTATCAGCCTTTATTTTTTGTTTTCAAATAGCAAAAACTAGATAAAAAAAAAGGCGGTCTAAAAATACCAGACCGCCCGCACTATCAACTGGAAATTACCAACCGAGAGCCTGCTGTTGTTTCTGAATCAACTCTGCGATTCCTTTTTCTGCAAGCTCTAACATGGCATTAGACTGTTGACGAGTAAACGGTTTCTCTTCTGCCGTTCCTTGAATTTCAATAAACTCACCCGCCTGCGTCATCACCACGTTTAAATCCGTTTGGCAATTTGAATCTTCTTCGTAGCATAAATCGAGTAGGACTTCATCTTGATACATCCCGACTGAGATCGCTGCCACAAGACCTTTTAAAGGGTCTTGTTTAATTTTTTTGTTGCTCAGCAATACATTCATTGCATCAACTAAAGCCACTGCTGCACCTGTAATAGCTGCTGTACGTGTACCACCATCTGCTTGGATGACATCACAATCGATCGTGATTGTGTTTTCACCCAACTTCTTCAAATCAACCATGGCACGAAGGCTACGACCAATTAAACGTTGGATTTCTTGGGTACGCCCTGTTTGCTTACCACGTGCCGCTTCACGATCACTACGTGTATGGGTTGAACGCGGTAACATACCGTATTCAGCCGTCACCCAACCTTGTCCTTGTCCTTTCAGAAAACGAGGCACTGAGTTGTCAATGCTTGCTGTACACAACACTTTGGTATGACCGAACTCAACCAAAACTGAACCTTCTGCATAACGGGTATAGTTACGCGTGATTTTTACCTCACGTAATTGGTCTAATGCTCTTTGGTCAATACGCATAACGATTCCTTAAAACTATGGCACAAATATGATTGCGCCATAGTATAGCTCAATTACACGTCATTTCCGTTTTACTTATTCGTTACCATTCATTCATTTATGCAAACTTGAATTTTGCTTTTAGTTTGCTCAATGCTTGCGTTAAATTACCACTCACATCATTCGGTAATGAACATTTCGCCAAACGTACCCAAACTGTCCAGAACTGCTTCATGAAGTTTGCTTCGTTATAGTGAATTCCATATTCAGCACATAAAGCTCGAATTTGTGGCGCAACTTGCTCATAGCGATTAGCAGGCATATCTGGGAATAAATGGTGCTCAATTTGATGGCTCAAATTACCACTCATAAAGTGCATCCACTTGCCACCGGTGAAGTTACTTGAACCACGAATCTGACGTAGATACCATTCAGCCTTGGTTTCATTCTCGGTGTTATCCGCCTCAAAAGTCTCTGCATCTTCAGTAAAGTGACCATTAAAAATCACGGCTGACGACCACAAATTACGCATGATATTTGCCACTGCATTACCCGCCAATACAGGAATGAAGTTAATCGTCGCAATCGCAGGAAAAAACACATAATCTTTGAGGACTTGGCGAGTCGCTTTTTTACGAAACTCGGCTGCATCCGCCCACACTTGTTTCCATGTTTTGGTTTTATAAACTAACGCATCTTCCAAATGTAGGTTTTGTACGCCCACATACCATTGGAAAAAGAACATTAATTGCAACGCCAATGGAATATTCGCCAAGTGACGAACTTCCCATTTTTGATCTTCAGTCACACGCAAAATGCCGTAACCGACATCGTGGTCTTTACCCACAATATTGGTATAAGTATGGTGCATATAGTTATGGGTAAAACGCCAATCATTGCCTGAACAGGTATTATCCCAGTCATAGTCTTCACCACGTAGGCTCGGATCATTCAACCAGTCAAATTGACCATGCATAACGTTGTGCCCAAGCTCCATGTTTTCGACGATTTTAGATACACCTAACATTGCTGTACCCACTAACCATACAGGTGGAATCCAACCACCAAACATCAACATACCACGTGATGCGATTTCGGTATAACGCACGAAATTACGTACTTTATAGATATATTTTGAATCTTCTTCGCCTAAATTTTGCATCACAGCTAGACGAATTTCTTCGACACGGCGACCAAATGCTTCAACTTGTTCAGGCGTTAAATGTGCTGATTTTGATGCTGTTTTAAATTCTAATGCCATATTCATTTCAATTATCCTCAATATTTGTTTTTATAGGTCAATCGTGACTGGGCTAAGGGCTTGGCTCACGCATAACTTGATCGCACGATTTGGCTGATCATCAATTTCGCCCGTAATCACGTTCTGAGTTACACCACTGACTTTGGTACAGCTACAACGATTACATACCCCCATGCGACAGCCATGTTGTGGACGTAACCCTGCCTGTTCCGCACTACTTAATAAATTGGTCGTTGCAATAAAGTTCTGTTGCGCACGACGGAAGGTAATCGTTTGAGCTTCATTTGACTGCTCAATTTGAACAGGCTGGAAAAATTCTTGATGAAAATTTCCTACCGCATCGTGTTGAGCATAAATCTCTTGTGCTTGGCGCATCATGCTGTGATGACCACAAGCATAAGCTTGTAATTCTTTAAAATTCGGAACTAACTTTTCTAACAAAGCCGTATCTAAATGCTGTTTTTGCTGTGCTGTATTAAAAAAATGGTATTGCAATTGTGGGTATTGCTCTGCAAGCGCAAGCATCTCATGATGAAATACTTCTGCTCGGTTAAAATACACCACATGAATTTCTTTAAGATTCTGAGCCACCGCTTGCTTTAACAATGAATAAATTGCGGTAATCCCTGAACCCGATGCAATCAATAACGCTGACTGCTGACCTTGATGTAAAACAAAGTCACCTTGTGCTTGAGAGATCTCAAAACGATCCCCTACACGTAATTGTTGTGCTGCTTTTGACACCAAGCCTTGAACTTTAATGCCTAATTGAATCTCACCATTTTTAGTGACATCTACAATTGAATAACTACGTTGATGATAAACACCATTGATCATTAGCGTGATCAAAACACTTTTACCTGCTTCAACTTGAATTAAATCAAAGTTGTGATTCGGTTTTATTGTGAGTAAAACCATATCTGAGCTTAACGACTCTACAGCGATAACTTCTGCAAGAATGCGTTTCCAAGCAAACGTTGGCTTTATTTTTTGCAAAACAAAATCAACAAAATCTTCTCTGACCCAATGTGGCTGATAACTTAACTTTGCGTTCATACGTTCCTCGTTTTGTATCTGGCTATTTATTTTGAGTGAACAAATGTTCGTGTAGTGAACATGTGTACACTATATTTATTTGTGTTCACTGAGTCAACAGTTGTTCACCAGTTTTTTGAATATTTTTTATTCATTTTTATAAATAATTAAAAATATTGATAAAATAGTTGCTATTTACATTGATTCTGCTCAAACAAAATCCTCAGATTTCTCGACCAATTGAAAATGTGTCTGATTTAGCAATGGATTAGGACTAAAAAAATCATGTTTTTTTTGCTAGACTCTACCGTATGGTTTTAATGGATATTATTCATGTCGATTAGAGATGAACGAAAACAACAGAGTCGTCAGGCTTTACTTGATGCAGCGCTCCATCTCAGCACTTCTGGGCGTTCATTTAGTAGTATTAGTTTGCGTGAAGTTGCACGTGAAGTTGGTTTAGTACCAACGGCATTTTATCGTCATTTCCAAGATATGGAGGCATTAGGACAAGAACTAGTTGACCAAGTGTCTTTGCATTTAAAAAGCTTGATTCATCAATTGGGGCAAAGCTATTTAAAACATAGCGGATCTGCTAAAACACGGACAAGCATTGAACTGTTTGTACAAGCCGTCAATCACAGCCCTCAGCAATGGCAATTTATGATTGCAGAACGTTGGGGTGGCTCTGAAACCGTTCGTATCGCAATTGCGCGTGAAATTGAATTTTTGATTGAAGATCTTGCAATTGATTTGTGTAAACTCGATACCTTTAAACACATTCAAGAAGCCAAAGATTTACAAGTGTTATCAACGATCTTGATCAATATGTCATTTACATGGGCAATGACATGGATCAACTTACCGAAACAATTTCCAATTGATCGCTTATTAGAACAACAGAATTTATTTATTGACAATGCAGCGACTCAAGTCCGCTTACTATTCCGTGGCATATCGAACTGGGAACCACAAAACGCCTGATCCTATCAAAGTCAAAGTTTGATATATAAAAGCATTGCTTAGCGTTATGATTGATAAGACACTAATGCAAATGCCGTTTAGAACACTATGAGGAGCTTATAAGCATCATGAATCCTGATCGTCATACTCAGTTCTTAATTCGTAAAGAAAAAATTTTGCAGGTTGCGGAAAAACTTTTATTAGAAAACAACCAAGAAATGACCTTAGATGAACTGGTTGCCGAACTAGATATTGCTAAAGGTACCTTATACAAACATTTCCGCAGTAAGAATGAATTGCTGTTGGAACTTATTATTCAAAATGAAAAAGAAATTTTAAAAATTTCAGAAAAATATAACAGTGACGTCAAAGAATATGCACCTCGTTATATGCTTTATCATTTAACGTCACCAAGTCGCACGATTTTACTGCATCAGTTAGAAGAACATCTGACGATGACTGAGTCGAAGCTCAAACATTTGTTCGATGAGCTTTATGCAATCCGTCAGCAGCGCATTGTAGCTCTCAAAGATATGACTGAAAAATATTTGAAATCACAGAATTATGATATGTCGATTCGTGATTATCTGTCTTATATTTGGTCTCTGACTTACGGCGCAGCTTTGCTGTTGAATTCAAGCTATTACCAGCGTTCAATTGGTTCTCGTGAGAAGCTGATAAACCTCTATGTCAATCAGGCTTTATCTTTGCCTACACAAAAAGTCGAAATCGATTTGGATGAGTTTTTGAAATAAATACCTTTGTCCTAAGGTGCAACAGTCACAATGGAAATAGAAAATTTAAAACCATTTGATGGACAACATTGTGAAACGACTGCAACAGGGACTCTACTCAGGCAACTTGGTATTGAACTTTCTGAACCGATGTTATTTGGTTTGGCTGAGGGACTGGGTTTTATCTTCTGGAATATGAAATCAATGAATTTTCCATTTATTGGTGGACGTATAAAAACAGACTATTTAACCCAAAATATTGCAAGAAATTTAGATCTTGAATTGACTGTAAAAGAAACCGTATCAACACAAAAAGCTTGGAATAACATAAAACAACTCATTGATCGTGGACAAATTGTTGGTCTGAAACTGGACTGTTTCTATTTAGAATATTTTTCAAAACCGATTCATTTTGCAGGGCATTACGTTGCAATTTATGGGTATGACCATCATGATGCCTTTCTAGTCGATACCATCCAACAAGGCGGAAAAGTCAAAACCAGTTTGCAAAGTTTAGCCTTAGCACGAGCAGAAAAAGGGCCAATGTCATCTAAAAATTTGTACTACACACTGAGTAAAACAGATAAAAACTTTGACTTAAAAACAGCAATTACGCAGGCCATCAAAAACAATGCCACTGATTATCTAAATCCACCCATTACAAATATGAGTTACCAAGGTATTTTAAAAACAAGTACAGAAATTATGAAATGGTTTCATGTTAGTAAAGACATCGAGAATGATTTTAGAACATCGGCAATGATGATGGAAAAAGCAGGAACAGGCGGCGCATTATTTAGAAATTTATACCGAGACTTTTTAAAAGAAAGTTATGAGTTAGTCAAAATCGAACAAATCAAAATAGGATATGAAGCATTTTCGGAAATCGCAGAACTTTGGACAGCAATTTCTCAATTATTTGAGAGAGTGAGCCAAACCAAAGATTTTAGCTATATTCAGCAAGCATCCGAAGTTTTAAAGAAAATATCAGACAAAGAAAAAAAGACCATGCAAATATTGGCAACAATAGAGCAGAACGAATAAAAAGCCCTATCATTTTGACAGGGCATTTTCAGAACAAAAAATAAATCTATTATTTGCCCTTACGTTCTTTTTCTAATAAGTAATCAATAACTTGTGTCACTTTACCATCTTCACCTTGTACGACATACTTACCGTTTACAACAATTGCAGGTACGCCCGTAAGTTGGTATTGCTGTGCCAATTTATTTGACTCAGCCACTTTTGCCGTGATTGGGAAAGAGTTAAACATACTGTTAAATTTTTGCTCAGGCACACCATAACGCGCAAAGAATTTCGCTTGTGATGCTTGGTCAAAAATTTGTTGTCCACCATCATGAATCGCATGGAACAACGGAATATGGGTTTTCTTACGCACACCAAGTGCTTCAGAAACGTAGTAACCACGAGCGCCTTGTTCCCATACTTTATTCATTGCAGCTGGTGTACGAAGAAAATACACATCATTTGGAGCTTTCTTTAACCACGTTTGCATATGTGGTTCAAGCTTAAAGCAGTGTGGGCAACCATACCAAAAGAATTCACGTACTTCGATTTTGCCTGCTGGTGCTGCTGTCTTACCTGGATTGGCAACAACGGTATAGTCTTTACCCGCTACAAAATCCGCAGCCATTGCATTCATTGAAAATGCCATGACCACTGCACTTAAACCACTTAATACTAACTTTTTCATTGAGTTTGCTTTTCCTCTAAGCATTTTTCGTAAGTTTATATGCTAAATATAAATCAAACACGACTAATTCGTTTTGCTTGTGTGAAGTTTTTTATTGGATTTATCGCTTTTTTTTCTAGAATCGCTACACTACCAACAGATTAAACCGAAATAATCATCCTAATACAGAGGTAAGTCATGTCGCAATTGAATGTTGACCCACAAGAAATCGCAAAATTTGAAGCATTGGCTGCTAAATGGTGGGATCAACATTCTGAGTTCCGCCCGCTTCATCAAATCAACCCCTTACGTTTAAACTGGATTGAGGAACGTGTCGGTGGTTTGGCTGGCAAAAAAGTACTAGATGTCGGCTGTGGTGGCGGTATTTTGGCTGAAAGCATGGCACGTCGCGGCGCTGATGTTTTAGGGATTGACATGGGTGAAGCGCCGCTTGCTGTCGGTCGCTTACATGCACAGCAGGACAATGTACAAAACATTGAATATCGTCAGATTCCAGTTGAGCAACTCGCGCAAGAGCAAGCAGGTCAATACGATGTCGTGACCTGTATGGAAATGATGGAACACGTTCCCGATCCAGCATCTATCGTCAAAGCCTGCCAAACATTAGTAAAACCAGGTGGGCATGTGTTCTTTTCGACCATTAACCGCAATCCAAAATCCTATTTATTCGCGATTATTGGCGCTGAATATGTCCTACGTTTACTGCCAAAAGGCACGCATGATTATCATAAATTCATCCGCCCTTCAGAAATGGCACACGATATTCGTAACGCAGGCTTGAGTCTAAAAGAAATGACGGGCTTACATTACAACCCGATCACTAAACACTATTGGTTAGCGCCAAATGTAGATGTGAATTATATGGTACATACCACAAATACAGGTGCTTAATGAAAGCTGTTTTATTTGATCTTGATGGTACGTTGATCGACACTGCTGCTGATTTTATTCGTATCATTCAACAAATGTGTCGTGATGAACAGCGCCCTATCGTTGATGCAGCGACTATTCGCACTCAGGTTTCTGAAGGCGCACGGGCGATGGTCAAATTGGTGTATCCTGAATTGGATGTCACTGACCCAGTCTTTTTAGCCCATCGTCAGCGTTTTTTAGATGTCTATGGTGACAATATTGTAGTAGATACTGACTTATTTGTTGGGATGTATCCTCTACTTGAAGAACTTGAAGCCAATCAAATTCCTTGGGGAATTGTGACCAATAAACCACGTGGTTTGAGTGAATCACTATTGGCTGAATTGAATCTCAGCGAACGCTGTGCAGTTTTGGTTTGTCCTGAAGATGTCAGTAAAACAAAACCAGACCCTGAACCGATGTATTTAGCGGCTAAGCAACTCGGGATTGATGCCCAAGAAATTATTTATGTGGGTGATCATCCACGTGATATTGATGCGGGTCGACATGCAGATATGTATACCATTTTGGCTGCTTACGGGTATTTACCAATAGAATCTCGTGATGATCTGAACGCTTGGCAAGCAGATGCAATTATTCAAACTGTCCCTGAATTACACCAACTGTTAAAACAGAAAATCTCTGCATTATCAGAAAATCAGGGTATGATGAGCTAAATATTTAATATAACAACTAGGAGGCATAACAATGAAATATTCAGAATATCAACCTCGTCCTGATCTACTTAAAGATCGTATTATTCTCATCACGGGTGCTGGTGATGGAATTGGGCGAGCTGCTGCTCTTAGTTATGCCCTTCACGGTGCAACAGTAGTTTTGCATGGACGTACCCTCAACAAACTTGAAGTCATCTATGATGAAATTGAAGGTCTAGGTGCGCCACAACCTGCAATTTTACCATTACAGCTTTCTACTGCATCCAGTCATGACTATGAGCTTCTTGTCGATACGCTTGAGCAACAATTTGGTCGTTTAGATGGCATTTTGCACAATGCAGGTATGCTAGGTGATCGTGTTGAATTAGCACATTACCCTGTTGATGTTTGGGATGATGTCATGGCAGTAAATTTACGTGCACCCTTTGCATTAACTCAAGCCTTACTACCCTTGCTCAATAATTCTGAACATGCCTCTGTGGTATTTACCAGTTCGAGTGTTGGTCGTGAAGCACGGGCTTTATGGGGTGCATACTCTGTTTCTAAAGTCGCCACTGAAGCCATGAGTAAAATTTTTGCGGCAGAGAATACCTATCCAAACATTCGTTTTAACTGCCTTAATCCAGGCGGTACACGTACCGCAATGCGTGCTAAAGCCTACCCAGAGGAAGACCCAAAAGTGCTTCCAACACCAGATAGCATTATGCCTGCTTACCTTTATCTAATGGGTGATGATAGTTTAGATATGAATGGGCAAAGTATTGATGCACAAGGCTAATTCATTCATTTCAATAATTTTAAATAACCTTAAATACCGCCACTAAAGGTATTCTTTCAGAGAGATTGCTCAAGGATCTTCATCTTTTTAATGGAAAAATGAATTGATCTTCACAGTTTCTCTGCATTTTTAAGGTACAGTTTTCACATGAGAGACATCCGAAGTCCATAAGGTGCATCATGAAAAAAATTTTCATTATCTTGGTTTTAGGTTCGACCGCCCTATTCAGTAGCATGGGCAGTTTTGCAGGTCCACATTTTGGTGGTGATGATGATTCACGTGGTGGTGGTTGGCAAGGTCGTAACTTTGATCGCCCAGACGATGAGAATCGTGTGCGTGAACGTCGTATGCGTGAAGAACGTGGTGTCGAACGTTTAAAGCAGCACCGTTGGCAAGCAGGTTATGTGATGCCACAACATTACCGAGGTAATGGCTACAAAGTAGATTATAAAGATAATAATCTACCTAAACCTGAGCGTAATGAGCAGTGGTACAAAATCAATAATGACTATATTTTAATCAATTCAGATGATAATAGCATTATTCGAATTATGAGTTTCTAAGACCTTTCTGAAGCTATAACGGAATAAAGTTGAACGGTTGTTTTAGGAATAGATTTATCTTTTAATTTTTTTAGTTAAAATCAGATGAATTGATGTAAATCTGAGATCAACATGGCGAACCAAATCACTGAAACTTCACATAGCACAACGCAAGATTATGTGCATTGGTTTCGCCATTCTGCACCATATATCAATGCACACCGCCATAAAACCTTTGTCCTGATGTTTGGTGGCGAAGCTGTTCTACATGAAAACTTCCAACATATCATTCATGATATTGCCCTGTTACATTCTTTAGGGATTCGTTTGATTTTGGTGCATGGCGCACGTCCGCAAATCAATCAGAATCTACAAGAAAGCCAAATTGAAACCCCTTTTCACCAAAGTCGTCGTGTGACGACACGTGAATCACTGCGTAGTGTCATGAATGCGGTTGGGTCAATTCGTTTAGAAATTGAAGCACTCCTGTCGATGGGCTTAGCAAACTCACCCATGTATGGTGCGCGGATTGATGTTGTTTCGGGCAATTTTGTGACTGCAAAACCTTATGGAATCCATGATGGGGTTGATTTTCAACTGACTGGCGAAGTACGTTCAATTGATACTGATGCGATTCAACGTCATTTGGATAATCATAATATCGTTTTATTAGGGCCAACAGGTTATTCAACCACAGGTGAGGTATTTAACTTATTGGCCGAAGAAGTTGCTACCAAAACTGCGACTGCATTAAAAGCCGATAAGTTGATTTTCTTGGGTGAAAAACAAGGCTTAATGAATGAGCAACAACAGTTATTACGTGAACTAAGCTCGCATCAACTTGAACCGTATATTCAACAATACCAAACACAATATCCTGAATTTGCCTTACATCTCAAACAAGCGCAACAAGCCTCATTATCTGGCGTTCACCGTGTTCACCTAATTTCTTATGCCTATGATGGTGCTTTGATTGAAGAGCTATTTACACGCGATGGTATTGGCACTCTGATCACTGATGCGCATTATGAAGAAGTGCGCATTGCCAATATTCATGATGTGGGCGGTTTAATCAATCTACTGCGCCCACTCGAGCAGGAAGGTATTCTAGTCTATCGTTCACGTGAACGCCTTGAAAGTGAAATTGAACAATTTGCAGTGATTGAACGTGATGGCATGATCTTAGCCTGTGCAGCACTCTATCCACTTCCTGCTGCAATTGGCGAAATTCAATCCGCTGAGATCGCCTGTGTTGCTGTAGATGCAAGTTACCGTAAATCCAATCGTGGTAGCCAAATTTTGCAGTTTTTGGAAAGCAAAGCCAAGCAACAAGGTATTCAACAACTGTTTGTACTCACCACGCGAACTGCACACTGGTTCCTAGAGCATGGTTTTAGCCCTGTCAGTGTCGATGATTTACCAAACGCACGCCAAGCGCTTTACAATTATCAGCGCAATTCTCTCGTCTTTAAAAAAGTTTTGCTCTAATAACATCTGATCTGAAGATATCTTTATTTCTGATAAAGATATCCTTTCACTCTATTCTTTTTACTGCGCTGTCGCTTCTTTAAAAAATTCTCGCAAGTTGCATTTTTAAAAAAAAATTTATAAAACAATAGCTTAATCCAAACTCAACAGACCATACTTATTTCCCTCAGTGAATAAGATTATTCATTTTTTCATTTTGCATTTTTCATTATAAGCAAAGCCCGATTATTTATTTTTTATGTATTACAAAAAGTTTTAGCTTCATTGCTCATCGTTATTTAAATCTTGTGATTTTTCGGGGAGCACAATCAACATGGCTATTTCTATCCATCGCTCATGGGCAACATCAACCATCATCGCAGCGAGTCTTGCTAGTCTGATGGGTGTTGCAGGTTGTGCAAAAAAACCTGAGCAGCAAGAGCAAACAAAACAAGAAAACACCACATTAAATATCGGCTTTCAAAAGTATGGCATTTTGCCGATTGTCAAAGCAAAAGGTGAATTAGAGAAGAATCTTGCTGCTCAGGGTGTCAATGTCAAATGGGTTGAATTTCCAGCCGGCCCCCAACTTTTAGAAGGCTTAAATGTAGGTAGTGTCGTCTTTGGTGAAGCTGGTGAAGCACCTCCCATCTTTGCTCAAGCCGCAAACCCTAACTTGGTCTACGTCGCAAATCAGCCGCCTGCACCAACAGCAGAAGCATTGATTGTCCAGAAGGACTCACCAATACAATCCATTCAAGACCTGAAAGGTAAACGTATTGCACTGAATAAAGGCTCCAACGTTCATTATCTTTTATTAAAATTACTAGAAGCCAACAATCTGACTTTAAATGATATTCAGCCTGTTTATTTACCACCGTCAGATGCACGCGCAGCCTTTGAAAAAGGTGCGGTTGATGCTTGGGTGATTTGGGATCCATTCCTTGCTGCGGCTGAGCATCAGATCCATGCACGAGTGATCGCAAACGGTGAGCATTTAGTCAGTAATCATCAATTTTATTTAGCTGATCGTAAATTTGCTGAAGGGCATCCTGAGATTTTAAAAACACTGGTGACCACACTGAATCAAACCACAGATTGGGTCAAGACGCATCCTGATGATGCTGCCAAATTACTCGAAAAACCAACTGCACTCGAACTGGATATTTTAAAAACCTCAATTTCTCGCATGGGTTTTGGCGTTCAACCAATTTCTGAAAAAGTTGCAAAAGAACAGCAGTACGTAGCTGATGCCTTCTTTGCTCAGAAGCTGATTCCAAAGCAATTGGTCATTGCCGATGCGGTATTAAACAACCAAGTCAATAATTGAGACGCTCTCCTAATCCATTTCTAATCGGTGGGGATTGAACTTAATCACCGTGATTTACCCCCATACAGATTGCAATCGGAAATACGATGCAATCTGCCTTATTTAGCTAATCCCATTTTTCATAAGGAATATCGACATGAATATTTTCTGGTTCATCCCAACACATGGTGACAGTCGCTATTTAGGCACCAGCAAGGGCGCACGTCAGGTCGATCATGCCTATATGAAACAGATTGCTGTTGCTGTCGACAACCTTGGTTATGACGGTGTACTGATCCCAACAGGTCGTTCTTGTGAAGATCCATGGATCACGGCGGCAAGCTTAATTGATGCAACCAAACAATTAAAATTTCTAGTCGCACTTCGCCCTGGGATTACGACACCTGCATTGGCTGCACGTATGGCAGCCACTTTTGATCGTCTCTCGAATGGTCGTATTTTATTGAACCTTGTTACGGGTGGTGATGAACAAGAACTTAAAGGAGATGGATTATATGAAGACCATCGTGCTCGTTATCAGACTGCATCTGAATATGTCAAAATTTGGCGTGAAATTCTGACCCGTTCCCATACAGGTGAATCGTTTACTTTTCATGGCGAACGACTCAGTGTCGATGATGCCAAACTACTTTATCCTCCTGTACAAAAGCCTTATCCACCCCTTTGGTTTGGTGGATCATCCGCAGACGCGACTGAACTTGCAGCCGAACAAGTCGATACTTATTTAACTTGGGGTGAACCGCCTGCGGCAGTAAAAGAAAAAATAGACCATTTAAAAGCAAAAGCCGCAGCCAAAGGGCGCATCCTGAATTATGGTATTCGCTTGCATGTCATTGTTCGTGAGACCAATGAACAGGCTTGGGCTGCTGCCGATGAACTGATTCAATATTTAGATGATGCCACCATTGCCGCAGCGCAGAAGAAATTCGCAGAAATGGACTCTGTCGGTCAGCAACGTATGGCCGCTTTGCACGGCGGACGCAAAGATCAATTGGAAATCTCACCGAATTTATGGGCAGGCATTGGTTTAGTGCGTGGCGGTGCAGGCACTGCTTTAGTAGGTGATCCTGAAACCGTTGCTGCACGTATTCAAGAATATGCAGATTTGGGAATTGATACCTTTATTTTCTCAGGCTATCCACATTTAGAAGAATCCATCCGCTTTGCTGAATTAGTGTTTCCATT
Source organism: Acinetobacter sp. ANC 4805 (assembly GCF_022549495.1). Lineage (GTDB taxonomy): Bacteria > Pseudomonadota > Gammaproteobacteria > Pseudomonadales > Moraxellaceae > Acinetobacter. The sequence continues at coordinate 125,367 of NZ_JAKZGD010000010.1, forward strand.
ATTGCCACTGAAAACCCGTGAAAAACTGGCACAGCCACATTTAACAGGGCCTTTTGGGGAGATCATTGCCAATAATTATGTACCCGAGGTCAAAGATTCAAAAAGTTTGGCTAAGGAGACAGCATGAGCGGAAAAGTCTTTTTGGATGATGTTTCACGTGGAACAAGGCATTTTGGAAAAAGCCTGCTTCCTTGGCTTGTTCCCATTTTACTGCTCATGATTTGGCAAATTGCATCAAGTTCAGGCTTATTACAAAGTCGCGTGTTGCCTGCTCCAACGGCTGTGGTCAGTGCTTTTTGGCATTTACTGATCAGTGGCGAACTTTGGCACCATGTCAAAGTCAGTGCAGGTCGTGCCTTACTTGGCTTATTGGTGGGTGGCGGTTTAGGACTGGTTCTAGGACTACTGAATGGTTCATCACGGATTGCTTCCACCTTACTAGATACCACACTGCAAATGATCCGCAATATTCCTGCATTGGCGCTCATTCCACTGGTGATTTTATGGTTTGGGATTGATGAAACTGCCAAACTATTTTTGGTCGCTGTAGGCGTATTTTTCCCAATTTATATCAATACTTATCATGGTATCCGTTCTGTCGATCCACAACTGATTGAAATGGGCAGAAGCTATGGGCTAAACCGCTGGCAGCTCTATAAAGAGATTATTTTGCCAAGTGCAATGCCCTCTATTTTAGTGGGACTTCGCTTTGCTTTAGGCTTGGTTTGGGTACTGCTCATCGTGGCAGAAACGATTTCCGCTCAAGCTGGAATCGGTTATATGACCATGAATGCGCGTGAGTTTTTACAAACGGATATCGTTTTGGTCGGCATCTTGCTCTACGCCATACTCGGAAAACTAGCTGATGTATTAGCACGAAGCTTGGAGCGTTATTTATTGCGTTGGCATGCAGGTTATCAAAAATAAAAGGATATGCAGATGAGTAATTTAAATTTTTATAACAATGGTTTGATCCAACCTGTTATTGATGCTGAAAAACCAAATTCAGCAATCAATACCCATGGTGCCAATATTCTGATTGAACAGCTATATAAATTTTATGGTGACGTTAAAGTCCTTGAAGACTTAGATTTGAATATTCAAGCAGGTGAATTTGTGGCAATCGTGGGTCGCAGTGGTTGTGGCAAAAGCACCCTCCTCCGCCTGATTGCTCAACTTGAAAAAGCCAGCTATGGTGAAATTAAATTCCAGTCTGTACGAAATTTTCGTGAGGGCATTGGCAATGATGATATTCGCGTTATGTTCCAAGATCCACGCTTACTCCCTTGGAAAAATATTTTACAAAATGTGCAATTAGGTTTGCCAAAAGCCCAACACCCTCTTGCTGAAAGCTTACTCGAAAAAGTGGGCTTAAAGGATAAAGCGACACAATGGCCAACCCAACTTTCGGGGGGACAACGCCAACGTGCAGCCCTAGCACGTGCTTTATCACATTCGCCACGAATCTTATTGCTTGATGAACCTTTAGGTGCGCTAGATGCACTGACGCGTTTAGAAATGCAAAACCTCATCGAACGTCTGTGGACAGAGCAAGGCTTCACTGCGCTATTGGTCACTCATGATGTCAGTGAGGCTGTGCAATTGGCGGATCGAATTATTTTGCTAGATCAAGGGCATATTGCACATAATTTTCAGGTCAATCTGCCACGACCACGTAAAAAAAGTATTGCATTTGCACAACTCGAACAACAAGTACTGGATGCGGTTTTGGCAACTTAAACCGCATCTGCCCTCACAATCTGCACCATAAAAAAGCAAAAATGAATTTCTGATCTACGAGGGTAGAGCGAATTATTAACAAAATATGTAAATGCATTTTTAGATTTCAATAATTATCAAATACATCGCAACGATTCAACTGAAAGCAAAAGATTTTTCGATAAAAAAACTGTGTGATAGTGCACAAATCTGACTATTTATCTTACAATGTCAAGGACATTTTTTGAATCAAGCTCACAGATGGAACAGAAAAAAAGTACACAAAAGCGCAATCAACTGCTGAATGCTGCCCTCGATGTTTTTTCCGTCTATGGATTCAGTGGTGCTAGTCTCGATGAGATTGCACAACTCGCAAATATGCATAAATCCAATATTTTCTATTATTATGAAAATAAAGAGTCGCTTTATGTTGAAGTACTCACAACCGTACTGCAAAAATGGCTCGCACCTTTACAAATCTTAGAAGTAGAGCTTGAACCGACTGAGGCTCTGACTAACTACTTGATTCAAAAACTTGAAAGCTCACGTGATCAACCGAAGGCTTCTCGTTTGTTTGCCTTAGAGATTATTCAAGGTGCGCCGCACATCCTACCTATTTTAAAAGGGCCGTTAAAAAAGCTTTTTAAACGCAAAACCAAAGTGATTCAAACTTGGCAAGAGCAAGGTAAATTATCAGCAGAAATTGACCCTGAATTGTTAATTATTAACATTTGGGCAATTACGCAAAACTATGCAGATTTCGCAACCCAAATGGAAATGGTTACGGGCAAAACCTTGCGTAACCGTAGTATGTATCAACGTACTATCGAACACACTGTTCATTTGATGCTCTACGGCGTATTGCCACGTTAAATTTCCAATCGTTAAAAGCCTTACTTTTAGCGATAGAAATACATTAAAAAAGCGACTTTGTAAGTCGCTTTTTTTCTATTAAATGGATGACGAAAAAACTGCTCTTGTGCGCTAAGATCGTGATACTTATGAAGCATGTAAGGCGTATTATGTTAATTTTAGGTACGTTAAAGAATGACTATGGAATAGCATCCTATTTTTATAGATCTTTTTCGTACGATTGAATATTTAGGAATTTATAATTATGACGACTCATACACTTGAACAAGCAATAAACAACCTAACTAAAGAAATTCAAATGAATCATTTTAGTAATGTAAAAGATATTGATAATAAGCTTGCTGAAATCATGGCTTTTAACAACTATTTAGTTATTCGTCCACTTGCTCGATTACTTGAAGATAATGCTCAAAATGACGAAGCTATATTTTCAATTATACATAGTATCGAATCATTTGATGATGATGTTTATATACATGAAATCATTAATGAATTCCCATATTTAGTATCTAAGTCACCTTATTGGACTACTATTTTACTTATAAGAATATTAAATAGTGATATCGCAAGAAAATGTATAATTGAAAAAGTTTCTTTAACTACCCCAGCAATAAAAAATTCAATTTTATTTCTTTTACAGCGCATTAACGAGGAAGAACTTAAATGCTCTGAGAAAATAATTCCGTTAATGAGAGCAGTAAATACTATTTAATATAATAGGTTTCATACGGAATTAATATAAAAATATTTTAATTTCAATAACATACCAGCAATCTAAAGTCCACCCATACACACTACAGCGTTAGACCTTTGCCTTTAAAAATGCGCTTGATACAATGCCAATAGTTTTTGCGCCCCAACCAATAGATTCTCTTCCCAATCCAAATGAGCCGTGTCATTCGCACCATCGCTAATATATTTGACTGAAATCAAACGCACTCCGAGCTTTTGACACACTTTGGCTAAAGCATAAGCCTCCATATCAACAAGGTTACAACTTACTTTGGGTATACCTGTTTCAAAAGAGTCACCCGTACCACAAGTGCCTTTTGGTAGATGATCAAAATGTGGTTGTGCATGAATATCCGCAGGAATTTCATCATCCATTGGCGTAACACCAACAGCAAATCCTAAAGGTGAAACGTCCATATCACGCTGCACAAAAGTAGTGACTTCAACTAGACTATGCGCGTCAAAATGTGAACTGCCTGCACTGCCTAAATTAATCAAAGTCTTACAACCTGTTTTTTGAATCACCTCAAAAGCCTTGAATGCCGCATTAATCTTGCCAATTCCACTGTAATGGACTTCAATGCCTGCTTGCTCAAATAAACCTTTAGATTCATTCGGCAAAGCCATAATCAGAGCAACATCAGCATTCATATATAAAAACTCAATTTAGATAAGACCAATTACAGATAAAAAGCAGTGACCATACAGCTTAGATATTATTGTATCTTCTGCTGCAAATTGATCAAACAAGGAGAGAAAAATAATTGACCACTATACGCCCCTGCCAGTGTTTTTTTCATCACCAATGCCCACAAACCAACAAGAAGAACACTTAAAGCGACCGCAATATACTGTAAGAAATCGACATGTAACTGGTGTGCTAAGTTAAAGATCGCCAAGATAAAAACACCAAATGGAAAGGTTAATCCCCACCAACCCAAGTTAAATGGAATACCTGTTCGTGCATGGCGCAGTGTGGTTAAAATCGCAATTCCAAACCACCATAAGCCAAAACCTAATAGCACTAGACTGGCGACAATGCCTAAAGCTGGGAGCAACATTGCTAAGCCATCAAAACCCATCGCTTGCATAATACGTGGTGCTTGTTCACCCAACAATAATAACGCTAATGCACCTGTTCCAATCGGCCCTAAACAAAGCCAGCTTGAAATCGCGACTTCTTTCTCAGGCAATTGGTGTAAAGCCAAACGCAGCATCAAGATGGTTAAAATCGCAAAAGCGGGTAATACAGAAATACCCCACAAGACATAGCCTGTGATCAAAATATACAGCGCATGTTGATCAGCCGCCAAATGCTGTAACAAAAGCCCTGCTGAACTCGCAGCAACCTCACACGCCACAATCGGTAACAACCAAACTGCCGTCATGCGATGTAAGTGATGATCTTGGCAGCTAAACATACAAAATGGCACGATCCACGCAATCACAATCGCAAGAAACACATCGATGTACCAAAGGTAAGTGGCAATCTGAACGGCAATATCACCATATAAATGTGTTCCAAAACTGAGGAAACCATTGGCAATGGTGGCTAAGCCCATTGGGATTGCACCCAAAAATAAACTCATATTAGGATGAGTAAAAATCTGCTTGGCTTCTGTCGGAAACAAAATCCAACGTAAGGCATAAAGTACACTGAGCACGGCAAATAACAGGATATTGAATTGCCATAGTTTAGTCGCAAGCATAAATAAGACCGATGAAGCAAAAGGCAGCTGTGCTAAAATCATCGCCACCACACCTGTGCCCATGGTTGCAGTAAACCAGTTTGGGGTAAAATGGCGAATCACATCTATCGTTTGTTCTAGCTGATAAAACGGCTTTTTCATCTCTTTCTCAATATCAAGCGACTATGTGACCATCTTAGAGCAACACTCAAATAAGAAAAATTGATTTATATTTATTTAATGAATAAATAAAATTGATATAAAAACTTTAAATATTGAAATTTTTCTGTGTAAAAACACAACAACAAGACGAAACGCTGAGAATATGGCAATATATAGCCTTTGCAAAATCACTGTATTTAACGCCCATGAAGTTGCTTCGTCTCAACGCATTATCGCCAGATTTTCAGTTACCTCCAACAGCGGTAACGATTGGCAATTTTGATGGTGTCCATTTAGGACATCAAGCGATGATTGCCCAACTCAAAACATTGGCTACACGCCAAGGCTTAAAAACATTAGTGATGATTTTTGAGCCACAACCGCTGGAATTTTTTAAGGGTTATGAAGCTCCTCCACGCATTAGCTCGCTCAGAGAAAAAGTAGAATATTTAACCGAGCTGGGTGTGGACTACATTGCCATTGCAAAGTTTGATCAATATTTTAGAAGTTTGAATGCGACAGAATTTGCAGACCTACTTAAATTAAAACTCAATGCACAAAATTTGGTACTAGGTGACGACTTCCATTTTGGCAAAGATCGCCAAGGCAACAGTGAATTCTTACGCAATTACGGTTTTAATGTTACCAATTTAAATACCGTCGCTTTAAATGACGAACGTGTCAGTTCAACCCGTATTCGTCAGGTTTTACAAGCAGGTGATCTGGCTTTGGCGGCTAAATTATTGGGTCGTCCTTATAGCATCACAGGTCGGGTGCAATATGGTGATCAAATTGGTCGTACCCTTGATTTTCCAACCATTAATGTGCGTTTGAACCGTCATAAACCCTGCTTAAACGGGATTTATGCAGTGGATGTGATGTGTGAAAATGCATCACTCACAGCAAAAATAAAACATACAGATCCTACCCTCAACGGTATCGCAGGATATCAAAGTGACAGTTTGTTTGGTGCAGGTCATGTGGGGACACGTCCAGCCATTAAACAAGATCACCCAGAATGGCGATTAGAAGTACATTTCCCTGATGTTTCTGCTAATCTGTATGGCTTATTGATGCGGGTCACTTTTCTTCACTATTTACATGGTGAGCTGAATTACCCTTCGCTTGAAGCACTCAAAGCTGGAATCGATGATGATGTGCAAAAATTACGAGACTATCGTAATCACACAACTAAATTTCCTTTTTAAACTTAAATTTCATTTGTAATACATGTCAGTTTAGACTGATAAAACTGGAAGAAAATTTGCATGAGCGATAAGCAAACTCCTGAAAATGCAGTGGATTATAAAGCCACACTCAATTTGCCCGATACTGAATTTGCCATGAAAGCAAATTTGGCTGTGCGTGAAGCCAAATGGTTAGAAGAGTGGTATGCCGACAACATTTATCAGCAGATTCGTGCATCGCGTATTGGCAAGAAAAAATATGTGCTTCATGACGGCCCTCCGTATGCCAATGGTCAAATCCATTTAGGTCATGCCGTCAATAAAGTCTTAAAAGACATCATTATTAAAAGCCGTGTTATGGATGGCTTTGATGCACCCTATGTGCCGGGTTGGGACTGTCACGGTCTTCCAATCGAACTGAAAGTCGAAGAAAAAGTGGGTAAAGTTGGCGTAAAAGTAGATGCCTCTACTTTCCGTAAAGCTTGTCGCGAATATGCATATACACAAGTTGAATTACAAAAGAAAGACTTCGTGCGCATGGGCGTATTTGGTGATTGGGATAATCCATACCTCACCATGAACTTCAAACAAGAAGCAGATATCGTTCGTTCACTTGGTGCGATTGCCAAAGCAGGTCATATCGAACCCGGCTTAAAACCTGTGAACTGGTGCTTGGATTGTGGTTCTGCGCTCGCAGAAGCTGAAGTTGAATATGAAGATAAAAAGTCTGATGCGATTGATGTTGGCTTTACAGTTGTTGATCTTAAAGATTTAAGCAGCCGTCTTGGTGTCGATGTCCAAGATGTGACGGATATTGTGATCTGGACAACCACACCTTGGACGCTGCCTGCCAACCAAGCCGTTGCACTCCATGCTGAAATTGACTATCAATTGGTTCAAGTGACAACTGAACATGGCAAGCAAAACTTTATTCTTGCCAAAGATCTGGTTGAATCGGCAATCGAACGTTATAAGCTTGAAAATCCAGTGGTATTAGCTGATTTTAAAGGTTCAGCAATCGAAAATGTCCTATTACAACATCCCTTGATTACTGATCGCCAAGTCCCTGTGATCTTAGGTGAACACGTTATTGCAACCAGTGGTACAGGTGCCGTACATACCGCTCCTGGACATGGTGTAGACGACTATAAAGTGGGCTTACTGTATAACTTAAAAGTTGAAAATCCAGTCGGCGGTAATGGCGTATATTTACCAACTGCACCGATTTTTGCAGGCGAGCACATCTATAAAGCCAATCCCAAAATCATTGAAGCATTAGGTGCTGTTGGTCGTTTATGGGCGCATCAACCCATCAAACACAGCTACCCACACTGCTGGCGTCATAAAACTCCGATTATCTTCCGTGCAACACCACAATGGTTTATCAGCATGGATGCCAAAGGCCTGCGCCAAACGGCACTGAATGCAATTGAAAATGACATCGAATTTGTGCCTGATTGGGGTAAAAACCGTATTCAATCCATGATTGAAGGTCGTCCAGATTGGTGTATTTCTCGTCAACGGACTTGGGGTGTGCCAATCCCATTCTTTGTACACAAAGACACCAATGCTTTGCACCCACGTACACCTGAGTTGATCGAAGAAGTTGCTCAACTGATCGAACAAGAAGGGATTGATGGTTGGTACAACCGTGATGCCAGCGACTTCATTGGTGCGGATGCTGAACAATATAATCCCGTACGCGATACTTTAGACGTTTGGTTTGACTCAGGTACGACACACTACGCAGTATTACGCGAACGTGAAGAATTACAAGATCCAGCAGACTTATATCTTGAAGGTTCAGACCAACATCGTGGCTGGTTCCAATCGTCATTGCTCACCTCAATTGCGATTAATCAACGTGCGCCATATAAAGGCTTACTCACTCACGGTTTCGTGGTGGATGAGAAAGGTCGTAAGATGTCTAAATCATTAGGCAACATCATCACCCCCCAAGACATTATTAAAGATATGGGTGCAGATGGCTTACGCTTCTGGATCGCATCTGCTGACTATCGCTATGAAATGACTGCTGGTAAGGAAATCTTTAGCCGCGCATCAGATGGTTATCGTCGTATCCGTAATACCTTACGTTTCTTGTTAGCGAACTTGAATGGCTTCAAACCATCGACAGATGTGTTGCCAGTTGACCAACTGATTGCATTGGATCAGTACATCTTACAACGTGCAGCTGAAGTGCAGAAAACCATTCAGCAAGCCTATGAAGAGATGAACTTCCATATTGTGACCAATGCATTGACGAGCTTCTGTATCAATGACTTAGGTGGTTTCTATCTCGACATCATCAAAGATCGTCAGTACACCACCAAAGCAGACTCACAAGCACGTCATTCTGCACAAACTGCGCTGTATCATATCGTGCAAGCCTTTGTTCGCTGGATGTCTCCGATCCTTAGCTTTACTGCACAAGAAGCTTGGCCATTGATTCCAGAACAAACTGGGAAATATGTATTTACCGCTGAATGGTATGACATTCCAACAGCATCAACAGCGAACTTACTGTCTGAGGCAGATTGGCAAACATTAATTAGCGTAAAATCAGCAGTCAATAAACAGATTGAAGCAGCACGTAACGCTAAACTCATCGGCAGTAACTTATCTGCAAAAGTTGAACTTTGGGCAGATGAAGCATTACAAACTGTGTTAAACCAATTGGCTGATGAACTACGTTTTGTCTTGATTACTTCTCAAGTCATCGTTCACCCTTATGCTGAACGAGGTGAAAATACTGACCTCGCGGGCTTACGTGTCCAAGTATCAGCAGCAGATGGTGAAAAATGTGTACGTTGCTGGCATGTGCTGCCAGATGTAAATACACACGTTGGTCATACTGGATTATGCGCTCGTTGTATCGTCAACGTCACAGGTAGTGGCGAAGTGAGAAAGTATGCCTAATACACAAGCAAAAAAAGGCTTGTTTCAATTCTATCCACACAACTTACTCTGGCTTGGACTTTCTGTCCTTGCCATTGTGTTGGATCAATGGACCAAATGGATTGCAAGTTCACATTTAAATTATGCTGATCCCGTTCCTGTTCTGCCTTTTTTAAATTGGACTTTACTCCATAATCATGGTGCAGCCTTTAGCTTCTTATCTGATGCAGGTGGTTGGCAACGTTATCTATTCACCTCTTTAGCGGGTGTGGTATCCATTATTTTCATTTTTTGGTTGATGCGTATGCCAAAGAAAATGATCATATTACCGATGGCAATTGCGTTGATTTTAGGCGGTGCAATTGGCAATCTGATTGACCGTGTCAGCTTAGGCTATGTGGTCGACTTCATTCACGTTTACTATCAAAACAACCATTTCCCTGCCTTCAATCTTGCGGATAGTGCCATTACCTTAGGCACGATTCTGCTACTGATTGATACCTTCTTCCTTGAGAAGAAACGTAACCAAAACACGGATGCTTAAGATGACTGAAATTATCCAACCCAACGAAGAAATTCGTATTCAAGATGGCTCAAAAGTCGACTTACATTTTTCCGTTTCAATTGAAAATGGTGTTGAGATTGACAATACACGTAATCGTGAAGAACCCGTCAGCCTCGTAATTGGCGATGGTAACTTACTGCCAGGATTTGAAAAGGCATTGTTTGGTTTACGTGCAGGCGACCGTCGTACTGTGCATTTACCACCTGAAGATGCGTTTGGTCCTTGGAATGCTGAAAATATCCAAATCTTCGATACCGTTAAATTTGAACAACGCCCTATCGTTGGTCATATGATTGAATTTGAAGATAAAGCCAAAGCGACCTTGTTTGGAATTGTAAAATCAGTCAATGATGACAGCACAGAGATTGATTTTAACCATCCATTAGCAGGCAAAAATATTACCTTTGAAGTGGAAATCTTTAGAGTCACCCCTGTTGGTCAGCAAGGCATCAAATTGATGTAATACAGAAGTCCTCAAATGAGGGCTTTTTTTAACGCTAAAGAAAAGTATAAGATCATTTAAAGACATTCACTTTTTAAAATCAAAGCAATAAAACACAGGAATAAAAATATGCTCATTTATATTATTGTTGGCAGTATCCGTGAAGGACGAACCGCAATTAAAGTCGCCAATTGGGTACAACAAGCAACAGCTAAACTCGCATTGTCAGATATTCAAACTGAAGTTGTTGATCTTAAAGAATGGGATTTACCACTCTTTGTAGGTGCTCACCCACCTGCGACAGGTATTTATGATCAGCCTAAACAACAACAATGGGCAGATAAAATTGCCCAAGCACACGCTTTTATCTTTATTAGTCCCGAATATAATCATGGCTATAGCCCCGCACTTAAAAATGCCTTGGACTATGTCGGCAAAGAATGGCAAGGCAAAGCTGCGGCTTTTATCGGCTATGGTTCAACCAATGGCTCACGCTCAATTAGCCAGATTCGCCAAGTTGCTTCTAGTTTAGGTCTTGTTGATCCAAATGCGGTGATTGAAATCCGAGACATCTTTAAACGTAATAAAGACGAAAAGTTTGAAGCCAATGAGTTTGAAGTGAAAGGATTAGCAGCGCTCATTGCTAAACTACAGAAATATAATATCGTATCATTGTAAGCCTCGGCGTACATTGATCAGGTAGATTCACGTCTATCCCCTACGCTGTTTGATCGCTAATATATGAATCATGCAGAGACAGGAAGTCTCATTGAAAACACATTGGATGTGATGTCGTTGATAGGATATCGGCGACAATAAACAAAATATAAAGCAGCCCCGTCAGGATGATGGGGCTGCTTTTTGTCTATTATTTTAAAGGTGATTTAAAAACATTTGGGATACGCAACCACATCGTGATCCTCTGCCATTACTGCAAGCTGTAATACGGTAATTCTTTTTAAGAATCTGCATAAACTACGATGACCTAATCATCATTCTCAGTGGTTGTTTACAGCGTTATAACCTTCATGATCAGTTAATAGGAACTTCTTTACATTATCGCATGATATCTTATTGCTTATTCATCATTACAACTTAACCACATGCCAATTGTATTCTTATCAATGACACATAAAAAATAATCCTGAGTATGATTCGTCACAGGTCTCCATCCATTACCTATAAAATTACTATAATACCTAGGATTAGCAAACCCCTTAATACATACCTCATGCAATCCCATTTTTGGTAAGGTTATATTTTCAGTGTGACTTAACCAAGGATAAAAATCATATTCTCTTACCTCATGAATAACTAATCCAATAGCTTGATAATCAACTTTATTAGAAATATTAGGGGTATATACATATCCCAAATAACAATCTTCCCATATCTCTCTATATTGCTCAAAAAATTTCTTTAATTACTTTTCTTCCTTCTTGTAAAATTATTCATTTTATTCTTATTCCCCCCAATAAAAAACACCCCCTCAGCATTAGCGGAGGGGGTGATTTAATTTAAAAGCTGGCGATGACTTACTCTCACATGGCAAACGCCACACTACC
>NZ_JAKZGD010000011.1 GCF_022549495.1 Acinetobacter sp. ANC 4805
GCTGATGGTAGTGTGGCGTTTGCCATGTGAGAGTAAGTCATCGCCAGCTTTTAAATTAAATCACCCCCTCCGCTAATGCTGAGGGGGTGTTTTTTTACGTGAAGATTTTTATATAATCTTTGTTTATGCAAAGAGATTAAGATATTGAGAACAAAATCAGAACAACTATTTGAAGAAATCTTAGAGAGAAAAAAGATAAGTTTTATTCGAATAGAAGAAAAAATAAATAAGACGCCTGATTATAAGATTGTGTTAGATAACATGGATACATATTGGGAAATTAAAGAGCTCAATAATACTGATTTTCAAAGAGAAACAATCAAAAAAATTGAGGCTAATGAAGTGCTTTCAATAGATATAAATTCGAATGGTTTGGAAAATCAGATAAGGAAAGCTAAGCGGCAATTTAAAGGCTATGAAGTTGATACTCATTCTTGTGTTATTGTAATAGCCGATTATAGAAACTTCTTTTTTAAAGATTTTAGTATTATTTCTACATTAAAAAGTTTAATGATCGGAAGAGCTCACTATGCGATAAGTTCAAACGATTCACTTGTTCAGATCTCTAGAGATTTGGGATTATTTACTTATCGAGGTGAGTATATTAGTGCGGTGGCATTTATCCTTCAAGAGCAAAAGGAGTTGATGTTTTTGCATAACCCGAATGCAAGAATTTCTCTTCTAAAATCGCCTCTTACCTCCTTATTTAGTAACCATGAATATGTAAATAGAACTGAACAGGGGGATTATTGGTCGAAATTTGAGGTTTCTGATTTGAACTAATATATGATTGATTTTAAAGTGTTAATAAATGGAATTCTTTTTATTCTTCTAAAATATTGGGACAGAAGAAGATGTTTTTAAATTACTCAAAGATTAATTTACTACAATGATGTGAGATATTGGTGCATTTAGATTATTCACAATCTAATTAAAAAACTAAACGTTAAATTATTGGTATTTTATGGTAATTGTTTAATAGTAAAATTACTCTATATTATTGATTTAAAAGTACTTTAATTTAGATAAGAGGTATTAAAATTCCCTAAAAAGTCGATTTTAAAGGTCATGGATGTATTCATGTCATTGATATAAAAAACTTTATGGGAAAATTCTGACAATTTTGGATTATTTCTATCAAAATTATCAAATCAATTTTTTGAATAGAAAATACAACGAATATTCGTTCTTCTATATGCGTAAACTTTGCATTATGTTATAAATATATAAGTAGGCATGTTTTTTGCTTGTTCAAAAAGGTATTTTAGTATGAAGCTATCTGTTGGGTTGAAAGTTGCGAATAGTTTATCGTTAACACCCCAATTACAACAGGCAATTCGTTTATTGCAGCTTTCTAGTTTGGAGTTGGAACAAGAAATACAAATTCAATTAGATAGTAATCCTTTACTTGAAAAAATTGAAGAGATAAATACAACTGAAAGTTTATCTTCTTTAGAGCCAAATGAAACGGCAGATTTAACTACTGAACTCAATGCGGATCATTTGCCAAATGATTTGCCCGTTGATACGGAGTGGGATGATATTTATACCCACCAATCGACTGCTTTAGCATCACCTGAATATGAAGAAAGAGAAGATAATCGTCAAGTTCAATTGAGCCTGAAAGAGCATATTCTAGAGCAGGTGAATTTACTACATTTTTCTATTGTAGATAAATTGATAGCTTATTGTATTGTAGATTCCCTAGATGATAAGGGGTTTTTAGATACTGATTTAGATGATGTTTTGTTGGCAGTTACTCGATTATTACAAGAAATGGAGAGTAATGAAGAGGTTGAACAAGATGAAATTATTGTTGTTTTAAAGCATATACAACGTTTAGATCCAATTGGTGTTGGTTCTAGAAATTTAGCAGAATGTTTAAAGATTCAATTAGAAACAATAGATGCGAAAGTTCAGTATTTGCTCGAAGCGAAGAAACTATTGCAATATTATGAGCTATTAATTTCAAATGATTTAAATAAATTATTGAAACAAACGGGGTTATCTAAAGAGCAATTGAAAGGAGCTGTTGATCTATTAAAAACTTTAAAACCATATCCTGGTTTAGAATTTAATCAACAAGAATCTGAATACCAAGTTCCAGATGTGGTCGTTTCTAAGAAAGATCAGCATTGGCAAGTGCAGCTTAACCCTGATGTTATGCCTAGATTACGTGTTAATTCTTTTTATTCAAATATGATTCGTCGTGCTGATCAAAGTGAGGATAACGTATATTTACGAAATCAGATGCTTGAAGCAAAAAACTTTATTAAAAGTATTGATGAGCGTCATAAGACTTTATTAAAAGTTGCAACTTGTATTGTTGAACACCAACGAGCCTTCTTGGAGCAAGGAGCAGAAGCAATGAAACCTCTAGTGCTTCGAGATGTTGCTGAAGAAGTTGAGTTGCACGAATCTACAGTTTCACGTGTGACTACCAATAAGTATATGTTAACTCCGCGTGGTCTATTTGAATTGAAGTACTTCTTTTCCAGCCACGTTGGAACGACTACGGGTGGGGAAGCATCTTCTACGGCTATTCGTGCAATGATTAAGAAGTTGGTTTCAAATGAAAATCCACGCAAGCCTTTGTCAGATAATGCAATTGCTGAAATGTTGAAAAATGAAGGGATTGAGGTTGCTCGAAGGACTGTTGCAAAATATCGCGAATCGTTACATATTCCATCGTCTTCAGAAAGAAAAGTCTTGATCTAAATTTCAAGGTGTGACTATTCTAAGCGTTCATTATGACGAAATAATGAATTTTCAATAATCACTAAAGGAATCGTTCGGATGATTTAATGGATGTTTAACCACATTGTGAGCATTAATATTGCCTGAGCGATTTTTTGTATCCTTAGAAAAGGTGAGGGATAGAATTATGCAAATAACAATTCGTGGACACCATTTAACCATTACGCCTGCTATTGAAGAAAATATAAAAACTAAATTTAGTCAAATGACTAAGCATCTAGATCAAGTGAATAGTATGCAAATCAAATTGGCTAAAGATCATCAAATTGATAAGCGATCTCACAAAGGTAGTGCAAATCATATTGCTGAAGCGATTATTCGTTTGCCGGGGATTGAGTTGTTTGCGCAGGCAACGGCTGATGATATGTATACTTCAATTAATAAATTAACAGAAAAATTAAAAAGACAGCTTGCAAAACATAGAAAAATACAGTGTTCTTATCAGCATGAGCTGGCAATATTGACCTAAGTTTTCTCTTTATCAAAAGAGGCTTCTGATATAGCCTCTTTTTTTATCGATAAAAAAAGAAACGGCTTACTGAATTATGTGAAAAAGTTATAGTAAAATATATCGTTTTACGCCAATGGTTGTATAAGAGGTCTTGTAATGAATAGTGAGCAGCTCACGCAAATTTTAAAAGAAGCTTTCCCTGAAGCAGAAGTAGCAGTGAGTGGCCAAGCTGGAAAATTCGACCTTCGAATTGTTGATGATCAGTTTGATGGTAAGCGTACGGTTACTCGTCAACAAGCCGTTTACGCACCGTTAAATTCTTATATTGCGAGTGGTGAAGTTCATGCAGTCACGATTCGTGCAATGACAAAAGACGAATGGCGCAAAGCAAGCCTTTTCGGAGCTTAAATATTAATGGATAAATTTTTAATTACGGGCGGTGTTAAGCTCGATGGTGAAGTACGTATTTCTGGTGCTAAAAATGCGGCCTTACCTTTACTTGCAGCAATGATTCTTGCTGATTCTCCGATTACGTTAACCAATGTACCGCATTTAAAAGATGTTAATACCTTAGTGAAGTTGATTGCTGGCTTAGGCGTCACTATGACTTATGAGGGTGATACGGTTCGTGCTGATGCATCAACATTAGACAATCAGTTTGCACCTTATGAACTCGTGAAAACCATGCGTGCATCAATCTTGGTGCTTGGTCCATTATTGGCTCGCTATGGTAATGCTAAAGTTTCATTACCTGGAGGTTGTGCAATTGGATCACGTCCTGTTGATCAGCATTTAAAAGCTTTAGAAGCTTTGGGCGCACATATTGAAGTTGAGAATGGTTATGTTCATGCTTCAGTTGATGGTCGATTAAAAGGTGGAGAAGTCATTTTTGATATGGTTACAGTTGGCGGTACTGAAAATATCTTGATGGCTGCTGTATTGGCTGATGGTGTAACCACGATTCGTAATGCAGCGCGTGAGCCTGAAATCACTGATCTTGCACAAATGCTTATTAAGATGGGTGCTAAGATCGAAGGCTTGGATACAGATACGCTAGTTGTGACAGGTGTTGAAAGCTTACATGGCTGTGAATATGCAGTTGTTGCTGACCGCATTGAAACAGGTTCATATTTAGCTGCTGCAGCAATTACAGGTGGTCGAGTTAAAACCACGCATACTGATCCTGCATTACTAGAAGCAGTATTAGATAAATTTGAAGAAATGGGCGCGGAAGTAACTCGTGGCGATGACTGGATTGAATTGGATATGCAGGGCAAGCGCCCTAAAGCAGTTAGTTTCAGAACGTTGCCTCATCCAGAATTTCCAACTGATATGCAAGCACAGCTTATGGCGGTCAATGTGATTGGTCGTGGTTTTGCGACGATCTCAGAAACAATTTTTGAAAATCGTTTTATGCATGTTCCCGAATTATCTCGTATGGGTGCGAACATTCAAGTTGAAGGACATGATGCAGTTGTAACTGGTGTAGAAACACTACAAGCAGCTCCTGTTATGGCAACGGATTTACGCGCATCATTTTCTTTGGTTCTTGCTGCATTGGTCGCAGAAGGTGAGACTTTAGTTGATCGTATCTATCATATTGATCGTGGATATGAACAAATCGAAGAAAAGTTACAAAGTTTAGGTGCTCAGATTAAGCGAGTGAAAGGATGAATGACGTAAGAAACGATGATCCAAATTTTGATGTAATGGGTAATTTTGATCATGGTTTAACCTTAGCACTTAGTAAAGGACGAATCTTAAAAGAAACGTTACCTTTACTTGAGAATGCGGGTATTAATTTATTAGAAGATCCTGATAAATCACGTAAATTAATTTTTCCAACCACACATAAAAAAGTACGTATTTTGATTTTACGTGCTTCTGATGTACCGACTTATGTTGAGAACGGTGCAGCAGACTTTGGTGTGGCGGGTAAAGATGTATTGATGGAGCATGGCGCTCAGCATGTTTATGAGTTGCTTGATCTAAAGATTGCGAATTGTAAGTTAATGACTGCTGGTAAGGTTGGAATGGAACGTCCTAAAGGTCGTTTGAAAATTGCGACTAAATACGTCAATCTAACACGTCAATATTATGCAAGCTTAGGTGAGCAAGTGGATGTGATCAAGCTTTATGGTTCAATGGAGCTAGCACCACTTGTTGGTTTGGGTGATTATATTGTTGATGTGGTCGATACAGGGAATACTCTGCGTGCCAATGGTTTAGAACCATTAGAAGAAATTTGCAAAGTTTCTTCCCGTTTAATTGTCAATAAAGCTAGTTTTAAACGTAAACAAGCCATCCTCAATCCAATTCTGGTTCAGTTAGAAGAGGCAATCAAATCACGTTAAACGTGATTTTCCATCATGACTGAACGATAGTTGCAGAGATGATGCCCACAAGTCGCCTGAAAAAGAGTAAACTTAGCTTTCTCTTATTCGCCTTGTGGGTAAATTGATGCGACGTTTATCGACTCAGGATCAAAACTTTAAACAACTATTTGCTGAACTTTTAGCATTTGAAACAGTTAATGATCCTCAATTAATACAAACTGTAGATCAAATTATTGCTGATGTTCGTCAGTATGGTGACGATCATGTGCTTAAATTAACACAACAGTTTGATCGACATCCTGCGCATCAATTCTCAGACCTAGAACTCACTCAAGAGCAACTCAAAATAGCATTTGATGGGTTAAGTACTGAAATTCGTGAAGCCTTGGGGCTTGCTGCAAAACGTATTCGCACTTTCCATCAAGCGCAAAAGCAAGAAGGTTGGACTTATGTCGATGAGTTGGGTAATACACTAGGTCAAAAAGTCACGCCACTTGATCGTGTTGGGATTTATGTGCCAGGTGGACTAGCATCTTATCCTTCTTCAGTATTAATGAATGCTTTGCCTGCTCATGTGGCAGGTGTGCCTGAAATTATCATGGTTGTTCCTGCACCAAATGGTGACTTGAATCCATTGGTACTCGCTGCTGCTTATTTAGCGGGGGTGAGCCGAGTCTTTACGATCGGTGGTGCGCAAGCAGTTGCTGCATTGGCTTACGGCACACAGACAATTCCTGCGGTAGATAAAATTACAGGTCCAGGAAACCGTTTCGTTGCTGCTGCAAAACGTGCTGTTTTTGGTCAGGTCGGTATTGATATGATTGCAGGGCCTTCAGAAATTTTGGTTTATGCTGAAGGTGAAAATAATGCAGAATGGTTAGCCATGGATGTATTGTCTCAAGCAGAGCATGATACTGTTGCTCAGGCCATTTTTATTACTTCGGATGAAGCACTTTTAAATGCGGTTGATGCTGCGATTGAAAAACATTTAAGTGAACTGCCAAAAGCAGAGATTGCTCGAACTTCAATTCAAAATCGTGGTGCATTGGTTCTCGTTAAAGATCGTGCAGAAGCGGTTGAACTCATTAATCAGGTTGCTCCAGAGCATTTGGAATTATGTCTCGATGAGGCAGAATTAATGAGCCAAGAGATTCGTCATGCGGGTGCGATCTTTATGGGGCGCTATACGCCTGAAGCGATTGGTGACTATTGTGCTGGTCCAAACCATGTCTTGCCGACCTCTGGTACAGCACGTTTTTCTTCACCGCTTGGTGTTTATGATTTCCAGAAACGTTCAAGTCTGATTATGTGCTCAAAAGAAGGGGTTAAAACCTTGGCGAAAACGGCCGATGTCCTTGCTGTTGAAGAAAATCTTGATGCCCATGCACGCTCAGCACGCTACCGTTATGAATCCCTCCCAACCTCCCTTTAATAAAGGGCTAAGTTCCCCTCTTTATGTCAAAGAGGGGTTAGGGGAGATTTTAAAAAAAGAGATTAAGTATGTCTATTACAGCAGAACAAATGCGTTTTTGGAGTCCTGAAGTTCGTGAATTAGAGCCGTATGTGCCAGGTGAACAGCCAAAAATTCAGAACTTACTCAAACTTAATACCAATGAAAATCCATATCCACCATCACCCAAAGTTGTGGAAGCTGTCCAATCTGTTTTAATGAATAACGCGGATGCTTTGCGTCTCTATCCAGACCCAGATGCAACAGCTTTAAAGCACGCGATTGCCAAACAGCAGCATGTTGGCATTGAACAAGTTTTTGTTGGTAATGGGTCAGATGAAGTCCTAGCACATATTTTTAAAGCTTTTTTTATTCAGAAAGAGCCGATTCTTTATCCTGATATTACCTATAGTTTTTATCCTGTTTATAGCCAGTTTTTTGGAACTCAAACCAAGCAGATTCCATTGAATGAAAAATTCGAAATTGATGTGTCGGATTATGAACAGGAAAATGGCGGTATTATCATTACTAATCCTAATGCACCAACCAGTATTGCATTAGGCTTAGATCAAATTGAACAGGTGTTAAAAGCTAATCCTGATCGAGTGATTGTGATTGATGAAGCCTATGTGGATTTTGGTGCAGAATCAGCAGTTCAACTTGTCAATCAATATGAAAATCTAGTGGTTTGCCAAACAACATCAAAATCACGTTCATTGGCTGGCTTGCGTGTTGGATTTGCGATTGCACAATCTCATTTGATTGCCGCACTTGAAGCTGTAAAAAATAGTTTTAACTCGTATCCAATTGATCGTTTTGCGATTGCAGCCGCAGTGGCATCATTCGAAGATCAAAGCTATTTTGAAGCTCAATGTACAAAAGTGATTGAGAGTCGTGAACATTTGGTCGCTGGTTTAACGGCTTTAGGATTTGATGTTCTACCCTCAAAGGCGAATTTTATTTTTGCAACTCACCCACAACATGATGCTGCACAGCTTGCACAGCAACTCCGTGAGCAAGGGATTATTGTTCGTTACTTCAATAAACCACGCATTAATCAATTCTTGCGTATCACGGTTGGTACAGATGAGCAAAATCAACGTCTAGTGGATACACTTAAAACGAAAATTTTATAAATCTATATTGAGATTTAGTTTTCAGGCATCTGCCATGTATTGATCAAATCAAGCATGGCAGAAATTTTATCGAAGCATTCCTGATATTCGGCTTCTGCATTAGATGCGATGGTAATACCACCGCCAGCCCATAAAGATAGTTGATCTTGATACTTTTGGATGCTACGGATCAGAATATTCCAACGACCTGTTCCATCAAAATTAAAATAGCCTAAACTGCCACAATAAGCACCACGTGGAGCACCTTCTAATTCTTCAATAATTTGCATGGCACGAATTTTCGGTGCACCTGTAATAGAACCACCAGGGAGTGCCGACAATAACATCTCTATTGGATTAACATCTTCTTTTAATATTGCTGTGATTTCACTCACCATGTGGTGTACTTGATTGAAGCTTTCAATTTCAAATAATTTTGTTGTCTCAACAGAGCCTATTTCAGCGTACACGCTTAAATCATTGCGGAGTAAGTCAACAATCATGACATTTTCAGCCTGATCTTTTTCAGATTGACTAAGTTTATTTCTTGATATTTGGTCTTGTTGATTATCCTCAAAACGCGGCATAGTGCCTTTGATTGGACGTGTTTTAATTTTTCGATTTGCTTGAAACTCAATAAACAGTTCTGGTGAACAGCTGAGCAGCTCAAAATCATCTATTTTCAGATAACCTGCATAAGGGGCATGAGTAAGCTCCCATAAGTCTTGTGCTTGATCTAATAATGAACCTTGAGCAGTTGCAATGAACTCTTGAGTTAGATTAATTTGATAACAATCACCAGCTTTAATGTATTCCTGAACTTGATCGAATGCTTGTATATATTGTTGTTTTGACCACCGTGGATGGCATTTTTCAAGTAAAAAAAGTGGATTTAGCTTCTCGTTCATCGGTTTATTGAGCAATATAGATATTTGCTCGTAAATATATTGATCTTGACTGTCGCTATAAAAATACCATTCATTCTTATGAAACTTTAAAAAGCTCGTATATTGACCTAAGAAAAAGTTGGGTTGAGGATGATGCGCGGCATCTACAAACTGATTTGCACTATAGTCATAACTAAAGAAACCAATATATCCCCCATTGAAGCAGGTATCACTTTGAGGGGCTTGCTTTGAATCAAAGCTTGAAAAATCTATAATTGATGCTGTTTCAGTCTGTATATATTGATTAAATTCAGTTTGATGAAATTGCTTCAGCACTGATTGTTGAAATAATAAGAATTTTTGCGGTAAAAAAGCGATAATAGGGTTGTTTTGATCATGTAAATAGATGAGACCTGTCATGTCACGAAGTTGTGAAAGTAGATCAAATGCAGAATTGAGTTGCGTGTTAAGCTTTTGCTGAAAATAAGACATAAAACGGAAATACATTCATATACATTTAGAAAAATGAATTGTACTACAATCACAAAAACTCTACTGATATTTATCAACTCAAGCTATAGAACGTAAAGCAACTCGGGCCAAGGCGTAGCTATAGATTGCGTAGTTAAAATAAATAATGGAAGGCTTCAAATTAGACTATGGAAAAGAAATTTTGTTTACATTTTGAAATGTCTTATATGTTTGATAAGAGAGGAAGATATTTCAAGTTTTTATGTGAAACATCAGATTTGGTAATAAAAAATATGTAGACCTTTCCTTATGTTATGAAATAAATACAAAAAATAGAAATATAAAACTTATAGCGCCGTTTGTCGGGTTATTTATAAAAAACGATTAACAGTAGTTGAACATAAAATAACAAACCTGTAATTTAGTACTTGCTAAACGAACTACTCAAGGATTGGAAGTTCAGGTTGTCATTAAGAAAAAAACGACAGTGAACAGCAGAGTAGTGAAAGTCAAAAAATAAATGCTCTTGGGAGAGTGCTCAATGAAAATGTTTACTAAACTAGCTTTAGTTTCTTCAATGGCGATTAGCGCAAATGCAATGGCTATGCAGTCAATGGATGATGCTGCACTAAGCGCTGCAACTGGTCAAGACGGTATTAATATCGGTATCGGTATTTCTCGAATTGATATTGAAAAAGTTTTAATTCACGATAACGATGGTTTGGCGACTGCTGCATTAGGTGGTACTAGTACTGCTGGTGCAATTGTAATTCAAGGAAATGGTACTGGTCTTACAGCTACTAATGGTGTTGTAATTACAGCTCCAATGTTGAATGCTACAACTGTTGACAATAGCCGTGCTTTGGCATCTCATAACCTTGCTGATCTTACAATTGATACAGATGCTGGTACTGGTACAAATGGTGCTTTCCTTAACGTTGCAGCAGCTGTTTCTGGTTTAGATATCTACATCGGTGAAATCGGTGTATCTGCTTCTAATGCTGCGGGTTCTACAGTTCGTCGTGGTAATGATGCTACCAACTACAACAAGATTTTATCAGGTTTAACAATTAAAACTGGTGTTATGAATGCTAACATCCAGTTAGGTGCTGCTCCACAAGGTGCAATGGTTGTATTAAATACAACTATGCAAGGTGGTTTGGAAATCAAAGATCTAGGTATCGTTGATAGCTCTACTAAAACTGGTACAGCTGATGGTACTGCGGGCAACCGTGCTGCAGGTCAAATCTACCTTGATAGCATCCGAGTTTCTGACGCAAATGCTACAAACTTAACTGTTAATGCTGCTGTAAGCGTAGTTGGTAAAGAAGATACTAACAACGGTTACTTACGTATTATTACTGGTTCTGGTGCAACTACTCCTAAAACTGATATGTACATCAAAGGTGTTCATTTAGGTAGCCAAACTGCTGGTTCTATCGGTGACGTAGAAGTTCAAGGTATGCAGACTTACTACTTCAATGGTACTACAAACGTTCCTGGTTCTGTGATTACAATTTCTGGTCACTAAGCTAGTTTAAAAAAAAGCGCACTAGTTGCGCTTTTTTTTATTTTTATTTAGTGTGGTTTGGTAAAAATTAACAGCTAAAAAGTTATTTAATTATTTAAGAATCACAAGAAATTACTCAAATACTACCTAGTTTTATTTTTAAGCTACACTTCGTCAAAAAAAACTAAAAAAAAGCTGTTTTTTTTTATAAAAAAAGGTATCTTCAACAAGCAGGGATGTAGTGTTTACGAACACTAAAATAAAATGAATAAGGCAAGTTGTGCCACGGTTAGAAAAAGAGACTTATGTTAGAGATCGCTTTAGGCTCAGCATTGATGTATTACTTTACAACGCAAGCCTTCGAAATAGAAAAAAAACCAGAGGGAACTGTATATTATACAGAGACCTTAGATTCTCGTAATCCTTCTTTTACACGGAATCATCGTGAAGCAGTGACGATTAAGCCAGCGATAGAAGATCAATTTCGGGGGATTGTGCGTCAAGCATACGATTATAGCTGTGGTTCAGCTGCGTTAACGACTCTTTTGAATGGTTATGGTGGTTTGCGTCTTACAGAGCAACAGACCATGACTGGCTTACTTCAATATGGAGAATATCAGCGTATTATTGAGCGTCGTAGTTTTTCGCTGCTCGATATGAAACGTTTTGTTACTGCTCTAGGGTTGAGTAGTGGTGGATATCGTGGGGAGTTCTCTGATTTAACGGCTTTGAAACAACCAGCAATTGTTCCTATTACATATGCAGGTTTTAAACATTTCGTTGTATATAAAGCATATAAAGATGGAAGAGTCTATGTCGCTGATCCATCCTTGGGTAATATCAGTTTTGACGAGATTCGTTTCAAGCAAATTTGGGATAATAATACGTTATTTATTGTGGATATTCCTGAGCAGTATCGTAAGAACTTATTGGCATTACAAGACTCCGATATGCGTCACGTGGAAGATGCAACTATTAATAGATATGCCCTTGCTGAAATTCAGTTTCCAACACAAAAGTTTGAACGCATAGCTGATAAGGCATCAACCATGCGTCGAGTATTGGATGCTGATCCGACTTCTGCTACGTACAATCAACCGATTACGACTTTTATGCGCTTATATTACAAGCGGAAGTAATTTAGAAATCATTAAAATTAATGTATTAATAGGATGTTACGCAAAAATGAAAAGTCCATGGATGAATATCAGTGTGTTGGCATTAAGTATGAGTGCGATTACAACAACACTTTATGCTGAAGAACAGAAACCAACAGAAGTTCAAGCTGAGCAAGCAACAGCAACAGATCAAGCCGCTGATGCTGTAAAAGATGCACCTAGTGTAAATGCTGCTGAAAGCCAAGCGAGTCAGGCAGCTAATGCACTACAAAAACAAGAAGGTGATGCAACAAAAGAGACGAATCTACAAGAAGTTTTTACGTCGAATGAGCGTCAATATTCTTTAATTAAGAAGGGTGTTATTTCTTCTTATTATGACGTTGATTATACCTATTATCGTGATAGTCGAATTGATGTCGCAACAGGCGATAGTACAAGTGCATTACAACGGTTCCGTGTCGAAGAAGATGCAAACCATACGTTAACCAATACATTTACCGCACAATATGGATTACTTGATAACGTTACTTTATCTGCATCACTTCCTCTGTTAGCGAAAAAAGATATTTTAAAAGAAAAAACAGCAGCAGGTTTGGGTGATATTTCTTTTGGAGCACGTTGGGAACCTTTCCCTTTAAAGCAAGGTCGTCTTCCATTAGTTCTGTTTGGTAGCCTATCAACAAAAACGGGTGATAGTCCTTATGAAATTGGGATTGATGAATTATCTACGGGTAAAGGGTATTACTCTGTTGGTTTTGGAGCAAGTACGCGTAAATATATTGACCCAGTTGTATTGTTTAGCTCGGTATCAGCAAACTACGGTTTAAAAGAGTCGGGGCTCAACCAGCTACGTGGAAACCGGATATTAGAGAGTTTTGATCCAGGTTTAAGTGGTGGTTTTTCATTCGGATTTGCATACTCATTTAACTATGATGTATCACTGACAATGTCTTATCAACAAAGTTTTAATACAGGGGCAAAATTCTACTTTAAAAATGATGAAAGCTATCAATCTGCTGATCAAAGTAGTGCAATGTTGTCTTTTGCTTTAGGGGTTCGCGTATCACCTGAAACCATTGTGAATGGTACTGTTGGTATTGGATTAACTGAGGATGCACCAGATGTATCATTAGGTCTATCTTTCCCGCTTGATATTATAGGTTTTGGCAAAAAAGTTCGTTAAGGAGATGTAATGGTGAAATACCTAAAATTATGTCCCTTAACAGCAGCTATTCTTTTAGCTAGCTTATCAAATATTGCCAATGCGCAATTGGGACAGGACTTATCTGTGGATTTGCGTTCTCTTTCGTTAGGGAATGCGGTTACTGCTGATCCACCAGGGATTAGTGCGGTGCATTTTAACCCTGCTGCGCTTGCAAAGATTGAAGGTTTGCAAACGGATGTGCAGGGTATCTTGGCTAACTTCGCGATTGAGCGGGAATACTCAGCACCTGCTGGATATAATATTTTTGGCTATTCTGATGATCCATTGGTTTGTAATGATGGTCCTGAAGTTAGAACAGGAATATGTACTGACTTCAAAGGGACTGTAAATGGTGATGTTGAATATGCCAGTATTTATGTTCCTATTTTGAAGAAGATCGTAGATTTAGGACCGAATTCACCTTTGGCTGCACCTACAGCAGCGATTGCTTATAAGCCACCTGGTTCGAAAGTGACTTATGCAACAGCAATGTATGCGCCCTTAGTTGCTGGTTTTGGTGCAGAAGATGGTAACCCTAGTAATTATATGGGACAACAAGTCGCTTTAGAGCGTATTACATATTTGTCACCATCTTTTGGTTATCAAGTAAACGATCATTTATCTGTCGGAGCATCATTTGGTATGTCTTACCAAGCGATTGCGTTAAAAACAGATTTACGCTTTCCAAATGAAATGATTGGTGTCTTGCGAATGGTGGATGAGGTCGTCTGTGCCCCATTTAAAAATAACGGAGACATTATCACTGATTTATTATTATTTGGTATCTGTAATGCTCAAGAAGGCATGAATCCATTTAGTAAGATGGGTGCAATGGATGTATCGTTAGAACAATCACTTAGTCCTAGTTATAACTTAGGTGTATTGTGGGAACCTACGGATGACTTCAGTTTTGGTATGGTTTATCAAAGTGAAGCAAAAATGCGGTTGCGTGGAAAGTATTTAATTAATAATGCAACAGCTCCACAACAACTGGTTGCTGGTTTAAACTCTTCAGCAACAGGTCAGATTTTAGCTGCAATTCTTGGTTTACCAGGTTATGTACCGAATGTGGAATCAGGCTTAGTTGCTATGGATTTTAAATATCCACAACATTTTAAAGCTGGGATTAAGTATAAAATTTTCCCAGACTTACAAATGAACTTTGATGTGGGTTGGACCGATTTTGCTGCTTGGGATAAGTTTAAATTTGAGTTTGATCGACAAATTTCACTATTAAAGGTTGCGAAACTTCTTTCTTCTGATGTAACAGATCGTTCTTTGGCTTTACCATTGAAGTTTCAATCCTCTTGGCGTTGGGGAATTGGTTTTGAATATTCTGCAACAGATCGATTGAAATTGCGCATGGGCTATGAACCACGTACAAGTTCTATCCCTGATGATAAACGAAATACGATGGTTCCTATTAATAATGCTCAGCTTTTTGGTTTAGGCGTTGGTTATCGCTTTGATCAAGATACAGATCTAGATTTATCAATAGGTTTCTTACGTAGTCGTGATGATATTCCTGCAAACACAAGTAGCCTTGCAAACAAAACTGGGGTTGATAATATTTTATTAAACCCATATGCAGGATTAGATATTAAAACGAATACTAAGGTGACTTTACTTGGTATTAACTATAGAACAAGATGGTAATGTTAAAGAAAGTGATAAGAAAACAACCTATACTTGTGATTTCATTCGTTTGTGCTGTTATCGCAAGTAGCTCGGTTGTATATGCAGAAGGTTTTTATACAATTATTGGACCTGATGGTCGACCAATGATTGTTCCTAGAAAATCAACTGAGGCTGAGAAAAAAATCATTAAGTCTATACCGTCTAATCATATTGATGACTCAATAAAATTAGAAAATAGAGTTCAACCTAAGAATGATATCGATGTTCCAAAAACATCAACTACAGTCGTGGTTAAAGATGACCTAATAAATGCATCTCAAATCCAGCCCACCATAGAATCTAAAAAAGAAGTGATTAAGTCTGAGGTAAGAAGTGAGCCTCAAGCAATTGTTAAATCTAAAAATATCATACTACAGCAACAAAATCTTGAACAAAAAAGCTTAGAGCAACCAAAGTCTGATATTACAAAAGAAGTTGTATCTAAGGAAGTTCAGGCAGTTACTACTCCATCAGCATTTGCTCGTGTGGATGGCGTAGAATATGTGAATAATGAATATTTAGAGGATCAAGAGTTTAACTTAGATGGTAAAAAACGTTTTTATACCATGCCAGATGGTACTGGGCGCTTAGAAACAATAGAGCGTAAAAAAGGTGTAAGCCGTTCAATGTTAGATAGAATGCTCAGTCGATCAACTCAGGGTCTAGATTCGATTGCATTATCTAATAGTTATGTACGTTTATCTGCACAAGATTTATCTTTGGCATTTGAGAATGATCGTTGTTTTTTAGAAGGATATAGTAAGAATAAAACGATTAAAACTCTAGCTCCTCAAAAAGATATAGGTTTATGGCCTCGTAAGCCTTTAAAAGAAAAGTTTGAATATGAGTTAGTGCAACTTGAACAAAATATTCAATATATGCAAGTTGACTCCTACGCTTCTAATGCTAATAGACCTACTTATTATTGGCCATTGGTCGTTTTTTTAGATGAGTCTGGTTGTGTATTAGAGGGTGTGAGTGGATTTAAAAGTCAAAAAATTCCCGCAACATTATTACAACATGCTGCTCTTCAGGGGGTGCTTAAAATACCGCCTAATAGCCATTATATGATGATCACCCCTTTAGCTTCAGCCGTGGATGTTCCTGAGCAGGAACTTTCAAATCAAGGACAGATTAAGATTACTGCTTTACAGTAGGCATAAATAGGATGAACCCATGACAAATAAAAAAGTTTTATTACCCTTTGCCTTAACGACATTAGTGGCATTTTTACAAGGTTGTGGTGGTGAAAGTGCTAAAATTAACGAAGACCCAAATAAAGGGGTTGAAGGTGTAACAGCCAATACCAGTTGTTCACCAACAAATACCGATTGCCTACCATTTGTAATGGATTACCCTATTTCTGGTCTGAACTTTGATTGTAGTAGTGATAAAGTGAATCACTTCGTAACAAAGTTGGAATCAAATACTGTCACAGGTGCTTGTAAATTAGGGGATACAGCGACTTTTTATATACAAGGTAAAAACGCTAGAAAAATTAGTCTAGGGGCTGTGAAATTAGACGATATTTCTAAAATTAATGATTCACGATATCCTATACCTCGTATGCGTCTTATTGATTTAGCGAGTGCATTAACAGGGAAAGTACCAGCGACACTTGATCTAAATGATGAAACGATTCGTGTTGCAATTGCATTAGTCAAAATCTCTCATAGTATTGGTCTTGAACAAGATGATAATGTTTTAGGTGATATTCAACCGACTCAGATTACAGATGAAAAGAAAGAACTATTATCTAAGCTAACGAAAGATATTGGTGTTACTGAGCTGAGTAGTGGAGCCTATGTCGAAATATTAAAACCTTGGTTAGATGTCACTACAGTAACAGATGAACAAGCATTAACGATTCTTACTCAACTCTTGAATTTATCGAATGCTGGTGTATGGCAAGCAACAATACCTTTCTTAAAAGCAGGCACGATTAGCTCTTCAATTAAGACCAGTGATGGTTTCTTTGGTTGTAACCAAGCGCTGTATACGGATTGTGTAAATGCAGACAAAGGCAGCAGCCTGATCCATTCGATGGGTGAAGTATTTTTATTAACAGATCGACAAGGTTATGCAATAGGAACTGGGCAGCAGTGGCGAGGCCCTGCGAGTTTTCTTGAAGGTAAACTCTATCCACCACTTCTTTTAATTACCAAAGTGAAAGCCCAAAAAGTACAGATTAATGCTCAAAACTCATGGTTAAACCCACTTACTCGGGAAATCAATTCAAATCAACCTTTGCGTTTCTCTCTCACTGCAAATGCTGCTGAAGATTTGAAATTTAAACAAGGTAAGCTAATTAATGGTCACACAATACCGGGCACTGAATATATTTATCGACTTTTATTGAATGCGAAAGACACAGATACGGTAAACACGGCACATTTAGGGCAATGGGAACAAGCAATCGATGGCAGAGCATATAATGGTAGCCTCGAAATTTATAAGGCAAATCCACCAAGCTATTTAGGTAAAGATGTCTTTAAAACGAGTGCGAATGTAAAAACAAATGAAAAATATATTTTCCCTTTGTATGCAACATTAATTTTTGGATTCTCTGATAGTAGTATTCCTGATTCAGAAAAAATTAAATTAGGAATCATGATTGATGAGTATGGCAATATTCGAACAGATATTAAGAAAGATGCAACAGCAAGTGATATGTCTGGTAATTGCGCAAAAACTCAATCCATAAATGCAGATGGAACAATCACTGACGAATATGGTGAGATGCAGTATCGAATAGGTACGACAGGCGCAACTTCATTTACGGCGACGAGTAAATCTGTTTCAGTTCGAACAATTTTATCTAATCCAAAATTCGGGTTACTTAATGGCGCTATGTTTGGTCTGAATGTTGGTCTTATTTATCAAAGTAATGATATTAAATCGATTGGTGGCGCTAAAATCAATGTGCATAATTTATTGAGTGATGCACCACAAAAAGAAATTACTTTAACTGACTTTAGTGAAGGAAGTAATATTGTTTTCTGGTCAAATACTTATGCTTACTATCAAGCTGCTTATATCAATATGTATGATAATTTGAAAGATGATACTGAGCGAAATAAGTATGTTAAACCAACCGATGAAGATCGAGTAATGGCTAAACGTTGGACAGGACCTGTTACAATTCAGTTGGCCAATCAAAGTGCAGCAGCATGTAAAGCTGTAAAAATAAAATAACTTTTTAGTAAAAAAGACCGCTTATTGGATATAGTTCAATAAGCGGTCTTTTTTTATTTAACCTGTATGATCTAAACGCGTACCTAATGTTTCTAAGTGAGAAGGGAATACCCCTTGTTTACGATCTGAGAAATAATGTTTTAAAGTTTGTTCTACACTTGGAAATGCGAGTTCTGTCCACGGAATTTCATGTTCTTCAAATAAACGACACTCGAGGCTTTCTTCTCCAGCACCAAATAAACCTTGTTTTATCTGTGCTTTAAACAGTACGTAAATCTGCCCAATACGCGGAATATTATACATACAGTACAGTTGTTCAATGTCAACTTCGGCTTCAGCTTCCTCACGTGTTTCACGTGCAGCGCCTTGCTCCATGGTTTCAAATAATTCCATGTAACCCGCAGGGAGTGTCCATAATCCATAACGAGGTTCGATAGCACGTCGACAAAGTAAAACCTTATCATCCCAAATAGCCAATGCTCCACAAATGACTTTCGGATTTTCATAGTGGATGTTGCCACAGTGTGTACAGACAAGCCGTGTTTTATGATCGCCTAGCGGGATTTTTGCTTCAGTTTGATGTCCACACGCAACGCAAAAGCTCATAATTATCATCAACCATAGAGATAACTCAGCATAACTGAATTTTTATCACTTCGCATCATGATCTATGATTGTCATTAAAATTTCAGTTATGATGATTTGTAAGGAAAATGAGAAAAAGAGATGAGTCATATGGAAGAGCCATCGTTAATACAGCTTTTACAACAACGGTTGCGTTTTTCCAAACGAATCCAACAAGCTGATGCAGCTGTTTTAATTGCGATTACACAAGAGCCTCAACCGAAAGTTTTACTCACACGCCGTTCAATCCATTTATCGCAACATGCTGGAGAGGTGTCTTTTCCGGGTGGTAAACGTGATCCAAGTGATACCAGTAATATTGTGGTGGCTTTGCGTGAGGCACAGGAAGAAACAGCACTTAATCCTTTTGACGTCAAATTGTTGGGTGATTTGCCGATACAACGGGCCCGTAGCGGTTTATCTGTGAAACCGATTGTAGGATTAATCCCTGCGGAGGTGGACTTAATTGCTCAGCCTACAGAGATTGATCGTATTTTTTTTGCGCCGTTACAGCAACTAATTGATGCACCACCTTTACCCTATGAAGTACGTTTGGTTCGACAATCAATTTATTTCCCAAGCATGCAAGTGGAAAATGAAATTGTTTGGGGTTTAACCGCTCGTATGTTGGTATCGTTATTTCAGTATGGGCTTGGGCATCAAAAGAAATGGCCTTTTTTAGTGAATCCACCACATTTTGGATTATCTAAGTTTTAGTTATCTTTTATTTAAATTGGGTGTTTTGTCATGATGTATACCTATCAGGGATTGAGTCCAAAAGCATTACATGAACCTTGGGATGGCTGGGTTGCACCAACTGCGACAGTGATTGGTCAAGCTGAATTGGGGCGTCGAGTCAGTATTTGGTTTGGTGCAGTTGTACGAGCGGATAACAGTGTTATTCGGATTGGAAATTTTTCGAATATTCAAGAAAATGCAGTTTTACATACCGATGCAGGCATTGAACTGAATATTGGCGATTATGTGACGGTGGGGCATCAAGCGATGTTACATGGTTGTACGATTGGAGATAATTCTTTAATTGGTATCAATGCTGTTGTTTTAAATAATGCGGTGATTGGTAAAAATTGTATTATTGGTGCAAATGCGCTGATTCCTGAAGGTAAAATCATTCCTGATAATTCAGTTGTGATGGGGTCACCTGGTAAAGTAGTTAAAACCTTGGATGAACAAGGTGCCGCACGCTTGCATTTGAGCGCTTTACATTATGCGGAACATTATCAAAATTTCTTAGCATTGGAAGAATTTAGCTTCGAGTGATTTTAAGCTAAACTAGATTTAAATTTAGCCAAGTATAGACTTGGCTTTTTTGTATCTAGCAAAAGCCAATAACTCGCTTAGGAGGCTTGAGTGGGGTATGATACTCGACGTTTTTTATCTCTTTTAGACTAAGGTTTTTGCATGAAGTTGCTTGCATTGGAAACGGCAAATGAACACTGTTCTGTTTCGTTGATTGATGATGTTGAAGAACTCTATTTTCAATTAGATGAGCGACCAAAAGCACAAACCCAAACGATTTTGCCTTTAACTGAGCAAGCTTTACTGCAAACACAAACTCAGTTAGCCGATTTAACAGCAATCGCTTTCAGCCGTGGGCCAGGTTCATTTAGTGGTGTGCGTATCAATGCGGCTGTTGCGCAAGCTTTGGCATGGTCACAAGATTTACCTGTGATTCCTGTATCAAGTTTGCAAGCACTAGCGCAAGCAGCATATCGTTTGACAGGACTACAACAAGTCACGGCTGTTCTCGATGCACGTATGCAAGAAGTTTATATTGCTAATTTTAGCATTGATGAACATGGCATCATGCAAGCAGTCGATGAAGAAAAATTATTAAATTACCAGCAAGCTGCAGCATATTGTAAATTCATGGCGATTGGCTCAGGTTCAGAATTGGTTAAGCCAAATCAAATAGACTCGCAAGAGGCTTCCATTCTGAAAACGTCTATCCCAGAAATCAGAGCAACTGCGCAGGATATTGCAACAATTGCTCGAATTTATGCAGCGCAGCAAAAATGGGTTGATGCTGAGCATGCACTCCCTGTGTATTTACGTGATGATGCATGGAAAAAAATTCCAGAACAAGGTAAGGCGAATTAAGGTTAATTATGGATCTTTTATTGCTATTTAAAGCTGCAATTATGGGGTTGGTAGAAGGGATTACTGAATTTCTACCGATCTCAAGTACAGGACATTTGATTTTAGCAGGACAATTGCTAGATTTTTGGACTGTTGAAAAACGAGATATGTTTGCGGTTGCTGTACAAATTGGTGCGATTGCAGCAGTAATTTATGAGTATTGGGGCAAACTGTGGGGCGCATTAATTGGCGCACTCACAGGACAAGAGCAAGGTCGTCGTTTAAGTCTTAATTTAATCATCGCTTCTGTTCCAATTGTGATTATTGGCTTGAGCTTTGGTGATGTGGTAAAGGCTTATTTATTTAATGCGGTCACGGTTGCAATTGCATTAATTGTCGGTGGTTTCGTTATTTTATGGGCGGAACGCCGTCCGCATCAAATCGTGAGTCAAGAAGTCGAAGATCTAACATTCAAGCAAGCCACATTGATTGGTTTGATTCAATGTCTTGCATTAATTCCTGGGACATCACGTTCTGGTTCAACCATTATTGGTTCATTGTTCTTAGGTATTTCACGTAAAGCAGCAGCTGAATTTTCATTCTTCCTCGGTATTCCTGTGTTGATGGGTGCAGGCTTACTGGATATGTATAAAATGCGTCATGAATTACATAGTAATGATATGGCTATTTTAGCAGTCGGAATTATTGTTGCCTTTGTTTCAGCTTTGATTGTGATTCGTGCATTAATTCGTTATGTCTCTAAGCATGACTTCACAGCCTTTGCTTACTATCGTATTGTCTTTGGTTTATTTATTTTGGCGACATGGTGGACAGGTTGGGTGCATTGGTAATGCAAATGATCTGTTGGTATCAGACTGAGTATGCAGAGCAATTTCAACAACTTCAAACCCGTTTAGCAAGTTTGGATGTTGAATTAAAAGGTCAAATCGTTGAAAAAGTGAATGCGCGTTTCCTTCGTCTGAATCCAGAAATGGCTTTGGTTTTAGATGAGGATGGACTCAGTCTTGCTGCCAATGGGATGAAAATGCAACCAGATTGGCGTGCTGAGATTCCCCGTTTAAAACGCGCCAGTTTGAAGTCTGAAATGATTGCGAGAGCATGTCAGTTGGGTGAAAAACCAAGCTTAATTGATGCAACCGCAGGCTTAGGTCATGATAGTTTATTGATGGCTTATCTCGGTGCTGATGTCCGTTTGGTTGAACGTCATCCGATCCTATTTGTGTTATTGGAATATACGAAAACTCAAGCGGAACACGATCCATTTTTGCAGTCTGTTATGCAGCGGATCCAACTTATTCATGCTGATTCAAATTGCTATCTACATACATTAGAACAGCAAGGCGAGCGAGTGGACGTGGTGTATTTAGATCCGATGTTTCCACAGCGAGATCAAAATCATCAAGTGCAAAAGAAGCAAGCACAAGTCAAAAAGCAAATGCAATTACTGCATCTGTTATTACCTGAAGATGGTGAAATGGATTTAGGAGATGAGTTGTTACATCTTGCCCATAAGATCGCAAAGCGCGTTATTGTTAAGCGTCCACGACATGCAGTTTATCTGGCAGATCAAACACCTGATCACCAATGGTTAGGTGATGCCTGCCGTTTTGATGCATATTTTTCCAAAAGTTCAACTTAAAGCTGATCCAACTGATTGTTTAGCTTAGGTCAATGCTCGGTAAAGATTTGTGATATAGTGCAAAAGCATGATTGATAAAAAATTCTTGTCGAGCTTAAATGAGAATGGTACATCGTACCTTTTGGGAAAAGCGATATTCATTTTATAAAAGATGAACATATTTTCAGTTTAGGCTTAAAAAGAGAAACACCCGAAGAATTTTATGATAGACCTTAAACCCTCCATTAATATCTGGCATGATTTTAAAAGTAACCAAATTGCTGGAATGTGGTTGTTCCTTGGGTCTCGACGTTCCTTACAGATTGTTCATCCATCAATTACTCAACTCATTATCTGGGGTATTTTAGGTGGTTGTACCAACTCACTTTATAGCTGGTTGGTGGCAGGGCAAATTGGTGAATTTAACCCTCAAGGTTTGATTGGTTACGCACTTTGGCCTTTTATTGCCTTAATTGTGGGGATTTTCCTTTCGCAACGCATGAACCAAGCCCGTTTAATGCTTGTACCTGCATTATTATGGTTAGTGCTTGATACCAATATCTTATTATTACAGTGCTTGATTCAATATTTAGGTTCAAACGGCTATCTTAATTTTATTCCTGATACCATCTATAACGGTTTCTTGCCACCTTTGTTTGTTGGACTATTTGTCTGGCAAAGTTTAGCTGTGATTTGGGTATTTTCACGTGCATTAAATTGGCCGTGGTGGGAACGTGCCTTAGTCTTTGTGGCAACGATTGCAACGATGGTAGTTTGGCAGCTTTCTGTAAAAGATCAGCCGATTTGGAAAGTTGAAGAGACACCGCCAAGTTTTGCTGAAGATGCTTTTTATGCGCAAAGTCATGTGTTGGATAAAGCATTAGATCAAATCCAATATGGAGATATTGCGAAAAGCCACTGGTATTTTATGGGTGTCGCAGGGGATAGCTATGCTGATGTATTCAAATCTGAGATTGAGCGCATCAGAGAGCAGTTTGATACGCGTTTTGGAACGTTTGGACGCTCCATTATGTTGATTAATAATTCTGCGACACGTTTAGATGTTCCAATTGCCTCTAAAACCAGTATTGAGTTGGCTTTGCGCCGTATTGGTCAGCAGATGAATCGTGATAGTGATGTGTTATTCCTGTATATGACATCACATGGTGAGCGTAATCACTTTGAAATTGAAAATGCACCTTTAGAGTTGGGGCAAGTCGATCCAAAATGGCTACGTGAAACGCTTGATAAGTCAGGTATTCGTTGGCGCGTCATTGTTATTTCAGCGTGTTATTCGGGGAGTTTCATTCCTGCATTACAGTCACCTGAAACTCTAATTATTACTGCTTCAGCAGCAGATAAAACCTCTTTTGGCTGTAATAATGAAGCAGATTACACTTACTTTGGTCGAGCTTTCTTTGATTTAGCGATGCGTGAACAATCCTCAATCAAAAAAGCATTTGATCAGTCTAAGCAAACTGTGACACAGTGGGAAACTGCTCAAGGATTTGAACCATCTGAACCGCAATGGGCAATTGGTCGTAACATGGAATTGATGTTGCCACAACTTGAGCCGTATCTATTCCCAACGCAAAATATCACAACAACAGACATTACAAAAACACAGGATAATCAACATGCAGCTACTGCAAAAAAATCGTTGTTTTGAGGGTGAGCAACGGATTTATCAGCTAGAGTCACAGCATCTTAACGGTTTAACTCGAGTTGGCGTCTATTTGCCGCCTGCTGCTTTAGAAGGGAAGCCTTGTTCAGCATTATTCTATCTTGCAGGTTTGACTTGTACTGAAGATACCTTTGCAATTAAAGCACATGCACAGCGTATGGCTGCTCGGCTGAGTCTGATTTTAATTAGCCCTGATACCTCTCCGCGTGGGGAGGGCGTTGCACAAGGTGATCATTGGGATATTGGTCAGGGTGCAGGCTTCTATATCAATGCAATTCAACAACCTTGGGCTGAACATTACCAAATGGAGTCTTATTTGGTTGATGAACTCTACGCACACGTTTTACAAGCATTTCCAATTATCGAAAGTCAGATTGGGATTTTGGGACATTCAATGGGTGGACATGGTGCGTTAACCTTGGCATTTAAATACCCAGAACAATTTAAATCAGTTTCAGCTTTTGCTCCGATTTGTGCGCCGAGTATTTGCCCATGGGGTGAAAAGGCATTTAGCCAATATTTAGGTGCGGATCAACAGCAATGGTTAGCGCATGATGCAACCGCCTTAGTTCAGCAAAAGGGTGGAATCTTTGAGGAAATTTTAATTGATCAAGGTCTAGACGATCAGTTTTATGCTCAATTGAATCCTGAAAAGTTTAAGCAAGCTTGCCTAGATGCAGGGCAACATTTAACCCTACGCCAACACAAAGGTTATGATCATGGTTATTACTTTATTCAAAGTTTTATCAATGATCATCTGCAATTCCATGCGATTCAGTTAGAAAAGCATTAAGACTATTTTGTAGTCCATTTGATATGTATACTAAATTGCTAGGTGGGCTAATACTTTGAAATAATAGGAAAAATTGTGCAGTATACTTTTAATCATGTGGCAGTTATGCCGTATAACTGTGGTTAGGTCTATTCAATGAAGATCATGTGCATACCAATCTTACTTTTCATCTTAGCTACCACACCCGCTTGTGCAACTCAAAGTGCAGACCTCCACACACATGAAGGCGGCTTGCGAGAATCACTCGCTGTTAACATTTCATATCCAAGCCCTGCAACAGCATTAGCCGCCGTCAGAGCAAAACCTAACGTTACTACAGAAGAAAATGAGGAATGGTTTATTCTGAATGACAAAGCTGAGAATTCGCTTTGGAGCATTACAAAACCTAGCCATTTCGCACACCCAACGGCTGTCCTACGCCACACCTATGAGAAAGATGGGCGAGTATTTATGGGCATGGACGTAAAGTGTGGGAACTCTAAGGAAAACTGCGATCGCGTTGTGCAGCAATTCATCGAGCTCAATAATAAGATTTATGACCAGTTCAATGTAAAATAGGTCTAACAAGTCGTTTTAGATGGACACTTCAGCGTGCCGCCTTAACTTCAACGTTATGGCTTATTGATAAAGATATGACATCAGGTATTTTTGAAAAATTAGATAGCTTTGGGATTAAGAATGATCACTTACAGCTCCATATCCATATAATTCAACTCGAAAAAGTAATGCATTAATAAGAAGCTCTTTCGAGCTTCTTATTAATGATGTTGCCACTCAACAATAAACTCCTGCTGAGCCATACGATTTAAATGGTCAATCACCACTTGTTCTAGACGAGCAACATCTTCTTGCTGATTTTCAATCAATACATCTAAATGCTGTTCTTGTGGTGTAAGAGTCACCGTTGCTGTAGGCATGAAAATTTTTGAGTATGCTTCAGTTTCAGCCACTTCAAATTTATGCTTCCAGTGATTGAGCAAGCGCTTACTAATTCGTTTTGCTTCATCTGTTGTAATTTGTGTTGTGCTATTCATGTCTTAAGGTCATATTCTACTTTTCATCGTTAAAAATAACAAAATCATCTGAGATTAAAAATAGTATTCATGCAACGTGCTGTTGCAAGTTTGCAATGCTGTAATAATGACTTTGTAACAAACCTAAGTGCGATGAATTTGCTATAATCTCCAGATTATTTTCTCAGAGTTTGCCAGGTCATCCATGTCCAAGCCTTATTTAATTGCTCCTTCGATTTTATCTGCTGATTTTGCACGTTTAGGTGAAGATGTAGAAAAGGTTCTAGCTGCGGGTGCAGACGTTGTGCATTTTGATGTGATGGATAACCATTATGTACCAAACCTTACTTTTGGTGCGGGCATCTGTAAAGCATTAAAAAGCTATGGGATTAAAGCACCGATTGATGTGCATCTGATGGTTTCTCCAGTTGATCGTATGATTGGTGATTTCTTGGAAGCAGGTGCAGACATTATTACTTTCCATCCAGAAGCGACAGATCATATTGATCGTTCTTTACAACTGATTAAGGCAGGTGGTGCAAAAGCGGGTTTAGTCTTTAACCCAGCAACGCCGTTACATTATTTGGATTATGTTTTGGATAAAGTCGATCAAATTCTGTTAATGAGCGTAAATCCTGGTTTCGGTGGGCAAAAATTTATTCCAATGACCTTGGAAAAATTGCGTCAAGCACGTCAAATTATTGATGCGAGTGGTCGTGATATTCGTTTAGAAGTTGATGGTGGTGTTGGTCCTGCAAATATCCGTGAGATTGCCGAAGCAGGCGCCGATATGTTCGTTGCAGGTTCAGCGATTTTTGGTCAACCCGACTATAAAACGGTAATTGATCAAATGCGTGCAGAGTTGGCGAAAGTTGGTGCAACAGAAGTTTAGTGTTTTCATCCTATTTTTCACATAAGATTGTGGATAACTTTGTTTATAACTGGGTGGATAACCGTGTTGATAAGCAGGTGGATAAGATGTTGTTAAAATAAACAAAATGATTTCAGTTGTTTATATTCACAGCAAAATGATGAAAAAAGGACAAATTTTTGTCCTTTTTTTGTGCGCTAAGCGATTTATTTTGCTTTGTTTTTGCCCATCAGTGATCTGATATTTTATTGTTCAATAAATTGGCAGCTTGGTTATGTACATGTGTGAAATTAGCATAATTTGAACATAAAGTAGATTGTGCATAACATAGAAAGAAATTATGCTAAGTAAATCGCATTCATTTGATGATTGATCTAAGGATATTCAGTGCAACTTCATAAACAATACAAGCATGTATGGTTTGTATTCCTGATGATATTTTTCATTGGGGGAAGTGGTGTGGCTGTTGCAGCAGTTCAAGAAGTTCGATTGGATCAAAAAACATCAATAGTGCAAACCATGCCATGTCACGATCAGCAAATGATGGATCAACATCATCAAATGCAAATGTCACATGATGTGACCAATGTTGTTAAATGCCATGATGGGCAAATGCAAGATCAGCAACATTGTCCTGACTGTAATAGTTTTTCACATTGCCAAACGATCAATCTAGCACTCGATCAGCAGATTCTAAGCTTATCTGGCTCGCCGTTTTTAGAACTGAGCAGCTATAAAAATACAGCGTATCAAGCTCGCCATCTTGCGGGTTATTGGCAAGAGATTTTACGTCCTCCTAGAACCTAATCTGTTTTACAGGCTCTTTATTTTGTTGAAAAGAGCAATTTGAATCGTTAACAGATTAGGAAAATATCATGTCCTCAAAAATATATGCTGGTGTCATTGCTAGCTTAAGTCTATTTTTTGCACCTTATAGTTTGGCTGCAATCAAAGAATATCACCTGAATATTAATCAAGGTCTCGTCAATGTGACAGGGAAGCTTGTGCAACGTATGACGGTCAACGGTAAGTTTATTGCTCCGCTTCTTGAGTTTGAAGAGGGCGATGAAGCCGTGATTTATGTGCATAACCAACTGAAGAATCAAAATACTTCTTTACATTGGCACGGTCTGCTTTTACCTGGGCTTATGGATGGCGTTCCTGGTTTTAATGGTTTTAAAGGTATTCAACCGAATGGCAGCTTTGAGTATCGCTTCAAGGTTCGACAAAATGGTACTTATTGGTATCACGCACATAGCAAAGGACAGGAACAAGATGGCTTATATGGTCCGTTGGTGATCTATCCGAAAGGTAAGCAACCTGTTGCTGTACACGAAAAAGCTGAGCGTGATTATGTGGTGATGTTGTCTGATTTTCATGAAACGGAAAGCGACAAGATCATGGCAAATTTGAAAAAGTCTGCTGAGTATTACCAAAACCAACGTGAAACGGTAAGTGATGTCTGGAAGCAAGTGAAACAACAAGGTTTGAAAGCAACGTGGCAAGATCGTTCGATGTGGAACCAGATGCGGATGCTCAAAACCGATTTATCAGACATTACTGGTTATACTTTCTTGGTGAATGGGAAAACACCTCAACAAAATTGGACAGGCGCTTTTAAAACGGGTGAAAAGATTCGTTTGCGCTTTATCAATGCATCAGCCATGTCTTTTTTTGATGTGCGTATTCCAAACCTAAAAATGACAGTCGTCAGTGCCGATGGTCAGCCTGTACAGCCTATTCCCGTAGATGAATTCCGTATTGGTACAGCAGAAACTTATGATGTATTGGTTGAACCTAAACAGGCGCATTATCAAATTGAGGCAGAGTCAATAGATCGTTCTGGTTTTGCAATTGGGTCATTGCAGAATGAACAGGTAAGCAATCCAACCTCAGTGCAAATCCCAAAATCACGCCCACGTGCTTTATTAAGCATGGAAGATATGGGAATGGATCATGGCGCGCATGATCAAATGAATATGCCGAATATGGATCATAACCAATCACAAGTACCACATGAAAAAGTGACAACTGTAACAACATCACAGATCACGATGGATCATCGTTCACATGCTCAAATGGGTATGTCGCAGATGGATCACAGTGGACATGGTCAGATGGATATGAGCAAGATGGATCACAGTTCTCATACGCAGATGACGATGGGGGAGATGGATCATAGCCAGCATCAAGCGGCTGCATCTTCTACAAAAGAAAGTATTGATCATGTACAGGGTTGGGCGAATGCAGCAACGCCAGTAAACCAAAAAGCCTTAAATTATGCTGATTTGAAGTCACTGCAACCACAATCAGAAAGTTATCGCCGTCCAGCCGAGCGTGAATTGGTGATCCGTCTGGGTGGCACGATGGAGCGTTACATCTGGACGATTGATGGTAAAAAGTTTAGTGATCCTGATTTTAAGCCTCTAACAGTCCGCTATGGCGAGCGTATTCGACTGAAATTTGTCAATGAAAGTATGATGGCGCATCCGATGCATTTACATGGCATGTTTATGCAATTAGAAAATGGTCAGGCATTACAAGATATGCCCAATAAACATACGGTGATCGTGCCACCGGGCAAAACTGTTACAGCTCTACTTACTGCGGATGAGCTCGGTGAATGGGCGATTCATTGTCACCTGTTGTACCACATGAGTGCGGGCATGATGAGTAAATTGATTGTCGCAAATGTCGATGACAGCAAAGTTTCACAAGCTACACCTGTTCAACCCACTCAAGGAGCGAGCCATGCACATCACTAAGCAACCTTCTACGATGAAACGCTATACGCAATTATTGGCAATAGGTGGCAT
Source organism: Acinetobacter sp. ANC 4805 (assembly GCF_022549495.1). Lineage (GTDB taxonomy): Bacteria > Pseudomonadota > Gammaproteobacteria > Pseudomonadales > Moraxellaceae > Acinetobacter. The sequence goes on from NZ_JAKZGD010000011.1 coordinate 29,712, forward strand.
GATTTCTTCTTTGAGTGCATTTGCGTCTGCGCATGAGGGTCATGATCAAATGATGCAAATGGATCAGCCGGTACAACAGAATATATTGATGGAGACATCATCTTCTGTTGATCATTCAGGACATCAACTTGAATTAAGGCAAGTACCATCTGATATTCAACATGATGCACACGATCATCACCGTGAACATGGTGGACAAATTTATCAAGCCACAACGATTAAAAATGCGTGGGTCGTTGATGATGGTCGAGGCAGTGCCAGTACTGAGCTAAAAACATGGGTGGGAGGTGATGAAAATAAAATATTTATCAAAGCTCATGTAGAAAAAGCGGAATCTGAGTATACTCAAACCGAAGCGATGCTGTTATATAGTCGTAATATTGCTGACTTTTGGGATGTCCAAGCAGGTGTTCGTTATCAATATCAACCTGAACAAAAGCATGGTAAAAATCAATGGGGCACGGTATTGGGACTACATGGTCTAGCGCCGTATTTCTTTGAAACAGAAGCCTATCTTTATGCAGGTCAAGATCAACGTTGGCAATTGAGTTTGGAAACAACACGCGATGTATTATTTACGCAAAAGTTGATTGCTCAACCTTATCTGAATGTAGATGTCATGTTGAGTGATGAGTCGAATTATGCAGTTAAATCTGGATTATCCAAATTACAGACAGGTGTACAAACTCGTTATGAAATCAGTAAAAAAGTGATGCCTTTTATTGATATTGCGTACACATATAATAAAGGTTTGAAACAAACTGAATGGCAATCTGCCTCTGACAGTGAGAGAGGTTGGCTTTATGGCTTAGGACTTACGCTAAAGTTCTAATCCTTTGTTCAAAATGTCACTACCCTGAGATACTGTTCGTTTATACTAGCAGTATCTTTTTTGAGTCATTCATGGTGCATAAATGGCTTTAGAACAACAAGACAATTTAATAACTGACAACACAGATCAATGTATAAATCAAAGCGAGAAACCACAAAATTTGTTCGCTCAGCTTGAACCTGTTCCACTAAATAGCAGTATGAAAGTGAGTTTTTATTATATTCCGCACATGAGTGGTTTTGTGGAAGTACAACGTATTCGAAAAGCATTATTGCCATTTGCAGAAATCTTAGTTGAACATAGCATTGATTTGGACACACGCCATCTTACTTTGTATCATCATTGTGCAATTGATGACGTCACTGTTGCCTTAACCCGTCTGAGTTTGGGAGCGGAGTTACAACAAACCTTATCTCATTATGAACCTTTAGAAATGATGGATTTTAATACCGATACTTCTCCTTTGTTGAATAAGTCAACTGAGTCATCGGGTGGTTATTTTAGGCTTATCAGTCGTTTTTTAGATTTATTTTTAGGTCGTTTAAAGCAATGGATAACATGCTTACAAGGAAAGAAGGATAAGTAAAATGCCAAGATGGATGTATGGCGTATTAGGATTGGCGCTCGTATGGTTGGTTTGGACACAGGTACTTAAACCTGCACCTGATATTAGCCAAATGACGACCCAGCAAGGCGTGCAGATTACCGCATTAGAAAAATATGAAGGAGCATTCCGTGTGCTTTCTAGGGAAGATTATAACTTAGGACGTGAAGCCGACTTTTCCCCTATGGATATTGCGGTCGGTTGGGGGGACATGGCAAATCCTCAGATTTATAAACAAATTGATGTTTCGCAAAATAATCGTTGGTATTACTGGCGCGTTGATCATGAACCGCCTATTGCGTTAAGAGAAATCGCAACACATAGTGCCAATATGCATTTAGTTCCCGCAAATGCGTATATTGCATCACAAATGAAAAAAATTAAAAAAGATGATTTAGTCTATTTAAAAGGTTCTTTAATTGAAATACAGGCGAAAGATGGCTGGCATTGGAAAAGCTCTTTATCTCGTGAAGACACGGGTAATGGGGCGTGTGAGTTGATGCAAGTGGATCAAATTTCGTGGCAATAAATTGTACTGATGAAGTATTTTAATTTTAAAAATACACGACTGAAATGAATATATAATGCCTGACATCGCCATAAATTTTTACAGTACACTACTGCCCTAGGAGGACGACCTCCCTCAAAAGCATCACGTTGGGACGACCCAATATTTGATAAAGATGAGTGTAAAAAATGGCATGGGTAATTTTAATATTGGCAGGGGTTTTTGAAATTATTTGGGCATATTCCATGAAGATGTCTGAAGGTTTTACCAAATTAACACCTAGTATCGTGACCCTCATTTTTATGATTTTAAGTGTCGTATTGCTGTCAATTGCAATGCGATCATTGCCTTTAGGGACAGCCTATACGGTTTGGACTGGGATAGGTGCGATTGGATCGTTTATTGTTGGGATCATCGTTTTGCATGAGCCAATGACCGCAATGCGAATGATTGCAGCAATACTGATTGTTTCGGGTTTAGTTTTGATGAAACTATCTTCAACTTCATAAAAATTACTTCTCTTTATCAAAGAGGGGGAACTAAGATTGAAGTAGCGTAAAGGAGATTTTTAATGCAACTGGTGTATATGTATATGGACTCTCCTGTTGGTGCATTAAAATTGGTTGCCCATGATCAGGCACTTGTTGCGGTCATGTGGGACAATGAAGACCATAAACGAGTACGACTCGCCGAACTGATAGAGGATCGTCAACATCCGATGTTACTTCGAGTTAAAAAACAATTAGAACAATATTTCGCAGGTCAGCGTCAGCAATTTGATTTACCTTTGGACTTTCAAGGCACAGATTTTCAACAACAGGTTTGGCAGGCTTTGTTGACCATTCCTTATGGTGAGAAGCGTAGTTATAAAGACATTGCAGTTCAGATTGGTAATGAAAAAGCGGTACGTGCTGTTGGGGCTGCCAATGGTAGAAACCCAATTTCGATTATTGCGCCGTGTCATCGGGTGATTGGTTCGAGTGGGGCTTTGGTCGGTTTTGCGGGTGGTTTGGATAAGAAGAAAATTTTACTCAGTTTAGAGCAAAGCAAAGCTTAAATAATTTTAATTTCAAACTCTGCATAGCCTCATAAATCAGTAAGGGATTAGATGTATTTTGCATAGGCGTTCTTTTACTTTTCAAAGATGAAAAGTAACAAAAATCTTTTGTCTGGCTGATGGTACATCCTTGATACCACAGCCAAACTGGCGGCATCCATGCCGCCTATCATGATAGTCAACCTTGAGTATAATTCTAAAAAAACTAACTTTATTTTATAAATTATCCATGTCGTTAATACTCGATTTTAATCGCCTTTTGGAATAAGCTTAAGCCTTTCATAACAAGTTGAATGGAAGTTTAAAAATGGCTGTTGGTGACGTAACAATGCCACTTATGCATGTGGTGCAGGGTGTAAAAATTGGCTCAACTGAGGCGTATGTACGTTATCCAAATCGACGAGATCTAGTCATTTTTGAATTTGCTGAAGGTTCAAACGTTGCTGGGGTATTTACCCAAAGCGCTTTTGCTGCTGCGCCTGTACTTCTCAGCAAAAAACACTTGGCAGAGAACACGCCACGTTACCTGATTATTAATACAGGTAATGCCAATGCTGCAACAGGAACAATTGGTTATAAAAATGCAGAAGTGACTTGTGTGAAACTCGCTGAGTTGACAGGTGTGCAAACCAATCAGATTTTGCCATTTTCAACGGGCGTTATCGGTGAGCAGTTGCCAATTGAACGTTTAGTACAAGGTATTCAGCCTGCATTAAACGATTTAAATGCTGATCGTTGGGCAGATGCTGCATCAGGCATTATGACCACAGATACTACACCTAAAGGTGCTTCTGAGCAGTTTGAACTTGATGGCGTGATTTATACCATGACAGGCATCAGTAAAGGCGCAGGTATGATTCGCCCGAACATGGCGACCATGCTCAGCTTTGTTGCAACAGATGCACCGATTTCAAAAGCATCTGTACAGCAGCTTTTGCAGACTACAGTTGAGCATTCATTTAACCGCATTACCATTGATGGTGATACCTCAACCAATGACTCTTGTATCTTTGTAGCAACGGGTTTAGCGGGTGGTGCTGAGATTCAGAGCCAAGATGATGCACGTTATCAACAGGTACTTGATGTATTGGCACGTATTATGAATCGTCTAGCGCAATTGATTGTGCGTGATGGAGAGGGGGCAACCAAGTTCATCACGGTTCAAGTTGAAGGTGGAGCAAACACGCAAGAGTGTTGCGATGTTGCTTATAGTGTCGCTGAGTCACCACTTATTAAAACGGCTTTATTCGCTTCAGATCCAAACTGGGGACGCATCGTGATGGCAATAGGTAAGGCAGGTGTACCCAACCTAGACAGTAGTAAAGTACAAGTTTGGTTAGGTGATGTGCAGATCTGTTTGGATGGAGGTGCGAATCCTGACTATACCGAAGCGGCAGGTGCAGCAGTCATGGCTGAGAAGGAAATCACGATTCGTATTGATCTTGGACGTGGTACAGCAAAAGACACGGTGTATACCTGTGACTTTTCTTATGACTATGTAAAAATTAATGCCGATTATCGTTCATAAATTTGCGTTATAATGAAGCCTCCACAGTGAGGCTTTTTTTATAAGCTGGTTTGTGGATAAAGTGATTTATCCCAAATGATCACCAAGATACCCACGTTATAAGTTTGCAGCGATGCAAGCACGCAGGATAGAGAAGACGCTTTATGAATGATGCGAATTTAATTGCGAACGAAGCCAAAAATATTGTGCAGGCGCATTTAGATCGTTTGGGTGACCCAAAAGACAATCGTCTTAGCCCAGAAGTGAAACAAGAAAAGTTTGCGCAAATTGCAGCAGAGCTTAAAAAACGCAATGCTGTACTTGTCGCACATTATTATTGCGATCCTGAAGTGCAAGAGCTTGCGGAACTGACAGGTGGTTGTGTTTCTGACTCATTAGAAATGGCACGTTTTGGACGTGATCATCCTGCGACAACACTGGTTGTTGCTGGGGTTAAATTTATGGGTGAAACCTCTAAAATTTTATCACCTGAAAAAACAGTATTGATGCCGACCCTAGAAGCAACCTGTTCACTTGACTTGGGCTGTCCAGTCGATGAGTTTTCTGCATTCTGTGATCAACATCCTGATCATACTGTGGTGGTGTATGCCAATACCTCGGCAGCAGTCAAAGCACGTGCCGATTGGGTGGTGACTTCAAGCTGTGCAGTTGAGATTATTGAACACCTTGATAGCTTGGGTGAAAAAATTATTTGGGCACCTGATCAGCATTTAGGACGTTATATCCAAAAGAAAACAGGTGCAGAAATGTTGTTATGGGATGGCGCATGTATCGTACATGAAGAATTCCGTGCGCGTGGCATTGCACAAATGAAAGCGCTTTATCCTGATGCGGCAGTTTTAGTTCATCCAGAGTCACCTGAATCTGTGGTGGATATTGCCGATGCGGTCGGTAGTACCTCACAATTGATCAAAGCAGCACAGACTTTGCCACATAAGCAAATGATTGTAGCAACAGACCGTGGCATTTTTTATAAAATGCAGCAAGCTGCGCCAGATAAAGAATTATTTGAAGCACCAACCGCAGGTGAGGGGGCAACCTGTCGCTCATGCGCGCATTGTCCGTGGATGGCAATGAATGAATTGGATGGAATTTTGCATGTATTGCAGCACGCTGATCAAGAAATACACGTTGATCCTGCGCTTGCTGAACGAGCAAAATTACCATTAGATCGAATGTTGAACTTTAGTGCCTCGCTAAAGCGTTAAAATGCTTGTTAAATATACATTTGATAAGGAAAAAGCATTTTTTTTAAAACTAGGTGTTGACGTGATGCGACGTCAAGCCTAGAATGCACACCGTACCGCACGATGTGCGATACAATAAAAGCTGAGAAAATCGGAGCATAGCACAGCCTGGTAGTGCACCTGGTTTGGGACCAGGGGGTCGTAGGTTCGAATCCTACTGCTCCGACCATTTAAAATGATGTTGTAAAACATTGCTTTAAAATCGGCGAAGTATCGCTTGATATTATTATCATCGTTATGCGCCTGTAGCTCAGTTGGATAGAGCATCCGCCTTCTAAGCGGATGGTCACAGGTTCGAATCCTGTCAGGCGCGCCATTTTGGTAGCTTGGTACATAGAATCAAAACATGTTATGGTGGATGTAGCTCAGTTGGTAGAGCCCTGGATTGTGATTCCAGTTGTCGCGGGTTCGAATCCCGTCATTCACCCCACATTCGGAGCATAGCACAGCCTGGTAGTGCACCTGGTTTGGGACCAGGGGGTCGTAGGTTCGAATCCTACTGCTCCGACCATCATCTTAACGATGAGATAAAAAACCGCTAATTTAGCGGTTTTTTTACGTCTGCATTAATTAGTTATGATATTTATAATGTATTAGATTCATTATTTTAAACTTTAAAAATTATAAGTGATTGGGAAGAGATGCTTTTCTATTTTATTTTTATCATTATTATTTTAGCCGTTCTTACTTATTTGAAATCGCCTGATTTTAAAGGAAAGATGGGTGAGTTCATGGTTGCTGTACATGTCGATAAAGCATTAGGCGATGAGTATATTCTGTTAAATAACTGTACGATTCCTGATCAAGAGCAGGGAACAACACAAATTGATCACATTCTAATAAGTCCTTACGGTGTTTTTATTATAGAAACGAAAAACTATACAGGTTGGATTTTTGGTAGTACTCGTCAGAAACAATGGACGCAAAAGATTTATAAAAAAAGTTATAAATTTCAAAATCCATTACATCAAAACTATAAACACATGAAAGTTTTGGAGATGATTTTAAGTGATATACTTGAACCAAAATATTTGCATTCGGTTATTGTTTTTACTCCTAGAAGTGAATTCAAAACAGAGATGCCTGAAAATGTATTTCGTGGAAAGGCATGGATAAATTATGTAAAGAGCTTCAATGAGGAAGTAATCAGTTCAATGAAGCAAAAAAGAATTCATTACAGAATAGAAAAAGAAATATTGGAATCTTCATGGAAAACAGATCGCCAACATGTTGAATATCTCAAACAGAAAAGTACGAAGAAAGACGCCATAAATTAGCCTTTGCTTTGTCTGATCATTTATCTCAAATTCCTTGCTTAGTTTAGCTATTGTAGTTTGAGTGATATCCAGTTAATTTTTAATTGTAGAGCATGGAGCTGTTAGACAAGTAATGCCGCCTATTTATGTAGTTTTAGGCATAATATTTTTAACTTTTTAAAAAATGAAAATAACAGGGATAGAAATGACACAAGCAGCTTTTGATTTTGTAATTATTGGTGGTGGCTCAGCAGGTTGTGTACTTGCAGGTCGGCTTTCAGAAAATCCAAATATATCAGTATGTTTACTTGAAGCTGGTGGTGATGGGAATAGTTGGTTGGTGAATACACCTGCTGCTGCTGTGATTAGTATTCCTACAAAACTGAATAACTGGGCTTTGGAGACTATTCCACAAAAAGGCTTAAATGGGCGTAAGGGTTATCAACCTCGCGGGAAATGTTTAGGGGGAAGTTCTGCGATTAATGCGATGGTGTATATCCGTGGACATCACAGTGACTATGACCATTGGGCTGCTCTAGGCAATACAGGTTGGTCATATCAAGAAGTACTGCCTTATTTTATAAAATCAGAACATAACGAACGCATTCGTAATCAATATCATGGACAGCATGGTCCATTGAATGTTGGAGAGCTACGTTCAGATAATCCTTATCAAAAAACATTTGTTGAAGCTGCTCAACAAGTTGGCTATCCATTGAATGATGACTTTAATGGCGCTGAGCAAGAGGGCTTGGGGGTTTATCAAGTTACACAAAAAAATGGTGAGCGTTGGAGTGCTGCACGAGGATATTTATTGCCTTATTTGGGTAAACGTCCAAACCTACATGTCATCACACAAGCAATGGTTGCTCGTATTGTGATTGAAAATGGTCGTGCTGTTGGGGTGGAGTATAAACATAAAGGGCAAACCACGATCATTAATGCCAAAAAGGAGGTTTTACTCTCTGCTGGTGCATTCCAATCGCCACAAGTGTTGATGTTATCAGGGATTGGCCCACGTCAAGAGTTGGAGAAGCATGGTATCCCTGTGGTGAAGGACCTTGTCGGTGTTGGGGAAAACCTGCACGATCATCCTGATTTTATCTTTGCTTATAAAACCAAGCAAATCGATGGAACTTTCGGGGTTTCAGTTGGTGGTAGTTTAGATTTGGTTAAGCAGATTGGTCGTTATCGTAAAGAACGCCGTGGTTTGATCACGACCAACTATGCTGAATGTGGTGGTTTCCTAAAAAGCCGTCCTGAGTTAGATAAGCCGAATTTACAATTGCATTTTGTGATTGCGGTGGTGGATAACCATGCTCGAACGATGCATACAGGTCATGGTATTTCATGTCATGTGTGTTTATTGAATCCACGTGCACGTGGTTCAGTCAAACTCAGTGGTAAAAATGTTGATGATCCATTATTGATTGATTTTAAATTCTTAGAGGATGAACAAGATCTTCAAGATATGGTCGATGGCTATAAAGTTACACAAAAATTGATGCAAGCACCTGCGTTAAATGAAAAAATCAAAGAAGATATGTTTACTGCCAATGTGAAGTCTGACGATGAAATTCGTGAGGTTTTACGCCAACGTGTTGACACGGTTTATCATCCAGTGGGCAGTTGTAAGATGGGTGTGGATGAAATGGCGGTGGTGGACCCTGAGCTGAAAGTTTATGGTATTGATGGGCTTCGTGTGATTGATGCTTCCATTATGCCAACGGTCGTGAATGGTAACACCAATGCACCAGCAATCATGATTGCTGAGAAAGCAGTCGATATGATTCGTCAAACTTGGAAGTAGGTTTTTAGAGCTAAGGTTTTTTGCCTTAGCTCTTTTCATTTTCAGTCGGATGACGTGGTGTTTCTAACATACGTGGAAAAGTGAAATGATAATTGTCGAGTGCATAACGAAACAGTTGGGCAGGGCGTTTGCCGACAATCTTTTGCTGTCCTGTTTCCTCAACGACCTCTGCTTCTTGCATACGACGTCTAAATGATTTTTTTTCTAATGTATGACCTAAAATAATTTCATAAATTGTTTGCAATTCAGTCAGCGTAAATAACTCAGGCATCAGGCTAGCAGGTAAGGCTGTATAGCGGGTTTTGTTGCAAAGACGATCAAATGCTAACTGTAGTAAGTCTTTATGATCGAAAGCCAAATCAAGTTTCAAGGCTTCATTTATAGAAAGCCACTCACTTTGTTCTGTTGTTGTACTTTGTTGAATTTGAAATTTATTAAAATCAATTAGGGCAAAATATAGCGAAGTGATTGACCAACCGCGTGGATCACGATGCTGATTGCCGATGGTCTCAACTTGTTCAAGATAAGGGGAGTGAATCCCTGTTTTTTCAAGCAGTTTACGGTGAGCTGTTGCCATTAAGTTGGGATCGGTTTTTAAATCGACAAAGCCGCCAGGCAGTGCCCATTTCCCTTTTTCGGGGAAGTTGGAGCGTTGAATCATTAAAACCTGTAATTGACCTTTTGCCACAGAAAAAATTGCCATATCAACCGTAAACAGCGGGGTGTCATAGTCTGTTTTTTGATAGTGGGCAAGGTATTCCTGTTCGGAGGTATAGGTCATTTAGCGTTATCTCATGGATGAGTGAATCAAGTATAAAGGTTTTTATAGATTTGAATGCGCTGTTTATAAATGAAAAAAGAGTTTAGCTTGTTTCGGCATAGCGACATCCGTTATCGAGAAATCAAAACTTTTGTGTATTGGCAATTGCATACTTTAAGGAATAAAGCCTAAACAAAAATCTTTCATTGCGACTGATTAGCAGATGCTGCATCCTGAGCCAAGTTCAAAGTAATACCAATTAGCATAATTAACCCCTCCTAACTCCCCTTGTCAGGGGAGGTTAGGAGGGGTTAAGATTTTTAACATAACATTTTGAACTTAGTGCAAGGCAGTTAAATGGGTTGTATCCATGCCACTTGTCATGATGTAGAGTAGATGAACTTCAAATTAGTGGTCTTGTATCGTTTTAGACCAATCTCTCCCGAATTTGATCAAGCGAGCACTCTCTTAACAATTGACTATTTTCAAATACAGTTTGCAGTGCGCCCATATTCTCCTGTTCAAAGCTTTGTTGATCAAATAACTCAAAGCCATTCGCTGTTTGTTCAACCCGTAATAAGCCCTTGGCTGATTTTTTAACGCCTGAATCCGTCACAGGGTCTTTAAACAGTTCACGACCAACACCATTCACTTGTCCCCAAGTGGCTTTGACCGCAAAACCAAAAGTATCACGAGTCAAATAGTTATAGGTATAACTACCAATTCCAAAGACCAGATTATTTGAAGCAAAACCTTTGGCTGACAAACCTTTTAAGATGTTTTGCGCACGTTCTAGGGTAATTGAGTCACCATAGATCAAACCGACACGTTCGTTTAGTACTCTATAGCCTTGTGCGGTTTCTGTTCCGCCAAAAATCTCCCATAAACATTGCACCGCACCTTTATAAGCGGGACTATCTAGCTCTGCATCAGGATCACCACAGATAATCTTTACTGGATCACCTGAATCGGGACGAAACACCACTTTGGCGAGTCCGAGCGCATTCGGTTGACGCTGTAAAATCTCGGCTTTTAATTCGACACTAAACTCAGTGATCACACGCCAGAAATCCCAAGTATCAGAAACGATACTGACGATGCCTGTAGGATAAAGCTCACAGATCAAACGTCTAAAGGTCTCGATTTCGCGTTCTTCACTGCCCATACACATCACACTGTGTTCGGTTGCAGGTACGGAAACCCCAATCACACCTGTAGCATTGTAATATTCTTCTGCATAGTCAATGGAAGCGACTGAATCGGTACCGATAAAACTGGTCAAGTGCCCCACGCCTGATTGGGCTGCATCATAGATCCCACTCATTCCACGGCTACTGAAATCATGTCCTTGAACTGGGATGAAATCTAAAGGCGCCCCCGTTTTTTCTGCATATTGTGTTAATAAACGCTTGTATTCATAAGCGATGGTTGCAGTGGTACAACTTTTCCATAGTTCGGCACTGAGCATGGTTTCGATATAGTTGGTTAACCAAAAGAAGTTTGGATCAGTGTTGATAATGGTCAATACAGGCACTTTGATATTGACTCGGCTACCTTCTGGCAATGCTTTAATTCTTAATGGTAAATAACCTAAATCATGTAAGTCTTCAATGTGTTCAACAGGCACAGCACCTTCACCTAGAGAATTGTCCATACGGCGTTTATAGGCTGCGACGACTTTGGCTTTGGGGTGATTGAAGAAGCCCTCGTTCCAAGTTTCAATCAAAAAATGTTTAATGAAACCTTGCAGACCAAAGAACACAATCTTGTCATCAAAATCAGGCAGCATTTTAGCTAAACGCGATGAACGAGGCGTAAAGTTGGCATAGACGTATTCAGTTCCCACTGGATATTGACGACGGTGGTCCGCTTTATAGAAATCAATTGCATTGAGTGGGTTGATTTTAATACTCATTTTTATACTCCTCGCGCTTTTAATCTTGGTTTTGAAAATTAATGATGTTGAGTTGGGTGGGTTCTACTTGAACCAAGCTGCTACTCGTAAACACTTGATCAATCAGTCCATCGAATACGGTTAAACCTTTGCTAAAAATGCCATGCGTGACATATAAAATAATATTTTGGCAATTTAGGCTACGCAGTTGTTTGGCAATACCAATAAAGGTTGCACCGCCATCACAAATATCATCGGTGATCACTGCGGTTTTTCCTGTCAGATCAGGGCTATTCACTGTCGTTGTACTAATTTTTCCAGTGCTAGGATCACGTTTTTTTCACAGTGAATCATCTCGATCGCATTCTGACGTTGTGAATTGATGCCATTAGCAATCGCTTGGGTACGTTGTGTTGCGCCTGCATCGGGGCAGACCAAAATCGTATTGTCGGCGGTTAAGATCTGCATCAATGCTTCACTTTGTTGAATGATCTGAATTGGTTCGATATTGATCACCTGTTGGAAGCGGGTATTTTGGCGTAATAGTTCAAGGGTCACTTGACTATGACAATCCCACACCACAATTTTTTGACGCTGTCCTGCAAACTTTTCTGTATTGCTATTCAATAACTTAGTCATCAAATCTAGTGAAAAGGCTTGACCTTGTGTACAGATGCGGTCTTGACGTGCATAAGGGAAATAAGGGATTTCCACAGAAAGGCGAGAGCCTTGCTCAAGCAACACATTTTCCAGTAACAGATAATCCATCACATCTGTGCTGTTATTCAGTGAGGCTTTGATCTGCGTGTTTTTTTGCAACTGATCTAATAAATTTTGTTTGAGTTGAATATGACGTTCACCACCTGAAAACTGCAAAAACTCGATGGGAACATTCGCTTGAGCTGTCATAAGTTGAATCGTCATTTTTTAACTTCTTATTTATAGTGGCTTAAAGCCAGTAAATATATATTGTCATAAAGACACTATTTAATGCAAGTGTTCTATAGAATTTTTTAGAAAAAGGGTAAGTGTTTTAAATAAATCATTAATTCAGAGAATAGTTCATAAAAAAGACAGCATGAATGCTGTCTTTTCGTGAAATACTCTATATGTATTTAGGCGATGAATCTTGTGAGCTTAGCTTGTTTTTAAATTGCCAGCCTTAAGAACAAAGGTGCGTTTAGGTTTTAGAATATAAATATTTTTATTTTGGTCTAATAGCCATAACCAATCGTGATCTTGTTTAATTGCAAAACCCCTTAGTTTCTCATCATTAAAAGTAGTTGCGATTAAAAAATCACTATTGAGTGTTTGATTTACATCTATATTTGAAAAAGCATCTGTGAGTAAAATTGCACTTTGTAGAAAGGTATTTTTAAGCTTTTCTTCATTGGCTTCTTCCCAAGTTTTTATTTTTTCAGGATTACTTGTTTCTTGCTCAAGGTTGTGGAAGATATAAATATTAGCTTTTGTTGATTCACTCTTAGTATTTGGTTTTGATGCTTTTAAGTGATATTTGAAGACCATCCTTATTGTATTTAACGTAGCATTCAAATGATATTCAGGTGCTATATCTAATTGATATGAGCGACCATCTGCCCACTTTGGGTATTTGATGATTTCTGAGTTAAATTGGTTTTTGAGCAGAAGATGAGGATTAATCGTTTCTGATATTTCTAGAAGATGGGGAATTTTCTTTTTTTGTTCAGCTTGTTCAGCTGTTGAACTAATTTTATCTACTGCCATATAACCAATAATAACACCAGTTAATGCAACTAAAGGGTCTACCCCTTGAACTGCTTGTATCGGGACTGGTACGGCTGCTGCATTCGTCATATCAATTGAGAAATCGGTATCACTGGTAGCTAAAGAAATTTTGATTGCTGTTTGTGGTGGAGTTAGTACCTCATCTGCGGACACAGATGAGGTAAAAGTAAAGATAACGACAGCCACAAACCAAGAGAGTTTGTTGAGTTTATTCATAATATTAATTAGTTATCGCCGTATTTGGTGTTTTATTGTTGAATAATTGCTTTTTATACTCTTGTTTTGATGCTTCGATTGCTAAATCAACTGCTTGTGAAACATTTGGATAAGATGGTGGTTGATCCCAATCACCATTTACAGGTTTTATTACACTTACAGGTTTCCACCATTTAATTTCATTGGTTTTTACATCAACGAGATGGGCAATTCCTCCATATATACCTTGAGGCGCAGAGGTTGGCACAACACTATAATAAGATCGGGTTGTACCAACTTGGGTACTCGTAATAATAAATACAAGATCTTTATCTTTTAGCTCTGATACAGCAGCGAGGTTCATCTGAAAAATTGCAGGGTTCTTTTTCTGTTCAGGTGTTTTGACCAAAGTAGGAACATTTTTTACATCTACCTTTACAACAGTTGCATCAAAACCGCGTTGATCAAATTCTTTTTCAATATCTTCTGCAAGTGCGCTATATGGTTCAAATTGTAGACTAGATACAAAGTTATCAAATTTATTAGAAATCGCATTATTGATAGCGATATCTAACAATCCTTGATTACCTGCTTTATAAGCCGCTGTTTTAGGTAGTTCATATACAACTACAGCGACTTTTTTGTTGGACTGTTGCCAAAACTCAGGTTGTAATTCCATTGGCTTAAGTGTGGCACAGCCTGTTAAAGTGATTGCTGTTAAAGTGATTGCTGCGAATTGCAAGCGCATAGGAGATTCCTTAAATATAGGGTAATTGTTAAATTTTTGATCTTTTACGTAAAGTAATGTTAATTGTAAATGATTATATTCTCATTACAATCATCCATTATTTATTTGGATGTTATTTGAACTTATTGTTTTTAATCATCGTTTCATGAAGTTCTGACCTTATTCTTCTGTGATATTGATCTTTAGGTCATAGATTCTGACAATACACTTTGTCAAAATTAAAAATGAAATGCGTTAGCCAAACTGTTTTAATCAATAAAAAGTCAGAAAAGCTAACAAATGCAATAAAACAATAAGGAAAGCATCCTATGAAATCTCTGGTTTGTCATAACGCTGAGTTAAAGCTAGAAGACAGTCTTCAATTAGTGCCTGCAAGAGGGCAAGTATTACTTGAAGTGGTACGTTGTGGAATCTGTGGTTCTGATTTACATATGCAACATCACTGTGACCATATGCATGATTTGGCAGCACGTGTAGGTTTTAATGGAGTTGCAAAATCCTCTGATAAATTAGTCTTTGGTCATGAGTTTTGCGGCAAGGTCTTAGACTATGGCCCAAAAACACGTCGTAAACTGAAAGTAGATACCTTAGTTTGTGCGATGCCATTGTTAAATGTTGAACCGCAAGGCTATGTTCCGACTGGACTGTCACCGAGTGCTTCAGGTGGTTATGCAGAGCAAGTCTTGGTTCAATCAAGTTTGATGTTTGAAGTGCCAAATGGTTTAGATGCGGATAGCGCAGCGTTGACTGAGCCAATGGCAGTTGCTTTACATGCAGTACGTCGTAGTCGCATCAAGAAAAATGAACCAGCAATCGTGATTGGTTGTGGTCCAGTCGGTTTGGGTGTGATTATTATGCTCAAAGCGGCAGGCGTCAAAACCGTGGTTGCTAGTGATTTTTCACCGAATCGCCGTCGTTTAGCTGAGCAATGTGGTGCAGATGTATTGATTGATCCTAAACAGCAATCTCCATTTAGCAGCTGGAAAGAGCTCGGTTTATTGGGCAATGTATCTGAAGCGATTAATATGGGGATGGGTATTTTTGACAAAGTTCAGACCTTCTCATTACCGTGGGTCAATGCCATGCGAGTGGGTGACAAACTCGGTTTATTACCTAAACGTCCCGTGATATTTGAATGTGTGGGTGTTGCAGGGATTATGCAGCAAATTTTGGAAGGAGCACCATTGTTCTCACGTATTGTGGGGGTTGGTGTCTGTATGCAAAGCGATAAAATCGAGCCTGCATTGGCGATTAATAAAGAATTGGAAATTCAGTATGTACTGGGCTATACACCGCTTGAGTTCCGTGACACCTTACATATGATTGCTGAAGGCAAAGTGGATTGTTCACCACTCATCACTGGTGTGGTGGGCTTGGAAGGGGTAGGTCATGCCTTTGATGCCTTACGTGACCCAGAACA
Source organism: Acinetobacter sp. ANC 4805 (assembly GCF_022549495.1). GTDB lineage: Bacteria > Pseudomonadota > Gammaproteobacteria > Pseudomonadales > Moraxellaceae > Acinetobacter. Next base: position 45,338 of record NZ_JAKZGD010000011.1, read on the forward strand.
ACATGCCAAAATTCTAATTGATCCAAAACGTGCTGGTTCAGAGATTCAACTATTGGGTTGATGATGTGAATAGATCATCTATTTCGTTGTTATTATTGAGATAGATGATTAGGTCATAGATAAAATTAGGCAAGCATTACGATTGCCTAATTTTATAATCACGTTTATATCTATGTAATTATGTCTTGTTGTTTTAGATACGAGACTGAATCATGGAAATAACGATGAGAAAAATAATAATTTTAGCTGCATTGTTTTTAGTCTTGTTATTGAGTGTATGTTTATTTAGTTCAAAGCCAACTTTATAGTTGTTGCAACATAGTTTATTTGGCATTCCTCAAGACGATCGTCCTAAGCAATATCTCGATAAAAATGTACGAGTCTTTAAGGATTTATGCTATCCATCACGATATCAGAAGAATCAGTTTGATTTTTATGCGCCAAATCATCCTTTACAGCATAAACCTTTGATGGTTTGGATTCATGGTGGTGGTTTTATTGGTGGGGATAAATTTGAAGTTAAGGAATACGCAACTCGTTTAGCATATGAGGGTTATCAAGTGATGGTCTGAATTATGATTTAGTCCCTTCTGCTAAATATCCAGAGCCTGTTATTATGGGGTTAACAGCTTCTGATTATTTGACTGCAAACTTACCCACAATCTATTTGACCGACGGAAATACAGCATCTTTTGAATAGCAAGCTCAGCAACTTGCTATAGAACTTAAAAAGCGTTCAGTTCCGACGACGACCAGATTTTTTGATCAAGCAACTTATCCTACAGGTCATGAATATCAATTTTTACTAAAAACTGTACCTGCTCAGCTCACCTTCAAAGATACATTGCATTTCTTAGAGGAAAATCGAATTAGGTAAGTTGTTTTGATTTATAGAAGTACTCATAAGTATTTCTAAGGCTTTTTATTCAGTTTACTTTCTTTAAGAATTAAATTTTTTCCGTGGGAAATATCGAGAATGGATTGCAATAAGGGTTTTCACAATAAAGGCATATCAGTAAAAGGCTTACGTTGACTGATGTTTTGGTGTCTAAAATTTTTGTAGATGTATCGGTTAAGTCTGTACTAAATGTGGGGTGGCTATTCCATGATATTAAAGCTTAGAGTTGTAAAAATATATTCAATGTTGTTTGAGAGTGTAGTGTGGATATTTTAATCGGAAAATATTAAATTTCAGATGGATAACGGCTTTAATTGATATTCAAATCTTTAAAATAACAACAATACATAGCTTTTGCTTGGTTGCTGTTTAAGGGAAATAAGAAATGATTAATTTTGTACAACAAAGAAAAATTAATATTCATTCTAATGATATTTTTGCTCCAAAAAGAATTGTTCTATGCGGTGATATTGTAACCATGAATGATGATCATGATGTCATCTTAAATGGTTCATTGTGTATTGAAGGAAAAATAATCAAAGCAATTTTGAGAGAAGGAGAACAATTACCGAATGAATTCCAAGATATCATTCCTACAGTAATTAATGGGACAATTTATCCAGGTCTTTTTGATTTGCATAATCATTTACCTTACAACATGATTCCTTTATGGAATGTTGAAAAAACTTTTAATAATAGAAAGGAATGGCAGCGTATTCCTGAATATTACCCAGCCGTAAGTGCTCCATTTGGATTACTTAATAATCATAAAGATACTGATTATAGGCGCGCAATTATTAGATTCACAGAGTGCCGTAATTTGTTTGGTGGAGTAACAACTGGGCATGGTATGGGTTTAACTAAAGATGTGACATACGATGGTCTAATGCGAAATATTGAGAAGCCATTGGTGACTGAACTTCCGACAGTAAAGTCGAAAACCCCAGACTTTAATGCTGATGGTTTGAAGGATATGCTGCAATGGACAGGGGAAGGTAAACCTTTTATATATCATCTGAGTGAAGGTGTGGATGAGGATGCTAGAGAGCGGTTTAAAGACTTAGAAAGAGCAACAGGTGCTCTGAATTCTCATCTAATCTGTATACATTGTGTCGATCTAGAAGCAGAGGATTTTGATTCTCTTCGTGCTGTAGCTGGAGTAGTCTGGTCACCTACTAGTAATTTATTACTCTATGGTAAAACTTGTAAAATAACTGAAGCTAAGAAAAATGAAATTCCTATTGCCATCGGCGCAGATTGGTCTCCTAGTGGTTGTAAAAATATTTTAGGCGAACTCAAAGTTGCATATGCTGTAAATGAGCATTTAGGAAAAGTTTTAACAGAAAGGGAGCTAGTTGCCGCAGTAACTAGTACGCCAGCAAAAATGATTGGTTGGGATCATTGCTTAGGTAGTATTGAATCTGGAAAGTGGGCAGATTTACTTATTTTGGAAGGGACTGGCGATAATCATTACATAAGATTAATTCAGGCAAAAGAAACATCAATACGCGCTGTGATAATTGATGGTCGTGTGCGTTTAGCTGAAGAAAATAATATGATAATTGCTGATTCAGCGACTATTGAAAAGATTGTTGTTGGAGGTAAGACTTTTCTTATTGATTTAGTTGAAGAGAATGATATGGGAGTCGGTGGAATTACTCTCAATGATGCGATAAATAAAATTCAATATGGTTTGGAAAACCTACCTCAATTTGAAGCTGAACAAAAACAAAATATATTAGAAAGCGCCCACTTCAAGCGAAGTGATGATCAGTGGTATCTTGAAGATGAAATGCATGATGATAATTTTCTAGAGCTCTTAGCTCGAGAAAATAATTTACCTGCTAAAGCTATGGTTTTGCAGCCTATGACTGCTGTTGATGATCCCAAATTCAAAGAGTTAATGAGGGCAAGTATAAATATGCCCGAATATGCCAAAGCTGCATTCCATGATTGAATGAAAGAATCTATTGAAAATATTTGGCTATAGAGAAACACCCCAAAAGTTAGATTAAAAATATCCAACTTTTGGGGTGTAGTTCATTAATGATTAATGACAACTTATGTGACGCGCGTGGCCGTCATGCGACACATCTTCTGTCATTCTTGAACACGTAAATTCAAGAACTTATAAGTCTTTGCGACACATAATGAAAATTACTGCGACACAACCTATGTCATTTTTTGGATAAAATGACACAACCAATGACATTTTTGAAGTCCTTAATCTAATGCGTACGGTATATTTTTATAAATTTGGAATGATAGTTCGTGGCTAGGAAACTTCTTAACAGCTTTTCTCCATATTCGTCTTGCATTTTTGTAATCGCCACTATTCCAATGTATACCTCCCATGTTAAACCAAGCTAATGCATATTCAGGATTTAAAGAGATTACTTTTTTATAAGCATTAATAGACTCTTTTGTTTGGCCTAACTTTTCATAAGTTGACGCTAATTGAAACCAGCTCATGTCATCAGGTTGGATATTTAAGGCTTGTTCTAGTAACAATGGAAGGCTTTCTTTTGGACGATTGAGAAAAAGTAGTGCTGTCCCCAAGCAATAGCCGAATTCACCTTTTTCGAGATTATAAGCATTCCTAAAACAATATTCTGCTTCATTCCAATTGTTCTCTTCCTGTGCCCAATGACCAAGTCTATCCCAAAGAAACGCTGCATTTTCGGTTTTAGTAAAATGAATTATAGATTCAAATTGAACTTTGAAGGCAGAATAAGTGAATCCGATATTCACAGCTTCTGAACGTAAATAAAATTGATTTAATAACCATTCTCTAACACCATATGGGCAATTAGGATGTTTCTTCAGGTATCTATCCCAAAAAGAGATACTTAGCTTGGCATTTTCAATACTATCACGTCCAAATAAAGCAACTTGTTGAGCACACCATGACCAATTCCAATCCCCACTATTGGCAGTGTCACTAAGTAAGGTGTTGATTTCTCGAAATGCTGAACGACCTTCTTTTAAATTAAAGAGAGCATTGATTCTCCATCCTACAACGGAGAATTGTTTCTCAGTTGTTGATTCATTAAACACTGTTTCATCAAAGTATTTTAGTGCTTCCTTATATTGACCATCCTTTAAATAGAAGTTACCTAAAGCAAAATTAGCTTCTGGGAGGTTTTCATTGAAAGAGATGGATTTTTTATAACAAATAATCGCTTCAGTTCGAGTTCCTAAATTTTCATAACTTGAGCCAAGATTTTTATAACACATAGCTAGTAGCTGATTATCATTCTCATTCAAGTCATTTATAGCTTTCTTATATGCAAAGATTGCATCTTCATTACTACCTAATACGGAGTATCCATTTCCAATGGAGTATAAAAGACTTCCTGAACTAAATTGTTTGGTTTCTAACTTGGATTCTAGATAGTTAATTCCACTTTTAACTCTAACAAGATCAATTTCTTTTTGCGCCATTCCAATATTAATCTCAGCCATATAGCAATATATAATTGCATTATGATCTGATGGAAAAAGCGCTAAAAACCTATCGAAATTATCACTTATTATCTTATCTTCACCGCTGTTATAAAGAATTGAAAGTAAAGTAGTTGCATTTTTTTGATCTTCAGGGATATATAGGTCGAAGGGTATTGTTTTTATTGTACTTACCATCTCTGTAGGAGAGGTAGTAATTTGTTTAATTCTACTATTTCTTAGTTCATTAGAATTAGCTTTTGCAAGTTTTGCTAAGGATTCTAACCTTTGAATAGTAAGAAAGTCAGTGAAATTTATAGTAATAGTCTGTTGGGTCGTCCATCGTTGTTGAGAATGTTCATATTGGCGTAATACAGTATCTGCATAACAAAATTTAAGAGAGTTTGTAGGAATGTGGTAGCAGACAAAAAATGAATATTGTTGAGAGATTAGATAATTCAGATTAGATCGGTTTATATCTATACTGATAGAGCCATCTTTATTTAAAGCTTTTTTTGTTCCCTTTAATTGGACATGGATTCTAATATTAGTAGCATTTCCATCATTAACTACTTCTAATTGACAGTCTGTACCATAATCCTGTGTATCCTTTTGTTGGATCATGAAACATTCAGATTCATCTATGATTTTTTCAAAAGCGACTACAGCTTTACTCTCTATAATATGATTTGGATGTCGTTTAGGTAAGTCATCTAAATATTTCATGTCACGACCTATTGTATTATTGGTTTAAAGTAGATATTCATTTTTTGTTTTCCCCTGATTCATTTAAGGACTGCCGATTGAGTTCAGTTAGAATCTCAAGAATTTCTTCAGATGAAATGATATTTGCATTATAAAATGCATATGTAATATCACCAGGTATGCCACCAGCAGCAGTGCCAATAGCATGTAGTTCTATACTATTGATTTGTTGTGGGTAATAAAATTTAAAGAGTTTATTGAAATCTTCATTTGAAGCTGCATTGTATGTTGCTCGTGAAAAGCTCAATTCAGTTTCAAGCATATAGCCTTTGGAGGATAATTCTTTTACGAGCTCTTCAAAATTTAATGTCCCATTTCTAGAATGATAAATGAGTGTAAGAGCTGGAAATGTAGAACTCATATTTTTAGCCTCAAAATTTATTCATTGATTGAACAGTTGGAAAATATTGTTTTTTTTCAAGCATAAATATTTATATAGAATATGATTTGTACAGATCAAGGTAAACAGTAAAAGTATATTGAACGACAATTCGTGTCGTCTAAGTATAGAAATATCAGGTTAATTGGTTAAAGATTAGATTTTCATGAAATGTTTATATCTTATTCATCATGGTCAAAGTCTTGACAATACTGGCTTTTCCTCAAAGCTTAGATATATCTATTCCTTGAACTGACTTATGTGTAAAGCAGACTCAAAATTTGAGAGTGAAGGAAATGAAATATTTATTTCCATGATTTAATTTTTATACTTATTCCACTTTTTATATAAGGTGTTGATAATAGTAAATTATTTTATGATTTTTTAGAAAAAATCAAAGTTCTATCAATTATTTATTTAATTTGATCAGTACATTAATAAGACTTATTAAAAATTTTGCTATTTAAATAATGGATGATGTATATGAAGCGACAACTTGGTGTTTTTACTACCGATCAAATAAATAAATCAGGTTTCCGAATCCGTGCAAGTGCATTGATGAGTTCGGAGGAACGACATCATTTTGAACGACTTACTACAGGTCTTCCAGCTGGGTTACCAGCTCACATACAACATGATATGCATCGACCTTTTGGGTGGAGCAAAGTTCTTGGTCTTTATATTGATAGTGAAATGGTTCGCGTAGTTGGAGTAATTGAAGAGGCAGAAACTGAGCAAGAGACAATTCAGTTAACACAACTAGCTTCTCTTTTTTGGGAGGTACATCATAATAAAGAGAGTGATAATTTAAAAAGAGATTTATTAGAAAGAGCTAACTTATCGGAGCTTGATGAGTTTGATAAGTTTCTTAAGATGGAAGCATATGTATTATCACGCAAAAATGTTGCATCATTGCTTTATCCTGAACTGTTTAATATCTCAAGCGATTCTGTAGATAAAGATGGCTTAACAGATTACAAAATACTATGTCAGAGCATGAAGCAAGTTCAACCAGGTATTTTTCTTGATAAAAAACATAATTTATTGATATTTGCCCATAGATTCTTCAGACGTAGTCTGTCACATAGAAATAAATTAAATGAATATTTTCTTTCAATTTTTGATAAAACCGTAGCAGAAAATTCTCATCTCGTTCCTCGACTACGTCTTGACCCAGATCTTATTGGTCATCCAGAAACTGTTACCAATTTATTAGAGTTAGAGTATTGGTGGGGACCACATTTTAACGATGATATTTCATTGATACCGAACGGTGTAACTGAACATAAGGCATCAGAGAGAACAAGATATTTCGAGGGTATCGATAGAACTCAAATTTGGTGGAAATCACCTGAAACACGCTTAAACTCAAGTATAGAGGACAGGTATCGTACCTTTGAAATTGAAGAGCTAGTTGAGAATTCATCTGGTGGGCTTCCTGATGAGCAGTATGGATGTCGTTATGCACATGCAGAATATTCTATCGGTACTTCAGCTATTACTCATTTTGATGGTGCTATACGAGCCTATCCCCAAGATAAGTATTTAGACAGAATTGATTTAGCGATCGACCAAGCTGGAAAGCACTCTGATTACACAAAACTGTTCAGATTTGATGGATGTATGACAGTTGATCTTTGGAAGCGCTTATTATGTGATTATTTTAAAGGTAATCCTTTAATTCCAGAATATCTTGGTGCTGCTCAAGATGATATAGAAATAGAACCAGAAGATATTATAAATAAAGATGTATCAAAAATTGATACCGAAGAGTCTAAATCAGAAAGTGAATTAGCTGTATTTATTAGCCTTACACACAGCGTTTCTATTAATGAGTCTTGTATTGAGCCGTCTGTAATAGTATTACCTGATGAGCGACTCTTACAAACAATAGAAACAGGGTGCGGTGCTATTGATAAATTCATTCGTAGTAAATTTGACGTGGCAAAGATAACCTCAACTTCTATCGATAACGGAACATTAAATCTGGCAAAAGTAACTTTCGGAGCTACTAGTAATCTTACTGTTGAGATGCAAGATTTTATTTCTGGCTTTTCTAATTCTTTACTTTACGATATTGAACATAATGGATTACAAAGAATAGCAGTTCCTATTAGCTGGGTTAATAACAAATTGCTGATAAATCTAAGTATCAAAGGTTCTGGGATGCAGGTTTACCAATTGTTAGTTAAATTATTTACAATCATAGACCCGTTAAAGCCTGCATCGGAATGGATAGAAAACTTAGCGAGCGCGATTACAGCATTAGTACCTATTTCCACAATTACCCCAGATTTGAATGGGGTACTTCAAGGTCAATTGACTTATAAGCGTGCTGGAGTTGTTAAATATAGAATGAAGTTGCCTGATTCACAAATGAAGGGGCTCCTTGATGAGAAGCCAGATTGGTTACGACAGTAAAAGATTGAAAATATTTAAGATCTTTAAATTTTGACAGTAATACTCGTACTAGTTACTGTCTAATTGGTACTTGATTGGAATGTTTCATTATAGCAGTTTAAATTTTTATTAATCAAAACATAAAATGAGGGGTTTGTGGATTTTATTATTTTTTTGCATCAAAAAATAAAGATATTTGTTGATTGTAGTGGATTACTTTTCAAGTTTATTATTGGTTTTGGTGTATGCTTAATTATTTTGTATTTTATGTACATCGGATATTTCCCAACAGATTTATCGTTAGGGGATGGTCTTTTATTCTTTCTTATCACAATTAAATTTTGTTTTTTGTATTTGTTATTTTTAGGAGCACACTATGCTCTCGGAAATACTTTGGTTGGTATGTTGAAGGTATTAAAAAAATATATGTATCACCTTGTTTTATTTTAGAAAAAAGTTAGATGAAAAAATATTTAATTTGTTCTTTCTTGAATTGGATTTAAAAGAAGGCGTTGATAAAATTGGAAATTTTTTTATCAAGTTTTTACTTTCTATCTTTGGGTTAGCTTTTGTCTTTGTATTTTATGGCGGAAAATCATTGAATTTTTTGATAATGATTTTCTTAAGTTTATTACTCAAAGTTTGTATTGATAAACTTATAAAACAATTTAAAATAGAAAAAATAAATAATGAGAAATTAACTGAGGGTGAGAAAGAGTTAAAAAATAGAAAGTTATTAGTAATGTTGCTTTATATACTATTTGTTCCTAGTGGCGTATATCTATTTTATGCTGGAAAAGAGACAAACTTTTTTATTACCAATACACTGGGTTCTGTCCGAGAAGACGATAAAAATAGTCTTATTTATATCAAATTAGTATTCAAAGACTTTTTTCCTGAAGCTAAAATTGGAGATAAGAAAGGTGACTATATAGAAATCAAGGATGCTGAGGTTTTATTAAGAGGGGTAGGGAAAAATGCTTTAGTCCAATATATATCTAAAGCTAAAGATCAAAATGGAAATATGGTCCCTATCAAAGTGAAAGTAGAAATTCCAAATGATTCACTTTTAATTATACGAAGATCACATGATAAAAAGTAATAATAAATTTTTTACTATGTGAATAGCTAAGCCAAAAATCTATTAATCTTTATAAATCAACTATTTAAAAGTTAAATTTTAGTATCTGTACTCCCCCTTAATAGAGTAAGAGGGTGTTAATCCTCGCAAAAAAATGGTGCCCATAAGAGCACCACTTTTACTCAAGCAAATAGCTGAAGTAATTTTTCAATCCGCGATTAAAGGTTGTGGAACACCTAATTTTCCTACATAGTACTCCTATTTTTGAAAACTTCAACTCGGCTTAGATAGTAAGATTAATACATCCTCTCGCTTAAACAGCCTGATCTTATGATCTGTTTTACCCATGTAATAAGGCTTGATCAGCTTCTGCTTCTGTAAGTTTGTAATATGTGAATGAGGCATACCTAGTAGGTTGCTAGCTTCAGCTCCTGTTAAATATTCTTCTTTTAACTTAAGGACCTCATTTAGTTCATCTCTTTTAACCAGACTCCAATAGACTAGTTCTTCAATTGTTAAAAAGCCTGTTTTGCACCAATATTGGCGTAACCAATTCAATGAACAATTTAACGTCTCAGCTGCATCTTCAATACTAATAAGGTCATCATTTTCAATTTTATCCTTTATCAGATGTAATGATTTTCTGTCAACTCGTACCGAGATTGGATTCTCTGAGTTTCTGCTCAAATAGCCTTGATGTACTAAATATAATACTTGTCTTAAGCTTATTCTCAATAAGCAAGCTGCTTCATATAAAGAATAACAGTGATCCTCTATCAAATTATTTGTCCCTTTCCTATGTCTTCCTGTTCGAGTTTGATAGTGGGAAATTTGGTTAAGATCTATTGGCTCGATATCCTTTACAGAAGACTGTTCATAAAAGTTAATTGATAAGCCATCAATATGTGGTCCACTTACTGGGGCTATCCCAATACTTAGCAGCTTCTCTACTAAATTGGTGGGGTTAACTTTAAGCTTTCTTGCCAAGGTTGATGCTGTGACATAATTTTCATGAAACGCGTCAAGTTTTTCGTATGAGATAACCTTTACAATGGATTGATTATCATCAAGAAGCCAGTGAGTTTTGCTCAATTTTCTTGCTGTTTCAAAATTGATATCCAATTTTTTTGAGATTTCCGTAATTGTTGGTTGTACGGGTTTCCTTTGAGGCTTAGCTTTAGGAGGTATAAATATTTTATGATCAATAAACTTATTTTTTTTAATCAAAAGTTTTTCAATTAATAAGCTCTGAAGGTTTTCAAAATCATAATGTTTTTTACGTAATTTTAAGAAATCACTTGCTATAAGGCTTTTGAACCGTCTTCGTCCAACATTTAAAATGAGTCTTACTTCTTCTTGTAAAAGGGGGAATTCTTTTGATCTAGCAGTGATCTTATATCTTGAGCATCTTTCTTCTACTAATCTTAGATAATTACCAAAGTAGTTAAACTTCTCTTTTTCCTTTAAAAAGGGAAGAAGTTGGACTCTTGGGTGGGCTAGATAAATCCTATTGTTTATCCAAGTACTTAATCTTTTAATCGAATTGCTAGGATCTGTAAAATATTCATAAGTTGCTTTTGTATATTCTTCATCAGAGAAAGGCTCCTGAAGCTCAGCAAAACTTTCTAATGCTGTCCAGTATGAGGTGAACTCCTGAAAAAATTCGTGATTTTCTTCTTTTAGAATTCTGGTGAACCAGTGAATGATATGGGTTGTCTTACAATGAACTTTTGGAGCATGAGTGAGATCAGCATTACAAAAAGGGCATATCGTAATACAACCTTTTGCAAGTGTAATTGCTTTACCACATTCATGGCACTTATTTAAAAGTAATAATGAGTGTACTAGGCAAGCATAAATTGGCTTAAATAGCCATATTTTTTTAAAATAAGGATGCTCATCAAGACATTGAGGACAAAATGAAAATTCACGAAGTCGTAGTAAATTTTCATTAACTTTTAACTCTCCCCACTTTCTAGGAGAGCGATTGGTGGGGCCCACGCGTTCTAAAGCTAAATGTTGATAAGAAGAATCCAGATCTAAAACTTGTAGAACAAATTTAAAACGGGGTAGATCAGTTAAATCACAATTAGGTGCTTGCTTGGCAAGGTAGGAGTAATTTTCTTTACCTAGGAGTGTATATACTGATGAATGCCTATTAAGCTGTGCAGCTCTGAGCAAAAAGCTAGCAGCTGTTTCTTCTTCAAAGGGAATTGGTTGTATAAGCAAACTTTTATTATTCATTCTTAAACTCCTCTTATGCCTGAGGCTAATTGGGTAAGACTCATAACAAACGGATCTTGTTTAAAATCACTAATAAATAGGGTTATTCCAAGTTTCCAAGCCTGACTGAAATCATTTTGTGTAACGGTATTCCTTCCATCTTCTAATGCAATCACAATACTTTCACGTACAAGACTCATCACATAGGAGTGATAGCCTTTGGTTGCAGCAAAGATTTGCATACCTAAAAGAGAACTATCTAACTCCGGACTAAAGGCTGTATCGTGTTCAAGGGCTTTATTAGAGATTTCATGGAGAAATGAGTAGATTGTCCCATATGTATCTTTTGTACCTAGGGTAAGCGGAAATAATTTGTAATGGAAAGGAAATCGCCTAGCAATTTGAGTGTCAACTTGGATGAGTTTCGCGAATGGGGGAAGTCCTACAAGACAGAAGCTAATACCTGTTTCATTGACTAGGGTTTTTATCCAGTTGCCTACCGTAATATTCATTCTTGTAGACGTAGCTTTCCGGTCAAAAAGATGATGGAACTCATCTAGAAAAACCAGCTTCGTTTCACATTGGATGAGTAGATAGGTGAGTCTTGAAGTGAGGTATTTTGTCGTACCCATGTCAAAACTAGGATCGCCTAGTTTGTTTAGCATTGTGATTGCTAAGGACTTTACTGTTGCTGGTGATGGAACCTCAACGTAAAAGGCAGGAATAACCCGTTTTTTTCGATCATTCTCTATTTTAATCGAACTTGGCATTTGGGCGATTAATGCCTGACATAGCGTTGTTTTTCCAAGTCCACCTTCAGATAGCAGCATACTCCCAATAGGTTCTTTATATGCAACACTACGTTCAGCACATTGTCGAATACCTTTATATGCAAGCATAAATTCATCGGAGGTAATCACAAGATCATTGAGATAGCTGACAGCTTCGAATGTAGTATTATCTTTTACCATCTTTTTTTACCTCCATTGAGCCAAATCTAGTTGGAGGCGTTAAATTCTCTTTGTGGATTTCCTCATATATTTTTAAATTTTCTGAATTGACTGTTGAATTTAAGCCTAAATTCTCTTGCAGTTGTTGCAACTGCTTAGGAAGATCAATTTTGATTTGTTTTAGCTTGGGTTTCTTCCTAACAATATCTGTTTGTATGTCCTGCATAAGGCTATATAAGTGATAAAGATCAGCAAACATTCCTAATCGTTGTCTGTCTGAATCTGCCATTAATTTTTTTCTTTTCTGTACTTCTAAGTGAGCTGCTCGAGATAAGTTGCGTGTATATTCAGGTTTTGTTGAATCTGCTTGAATGACGACTTGTTTATCATTTGGAGAAAGAATATAGACTTCATTGAGGTTAAGGTCATCGACCAAAACGGTAACTTTTTTAATCCTTTCTGCTTCTAGAACTGTTAATGCATGGGAGTAATAAGTCAATCCATCTATTTGTACTTGTCCATGATGGATTGTTCTTTCAACAGGTCTACGGCAAATAATTTTAGCATCAGCTTCTGCTAGAAAAGATGGCTTAATATGTTCAATTGCATTATTCCACATCGTAATAGGAGTCAGTCCAATTTGACTATGGATAGATTGCTGATAGATATTATTAATCCACTCATTTATGTATTCTTTGACCTGTTCTAATGAATACCTGGCATTCTTACTGGGATTATAGAGACCTCGCTCACTGGGATTTGAAAAGGTGGTCCCAGATAGCTTCTGAATAACTCCTTTGGTCAATGTCGAGAAAAAGCGTTCGATATGAGGTTTGTTATTAGGTGTTCCAATTTGGGATGGAGTAAGTGTAATTTTTAATTGTTCACAAACTCTTGCCAAGGCATTATTTTTAAATTCGACACCATTATCTGGAATAATAATTGATGCAATGCCTCCAGGTAATCCATGATTTGGACGAGTAATCATGTCCTTGATAACTGCTAAGGTTGTCATGGCACTAGGTGGAAACATACTAATGTAGGTACCCACGATCACACGTGAATATACATCGATCGCACAAGCTAAGTATGGTCGTCCTAATACCTGGTGTGTTATCGGGTCAATCACAATAATATCCAAATAATGCGTATCGATTTCGACCATGTAGAGTGCAAAGGGACTAGGGCAACTTTGACCAGATGCTTGAAACGTTTTTCGTGCTATGCGACTCCCTTTTTTAATTTTAGTAACAAGATAAGGGTCTAATTTTTCTATATAACGTTGAATGGTTCTTCTGCTGGGTAAATATTTTGTTGATATTCCTTGTTCTATCAACTTACCAAGCACATATGCTTGCACATCTTTACTGGTTCGATACTCAGGCTTTAAATAAATTTCATTAATTCCTTGAGATATGATTTGATAAATTTCTGGAGGGAATCGAAGCGATTGATTACCTTTATGCCCATTACTTAAACTTAAATTGTTATGACAGCTACTGTGATATTTATTTACCCATCGGGCTACAGTTCTAGGTGAAGGAGGTGTTTGATCCTCAAGCTCTGCTGCGACTTCCTTAATAAGTTCCTTTAAAGGAGCCAGAGCTGTAGGCATGTGTAATTTGTACAGAGCCGATTTCACATATCGTTCTTTACGTTGTATTTCACTACATTTCTCAGGATTGATGATTAGTTTTTCAGGAGCAAAAATACATTTGATTTCATCATTTTTATAGTATTGTTCAAATGATTCAGACGATAAAGTGAATGATTTTCCTCCGATAACAGCAGCGTAGCGAATTGTTCCATACGTAACCGTAGTGATCTCAAAAACATAGTCTTCTTGATTGCTAAAAATAAAGCGAAAGCCTGGTTGAGGAATAAATAATGATGATGACATTTTAAATTCCTCCTTCAGTATCTATGATGATCTTTTTATGAAAGAGTAAGTAATCTCCCAACTCGCAAGGCAAACCCAATTTTTGAAGAGATTCATAAGTAGCTTCAATATTCTGAAGAGGAAGCCTTTGTAGTGCCCTGATAGCCAAATCAATTTCTAATGATGTCCAAATGCGTTTATGTCCCCGTTGATAAAGATATAAAAGTTTTTGGAGCTGTTTCTTATTTGGTAAGCTAAATTGATCAATAAGTTTAAAAGTAATACCCATTTGATTGAATATTTCAGCGACTTGTTCAAACTTTTGTAGCTCTTCTAGTGTCAGAGCTTTAATAGAAGGTTTAACCTCATGGATTTCAAATGATCCATCTATGTTTTGGACTAAAAAGTCTGGATAGCAAAAATTACTTCCTGATAAGGGAATTTTTAAAGCCTGTGTACGGAAGCGTTTTACTTGGGAACTTTGTTCAAGACAGATTGCATTTGCTAATTCTAGGAAACTTTCAAGCGGAATTGATCCACCAGATTTAGTACTAGGAAATAAGGAAGTTCTACGACCAAAGCATCCTAGGTAAATGTCTCGTTGCCCAGGAAGTGTTGATGCCAAGTTGGGTTCAGCCTGAAAAGCTTTTTCTATTTGCTCCCAAATAAATTTGGTCAGAGTATTCTTTTTTTGTTGTGGGAAAGGGTACATATAAGTATCTCCAGCATTCTGTGACATCTCCAAAATATTTTTTAGAGATGAGTGAAATTCTTTATTGCTTAAAAAATGGCAACAAGACTTGACTGGTGGCTTTATACAGAAGATACTTTTGATTCTGACGTCTTTGTATGTTTCTATATAAAGTCACTAACGGATCCTTTTTTAGGGTCCGTTTTTTATTTGTTAATTCTTTTATGGCATTAATGTCACTCCTCAGTGAAAATTAACTTTGTTGGATAGATTCATTTCGTTGTTTTGCTAACCAAAAGGCTAAGTCTTTAACTAGTGCATATTTACCACGACGGTTTTCGACAGAGAAAATGGGGATTGGTACAGTTTTTCTTGTTAGGGCTTGTCTAAAGGCATCACTAGAGCGATATCCCAATGCAACTCTCAATGCTTCATCTGAAATCATGGGGCCATGACGTTCAAATAGATCACGTTCAATCATTTCTGCATTTATTAAGATTGCTTTATTCATCTTATTTAGTCCTAACACGTCATAACAAAAGCATATATCTTCTTAGAAAAATATGGTAGAAGAGCGTTAAGAGCTAAAGTTATACATAATTTTTTAATTAAGCTTTTGATTTTAAATGAGTAGATATCATTAATTTATAGTTGCGTTGAGGTCGCTACAACATGCAAGCGAAAAAAATAAAAACTAGGATAAGAAGAGATTGGCTTGATGTTATTCGTACAGCCATTTGGTATGCATATATAGAAGCAAAATTTTTAAATAGTACAAACTATGAGATAGCAAAGTTTATTGAACCTGATGTTTTCGGGAAAGATGAGGAGAAAGATATTAATAATCATATTAGGTGGGCAAAATATAGAAGAGGAAAGCATACGCCCGGAAAAGAGCTTATAAGCAAAGCTGATCAACATGTAAAAGGGACCGCTAGGATTATTAATCATGTTTTGTGGGAGGTCATTAGAGGACGTAAACCATTGAAATGGTTCATGGAAGATGGCGTAAATCAACTTTCTTGGGATGTACGAAGAATTATTATTAAATCAGCAAATGATAAAAATGAATTAATCCCTGTTTTACATATAACAAAAAATTTAAGAAGAATAGAGCGACTGGAAAATTTAGATGCATTGGCTGCATTGATCATCTTTTTAAGGATTGCGGTTGATCAAAATCAAAAGGAAATCGCTTTAAGGATAGGGCGTTCAATTTATAGAATATTATTGGTAATGTGTGTATTTCTCCCTTTAGTACATTTTAAGTATGGATTGGTATTTTTAATTTATCTATATGTTTTTTCTATTCTTCCACGTAAAACAAAAAACTTTGATAGTAATGATGTTGAGGAGTTTTGTGATAAATCTAGTAAGTTGAATTATATTTTATTAGCGGCTGAAGATGAAAATATTATTAAGGGGAAGGGAATCAGTAAAAAAATGTACACTAATTTTCTATTTGATATTCTAGATGGTAAGCGTGGGCTTAAACTTATAAAAGAATTTTCTCCCTCTTTTTAAAAAAAGGGAGTTTTTTTAGTTCATAAAGATGGTCAATTGATATGTTGATCAATATCTATACTCTTAAAGCTCATTAGATCAAAAGTATAGGTATCGATCTAATGTTTTTGATTTATAGAAATTTTTGTTGTTGTGGTTATATAGCGCCAAGCATTTGTTCCATCATTTTTTGCTCTCCAGTTTGTTGCTTTGATAGAAGCCCTCCAGTTCTCTGTACTACTTGAACAAGAATAATCACCAATCCATTTAGAATTGCGGATTTGTATTAGTACTTCAATTGTTAATTGGTCTGGTGGGGGCAATGGTTGCCCATTTTTTACTAATCCTGCATTTATCATTACTGCATTATTATCACCTAGATAAGTAAATTGCCCATTTTGTCTGCGGCATAGACCTTGTAGCTTTTTATAAGGTGATGCTACTTGCTCTACCCACTGTTGATGAATGAAAAAAGGGGATGAGTAAGTAGATACTCTCATTTCAAATTCATTATCGATCAGGACTGGTTTTGAAGGATCATATGATTTGATATGCCATTCATTGGTCAGCATCTGACTCACAGATGTAGATGTACCAGTATCTTGAAATTTTGTTGTACAAGACACCAAGGTTATAACACATATAATTATTGGTAAAATTTTAATCTTAAACATCATTCTAATTCTCAAATATCCTATTTTGGGATATTTTGAATTGTAACTGATATTGAGCCATGCGCTCAATACACGACCCTAGGTATCAAGACCTTATTAAGAAACTTATAGAACTTCGTGAGTCAAAAAATGTGACTCAGGTCGAGCTTGCGCGTCGTTTGGTAAAGCCGCAGTCTTATGTATCTAAAGTAGAAATTTTAGAAAGACGTATAGATGTAATTGAATTAATAGATTGGCTTAATGCTTTAGATAAAAAAACTATAGAATTTATTAGTCAACTTAACAATTGAAGCTAGAATACTTTTATCTTAATGACTTTATAAATTTAAAATGAAAAAAAGAATAGGACCAGATGGGATTCATTTTTTTGATAGATTCACAGGTTTAAATATTTTAATCGATGAAGTTATACCTCCTGAAAATGAGTGGTCACAAGCCCCAAGGCAAGTTTCTGTTGCTCTCACAAATGTATGTGATTTGCATTGTGAATTTTGCTATGCGCCAAAAGTAAAGGCTTCACTCCAATTAGATCAATTAAAGAGGTGGATCAAAGAGCTAGATCAACTGGGTACTCTTGGTATTGGATTTGGAGGAGGAGAGCCAACTTTATATCCCCATTTTTCAGAAATTTGTAAATATACGGCAAATGAAACAGAGTTGGCGGTGACCTTTACAACACATGGGCATCGTTTAACAGACACGTTACTATCTAATTTGAAGGGAAATGTACATTTTATAAGGATCAGTATTGACGGAGTGGGGCAGACCTATGAGGGCTTTCGAGGTCGTAAATTTGATAAATTAATAGAGCGCATTGAAAGAGCAAGGGAAATCAGTTCATTAGGTTTTAATATTGTAATTAATGATTCAACAATACAGGATCTTGATCAGGTCACGGAAATTGCAAGGAAGTTTGATATATCCGAAGTTCTACTCTTACCTCAGCAAGCCACCCAAAATGTCAAAGGTTTATCAAAAGATTCCTATGAAAAAATGAAGATTTGGATAACAGGCTATAGTGGAGAAACTCGCTTAACTATAAGTGATATCGGTCTTGAGTCAAATTTTATATGTAACCCACTTTTGATGGAAACTGGGCTTAATGCTTATGCTCATATAGATGCTCTAGGCTTATTAAAAAGTAGCTCATATTCAAATATTGGTCAGCAAATTGGTGACAAAAGTATTTTAGATACACTTAAGTTATTAAAAGAAGATAAGTAAGGGGTAAGTATGAAAATTTGGAATAGTTATGGTTCAGAGCATTCAATGAATTTGGTGTTAATAGGTTCATTTGTTCAGGCTAAAGATGCTGAAAATGTAGAAAATTTAGTGAAGAGTTTACAAAAGATTTCTGAACATGAAAGCTATTATTTATCTGGTGAGCCTCCAGAAAATCATCGATTTTCTAAAGAAGTTTTAGAGGTTCTTCAAAAACAGAAAATTTATCATTTGTCACCTTTAGAAATAGATCAGTTTAATTCTGATTATTATCTAGAACGAGATGGAAATAAGATAACGATTGATACAGAAGAGATTGATATCTCTGCATTTATTAAAATTTTTGTGGATGCTGGTGCAAAAGTAGAAGTTTACTCCAAGCATTTTTATCCTGAGAATCCTGAGCAAGTTGAGGAAAAATAGAATGTCTCAACTTGATTGGAATAAATTTGAAAATTTATCTGGTGCTGCTGATGTTAATTTTGAAAAACTTTGTAGATCATTAATAAAAAGACACTATGGTCAATATGGTTCCTTCAAAGAGCTTGCTAATCAGGCTGGGGTTGAGTTCCATCTAAAGTTAGATAAAGAGTGTGAATTGGGGGATTCAACGAGATGGTATGGATGGCAATGCAAATGGTATGAGATCGCTAAAGCAACCAATATTGGGGCAGCAAGACGATCTCAAATTGTTGATGCAATTGAAAAATCTAAAAATTCCTTGAAGGAATTAACCGATTGGGTTCTATGGACGAAAAATATTTTAACTAAAGTTGATCAAGAGTGGTTTTACGGATTGCAAGCTAGCTATCCATTTAAACTTCATCTTCAAACTTGTGATGACATTGAAAGTTTATTGATTGGGCCTGCATTAGCGTTGCGAGAGGCTTATTTGGGTGAGTTGGTAATTGATGAACAAGTACTAAATCAACATTACCAAATCATAGCATCTACTCATAGTAAGAAGTTTCAACCGGAAGTGCACCAAACGGTTAAAGCTGAAAAGATAATTGAAAAATGTTTAGGAAGACACTCTTCTTGGGACTCACTAGATAGCCTTGAAAAATCTATAAACAATAATTTAAAAATAGTCAAAGATGCAGTTAATCTTGATGATAGCTATGTCAAAACAACCTTGCCCGATTTTATAGCAGATGGGGAAAGATTGAGTGATTTTTTAAATTCTTTATTTTCAGAGTTGGCAGTAGGAAATTTTGAAAAAGCAAAAGAGCTTTTGGTTGAAGATTTAAGTTGTGATGGGTCTAAATATAGGAAAACGATAGCTCGATTACGAGCTAACAGAAGCTATACTGCTATGTTTGCAGCAAATTTGTTAGCAGATTTTTATGCTTTTTCACAAGAAATAAAAAGGGTAAGGAATGCTTTAAATACCAAGGTCATTACTATCGTTGGTAAGGCTGGCGATGGTAAAACAGATCTTGCTTTAGACATATGTAGACCAAGAGATAGCATTAATGCTGGAGTTCTTTTTTTAGGAAAAGATTTAAATGCAGGCGAAACTTTAGATCATTTAGTCAAAAGTTTTAAGATATATGGACGACCTGTTAATACATTTGAGGATCTTTTAGAAGCTGTAGATGCAGCAGGTCAACGTCTTTGTAAACGTATTCCAATTGTAATTGATGGGTTAAGTGAATCTGAAGATCCAAGAAATTGGAGAAATGAAGTAGCTAAAGCAAATGTATTACTAGAAAACTATCCAAATATATTACTAGTGTTAACTTTAAGAGGGGAGTTTTATAGAGATTGTATTCCAGAACAAATTCTAACTTTTGAGTTGAATGGGTTTGTAGATGATCCAATTGCAGCGATACATTGTTATTTTGAACATTACAAAATAGATGCTTTAGATGCAGATATACCAATCGAACTACTTTCACATCCTTTAACATTAAGACTTTACTGTGAATCAGCAAATTCAGAAAGAAGAATAGTTGTAGGTGTAGAAGCATTACCCCGTTCTCAAGTTGCTATATTTGAGAAATATTTTGAAAAAGCAATTGATCATATTGTAGATTTATCTCCGTCAAATCAAAGGTTATATCATGAAGATATTGAAGATACTTTATTGAAAATTGCTGAAGTTTTATGGACAGAAAATCGTAGGACATTAGATTTTAATCAGGCTCGTAGTATTGCTAATGAAGTCGTGAGGTCAGGAAGCAGCTTAATAAAAAACCTTGAATCCGAGGGGATATTATTAAAGTATAGATCACAAAATGGTAATCAAGAGATAGGTTTTGCTTATGATTTAATGGCTGGCTTTAAAATAGCTGAATACTTATTGAAAGGTGATTTTAATAGCTGGATTATACAAAATATAAATAAAATTCAATATCATCAACCACATTCAAATACTTTGGCTTATGATGTTTTTAACTCATTAGTTGGCTTATATCCTAATTATTATTCTAGAAAACAATTTTGGCAATTATTGGAAGGGGCTTTTAGAGAGAAAGCTCTTTTACAAACAACTCAAGAGCAAGCGGCTCTTATCAATAGAGAAACAATCGAGAAGTTTCAGGAATATTTATTATCCTCAGAGAAGTTTGCATTTGAAGCATTTACAAAACTGAAAACAACTCGGTCAGCATATGCTCATCCCTTTGATGCAAACTTTTTAGACAAAGCTTTAAGAGCGATGGGAAATACATACCGTGATTTAACATGGTCTGAATGGATAAGAAGAAATTCTAGAGAACTTAAAAATGACTTAGAGGTCCTTGAAAAAAGATGGTCTGAAATACAAATTGGTTCTAATGAAAAAGGTCGAGCTATATGGGTCCAATGGTTATTAACAACTAACCATAGAGATCTAAGAGATCAAGCAACAAAAGTACTTTCTATATATGCTAAAAAAGATCCAAGAGCATTCTTTGAGATGGCAATTAATTCATTAGATATTACCGATCCATATGTGCCAGAAAGAACTTTTGCTGCAGCGTATGGGGCTATTTTAAGTGCTGATTTTATTGATGGCGAAAAAATAAGTAGTAATGTTTGTGATTTTGCGACACGAATAATTGAATGTTGTTTTGAGCCAGATGCAAAATTCTCAACTACTCATACAATTCTAAGAGAATATTTCCTAGGTATTATTAATTATGCTTCAACGGTAAATCAAAATTTTGTCAGTCAAGAATATTTAGATTATTGTCAAAAGCCTTATAAGCATTTACCAGATCTGTTCGATAGTCTTCCTGATATAAGTGATGAAGAAATTCAGGCTATAAAGGAATCAGCCTTACGTATGGATTTTAATAACTACACTATTGGTAGATTGGTGCCTGAACGGGGAAATTATGATGATTCACATCCTGGTTACATCCAAACACGAAAGACTATATTGAGAAGAATGGCACAACTTGGTTATGTTCCAGCAAAATTTCAAGAAATAGATAGAAATATATCCTCAAGCTCAAACTCTCGCTATGAGAATGATAAAAAAATTGATAGATATGGTAAAAAATATAGTTGGATTGCTTTCTACGAAATGTATGGATGGCGGTCTGATAGAGATCTTTTAGATGAATGGCGGGACAATGAAAGATGTAGCGATGTGAGTATCGATCCAACGTTCCCTAAAATTGATAATTCTTGGAATCCAGAACTTACAGATATATTTACTAATTCTCCAAATGATATTGGTGAGTGGATTTTACATGGACCAATCCCTGATTATTTTAATCTTTTGGAGACTCAGCAGTTTACTCAAGGTGATAGTTGGATTTTACTTAATGGATTTATACAAGAAGATTCAAAAACAGATTATCGTGAAATATTTACATTTATGAGAGGTTTTTTTGTTGCAAATGAATATATATCTACAATACGTGAATTTGTAAGTAATAAGGATTATCTTGGTAATAATGCATTGCCACAAATTCCTGAAAACTATTACAAATATGCAGGCGAAATGGTTTTGGACAATACATTTTTAAATCTGAATCAAGATGTAAGTAGTCGAGTAAGATTTGATGAATGGGATGAATCAAGCTTCTTAATAGAAGTGCCTGTGCAGTCTTATTCTTGGGAGTCTTATCATAGTTCATTGAATCAAGCAGGGGGAATTGACTTTCCAAATCCTGAGTTATGTCAAAGACTAAATTTAAAATATCATAATGGCGATCCAGACTTATATGATATTCATGGAGTCGCGTCTATTTTCAGAACATTCAAGACCGATGTTGGGAATCTGAAAGGTCATTTATCATATTTGAGAAAAGATCTTTTCCAAAAATATCTGACAGAAACTGGACAAACTTTTATATGGATATTGTGGGGGGAGCGGAGACAAAACTATAAGGGCGGTGTTGAAGTATATGAATATTTCAAAACTAAACAATATCTGCATAAACAAGTTTATATTTGGAAGGATGATCAAATAGTTAAATTAGATTAACTTATGATATTAAAATTCAATTAAAGAAAAAAACCGCCAATTTATGGCGGTTTTTTATCAATGACAACTTATGTATCGCTCAATGACATTTTATGTGTCGCAAATGACAACTTATGTGTCGCGTGACGCGGTGGCGCTATCTTACCAACTCAAAGCTCCGCCCGTTTGGTAATCCGTAACGCGCGTTTCAAAAAAGTTCTTCTCTTTACGTAAATCCATCATCTCAGACATCCACGCAAAAGGATTGGTTACTCCAGCAAATTGCTCAGGTAAACCAAGTTGAGATAAACGACGGTTACAGATGAACTTCAAATACTCTTCCATCATTGCCGCATTCATACCCAATACACCACGTGGCATCGTGTCACGCGCATATTCGATTTCAAGCATTGTGCCTTCAAGAATCATCTGAATTACTTCTTGTTGGAACTCAGCCGTCCATAAGTGTGGGTTTTCAATCTTGATTTGGTTGATCATGTCGATACCAAAGTTCAAGTGCATTGATTCATCACGCAAGATGTATTGGAATTGCTCAGCAACACCATTCATCTTATTACGGCGACCCATACTCAAGATTTGAGTGAAGCCACAATAGAAGAAGATCCCTTCAAGTACACAGTAGAATGCGATCAAGTTACGAAGTAAGCGTTGGTCGTTTTCAGGTGTACCTGTATGGAAATTAGGATCAGTTAATGATTGTGTATATTTCAAACCCCACGATGCTTTACGTGCAACACTTGGAATTTCACGGTACATGTTGAAGACTTCGCCTTCGTCCATACCTAAAGATTCGATACAGTATTGGTAAGCATGCGTGTGAATCGCTTCTTCAAATGCTTGACGCAAGATGTATTGGCGGCATTCAGGGTTTGTAATATGACGATAAATCGCCAAAACCAAGTTGTTCGCAACCAATGAGTCTGCTGTTGAGAAGAAACCTAAAGAACGCATAACGATAGTACGCTCATCTTCGGTTAAGCCATTTTCAGACTTCCAAAGTGCGATATCGTGGTTCATGTTAACTTCTTGTGGCATCCAGTGGTTTGCACACCCATCCAAGTATTTTTGCCAAGCCCACTCATATTTGAATGGAACAAGTTGGTTTAAATCCGCACGACAGTTGATCATGGCTTTGTCGTCAACTTGTACACGCTGAGCACCCATTTCAAGCTCTTCTAAGCCCGGTGCAACGTCCAAATGATCTAGGGCTGCAGATGCTCTAGCCAACGAATCGGTTGGATTTGTTGCTCGGTTGGCACTGGCTCCAACGGGTTGTGCAGCTGCCATGCTCGGCGATGATTGCTCTGCATTAGATACCACCTGCGTATTAACCGTTTTTTGCGAGTCGAGGGACGCAGACTTGTGTTCAGGTGTAGTCGGTTTTTGCGAATCATCTTCAAAATCGTCCCAACTTAGGATAGACATATTTAATCTCACTATAATCTTAATTTATTTACATTGCAGTTTTAAAAAATGAAAATGGCGCATAAGAAACACAGCAAAACAAAAAGGGTAATAATCAATCCCATCATCGCTAAACGTTTGAGATTGATAGTTGCGGGAAGTGAGTTTGGCGTTAATAATTTGCCTGTTTCATCATAAATGGCAATCGCTCTTGCCCCGCTACTTAGCCCTAGCTCTTGTAATGCTCGTATTTCTACTTGTGTTAAACCAAATTCCATTCGCTCCATTGCTTGAATAAACATATAAGGAGCTAAATACTTAAAACCGCCACCACCACGTTTGAGTAACTGCGTTAATGTAGTTTCAGCGATACTAAAATCACCTAATAACGAACGTGGATGTGAAAACTGTGCACATTCAGTTAGGTATTCTGTAGAAGATGGATAATGAAGTACTATCCGATCGACATAAATCTGTACTAAAACAGCAGGAGCATTAGCATATCGTTCTAAATCAGTTTGAAGCATAGTTCTATTCCCTAATAAAGCACTTTATTCGTCTTGCTTACGCTGTTGTTTACGAATGGCTAAAAATGCATAGACCATTGGTACATAAAAGAAAATAAAAGCAAAGATGAGAACTGCAAGTCCTAACATATAGTTATGATTGATATTGAACATCATCTTTGCCTCTATATTTTAAATCTTGAATAAGCCCTACTTTATTTGAGAAGGGCTATCCCAAGATCTAATTACTGACAAGCTTCGCAGTCTGGATTGTCAATTGAACACGCCATTGGTACTGGAGCAGCAGTAGTGAAACCATCTTCTTCAACTTGAACTGCTGGTTTCTTTTCTTCAAGGACAGGAGCTGCAACCACAGGTGTTTCAACAGTTGCTGGTTTTACTGCATTAAGCGCACCCGTATTGATTGTTGATTTCTCAGCAGAGGTTGCACCTAAAGCTCGGAGATAATACGTGGTTTTAAGACCGCGTAACCATGCCATCTTATAGGTGATGTCAAGTTTCTTACCATTTGCACCAGCGATATAAAGGTTAAGAGACTGTGCTTGATCGATCCATTTTTGACGACGAGACGCAGCATCAACGATCCAGCGTGTATCCACTTCAAACGCAGTTGCAAAGATTGCTTTTAATTCTTCAGGAATACGTGCAATTTTTTGTACCGAACCTTCAAAGTGTTTCAGGTCATTGACCATTACTGTATCCCACAGACCACGTTCTTTTAATGCGCGAACAAGGTAAGGGTTGATGACCGTAAATTCACCAGAAAGGTTAGATTTCACATATAAGTTTTGGAATGTTGGCTCAATTGATTGAGACACGCCACAAATATTTGAAATGGTTGCAGTTGGTGCAATTGCCATCACATTTGAGTTACGCATACCATCTTTTTGAACTTTGTTACGTAAAGTATCCCAGTCCAAACGTTGAGTACGGTCAACTTCAAACATACGCTCTGGACGTGATTTTGCAACGATTTCTAAAGAGTCGATTGGCAAAATCCCTTGATCCCACAATGAACCTTTAAATGTTGAATACGCACCACGTTCGATCGCCAAGTTACTAGACGTTTCGATTGCGTAATAACTGATGACTTCCATTGATTCGTCAGCGAAATCTACTGCTGCATCTGAACCGTAAGCAATGCCCATTTCATAAAGCGCATCTTGGAAGCCCATGATTCCCATGCCCACAGGGCGATGTTTCATGTTTGAGTTCTTCGCTTGTGGTACTGCATAGTAGTTAATGTCGATCACGTTATCGAGCATACGTACCGCAGTCTTAATCGTGCGAGCAAGTTTCTCACGATCTAACACACCACCTTGAACATGTTGTACAAGGTTGATCGAACCTAAGTTACATACCGCGATTTCGTCTTGGTTTGTATTTAAGGTAATTTCTGTACACAAGTTAGATGAATGAACCACGCCAACATGTTGTTGTGGTGAACGTAAGTTACATACGTCTTTGAATGTGATCCACGGATGACCTGTTTCGAACAACATCGAAAGCATTTTGCGCCATAAATCTTTTGCACGAATTTTCTTGTGCAACATGTTTTGGTCTTTTGCGATTGCTTCGTAGTGTGCATAACGCTCAGCAAATTCAGCACCTGTTAGATCATGCAAATCTGGTGTTTCAGAAGGTGTGAATAGTGTCCATTCAGCATCTTCAAATACACGTTGCATAAATAAATCAGGAACCCAGTTCGCTGTGTTCATATCGTGGGTACGGCGACGATCATCACCTGTGTTCTTACGTAGCTCTAGGAATTCTTCAACATCCAAGTGCCAAGTTTCTAGGTATGCACAAACAGCGCCTTTACGTTTACCACCTTGGTTGACTGCAACGGCTGTATCATTCGCAACTTTAAGGAATGGAACAACACCTTGAGACTTACCATTCGTACCCTTGATATAAGAGTTCAAGGCACGTACAGGTGTCCAGTCATTACCTAAACCGCCTGCCCATTTTGATAACATTGCGTTGTCACGCATTGCACCATAAATATCATACAGATCATCACCAATCGTGGTGAGGTAACAGCTTGATAATTGTGGACGTAATGTACCTGAGTTAAATAGGGTAGGCGTAGACGCCATATAGTCGAAGCTAGAAAGTAAGTTATAAAACTCTATCGCACGTTCTTCTTTGTTTTCTTCATTCAGTGCGAGACCCATTGATACACGCATGAAGAACAATTGTGGTAATTCGAAACGTACGCCATTTGAATGAATGAAGTAACGGTCAAATAACGTCTGTAGACCTAAATAAGTAAATTGGTTTGAGCGTTCTGGTTGAATTGCTGCTGCCAATTTAGCAAGGTCAAAATTAAGAAGATCCGCTGAAAGTAGATCAAGCTCAATCCCTTTCTTTAAGAAAGTTTCTAAAGCATCATTTTCTAATGTATCGGTAGATAGACCTAGGAATTCTAAGCCAGTGCTCACCAATTCATTAGATAATAAACGTGCTGTGACATAAGTATAGTTCGGCTCTTGTTCGATACGAGTACGCGTTGCCATCATCATGGTGGTCGCGATATCGCTTTCTTTTACGCCGTTATATAAATTTTTAACAGTTTCATCAACGATTGCTTGAACATCAATCCCTTCCAAACCTTCACTTGCAACTTCAATTGTTGTTGTAAGCGCACCGAGGTCCAAAGGTTGGAGCTGACCTTTAGCATCAGTGATCTGAAGCGTAGGGTGGTGGTTTGCACCAGTTTGCTGACGAGCGGTTGCACGTTGATCGCGATAAATCACATAGGCACGGGCAACTTTTTGTTCGCCTGTACGCATAAGAGCCAATTCGACTTGGTCTTGGATTTCTTCGATATGAATCGTGCCGCCCGATGGCAAACGACGGTTAAACGTATTGAGTACCATCTCAGTGAGTTGAGTGATACGGTCATGGATGCGACTAGAGTCAGCACCTTGTTGACCTTCAACAGCTAAAAAGGCTTTCCCAATCGCAACAGAAATCTTCTCGGCATTAAATGACGCAATCTCACCAGTGCGCTTAATAACCTGAATTTGACCAGGAGTAGAAGTGATGATGCTCATGTCAGCATAGCTCCATTATCATCTATTTTTATGTTCATAGACCGTTTGAATCGAGCAGAAATATGCCACGATGTTTGAGGGATAAACACAATACTTAGTGGTTAAAGTTTATTTTCAACACAAGATACGGGATTTTTTACAGCAGATCAATCCTTGACATTTTGATAAGTTTTTTTTCATGTCTTAACTGCTGAATTCACAGGCACATAGCATAACAAAGCCATTAAAAAAGGCTTATAGATAACTCTGTGGATAAGTCAAAAAACAAACACTTAAATTATTGGGGGTGAAGAAAGAAACAGATTGTTTAACATTGGCACAAAATCTATACTAAAAATTCATCCTGTCGGAAAAAGCAGACGAAATTAAAAAATATATTAAAATTCATAATTTTAATAAAAATATAACAAAAGTGCTTAGCCGTGTATCAGTTTGGTGAACGCCTACTTGTTTACAATGTAAACGTGTGTATATTGCAAAACATAAACCAATGTATCTGTCAGATTTTTATAGATAGATTCACTCTAATTGTAGGGGCATACAAATGAGCCAAGAAGAAAAGTTACCAAAAATTTTGATCGTTGAAGATGACGAACGTTTAGCTCGCTTAACACAAGAGTATTTGATTCGTAACGGTTTAGAAGTTGGGGTCGAAACAGATGGTAATCGTGCGATTCGCCGTATTATCAGTGAGCAACCAGATTTAGTTGTCTTGGATGTGATGTTACCAGGTGCAGATGGTTTAACCGTTTGTCGAGAAGTTCGTCCACATTACCATCAACCGATCTTGATGTTAACCGCGCGTACAGAAGATATGGATCAGGTACTTGGTTTAGAAATGGGTGCAGATGACTATGTTGCTAAACCCGTTCAACCACGTGTGTTATTGGCTCGTATCCGTGCTTTATTACGTCGTACAGATAAAACGGTTGAAGATGAAGTTGCTCAACGTATTGAGTTTGACGATCTTGTGATTGATAACGGCGGTCGTTCAGTAACACTTAATGGTGAGTTGGTTGATTTCACCAGTGCGGAATATGATTTGTTGTGGCTGTTAGCTTCAAACGCAGGGCGTATCTTATCTCGTGAAGACATTTTTGAGCGTTTACGTGGTATTGAGTACGACGGTCAAGATCGTTCGATTGACGTGCGTATTTCACGTATTCGTCCAAAAATCGGTGATGATCCAGAAAATCCAAAACGTATCAAAACTGTGCGTAGTAAAGGTTATTTATTCGTTAAAGAAACCAACGGATTATAATTTGCCGCTTGCTTAAAATTAGCTTGGAATTATTTTTTGTATGGTGAGTCGAGTACTAAGAAACAGCATTTTCTTGCGAATTTATGCTGGGTTAGTGGTTTTAGTTGTTGTGGTTGCCGCATTTTGTTATTTGCTGGTGCAAGTCATCAACTACCAACGTGCGCAAGAATATCGTGAATCCCTTACTGATGGTATTTCATATGTCATTAGTGAGGGGGTATCTCGACAGCCTCAAAAACAACAAAAGTTAGATTGGATTTCTGATGCTTCTGATTTGTTAGAACTTCCAATCTACTATGTGGATGCAGAACGGGTAGAGCTTTCTCGTACAGAAAAAAAACGGATTGCTGAGCAAAAGTCAGTAGTTCGTTATGATGCAAATAATGGTGTGGGCTATATCATTATTGGTTTGAAAGATGATGCGAAACACTATCTTTATATCAAGGTGGATAAGCTTGCTGAACGCCAAATGAAGGCGTTACCTATTTTTGTATTGGACTATTTGATTTTTTATCCTGGTCAAGAGCGTGAATATCTAGAACGGATTAAAAAGCATTTTTATTATCCGATTACCATTGCCAGTATTAAAGATATTAATCTAGATTCAGAGCAGATCGGTCGTTTACGTCAAGACCAAAGTATTCTGTTATATAAAGACAGTGCAACCGTACGTGGTACAACGATTTCGATTGTTTCTCCGATGCCCAATCATCCTACACAAGTCCTGATTTTAGGGCCTGTTCCAATGTTTAATTGGATGCCTTTTCAGCTTGCAGCAGGGATTACACTATTCAGTTTATTCTTATTGAGTTTGGGTGTTTATGGCTTAATTTTGCCATTGGAACGTAAAATTCGTCAGGTACGTTATGCCTTGAATAAGATGAAGTCTGGTGATTTGTCATTACGTGTACCCATTGAAGGTACGGATGAAATGGCAAACTTGGCATCCAGTTATAACAATATGTCTGATCATATCCAGCGTCTGATCGAAGCACAGCGTGAATTAATGCGTGCGGTTTCGCATGAGCTGAGAACGCCAGTTGCACGTATTCGTTTTGGCATGGAAATGTTGGCCGAAGAGGATGACTATAGTTATCGTATTCAGCAAGTCGATATGATTGATAAAGATATTGAAGCACTCAATACTTTGATTGATGAAATCATGACCTATGCCAAGCTAGAGCAGGGTACACCATCTTTAGATTTTGAAGATGTAGTATTGGTTGAGGTGCTTGATCAAGTTGCAATGGAAACAGAAGCACTGAAGACGCAAAAAGAAATCGAATTAATTGCTCCACCATTAGCGCTATGTGTAGATGCGGAGCGTCGTTATTTGCATCGTGTGGTACAGAATTTGGTTGGAAATGCAGTTCGTTATTGCGATCATAAAGTTCGGATTAGTGGTGGTGTTCGTGCCGATGGTAAAGCATATGTCTGTGTTGAAGATGATGGCCCAGGTATTCCAGAACAAGAGCGTGCGCGTATTTTTGAAGCCTTTGCGCGTTTAGATGATAGTCGTACACGTGCATCTGGTGGATATGGTTTGGGTTTATCAATCGTGAGTCGTATTGCTTATTGGTTTGGTGGTGAGATTCAAGTGGATCAAAGTCCAAATTTAGGTGGCGCACGTTTTACCATGACATGGCCTGCAAAGCGCTATAAACAAAATGTAAAAAAATAGTTTTAACTGATCGAATTTTGAGAAAGATATAAAAAAGCCAAAGCTGAAATACTTTGGCTTTTTTATATCTATCTTTCGATGGACAATTGAATGACAATAATTTATTCGTGGACAGAGGAATCAGGTTCAATCACCGGATGACCAGATTTCAAGTTATTGAGCGCATCACCATTAAAATCAAGCAGTAAGGAATTATTTTTGACGTCTATCTTGTAACTTTTGATCAGTGCTTGATCTCCATGTAGGGTTTCAACTTTATAGCTATCGGCAATGTTTAAAATACTCTCGAGATTGGTTGTGGTTGCAGCGAAATCTTCTCTAAAAACCTCGTAAATATCTCTTAAGTCGAAAATTGCATTCACAGCATCTGGATGTTTTTGAATATAACTTTCAATGTGTCGCATCAATAACTGTGAAAAAAAGAAATAATCTGAGTCATGTCTATATTCTAAATGCATATTTTTCTCCTTGTTTGCTTCTTTTAGAATACCGATCTATTTACCGAATAGTGTATAAAGTTAATTAAAGCATGTAGCTGAATTGCAACATATTATGTCGATATGACAACCTGATTTCGACCTTGTCGCTTGGCTTGGTATAAGGCATCATCTGCCTGCTTAAATAGATATTCAATTGATTGCTGATTTTCAGGTTTACAGATATAGAGACCTACACTAATTTGGATATAAAAATAATCTTGATGTTCTAAAGCAATCGGTGTTTGGCTAATTTTCTCTCGAATTTTTTCCGCACAATGATAAGCCGTTACTGTATCGGTGTTGCTCATAAAAATAGCAAATTCTTCACCGCCTAAACGACCGAGCAAATCGTGAGGTTTGAGGAGGGCTTGAATCGTATGAACACAGCTTTGTAAGGCACGATCTCCGATTTGATGACCATAGTTATCATTTACTTGTTTGAAATGATCGATGTCTAGCATGATAAAAGCAGTGGTTTGTACTGAATCTTTTGCTTGTTGTTGCAAGATTTGTATGGATTGAATGAGTTGACGTCTGGTTAGGCTGGATGTTAATTCATCATGGGCAATAATATGTTGTAACTCTTGAATAAGCTTCGATCTCACCATATTGATGCTAGAGACCGTGAGTGGTGCGATGGTCATCATGATTAACCCAAGGCGAATCGAGATGGTGTTGTTTAAATATTGATTTGGATAAAGTAGTAAATATTTTTGAGAGACGTGGTAGATAATAAATGCACAACTCAGTGAGGTAATGATGGTCACGGAGAAATGACGATAACGTAACGCACACCAAATTAATGCGGCAATTGGATAAAGTAAGGAACCTGGTCCAGCATCATAATAACCAATGACAATCGAAAAAATAACGGCAAATAAGGGTAAGCTTTCTTGTACAGTTTGAGTTTTAATTTCTTTCAGTTGTTGTTTAAATTCAATTAGGTTCGGCATGCTAATGATTGCAGGTAAAAGCAATAGTGCATTTTGAATCTCTGCAGTAAACCAGTAGCTCAAGTCAGTCCAAAAAGAACCAAGTGTAAACTTGGTATTGAAGTAGGGAAGTATAAGGGCTGCGAATAAAGAACTTGATAAAGCACCTACACAGCAAAAACTAAATAAAAATAAGTAGAAATAGCCATGATGCATTGAGCGTATCAAAGCATTAAAGCGTATATAAAGAATGAGGGTGGTGATGACATAAAGTACGTTGGCAAAAGTTAAACAAAGATTGAGTAAAAATGGAGTATCTTGTGAGCTGTCGGCAAGGAGGTAGCCCACAATTGCGCCAATAAAACTGATTGGATGACGTGTTTGTGGAAAGCGAATGAGTAAGCCCAATAAAATGGAATTGGCAGGCCAAAATGATGCGAGAAAAGTTAAATGTCGGGTTGCAATACCGAAGATGCAGCAAAAAAAGATCACAGCAGCAAAAAGTAAAAATAACTGCAAAAGCGATGGAGGCTTTAATTCTGCTACTGATTGAGTCATCCTGACACGTATCCTTGAGGAATTTGGTCGGATTATTATATAAATTTTGTTTAAATTTTCAGCGCAATTTTGTATCAGTGCAATGATTTAGTTCATGCTGCAATATTTTTGCGCACCTGTAATAAATTGCGAATGTTTTTGGCGCATAAATAATGAAAAAAATGATCAAGATGGAGTATTTGATTAGATAATTCGATTTTTAAGGGTGAATTCGTAGTGATCTAGGATAGATCAGTAAATTAATCAATGAAATCATCCTAAAGACTAAAGCGCTTCAACTAGCATGAGAAATTAGAAATCAGGTACAATTGGCGGGATTAATTTTGTGTTTGGTGTATTTGAAGGCCAATACATACATTCTTTGTTAAAAATAGGCCTGCCAGGAGTTATCCCCGCATGAGTGCCATTACTCCATACGATTGGGCGATTATCGCCTTCGTGATCGGCGTTACATTTCTTTGCGTTTTTATGCTTACCGTTCCCTTACTCCTCGGGGGTAAAGCATGGGGGCGTGCGAAACAAGAGCAGTTTGAATCAGGTGTAGTTAGTGCGGGCGGCGCTCGTATTCGCTTGTCAGCCAAATTCTATTTAGTTGCGATCTTCTTTGTGGTTTTTGATTTGGAAGCCCTTTACCTCTACGCATGGGCAACTTCTGTTCGTGAAGTAGGTTGGTTTGGATTTACCACGGTCGTTATTTTTGTTGTTGATCTATTGATCGCCTTAGTTTATGCAATTTCTGTAGGAGCGCTGAATTGGGCACCTGTAGATCGTCGTAAAGCTGCTGGTATGACAGTAAAAATTGGTTCACCGAATATGAATATTGCTGACATTACTCGATTCAATAATATTGAAGAATTGGTTGTCGATCCTACTGGTCATATTCCAGCGCAGTCTTCTGGTCGTGTTAAGTCTAAGACACCGACTACATCATCATTTAAACAGGAGTAAGTCGGGATGAAATATACTTTAACCCGTGCGAATCCAGATGCCGATCAATATCCATTACAAGATCGTCAAATCGTAACTGATCCTCTTGAGGAAGAAGTGAATAAAAGTGTGATGATGACACGTCTTGAAGATGTGTTGCATACCGCAGTGAACTGGGGGCGTAAAAACTCTTTATGGCCTTTTAACTTTGGTACCTCATGCTGCTACGTTGAATATGCAACAACATTAACTGGCGTACATGACTTATCACGTTTTGGTGCTGAGGTGATTCGTGCTTCACCACGTCAAGCGGATTTGATGATTGTTGCAGGAACCTGCTTTGTCAAGATGGCACCCGTTATTCAACGTTTATATGAACAAATGCTTGAGCCTAAATGGGTCATTTCAATGGGTGCTTGTGCAAACTCTGGTGGTATGTACGACATCTATTCTGTGGTGCAAGGCGTAGACAAAATTATTCCTGTTGATGTGTACATCCCAGGTTGTCCTCCTCGCCCAGAAGCACTCATTCAAGCGTTGATGTTACTTCAAGACCAAATTCAACTTGAGCGCCGTCCACTTTCAGCGGTGATTGGTGATGATCTTCAGCCTGTATATAAGCCAAAGATGATGCCAGAACGCGATCGTAAGAATGCTGACCGTATTGCGGTGAAAAACTTACGCTCTATGGATGAAATTAAATAATTTTAACGATGAGTTTTGACATATCTAATGGATATGGTCATCGGGAAAATTGCCAGAATTTGTATTAAATAGGAAGCCAAGCCAATGGCTGAAACTGACATTGCTATGCCAGAATCAACGAAAGTTGATTCACGCCCAGCATTTGCAATTGTAGAAGAGCTCAAAACCAAATTTGGTGAGAACTTCTACGTGCAGGCGACTTTTGAAGAGTTTCCAACAGTCTGGGTTGAGCGCGCACGCGTGCAAGAAGTCCTTATGTTCCTCCGTAAAGTGGAACGTCCTTATGTGATGCTATTTGACTTGTCTGCGGTAGATGAACGCTTACGTGTTCACCGTGATGGTTTACCAGCATCTGATTTTACTGTGTTTTATCATTTACTTTCACTTGAGCGCAATAGTGATATTCGTATCAAAGTTGCATTGAATGAAAATGATTTAGACATTCCAACAGCAAGTAATATCTGGCCAAATGCGAACTGGTATGAGCGTGAAGCCTACGATATGTTTGGGATCAATTTCGCAGGGCATCCAATGCTCCGTCGTATTTTGTTACCAACTTACTGGGAAGGTCATCCTTTACGTAAAGAGTATTCGGCGCGTGCGACAGAATATACGCCGTATATGCAAGACCAAGCGAAGCAAGATTTTGAACAAGAACACTTGCGCTTTGTACCTGAAGACTGGGGTCTAAAACGCGGCACTGCCGATGAAGACTTTATGTTCTTAAACTTAGGTCCTAACCATCCATCTGCGCACGGTGCATTCCGTATTGTTTTGCAGTTAGATGGCGAAGAAGTCAAAGACTGTGTGCCTGACATCGGTTATCACCACCGTGGTGTGGAAAAGATGGCTGAACGTCAAACATGGCATTCATTCATTCCGTATACGGATCGTGTTGACTACTTAGGTGGTTGTGCGCAAAACATGCCATATGTGATGGCGGTTGAGCAGCTTGCAGGGATTAAAGTTCCTGAGCGCGCACAAGTCATTCGTGTGATGTTGAATGAATTGTTCCGTATCAATAACCACTTGTTGTTCTGTGGTACAGCGATTCAGGATGCGGGTGGTATGACGCCAGTATTCTATATGTTCGCAGACCGTCAAAAAGTCTATGACATCGTTGAAGCAATCACGGGTTACCGTATGCACCCAGCATGGTTCCGTATTGGCGGTACAGCACACGACCTTCCAAATAACTGGCAGAAGCTAGTGAAGGAGTTGTTGGAGTGGATGCCGAAGCGTTTGAACGAGTACTACACTGCAGCACTTAAAAACTCAGTATTTATTGGTCGTACTCGCAATGTTGCGCAATACGATGCTAAATCTGCGTTGGCTTGGGGTGTAACAGGTACAGGTTTACGTGCGACAGGAATTGACTTTGACGTTCGTAAATATCGTCCATATAGCGGTTACGAAAACTTTGATTTCGATGTGCCAGTAGAATACGAAGGCGATGCTTATGCGCGCGTATTGGTTCACTTCCGTGAAATTACTGAGTCGTTGAAAATCATTCAGCAGTGTTTGGATAACATGCCTTCTGGTCCTTATAAAGCGGATCATCCATTGGCAGTTCCACCACCAAAAGATAAGACATTACAAGATATTGAAACTTTGATTACGCACTTCTTGAGCGTGTCTTGGGGTCCTGTAATGCCTGCGGGTGAGTCATCGTTCATGACTGAAGTGGTGAAAGGTGCGAGTACTTACTATTTGACTTCAGATAAGTCAACCATGAGTTACCGTACGCGTATTCGTACACCGACCTTCACGCATTTGCAGCAAATGCCTTCTGTGATTAATGGCAGTTTAGTTTCTGACTTGATCATTTATTTGGCGACCATTGATGTGGTTATGGCTGACGTGGATCGCTAGGGGCAAACGATTATGATGATTTTGACTGATAAAAAACCTCGTGTGAATGTTGAAGGGATTTTGACTGCTGAAGAAATCCATGACATTGAACATCACATTGATCACTACCCGTACCCACGTGCGGCATCGCTTGATGCGTTGAAGTGTGTACAGCGCCGTAACGGTTGGGTAGATGACGCGCAAATGAATGCGATTGCACAATTGCTCAGCATGAGTGTGGCGGATCTGGAAGGCGTAGCAACGTTCTATAACCGTATCTACCGTCAACCTGTTGGTCGTCACGTGATTTTATTGTGTGACTCGATTGCGTGCTTCTTGATGGGCGCTGAAACTTTGGCAGAAGCGTTCCAGCGCGAGTTGGGCATCCAGTATGGACAAACCACAGCAGATGGCCGTTTTACCTTGCTCCCAATTTGCTGTTTAGGCAACTGCGATAAAGGTCCAACTTTAATGATTGATG
Organism: Acinetobacter sp. ANC 4805; assembly: GCF_022549495.1. Classification (GTDB taxonomy): domain Bacteria; phylum Pseudomonadota; class Gammaproteobacteria; order Pseudomonadales; family Moraxellaceae; genus Acinetobacter. The sequence continues at coordinate 81,734 of NZ_JAKZGD010000011.1, forward strand.
AAGATACGCACGGTCTTGTGGACGTGTCATCAGTTAAACAGTTATTGGAGAAGTATGTATGAATACTGAACCAAAACCAATTTATGGCGACGGTAACCCAGAAACGCATCCATTGACTTGGCGTTTGAGCAAACAAGAGTTTGTTCGTGCTGCCGATGAGTACGAAGCACTTGAAGGTTATGCTGGCTTTAAGAAAGCATTGGGCATGCCACCGAAAGATGTACTTGACGTCATTAAAGCTGCGACAGTAAAAGGTCGTGGTGGTGCAGGCTTCCCAGCAGGAATTAAATGGTCACTCATGGCACCAAATGATGGTGGTCCACGTTATTTGATCTGTAATGCTGATGAAATGGAGCCAGGTACATTCAAAGACCGTTTGTTGATGGAGCAGCTTCCTCATCAATTGATCGAAGGGATGTTGATTGCAGGGTATACCCTTGAAGCGACTCACGGTTATATCTTCATCCGTGGTGAATATATCGAAGCGGCTCAATACTTAAATGAAGCGTTAGAGCAAATCCGTGCCAAAGGTTACTTAGGTGAAAATATCCTTGGTACTGGCTGGAACTTCGAGATGCATGTGCATACGGGTGCAGGGCGTTATATCTGTGGTGAAGAAACCGCATTGATTAACTCGCTTGAAGGTCGTCGTGCCAATCCACGTACTAAGCCACCATTCCCGCAAGTTGCAGGGGCGTGGGGTCGTCCAACGATTGTCAATAACGTTGAAACCTACAATAACTTGCCTGCGATTATGCTTCGTGGTCCAGAGTGGTATATCAACCTGTCTGCGGGTAAATCCAAAGATCCAGGCACCAAGATTTATGGTGCATCAGGCAAAGTGAAATTCCCTGGTTTATGGGAACTTCCATTTGGTACAACTGCGCGTGAAGTGATTGAAGATCATGCGGGTGGTATGCGTGATGGTTTAACCCTGAAAGCATGGTTGCCGGGTGGTGCATCAACTGACTTCTTAGCGGCTGAACATATTGACTTGCCAATGGACGCTGAAAGCATCATGAAAGCAGGTTCACGTTTAGGAACATGTTTGTTGATGGTGGTTGATGAAACCCAATGTATGGTCTCTGCAACACGTAACTTAGAAGAGTTCTTTGCACGTGAATCATGTGGTTTCTGTACACCGTGCCGTGATGGTTTACCTTGGGCAGTCAAAGCGCTGAAAGCACTCGAAACAGGTACAGGTAAGAAAGAAGATATCGATCATTTACAAGAACTCACTCGTAAATTATGGATCGGTAAAACTTTCTGTGCTCACGCACCAGGTGCGATGGAGCCGCTTATGGGCGCATTAAAATATTTCCGCCATGAGTTTGAAGCAAAGGTTAAAACCCATGCTCCTGCTCTTGACGTAGAACAAGCTTAAGGAATTCGACTATGGCTACAATTCATGTCGATGGAAAATCGTATGAAGTCAATGGCTCTGAAAACTTGCTACAAGCATGTCTCAGCCTTGGTATCGACATCCCGTATTTTTGTTGGCACCCATCCTTAGGTTCAGTTGGTTCTTGTCGTCAATGTGCTGTTACGCAATATAATAATGCGGAAGATACACGTGGGCGTTTAGTCATGTCTTGTATGACACCTGCGACCGACAATACCTATATTTCGATTGAAGACAAAGAAGCGACGGATTTCCGTGCCTCGATCGTTGAATTCTTGATGACCAACCACCCACACGACTGTCCAGTCTGTGAAGAAGGTGGTCACTGTCATTTACAAGATATGACGGTGATGACGCAACACGATCGTCGTCGTTATCGCTTTACCAAACGTACTCACTATAACCAAGAGTTGGGTTCGTTCATTGCGCATGAGATGAACCGTTGTATCGCGTGCTACCGTTGTGTGCGTTACTACAAAGACTATGCTGGTGGTACCGATTTTGGTGTCTATGCCAATGCATCACGTGTTTATTTCGGTCGCCCAGAATCAGGTACTTTAGAATCTGAGTTCTCAGGTAACCTGACTGAAGTGTGTCCAACAGGTGTATTTACCGACAAGACCCATTCAGCACGTTATAACCGTAAATGGGATATGCAATATGCGCCAAGCGTGTGCCAAGGCTGTTCTTCAGGTTGTAACATTTCACCGGGTGAGCGTTATGGCGAAATCCGTCGTGTTGAGAACCGTTTCAATGGTTCAGTCAACCAATACTTCCTGTGTGATAAAGGTCGTTTCGGTACAGGTTATGTGAATCGTGAAGATCGTCCACGTCAACCACAGTTCCGTAATGGCGACGCTGTTACAACTGTGAGTGTTGATCAGGCACTTGATCAAGTCATTGCACAGCTTAAAGGTAAGAAAGTTCTAGGTATCGGTTCTCCTCGTGCAAGCTTGGAATCAAACTACGCACTTCGCCAACTTGTTGGTCAAGCCAACTATTCAACAGGTATGTCTCAAAAAGAGCAGAACTTGGTTGAGTTAGCTGCTTCAATCATGCAAACACAGGGTATTTATAACCCGAACATGCGTGAAATTGAGAGCTATGATGCAGTTCTAATCTTGGGTGAAGACTTAACGCAAACAGCACCACGTATGGCTTTATCAGTTCGCCAAGCTGCGAAAAATAAAGCGAAAGAAATGGCAGCTAAAACACGTACACCTGATTGGTTGGCAGAGCCTGTACAACGTATTGGTCAAGATGCTAAATCTCCAATCTATATTCTTGCTGCAACGCAAACACGTTTAGCAGATGTGGCAACGGGTGAAGTAGTTGCATCGCCAAATGACATCGCACGTTTAGGTTTCGCGGTTGCTGCTGCTGTTAAAGGCGAAGCGCTTTCTGGTTTGGCTGATGATGCAAAAGCATTTGCGCAAACCATTGCAGATACCTTGAAAGCAGCGAAAAAGCCTTTGATTATTTCTGGTACGAGTTTACAAGATCCTGCGATTATCGAAGCGGCTGCACAGGTTGCACAAAACTTAGGTGAAAACGCTGGTTTATCATTGACTGTTCCTGAAGTGAACTCAATGGGCTTAGCATTATTCGGTGGTTTAAGTTTAGAACAAGCTTTTGCACAAGACTATGATGCCGTAGTTGTGGTTGAAAATGACCTAACTCGTCGTTTGCCAGTCGCTCAAGTAAAAGCTGCGCTTAATAAAGCTGAAACTGTGATCGTATTGGATCACAGCGAAACTGAGACCGTGAAGCTTGCAGACATCGTTCTTTCAGCAGCAAGTTTTGCTGAAGGTGATGGCACTGTAGTGAGTCAAGAAGGCCGTGCACAACGTTTCTATCAAGTGTATGACCCAAGCTACTACAAGCCTGAATATGCGATCAAAGAATCATGGCGTTGGTTACATGCTGTTGAGACAGGTCTTAAAGGTAAAGCAGTCGATTGGACATTGCTTGATGATGTAATTGATGACATCGTGAAGAATGTACCAGTACTTGAAGCGATTCAAGATGTTGCACCAGATGCAGGTTATCGTGTTCATGGTTTGAAAATTGCACGTGAGCCACGTCGTTACTCAGGTCGTACTGCAATGCGTGCGCCGTTATCGATTCACGAGCCAAAACAACCAACTGATCCAGATTCAGCATTAACATTCTCTATGGAAGGTTATGTGGGTAATCAGACAGCATCGTCTTTAGTACCTTTCGCATGGGCTGCGGGTTGGAACTCGCCACAAGCGTGGAACAAGTACCAAGATGAAGTTGGTGGTCACTTAAAAGGTGGTGATTCGGGTGTGCGTTTATTCGATCGCTTAGCAAAACGTCCTGCACGTAGCTATGTTGCACCGACTGCCGTGGTTGTGAATCCTGAAAGCTTCCGTCTTGTGCCAATGCACCATATCTTTGGTTCAGGTGAATTCACGATTAAAACACCAGCAATGGAATCACGTATTCCTGAAGCGATGTTTGCCGTGGGTGAACAAGATGCGACGCGCTTAAATGTTCAAGATGGTCAACGTATTACCGTGAAAGCAGGCGAAACGAGCATCAGCTTACCTGTACAGGTCATCGAATATTTACCAACAGGCTACATTGGTTATCCAATTGGTCTAGCACCAACCGTTTCATTGGCAGAGCCTGTGTCTGTGGCAGTAGGAGTGTAATTCATGAATCAAGAAATTATACGTCAAACGCCACTTTGGGCTGAGAACTGGCCAATCGCTTATTCAGTGATTCAAGCAGTTGTGATCCTGTTGGTGGTGGTTTTGGTTGCTGCATTAATGTCATTTATTGAGCGTCGTCTCTTGGCGTTATGGCAAGACCGTTATGGTCCAAACCGTGTTGGTCCGGGTGGTATGTTCCAGATCGTTGCCGACATGCTCAAGATCATGTTCAAAGAAGACTGGACACCAAAGTTTGCCGATAAGCTGACTTTTCGTTTAGCACCAGCAGTTGCGATGGCAACTGCGGTACTTTCGTTTATGGTCATCCCAGTAAGTCCTACACTGGGCGTTGCGGATATGAGTATCGGTCTATTGTTCTTTATGGCAATGGCGGGTATTGCAGTTTATGCAGTGCTATTTGGTGGTTGGGCGTCTAACAACAAATACTCGTTACTCGGTGGTCTTCGTTCTGCTGCTCAAACTATTTCTTATGAAGTGTTCTTGGGTATTTCATTGATGGGTGTGGTTGCGATTGCAGGCTCATTCAACCTACGTGAAATCGTTGAAGCTCAACGTGATGTTTGGTTTGTTATTCCACAATTCATTGGTTTCATTATCTTTGTTATTGCTGGTGTTGCAGTGACGCATCGTCATCCATTTGACCAACCAGAAGCTGAGCAAGAATTGGCGGAAGGTTATCACGTTGAATATGGTGGGATGAAGTGGGGGATGTTCTTCGTTGCGGAATACGTGAACGTGGTTTTAATCTCTGCACTGATCGTAACGTTATTCTTCGGCGGATGGCTTGCACCATTTAACTTAGAAATTCCATTTGTTCCACCAGTTTTTTGGTTCGTGATTAAAACAGCATTCTTTGTAATGATGTTTGTATTGGCGCGTGGTTCTTTAATGCGTCCACGTTATGACCAAGTGATGAATTTTGGTTGGAAAGTTTGTTTGCCATTGGCGTTGGTCAACTTGTTAGTGACTGGTGCTGTGATTCTGATGAATCAGGCCTAGGACAGCAGGGAGTACAAAATGTATAAAATTCTAGCTGGATTTGGATCGATTGTCCGTTCGTTGTGGATGGTGTTTAGCCATGTAACACGTAAACGTGACACGATTTTATATCCAGAAGTACCAGCTGAACAAATTGTGCCTCCACGCTTTCGTGGTCGTATCATCTTGACGCGTGATCCAGATGGGGAAGAGCGTTGTGTGGCATGTAACCTTTGTGCGGTTGCATGTCCTGTTGGCTGTATTTCATTACAAAAAGCGGAAAAAGAAGATGGACGTTGGTATCCAGAATTTTTCCGTATCAACTTTTCACGCTGCATTTTCTGCGGTATGTGTGAAGAAGCTTGTCCTACAACTGCAATTCAGATGACTCCAGATTTTGAACTTGCTGAATATGTACGCCAAGACTTGGTTTATGAAAAAGAAAACTTATTGATTTCTGGCCCAGGCAAATATCCTGACTATAACTTCTACCGTGTCACTGGTATGGCAGTAAATGGTAAGGAAAAAGGTCAGGCACAAAAAGAAAGTGCACCAGTTGATGTACGGAGTTTATTACCATGATGTGGCCATTTTATTTGATGGCACTTGTGGCCATTATTTCGACCGTTCGTGTTGTGACTAACACGAACCCTGTGCATGCACTTTTAAGTTTGATTGTTTCTCTACTTGCTGTTGCTGGCATTTTCATGATCGTGGGTGCGCCGTTTGCGGCTGCACTTGAGATCATCGTTTATGCAGGTGCGATCATGGTCTTGTTCGTCTTCGTTGTCATGATGTTGAATCTTGGACAAGATACGGTTGAACAAGAACGTAAATGGTTGAGTTCTGATGCATGGGCTTTTCCCGCACTGATGAGCTTTTTATTGGGCTTAATTTTAGTGTGGATGCTCGGTGGAGAATACACCACGATTTCTGCACCAATGGGTACAGAAGTTGTCGGACCTAAAGCAGTTGGTCAAGCATTATTTACTCACTATCTATTATTGGTAGAAGTTGCCGCGATGTTATTGCTTGCAGCATTAGTTGCTGCATATCACCTCGGCAAACGTGAACCAAGCGCAGAAGAGGATAAAGAATAATGGGACACATCCCTTTAGAACATGGTTTGATTGTTGCAACCATCCTTTTTGCACTCGGTTTTTACGGTGTAATGGTGCGACGCAACCTATTATTTATGTTGATGAGCCTTGAAGTCATGATGAATGCTGCCGCATTGGCATTTGTTTTAGCAGGCAGTGTTTGGGCTCAACCAGATGGACAAGTGATGTTCATCTTGATCTTAACACTTGCAGCAGCAGAGGCATGTATTGGTCTTGCGATCGTCCTTCAGTTTTATCATCGCTTCCATCACTTGGATGTGGATGCTGCTAGTGAGATGCGCGGATGAGTACATTATATTTAACCGTTTTATTTCCGCTCATTGGTTTTATCCTGTTAGCGGCAGGGCGTGACAAACTTTCTGAAAATGTAGCTGCCATTATTGGCGTCGGTTCAGTGGGTTTATCTGCGTTATTTGCTTTAATTGCGGGTCTTGCATTTACCAGCAGCGGTCAAACCATTTTTGTACAACACTTATGGACGTGGTTCAGTGTTGGTGGTTTTGAACCAGGTATCAGCTTACATCTCGATGGTTTGTCATTATTGATGACAGGCATGGTGACAGGCGTTGGTTTCCTGATTCATATCTTCGCATCGTGGTATATGCGTGGTGAAGAAGGCTATGCGCGTTTCTTCTCTTATTTCAACCTATTCGTTGCTAGCATGTTGTTGTTGGTACTCGGCGATAACTTGGCGTTATTGTTCTTGGGTTGGGAAGGCGTAGGTCTGTGTTCATATCTATTGATTGGTTTCTACTACTCAAACCCTGCAAATGGTTGGGCAGCAATTAAAGCATTCACCGTAACACGTGTGGGTGATGTCTTTTTACTTATTGCATTGTTCTTGCTCTATCAACAATTTGGTACCTTGAATATTCAGTACATTGTTGAACATGCGGCGACTGTTATGACGCAAAGTTCATCATTGTCGATCTGGACAGCATTGATGTTGTTCTTGGGTGCGGCAGGTAAATCAGCGCAAATTCCATTACAAACTTGGTTAGCCGATGCGATGGCTGGTCCTACACCAGTATCTGCATTAATCCATGCTGCAACAATGGTTACAGCAGGTGTGTACTTATGCTGTCGTATGTTCTCTGTAATGGAAATGGCACCAGAAGTAATGCAGTTCATCTCGATTACCGGTGCTGTGACGTTGCTTGTGGCTGGTTTTGCCGCATTAGTGCAAACTGATATTAAACGTATCTTGGCTTACTCAACTATGAGTCAGTTGGGTTATATGTTCATGGCAGTGGGTGCTGAAGCTTACCAAGCTGGTTTATTCCACATGCTTGCTCACGCATTCTTCAAAGCATTATTGTTCCTTTCTTCAGGTGCCGTGATTCTTGCGTGTCATCACGAACAAAACATTTTCAAAATGGGTGGATTACGTAAAAAGATTCCATTCGTATTTTGGTGTTTCGTGATCGGTGGTGGCGCATTGGCAGCACTTCCAGTCGTAACAGTTGGCTTCTTCTCTAAAGATGCGATCTTGGGTGCAGTCTATGCACAGTCTACGATTGCAAATCTTCCGCTTTACCATACCTTGTACTGGGTGGGTGTTGCAGGTGCATTCTTAACGTCTATCTATACGTTCCGTCTTATCTGGGTTGTATTCTTTGGCGAAGAAAAAACCCATGCACATGCGATTCATGGTGTGACCTATTGGGGACCGCTTGCGATTCTTGCGACCTTATCAACAGGTATTGGTTATTTCTTACAAGCACCAGTTGCAGGCTTATTAACGGCTGCCAAAATTCCAAGCTTTGTTGTTCCTGAGAGCTTAGAAGCAGCTGTTGTACATGCTGAACATTTAGCAAGTGGCGTTGCCCTCGCTGGTTTAGCTGTGGGTATCTTCTTGTTTGCTTTTGCATACGGTGCAGTAAAAGCTTTTGCTCAAACATCTTTGGGCTCAGGTTTAGCGCACATTTGCCGTACCGCATTTGGTTTTGATGCTTTGTATGACATCGTTTTTGTAAAACCATACTTACTGATTGCGAAAATCTTAGGTCGTGATCCGGTCGATAGCTTATGGCTCGTACTTCCTGCAATTGTGAAAGGTGGTAATAGCTTTACAAGTTCGCGTCAAACAGGTTCATTACGTGAATACGCATCAAGCATGTCACTCGGTGTAGTGGTGTTATTGATGATCTTGATCGTAGTTCAGGTTGTGGGGAAATAAAATGGAAAACAATTTAATTTTACCCGCACTGATTTTAGTTCCTTTCATTGCTGGTTTTATTTGTTGGTTGGTCGATAAATTCGACCAACACTTACCACGTTGGATTGCCTTGATTGGTATGCTCATTACCTTTGGTTTGGGTATTGCACTTTGGCAAACTGGTACATATAGCTACGAGTTAGGCGGTAAAGTCCCAACGTGGGCAGCTGAATTCCAACTTCCATGGATTCAGTCTTTGGGTATTAGCATTCACTTAGCAGTGGATGGTTTATCTTTACTCATGGTTTTACTTACAGCATTACTTGGTGTACTTGCTGTTGGTTGCTCGTGGGGTGAGATTCAAAAGAATGTTGGTTTCTTCCACTTAAACCTCCTTTGGAGTTTGGGTGGCGTGATCGGTGTATTCCTTGCAATTGACTTATTCCTGTTCTTCTTCTTCTGGGAGATGATGCTTGTACCAATCTACTTCTTGATTGCGTTATGGGGACATTCAGGATCGAATGGTCGTTCGCGTGTTTATGCTGCAACGAAATTCTTCTTATATACACAAATCGCTGGTTTGATCATGCTAATCGGTATCTTAGGCTTAGTGGTCTATGGATACATGATGACAGGTATGATTGGTTTCGATTACAACTATTTATTGGCTGTTGCGAACCATTTACCACCAGAAGTTGCTTACGCATTCATGCTGTGTTTCTTCATTGGTTTTGCGGTGAAATTACCTGTATTCCCATTACATGGTTGGTTACCTGATGCGCATGCTCAAGCACCAACAGCTGGTTCTGTGGATTTAGCTGGTATTTTGATTAAAACAGCTGCGTACGGTTTGCTCCGCTTTGTGATTCCATTCTTCCCAGCAGCATCAGCACAATTTGCTGATATCGCCATTATTTTGGGCTTGATTGGTATTTTCTACGGTGCATTCTTAGCGTACCAACAAACAGATATGAAACGCTTACTTGCGTACACGTCTATTTCGCACATGGGTTTCATCTTACTTGCAATTTATGCAGGTAATATCCTGACTTTCCAAGGCTTAATGATCATGATGTTGGCACATGGCTTGTCATCTGCTGCATTGTTCATTATGTCGGGTCAAGTCTATGAGCGTTTACATACACGTGATTTACGCTTGATGGGTGGTCTTCGTGGTCAACTGCAATATTTACCATTCTTCTTGATGTTCTTCGTTGCTGCACTTGTGGGCGTGCCTGGTCTAGGTAACTTTATCGGTGAATTCTTGATTTTAATGGGTTCATTCAAAGCTTATCCTGCATTCACGATCATTGCTGCTGTAAGTTTGGTATTTGCAGGTCTCTACGGTTTGATTTTGATTCACAAAGCACTTTTTGGTGAACCGAATCCAGAACAAAAGCAACACTATACAAGCCCACTTAAAGATTTATCAGTACGTGAAGTTAGTATTTTGATGATCTGTGTGATTGGTTTGCTTTGGTTAGGGCTTTACCCACAAACATTCTTGGATATGTCTCATTCAAGCATGCAGTGGTTAGTCAATAGTTATATGCCAGTACAAGAAGTTGTTGAAACTGTTCAACAGGCTGCAACTCAACTTGAACAAGTGGAGATGCAATAAACCATGAACTTCACACTTTCTTTTTCTGAGCTTATGCCACTTGTCCCAGTGATGATTGTGGCATTGACTGCAGTTGTTGTGATGTTATTGATTGCGATTAAACGTAATCATAATCTTGTTGCAACAACGACAGTGGTTGGTTTAAACCTCTCTGCAATTTTTATTGCATATACGATGTTTAGTGGACACTTTGTTCCAGTAAATGTCATGGGCATGTTTATGGTTGATCCATTCACCATGCTCTATCAATTCTTGATTTTGATTGCTGCTTTAGCATGTAGCACGCTTTCACATGCCTACATTGAAACCTATAAAGATAATCGTGAAGAACTTTATATCTTGTTACTTTGTTCTGTAGCAGGTGCAATGTTGTTGGTTGCGAGTTCTAATTATGCTGCTTTCTTTATCAGCTTAGAATTGATGTCGATTCCTGTGTACGGTATGTTGGCTTATACTTATCAACGTAGTCAGTCTTTGGAAGCAGGGATCAAATATCTTGTACTTTCAGCGACTGCATCTGCAATGTTGCTGATGGGTATGGCGTATATCTATGCTTATACAGGTTCATTGTCATTCTATGATTCTGTTCAAGCATTATTTACTGCAATCAAACAGCCAATGGTGTTATTGGGCTTAGGTCTTATTATCTTTGCTGTTGCATTTAAACTTTCGCTTGCACCATTCCATAAATGGACGCCAGATGTGTATGCAGGTGCGCCAGCACCAATGGCAACCTTCTTGGCAACTGCTGCCAAAGTTGCAACGATTGGTTTATTTGTACGTTACTTATTGACCTCTGGTGCAATCTTAGTTGAATCACTGGTGACAGTTTTGACGGTCATTGCTGTGTTATCAATCTTAGTGGGTAACTTACTTGCAGTGCGTCAAGTCAACTTGAAACGTATTCTTGGTTATTCATCAATTGCACACTTTGGTTACTTGCTGATTGCTTTAATTAGTATGACTTATGCAAGCTTAGGTAGTGTAACTGTTTATGTGATTACCTATGTATTTACAACAATCGGTGCATTCGGTGCAGTTGCGTTGATGTCTAGTCCATACAACAATCTTGATGAAGCACAAAGTCTAGCTGATTATCGTGGTTTGTTCTGGCGTCGTCCGATTTTGACTGCAACATTAACCGTAATGATGTTGTCTTTAGCAGGTATCCCATTAACAGCGGGCTTTATTGGTAAGTTCCTTGTGGTCATGGCTGCGGTCACAACGCAACACTGGTTCTTGGCTGCAATGGTCGTAGTGGGTAGTGGTATTGGTTTGTATTACTACTTACGTGTGATGATTGTGATGTACATGACACCACCAGAAACCCCACGTATTGATGCAGATGCGCATTGGGGAACTAAAGTTGGTGGGATTATGGTACTTGGTGCAGCATTGCTTGTATTACTATTAGGTATCTATCCAGATCCAATGATTAAATTGGCATTGAAGTCAGAAATTCTTTCTCCATTGCATTTCATGTTGTCTCAACAACAATAATGATCTGATTAGTACAAAAAAGCCTCCAAAAATTGGGGGCTTTTTTTAATGAATAGTAAAAAACAATCTATAATAGCTCTAGATTAATATTATTTAGGTGCTTACCCGTGTCTGTCCAAGAAATTCGCCATCCGCTTATTCGCCATAAACTTGGTTTATTACGCCGTTCAGACATTAGCACGAAGAACTTCCGTGAATTGGCACAAGAAGTCACGATGCTACTGACTTATGAAGCGACTAAGGATCTACCTGTTGTGGATCATGAAATTGATGGATGGGCAGGTAAAGTCTCAACTCAGCGTATCGCAGGCAAGAAAACTACCATTGTTCCTATCTTGCGTGCTGGTATTGGTATGCTTGAAGGCGTTCTTAGTCTGATTCCAAGTGCGAAAGTGAGTGTATTGGGTTTAGAACGTGATGAAGCAACTTTAGAAGTGCGTACGTATTATAAGAAATTAGTGCCTGATGTTGCCAATCGTTTAGCTATGATTATTGATCCAATGTTGGCAACAGGTAACTCTTTAATTGCTGCAATTGATGTACTCAAGGCAAGTGGCTGTAAAGATATTCGTGTGATGATCTTGGTGGCTGCACCTGAAGGTATTGCAAAAGTAGAGGCTGCACATCCAGATGTTCGTATTTATACGGCTTCAATTGACCAAGGTCTAAATAAAGATGGCTATATCGTGCCTGGTTTAGGCGATGCTGGCGACAAAATATTTGGTAGTGTGCAGAAAGATTAATTTTTGAAAATATGCTTAAAAAAGAGACTTAATCCAACCGTATAGATTTTAGGGGAGGATTTAGAGTCTCTTTTTTTATATACTGAATGATAGTATTTGCAAAATTGGATGAATGTCATGAAGAAAGAATTTTATCAGGGAAAAGTTAAACAATATAATCCAGACAAAGGGTATGGTTTTATTGCGACGGCTGAAGGAGAGATCTTTTTTCATATTTCAGATTTTCCAGCAGCGGAAGGTGAGCCTAAACGCAATGAAAAAGTAAAATTTGTAGCTCTAGAAAATGCTGGCAAATTTAAAGCAGTCCAAATTGAACGTGTAGATCCGAATCCTGCAAAAACTAAAAAAAATAAAATATTGGCTCATAATGAATCGATAACGAGTGAGCTATTGTCAAACTTTCGACGTTAATCATCTAGATAAAATATGGAGAGAATTTTTTTGATCTCCATATTGATCTATTAGGCTTTGCAAATGAGAAAAGAAAAATATGTTTGTTGAAGGTAAAATTAAAAAATATAATTCAGAAAGAGGGTTTGGCTTTATAGCACTTGAAGGGCAGGCAGATATCTTCTTTCATATTACCGATTTTCCCAAAGCAGGCGGTGAGCCAAAAGTTGGCGAATTACTTAGATTTCTTATTGTGCAAGATAAAGATAAATTTAAAGCAGCAAATATTGTTCGGTTAGATTTAAAGAGCTCTCATCCTTCTAGTCATTTTGCCTCTAATTCTGAGATTACCTCTAATGCAATTTCACCAAATAATCCTCAGTCTAGCTCTAAAAAGAGAATGATCCTTACGGTCATTGGTTTAATGATTATTGCGGTTTTAGCAGTTCTGGTCTTTAAAAAATATCAGTCTTATCAACAGTCACAAAAATTAAAAGCAGCTCAGTTGATCGAAGAACAAAAGAAAATAGTGATTGCTCAAAGGCAGGCATTGGGTGATTTACCAGAGCTAAAGCGATCTGAAAAAACAGAACAGGTGTTAGACGTACCATCAACACCGTCAGTATCATATCATCAAATGCAAGCTGTGCAGTCCGTTAAAGCTCAAGCCCAGTTTAGTTGTGATGGGCGTGAGCATTGTTCACAAATGCATTCTCGTGAGGAAGCTATATTCTTCTTAAGAAATTGTCCGAATACAAAAATGGATGGTGACAATGATGGTGAGCCATGTGAACAACAATTCTGATGATAAAAAAAGATCAGGCTTAAACCTGATCTTCACAGAAATGTAAAAAGGCTTTAAGCCCAGGACCTTGATATTTTTGACGATGTACTAGCATATAAAGAGGGCGGGTCAGTTGCCAATAAGGTGTATCTAAAATAACAAGCTGTCCTTTCTCTTCCAGCGGTTCAATCGCGAGTCTTGAAACACAAGACATCCCCAAACCACCAGCAACAATTTTTAAGATTGCTTCGTTATGACCGAGGGTTAAACGGATATTAGCATCTGGTAGATCTTGTAAAATCGCATTATCAAAAACTTCACGTGTACCTGAGCCTTCTTCACGTAAAATCCACTCAACCTCATGGAAATCTGCTGGTGTAATTGGGCGATCTAACTTTGCAAGAGGGTGATCAGGTGCACAGCAAACAGCGAGTTCGTCATCTTTCCAATGAATACTTTGTAATTGGGGTAAGTGGCAAGAGCCTTCGATTAAAGCCAAATCCAGTTGAAATTGATTCACTGCTTCAATCATTTGGCGAGTATTTCCCACCTGTAACTGTAAATGTGCTTGAGGGTGATGTTGTAAGAATTCCGCCATGAGATCAGGCATCAAATAATCACTGATCGTTAAGGTTGCACCTAAACGTAAATCAATACTTTGAAGTTCACCCTTAGCGGCTTGTTCAAATGATTCACAGCGACCTAAGATTTCTAAAGCTTGAGGCAGTAAAAAACGTCCCAAGTCATTGAGTTGTAAACGCTTGCCTAAACGGTCGAATAAAGGCGCACCTAAACCATCTTCTAAATCAGCTAAAGCCATACTTGCCGCACTTTGTGTGAGTCGGACAGCATCACTCGCTTTGGTTACAGTTCCTTCCTGAGCAACCGCCACGAAAACAGCCAATTGGCGTAAGGTCATGCGCATGTTAAATAGCCTTAATGTTTTGAGTATCCATCAATTATTCGATCATGCTAACATGAGCCTACTGTTTCGTGCCACGTTCAAATCATGTCAATTGAAAAATTTAGCGTAGAAAAGGTTTTATCTGTTCATCGTTGGGCCCACAATCTTTTTAGTTTTACCCTGACTCGACCTGCTCATTTTAAATTTAGTGCAGGGCAGTTTGCACGGATTGGGTTAATGGTTGACGGTGAATTAGTGGTACGCGCTTATTCTGTAGTTTCTTCACCCTTTGATGAAACGCTAGAATTCTTTTCAATTGTTGTACCTGATGGTGCATTTACCTCAAATCTGCAACACCTTAAAGTGGGTGATGAATTGTATTTGGATAAAGTGTCCTATGGCTATCTGACCTTGGCACGTTACCAACTGCCTGTCCCCCAAGATCTTTGGTTATTGGCAACAGGAACAGGTTTAGCTCCGTTTTTGTCGATGTTACAAGACTTTGAAACATGGAAAAAATATCAACATATCAACTTAGTTTATAGTGTTCGTACAGCATCTGAATTGGCATATGTGGAGCGTATCCAAGAAATTGCAGCCCTTTTTGGTGAGGGGCATACAGGTTTTAAATTTGTGCCAATTATTACTAGAGACCCAAACGCGACATTACATGATCGTTTACCGATTTTGATCGCCAATGGGGAATTAGAGAAAACGATAGGGTTATCTTTGAATCCTGCCAGTAGTCATGTGATGTTATGTGGCAATCCACAGATGGTTGAGGATACCAAAGAAGCACTCAAAAAACGTGGTTTAACCATGAATCGCCGTGGCGAGGGAAATATTGCAGTAGAGAATTATTGGTAATGAGCCGCGTTGTAGCGGCGCAAGAGCGATTGCACCCGTTAAAGGATATGTTTTAGTGAACAAACATATCCATAAATTCACGAATTTCTTGAATGGCAGTATCTACATCGGTGGTTAACCATGTTGGTTCAAAAAGACCAATGTAATGTTCTAAACGATCTTGAGGTACAACGAGCCTTACAGGGCAATCTTCTTCGAGTAAACGCCAAGGTAAGATAGGTACTTCATTATCTAAAAAAGGTTGTACATTCCGAATGTCGATAATCATTGCATTGACACAATCAGGTAAAGGCATCACCGAGAATTCTTCGGTACGGCGACGAAAATATTCCAAATCTCCCCATTTCAAAATATAACTTGGTTTATTGAACTCAATGATTCCAATCAAATGTTCATCACGGGTGTGATGTAAAAAACATTGATGTGTGACATCAGTGTCTAATTCAAGAGAAACGCTTTGTTGGCTATAGGACATAAAGCAGAAGGTTTAGGAGATGAGGGCAGCTATTATAGCTTATTTCTTGCATATTCTAAACCGACTATATTTTATACAAAAGTTTAAGAAATAAAAAGTAGAGTTCTGCAACCAATGCAACGATAGTGCGAAGCTTTTTCACACAATGCAACATTGAGTATTGTTAAGATAAAGGTCTAACAAGTAAAAGGATGAGGGCTGCTATGATGCATGATTTTAGTAAGCCACAACCTCATGTGGCAAGTAAGGAAGAGATTGCACGTAAAAGGAAATTGCCAGTCTATATGTTGTTGATTGTTGGAATTTTTCTGATAGCGTTGCTGGTATTTATGATCGCCGATCATTCAGCGAATCCAACTGCTCAAGTGATTATGTCAAATTTGCAGTCTGAACTTATGAATGTTTAAACGGTTTTAGACCAAAAAAAATTATTGCTAAATAAAAGCCCATTAGTGTGAACTGATGGGCTTTTTTGCAATATTTTGCATGGTTTTTGTTGTATTAGTGATGTTGTTTATTGCGTGAAAAATCAACAAAAACTAAGGTGGAAATATTCATAGTTTATGTTTTTCGGCATAGAACAGTGATGGGTGATTTATATCAAGATTTAAAAATACAATATAAGGACAACATACATGAATGAATTTTTTAATGACCTTTCTCATCAAGGAGGATTTGATGGAATGTATTACTGGGATCAGTTTCATCCGATTTTTGCAGCCATTTTCATCTTACTTGTTGGTTGGATTATTGCTTTAGTCATAGCGGCAGGCGTGAAGCGCTTACTGCAAAAGCTAGGCACCAATCATAAATTATCTACAGCAACGGGTTTTACTCCTAATATTGAGCGCTTGGTATCCAAACTGGTGTTTTGGTTTGTGGTGATTCTTGCGGTGGTTGGTGCACTGAATGTTTTAAATATTAGTGGTGTGAGTGATCCGTTTAGTCATATGGTTGGGCGGGTACTCGCTTATATACCAAACTTGTTGGCTGCTGTTGCTGTTGGATTTATTGGCTGGATTGTTGCACATTTGGTGCGAGTAGGACTGACCAATGTTTTATCTAAAACAGAATTAGATGAGAAACTGAGCAGTGAAGTTGGCGTTAATGCTTTAAGTAGCAATATCGCAGAAATTTTTTACTGGTTGGTTCTATTACTATTTTTACCAATTGTGCTGTCTATTTTAGGTCTAACAGGATTACTGATTCCTGTACAGAATATGCTGAATGAAGCAATTGCTTATCTGCCTAATTTGTTTATTGCAGGTGTGATCATCTTTGTCGGCTATATTCTTGCGAAAATTGTGCGGGGTATTGTTGAAGGTTTGAGTCATAGCCTTGGACTACAAACACAAGCTGAAAAAGTCGGTTTATTTAAAAACTCTAAAGTGTCTAAATTTTTAGGCTCATTTGTGTTTGCTATTATTATTATCACAGCTTTGATTGTGGCATTTGAGGCATTAGGTATTGAAGCGATTTCCCAACCTGCAACGACAATGCTGAATGAGATCATGTATGCAATTCCACAGATTATTGCAGCAGGTCTCATTTTAATTGTCGCTTATATCGTTTCTCGTTTTGTTGGACGTTTAGTGGCTGAGTTGATTTCAGGTGCAGGTGTTGATGAAATCCCAATGAAGCTTGATTTACAACGCTTCCTTGGACAAACCCGTGTTTCAGATATGATTGGCTACTTAATCGTTTTCTTTACCATGCTGTTTGCTGTTTCAGAAGCTGCGAATCGACTTGGATTAGAACAAGTTAGTGTACTAATTGCGATGTTTATTCAATTTGGTGCAAGTATTTTATTGGGTGCAGTCATTTTGGTGATTGGATTTTGGCTCGCCAATGTCGTGGCGAATGTGGTACAACGCGGTGAGTACAATAGTTCACGTTGGTTAGCAAACTTAGTCCGTATTTTAATTATGGGCTTGGTGATCGCAATGGGATTAAAGGCAATGGGTATTGCAGATTCGATTGTGAATTTAGCATTTGGTTTAACACTTGGTTCTGTTGCAGTTGCCTTTGCACTGGCATTTGGTTTAGGTGGTCGTCAACCTGCTGAGCGTTTACTGACAGATTTGCTAGACAAAGCAAACACTGAAGTAAAACAACCCAATTCATTGTATAAAAACGAAAAAAACTCAACCAATACAGTGAGTCCTACCACATCATCTTTGCCAGATTTAGATGAATAGTAAAAATAATCTTTGATTTTTTTGATCAATTCGACCACTCTAGGCAGGGTGGTCGTTTTGTTTGTATAAGCGTTTTGGGTATTTTTACGGATGAAGCACTTAGGGTATTTTTAGCAACAATAAGACATAAAACTGAATTATAAAATCGCTATGATCAGTGTTTAATGCCTTTTACTATGAAATTTGACCTAAAAAGCAATTCATTTATATAGAAAGTATCAATAATCTCTAAATAAAAAGTCTATAGAGGAGAATGAAATGAAGAGGCCAAATCGTGTATTCGCACCGATTATTATTGCAGGCATTACTGTAGGTTTCTTGGCGAGTGCGTACAAATTTGTCGTTTCTAAGTCAAATTCAGCCAAAGAAAAACCGCTTGAAAAGATGCAAAAGGTTTCGTCTACAGAGGCAGCAAACTCCTCAGATCATGACTCTTAGCAGGGTATCGTGTGAGCAGGCTCAATTTGACTGAAATTAAACGAATTGAGCTGCGGCTTGTGCAGAAGACCATGCCCATTGGAAGTTATAGCCTCCTAAGTGTCCAGTCACATCAAGTACTTCACCAACAAAATATAAGCCCTTTTGTTTTTTACTTTCCATGGTTTTTGAAGACACTTCACTGGTATCCACACCACCCAATGTGACCTCCGCGGTACGGTATCCCTCAGTTCCAGAAGGCTTAACTGAAAAAGCGTGTAGTTGTGCCGCAATATGTTCCAATTGCAGATCACTGATATTTCCAATCGCTATTTCACTTTGTTCTGCCCAAATCAGTTGCTGTAACTCAAGCACAATACTCTTGGCTGTAAATTCACTAAGTAGAGTACGCAGTAACACTTTGGGTTGTGACTTTTTCTTCTCTTTTAAAAATTGGATTAAGTCTTGGCTAGGAAAAAAATCAATCTTGAAGCTTTCACCAACATGCCAATAGTTGGAAAGTTGTAATGAACTTGGGCCACTTAAACCACGGTGGGTAAACAAGAGTGCTTCAGTAAACTGGTGGCGATCATTCATCAACGTTGCATCTAAAGCATTACCACTTAAACGTGTTGTCACTTCTTTAAAATGATCTGAAAAAGTGAATGGAACTAAACCTGCACGTGTTGGAAACACATGATGACCAAATTGTTGCGCCAGTTCATAACCGAAACCTGAACCACCAAGAGTCGGAATGGATAAGCCACCTGTGGCAACCACGACAGACTCGCAGTGATATGTTCCTTGACTCGTTTCAATAATAAAACTTGAATCCGCTTGTGCATTTACCTGTTGCACTTCGCAATGAGTTTGAATCTGGACACGTTTGGCTTTGTCACATTCTGTAAGCAAAAGTTCAAGAATCTCTTTCGCACCCTTTAGGGTAAATAACTGACCATGCTTACGTTCTTCATACTCAATACCATATTCACAGACCAAACCAATAAAGTCCCAATTGGTATAGCGAGTTAAAGCTGAAATAACGAAATGTGGATTTTCAGAAATGTAATGAGCAGGCTCAACATCCAGATTAGTAAAGTTACATTTACCTCCACCAGACATTAGAATTTTTTTACCCACTTTATTGGCTTTCTCGAGTACCGCAACAGAGCGCCCACGTTTAGCTGCTTCCGCAGCTAACATCAAGCCTGATGCACCTGCACCGATAACAACAACATCAACTTGATGAACCATGAGTATTACTCGATAGACGAAAAGCGAGCGATTATAAAAGATTTGAGACAAGTTTAGTACGCTCAATTCACAATGCCCAAATTATTTGTAATCGGTGGGAGTATCTCTGTGGTTTACATTATTAGATACAAAAAATGTTCAGTTTTTTTAAAAATAATCTTTAGTGTAATAAAAAATGAGCATGTACTGATGTAAAATATAGTGAGAGTTCTGTCTCTATTTGATATTAAACTTTGATGTTTTTCAGAAAACTTTGTTATTTTTTGTTGTTTTTTGCGGCGGTGTGATGTTCTTGGCATGAATATGCTGAGGCATTCTTTGTGTTTTTTTTAATAGCACTCTATAGCCAGTTAAAGCTACAAATTTAATTTGGGGGCGCGCTATGTTGGGCATGAAGACTTTGCATTTATCTAATATGATGAAATTGCGGTGCGATTATCTCCTCAATATATTTGTTGTCACTTTATTCTGTCTATTCAATGTTTCTCTTGCAAACGCAGCTTATCAGCGTGGATATTTAAATTTAGGTTTTGAGACACCGACCATTGCGACGGGTAGTAATGTTTGTCGTGTCTATATTAGTAGCACACGTGTTCCAGGTTGGTTGACCACACACCCTTATGGCAATGAAGCATCTAGCGGGACTTGCTCGATTTCTACCAATGGCTCAGGGCAATTGATGGAGATGTGGGCAGGGTCAAGAAATATTGACGGTACGAATACCACGCTAACGAATACGATTAAAGCGCGAGAAGGCAATCAATTTGTAGAGTTGAATGCAGATGCGGTTTCAACGGTGTCGCAGAATATCTGTTTGGTCAATGGTGAATCGGTATCTTGGAAATTCAGCCATAATGGTCGTAATACCACAGATGACACCATGTTATTACGAGCTGGGTCTCAGACCATCGCAACGGTGTCAACGAGTAAAACAGGCGATGGTCAACTCACAAGTTGTATGTCTGGAACATGCTCGGTGTCTAGTGGTTCAGGTTCAGGAGTTGGGGCAACAACAGGTTCTACCATTAAACGTTGGGCAGATTATAGCGGAACCTTTACTTATACAGGTGCGACGAGCCAAGTACCAATGGGATTTCAGTCCACTTCTGGAACGGGCACAAGCGGAAACTTTTTAGATGCAATCCAAATTGTAGTAAAACCAATTATAGAATTTAGTTCAGCGAATTATGTTGTGCCTGAAAATGGGGGAACAGTGCAGCCACTGAAAGTGGTTGTGGTCGGTGATGTACCGAGTGGTGGTATTTCATTGGTTTTCAATGTGAATGATGGCACAGCCCAATTAGGTGTTGATTATAGAATTAATGGCGGTATTGCCAATACTTTTACCAAGGTTATCCCAGAAGGGAATTATGGTGCTGGAACGCCTTACGTTCTGGAAGTTCCTGTCGAAATTATTAATGATTCAATTAATGAAGTTGATGACACATTTAGTGTAACGATCAATCAAAGCAATGATTTTCATGTTATGTCCTCAAATGATTGTGGTGCCGCAGGGAATGGCACTGCAAACTATGTGATTAGTGATGATGATCAACCCACAGACATGGACTTAAAAGTTGAAAAGAAACAAAGAATAGGGACATCTGGGTCATTTTTATCTAATGCATTGATTATGAATGTCGGTGATACCATTCAGTATCAGTTAGTCATTAGTAATAACGGTGAAAATGCTGTGAGTGATACCAGCCGAGCTAGCTTTACCGATTCAGTCCCAAGTAATTTCAATACACTTTCTATACTCAGCACAACGAAAGCAAATGGTGCGATCACTTGTAGTGCAAGCTTTACAGGCAATAATTTAAGTGGTCAGTTTAGTGGCCCCAAAGGTGCAACTTGTACGCTTATTATTCAAGCTAGAGCAAATAGTGCAGGGATTATCACCAATACCGCGACAGTGAGTGTACCTGCTGCCAATACTGACATTTACCCATCAGATAACAGCAGTAGTGTACAAGTTTCAATTGCAAAAGCTCTAATTACCTTAACCAAATCTACGATTGGTGGGCTTGGAACATTTGGCTTTGCATTAACAGGTACCAGTCAAACGTCGGGAACAATCACAACGCAGACTCAAGGTGATGAATATCAAGTTGATGGTGATACAACATTAACAGGCATACAGCCTTTTGTGGTGACAGGAACAGGTAATGTCACGATTAATGAAAATAGTTTACCGACGGGAGGAGGCTGGAGTCTAACTGGAGCAAGTTGCCGTAATAGTGCAGGCAATGCTGTTGGTAGTCAGTCTGGTTCGACTTATACACTTACCGCGACCGATATCACCAATAACCCCAATTTAAACTGTAACTTTGTAAATACCAAAATTCCGACCATCAAGATTCAAAAAATCTCTCGTGGAGGAACAGGAACGTTTGGTTTTACCAATACCAATTTATCAAGTAACTCCACGAATGTTGCAACAACATTGCAAGGGTCATCAAATGTTGGTACAGGCATATCTTCAGCCTTAACGGTGTCGAGTACCTCAACAGATGTGACCATTAGAGAGTCCTCGATTGTTTCTGGGTATGCTTTAAAATCAGCGAGTTGTGTTGATTCAAACAGCTTGATTACAGGGAACATCGGCACATTTGGTAATTTTAATACAGATAGAATAACGATTCCTTATAACCACCTCATTACCGGTGGTGCAGATATTACCTGTACATTTATTAATAGTAAGCCAAGCCTGACAATCAAAAAAATCAGTCGAGGGGGAATCGGTAAGTTTGATTTCACAGGTAATAATGGGATTGCCAATCACTCAATTACCACAACCGCCCAAGATACGGAAACAGTTGGTGAGACCCAGTATTTTACCAGTCCTAACCCTTCAACAGATGCGGTGATTACTGAATCGAGTATGCCAACAGGTTTCCGTTTAACCAATGCTGTCTGTACAGGATTGCCAACTAGCTCTGTAACGCCGAATTATGTCAATGGGACAGTCACACTTAATAAAAGTGGAATTGTCTCAGGTGCAGATATCATCTGTACGTTAACCAATACGCTGACGACATTAACGATTGTTAAAAAATGGGAAAATGCCATAGCGGGTGATAGTGTAATCGTCAATAGTGTTGGTTTTGATACCAATGCGACCACAGCAGTTTCGGTTGCTGATCAGACAGGCGCAAATACCACGACGGGAACACCTGTGATTCTGATGCCAAATATGGTCGGAAAAACGGGCACAATTCTTGAGGCATTTAGCAAAGGTGATGCAGCAGATTATAATAGTACCTTGATTTGTACAGGCAATAACACTGCTTTAAATGGTAATAAATTAACGATTCACAGTGATGATGCAGCAATTATTTGTACATTAACCAACAGCCGAAAAAAACTGGTTTTAATTACGGGGCGTGTGTTTAATGATAATGGGGGCAGTATCAATAATAGTGTTACAAATGCCTATAATGCACTTCAAGATGCCAATGAATCAGGTATTGCAGGTAGTAGCCTGAAGCTCGCAAATTGCTCTGGGGTAGAACTTAATGTTGTGACCATCAGTAATAGTAATGGCGATTATAGTTTTAAAGTAGAAGACAGTGTTTTAACCAATCCATTTTGTATTGTCCAAACAAATTTGCCTGAATATAGCTCGGTGAGTGGTTCGAGTCCAACAGGAAGCTATAACCGCAGTGCTGATATGATTAGTCTACCAAAAACAGCAGCAACGAATTATCTCAACAATGATTTTGGTGATGCAAATCTGAATATTTTACTGACCGAAGATGGTCAGCATATGGTGGTAGCGGGTGATGTTACGGAATATCCACATCGTTTAAATACCCAAGCGCCAGTACAAATTACTCAGCTAAGTCAGGTGCTTTCACAGCAACCGAATGCGAGTAATGATCAGCCTTGGCAAGCGCTGGTTTATCAAGATAGCAACTGTAATGGCAATGTTGATGTTGGCGAAACGGTATTTAATCCTAGTACAGCCAATCCTTTCTTATTACAGCCTAATACTGATCTGTGTCTAGTTCAGCGTGTACATGTACCTACAAATGTGGTTGCAGGGGCACAGCATGTCAGTACGCTACAAGCCAGTTATAGTGTGGTGTTAGCCAATCCAACGCAGTCAATTACGGGTAAATCTGTTCAGCGACAAGATGTTACATTGATTGGAAGTGCTGGTTTAAGCCTAACGAAAAAAGTTCGTGCAGTTGCAAGTTGTCCATCGACATCGGCTGATCAAAATGTATTTGCGATCAGTAACCAAGCCAAAAAAGTGGATTATTTAGAGTATGAAATTGTCTATAAAAATAATAGTACCAAGCGACTAAATAATATAAAAATCAAAGACAGCTTACCTATCGGAACAAAATTTGGCAGTATGGGCTGTAGGTCGACACCGAGTGGAAATACCTGTAGTGCTAATAATGTGGGCAGTGCTCTCGAATGGGGGCTGAGTGGTGCATTAGCCCCAGCAGCTACAGGGGCGGTCAGGTTCTGTGTAAGGCAATGATTGTGAGGAAATATCAATAGGCTCTAGTTTTAAGCTCACGCGAATGCTGAGCTAAACAGAAACCATGGGTCTAGTTTAAAAGCGGAATTTAACGATTAGATTGCGCTTTATCTATTCAGTTTGCCCTGTAAACCACCTGTATGAATCGCTAAAATACGTGTGTTTGCTGAAAAGTGATTCTTTTGGATTAAATCAAACAGTCCCATCATCATTTTAGCGGTATATCCCTGTTCCAATGGAATCGCATAACGCTGTTCAAATTGCTGCATAAATTGTAAGAGCTCCTGACTCGTTTTGGCATAACCACCGCAACAATAGGCATCAGTTAAAGCCCAGTTTTGTTTATCTGTCCATTGTTGAATATCTCGTTGTAGAAAATCACCCTTCAACGCCGAAAAGCCTAAAACCTGTTGTTGTTCTGAGCTGCTTTCAATGATGCCTGCAATAGTTCCACCTGTACCGACTGCACAGCAAATCACATCATAATTTTCTCTATCTTCAGATGTGAGAATTTCTTGAGTACCCTGAATTGCAAGTGCATTTGTTCCACCTTCTGGAATTATAAAGGCTTGAAGATATTGCCGTTGTAATTGCTGTAAATACTCCGATTCATGGCGCAGACGATATTCAGCTCGACTGACAAAATGGAGCTGCATCCCGAAGTCCTGCGCCACTTGTAGCGTTGGATTCAAATCTTGTGTGCTAAGTTCTTCTCCGCGAATGATGCCAATACTTTGAAAACCAACGAGCTGTGCTGCATAAGCTGTTGCTGCAATATGATTGGAATAAGCCCCACCAAAGGTGAGAACTTGACGTAAACCTTGTTGTTGGGCTGCGGAAAAATTGTATTTGAGTTTGAAAAACTTATTGCCTGAAATTCGAGGATGAATCAGGTCAAGGCGTTTAACTGTCAGTTGAATTGAGCAAGGAAGTGCTAATGTTTGATAAGGTGTATCAAAGGCAATGTGATCAAACATTTGAGATCATTAAAAATAAATTGAATCCTATTGTAAGTGTATTCGATTGTGAAAGTCAGTATTGTTCTTCGAGCCTCGTTTATCTTGGTCAGTATTGGAATGGCTAAATTACTTTATGCATGATTCGATTTAGTCCAATCTAATTCGCTTATGGTTTAACTATTTTTCGATAACATTTGCCGTAGATGAATTTCAAAAGTTTAAGTGTCTATCACTTGGCTCATGGTTTGTGTGGTTTAGGTAAAATCTAGGTAATAAGGTACTTTGATATAAGATTACAGTGTTAAATATAAGCCTAAATTGATTGTGAATAAAAAATAGCAGCAGGTGAAAGATGCAAGGCTTTGTAAAGCGTTTTGCGAGAGGGCTAAAACATCGCCCATACTTATCAGCAACCTTTAGTTTAGGTTTAGTGATCTATGCTGTTTTGCATTTTTTTACGCATTGGCAATGGACGACTTGTCTACAAATTGGGTGGAATATTGCCATTTGGTTATATTTATTCCTGACCTTAAAAATGATGTGGCGCTTAGACTCAACTCATATTTTACAACGCGCTCAGCAACAAGATGCAGGGAAATGGGCGATTCTGAATGTTGTTTTGATCGCCATTGTGATCTGTTTTATTTCAATTGTGGTACAACTCAGCCATGTCCCCAAAGATCAGGCTTTTTTAAAAGGATTTCTGATTTTATTGACCATCGGGACTATTTTTTCAACATGGCTGCTACTACATACTTTATTTGCGATTCATTATGCGCATGATTATTATCTTGCTCAAAGTCAGCAAAAGAACCCTGGTTTAGATTTTCCAAAAACTGATCAACCTGATTATCTCGATTTTATTTATTTTAGTTATATTATCGGCACTTCTGCACAAACGGCAGATGTTTCGATTACCAGTTCTGAATTGAGGCATCTGAATATTTTTCATTGTGTCTTGGCTTTTATTTTTAATACCATGATTTTAGCCATCGCAATCAATGTCGCAGCCAGTTTGATTGGATTATAATTTATAACTTATTTTTATTAATTAAATTAAAATTCATCATTTTTTATTTTTGATTAGTGTCATCTATTTTAAAAGATCGATGACGTCGCAAGGATAAAAAGATGACCACTCAGCATCAAGTTAATCAACAGCAATATCAGGATAAATCGCAAGCTTATTTAAACAGTCAAGTGCATGCACAAGGCATCGAGTTTCAGAAGATGCAACAACTGATTCAGTCTCATCAATTCCAAAAAGTCTTAGATTTGGGCTGTGGTGGAGGGCATGTAACTTATCAGGTGGCAGCATTGGTCGATGAAGTGGTTGCCTATGATTTAACCCCGTCAATGGTCGAACTCGTATCGACTCAAGCCAAACAGAAAGGCTGGAACAATGTGATTGCCCAACAGGGTGCAGCGGAAAAATTGCCTTTTGTAGATCAACGTTTTGACTGTGTGATCACACGTTATTCAGCGCATCATTGGCAGAGTGTCGCTCAGGCAATGCATGAAATTTATCGTGTATTAACTCAAGACGGCAAAGTTATTATTGTTGATATTTTAGGAAATTCAAATCCTGTAATTGATACTTTTTTTCAGACCATTGAAACGATTCGAGATCCGAGTCATGTCAGAAATTATAGTTTGCAGGAATGGATGTATTTCGCGGAATCTACTGGCTTTAAAGTTGAAACCGTTGAAAAGCAGCGTTTAGATTTAGATTTCCAAAGTTGGACAGAACGGATGCAAACGCCTGAATATGCCATTACCACCATACGTGATTTACAAAACAAAGCATCAGAGCAGGTGCAACGATATTATCAAATCAAAGCCGATGGTTCATTTAGCAGTGACGTTGCTTATATCGTTTTATCAAAATAAGGTTAAAAGCCATAGAGCAGCAAGCCACCCTATGGCTTTTAAAACTTAGTGAAAAACTGCTTCCAAAGCATTTAAGCCAACTTTAGGATCGAGTAAACCATTGTAAATCTCTGGAATTTCACGTTCGACACCTAAGAGTTGATAAATGGCAATCATGGCACAACGTACTGAATATTCCACAGTGAAAACCACATCATCTTCAAGCTCTACGAATTGACCTAAGAAAGCAAAGTTGACCGCATTTTCAGGAATCACCAATGGGCGATCACCTGCTTTACGACATGCAAATAGGGCAGAGGCATAAGGCATCATTACTGTGGTAATGTCGGTATGTGCCAACACATGATCCAAGATATCATCGAAACCAAGTTGGTGAATCAACTCAATTAAAATCTCTTGACCTGTGGCTTCACTCATTGGTTTTTTAATGTAATCACCGATATGGTCAATTTCAAAACCATAGCCCCATAAGGTGAATTTACCTTCAGGTAAGTCAGCAAAATGAGGTTGTGCAGGAACGACCACAGACAGATGCCAACCAGATTCAAACCATGTCATCAATGCACCTGTACCAGGTTCATTTCCTGTGTAATCAATAATCCGTTTTAGCAGCACATCATCATGCATGGTGAGCGTAAAAGATTTCCATTTATGCTCATCAATGTTGCCATAGAAGGTCATTGGGCGACCAAAATCAGGGGCTTTTTGAGCCAATGTTTCCCACAAACGCCAGCCATGATCTTGTCGATCACGAATCAGCTCAGGAACATCGAATTTATCACCATAGCGTGAATCAGCCGTAATCGAACCTAAAGTAAAGAGCGCAATATCATGCTCACCCAATTGAATTTGTTCAGTGCCTTCTGGAATGTTGACATAAAGTTGAGTTGCCTTACGTTCCTTCGTTTGGGCATCTTCGACAAAGTCCGCATCTGTGACATAACTACCAAAACGAACATCAACACCTTGTTCCACCAACCAACGTTGTAGGGGATGAATCATTGAATCATATTGATTGTATTTGGTTCGTTTTACGCCTGCTAAGGTATGGATGCGTGGTAATTCTTGAATGAAACGTAAAAAATAACGGCGTAATTCTGCTGCGCTATGCCATTTTTGAAACGCAAATGTGGTTCGCCACATCCGCCAAAAATTGCTTTGGAAAAATGCATCATCAAAAAATTCATCAATACGGCGGCTACCGATACGATCTTCTTTTAATGCCAGTAGACGTAACATTTGAGCACGGTTGAGCGTTGATAATCCTAATTTTTGAGCTTCTGCAATAATATGATTTGAGTCGATCAAACGTGCTTGAGCATTGGTTTTGACTTGTTCATTGAACTCACGACATTCTTCATGGACAGAAATGTCTGGGTTTTCTAATGATGGAATGCTTGAAAATAAATCCCAAGTACAAAGATAAGTCTCATCAGTTAGCATACGTCCACCACGTGTGACCCATGCTTGATTTGGATTGAGTGGATTATGTCCACCATCCATAGAACCACCTGAAACATTCAATTCTTCTAAAATATGAATATGTTTGGCTGGCACTTTTGCATCGCGGATGGCAAATGCCGCAGCAGCCATACCTGCAATGCCGCCGCCAACAATCCAAAGATGTGATTTAGAGCGATCGAGAGTATTCAGTTTTTTACTTTGCATCTCATGTGCCTCATTTGTAGTTCTAAAGGAAAAATTAAAAACCATATTTTTATTATGGAATTGTATTGTGTAAAAATATATGAAAGTTGTGCTAAAAAATGATGATAAATTTTTATCATAAAAATACTTTAATAGAAAAAATGGATACACAATAAAATCTTAATATTCCTGTGTTATGTTTTAACTATTTGATATTGAAATTAAATTGAGTTTTTGCTCTATTTTATTGTTTTATAAAAATTATTAGTTTGATCAAACAAGAGGTTGAATTTTTCGTTGATATCAAAAAATTGTATCTTCTATAGTGATTTTTTAAGTAAAATAATGGTTGAAAATTACTTTAATTAAGAGGCTCACTTGGAATCATTATTGATTTTAGGCTCTATTACTTTGGCATTAATGTTAGGTGCTATTAGTCCTGGTCCTACATTTATTTATGTCGCCAAAAACTCAATTGCGATTTCTCGTAAACATGGCTTATTTACTGCTTTAGGTACAGGCACGGGTGCAGCACTATTTGGTTTGCTTGCTGTGATGGGACTACAAGCGATTTTGTTGGCGGTGCCTTCTGCTTATATTGCGTTGAAAATATTTGGTGGTCTGTATTTACTTTGGCTGGCGTATAAAATTATTAAACATGCCAAAGAACCCATGGAAGCTGTGAATGGTACTGTGAAGACCATGAGCTATGCACAGGCTTTTCGTTTAGGACTGATTACTCAGCTCAGTAACCCTAAAATTGCGATTATCCTTGCCAGTATTTTTACTGCGTTATTACCGAAAGAAATCCCAACGTATTTTTATGTGGTGTTGCCGATGTTGTGCTTCTTTATTGATGCAGGTTGGTATTCGCTTGTTGCGGTGGCATTGTCTGCGGAAAAACCGCGCCGTGTATATTTAAAGTTTAAGAAAGTATTTGATCGTGTTGCAGGTGGTGTAATGACCTTGCTTGGGTTGAAGTTGATCTTTGGGATGAAGTGATTATTTTAGTTCTAGCTACTTTTTAATATGTCATGTACTTACTGTTACAGAATGTCTTTAAACAAGCTTGGTGACATAAAGTTAGTGCCATCGAGCAGGGCGGTAATTTGTACATCACCGACTTGGTGTTGGTAGTAACCAGCGACTTGTTTCTGCGTGAGTGAGTAAAGGGAAGCTGCTCAAGATTGAGATAGAAAGGAGTAGGGTAGTTTTTTTCATTTATAGATATTCTCAAGTTCAGTTGAATTGTCTACTTTTTAGCATGGATAGATATAATTTTAAAGAAAAACGATATTAAATTGAATCTACTGTTTTACCTTGTAAAGGAGAATGTGAGTAAGTAATAAATTTTTGATTTTTATTGTTTTTATTTTATTTTTTGATTTGTGGAAATACTTATTGCATATTTATTTAAATCTTGATTATTATAATAATAGTTATATAAAAATTAAATTTTCATTAAACTTATTTTATTTGATGAGGGTGTTATGGGGAATATATATAATATTTATAAAATTAAGCATGATAAGTATGAGGATTTGTTAGTTAAGATTGAATCTGTAGGTCTAATTCAACAAAAAACCTTATGTCCTGAAAACTATAATATGGTGTTTTATTTTTCGGAAAGTATTGAGGGAAATGAAATTTGGTGGTGGTCAACTTATAGAGTATTTATAAAGGATGATATCCCTACACCAAAAAATAAATTTTATTTTGGTTTGTTAATATGCACTAATGTAGATAATCCAAATGAAATATATGCTATTAGCTTAGGGAAGTCACATTTCTATTTATCAAGATTTATTGAGGCAGACTTTGGAATTAATTTAGCTATACGTATGGCTGATGAACAGTCTATTCTTTTAAAGAAAAGTAGATACTTTACAGGCACTAAACGTCATGAAGTATCTTCTTATGAGAACTTTAATAAAGATAGTTATGATTCGGGTGAATCAGTTGAGCATTTAAAATTGAAAGCCTCGAATACAGATATATGGGGTGATAAAAATATAATTTTTGCTGATTCTATTCAATTGGATATAAGTAAAGAACCTAGTGATCTATCAAAAATACTTAATGATATTTCAGATAGTATGAGTGATGATGAAATTATTAGGTTGCCAAAATTAGAACTTATATCAGATGAAATATTAATTGGTGATCTTAACTCAGTGGTTTTAACTGCAATCATTAATAATCAGGCTAATGTAGGTGTGGAAGAAATTAGTATATCAGGCATCAATATTAGATCTCTTGCGAAAGTTAATTTTGACTCATCCAGTTAATCAGCCCAGCAATTAAATTCATCCTTAAACCAAATCGTTTTCTTCTGTTTCG
>NZ_JAKZGD010000012.1 GCF_022549495.1 Acinetobacter sp. ANC 4805
TTTGGATTGTAGATTGCAATCAAGTTCAATGCTTGAACCACATCTGGACAGTTATGGCAGCTCAATGATACAAACACATCAAAGTTTGATTTTAAGTTTAAGCCTTTGATCTGATTTAACACCTCATCAGAGACTTTAGGGGCATAACCTGACACTTGTAATAATGCCAAGATCAAAGAAGTGAACTCATGTCCCATTGGCAAACCAGCAAAGAACACACGCGGTTGTTCGCCTGCTTTAGCCACACCAAAACTTGGACGACGAGTATTTAAACCATCAAAACGTGCCGTGACTTGATCAGAAAGTTCTGCAATCTCAGTTACAAGTTCTTTGATTTTTGCAGCTTTGTCCGAGTCATCTAAAGCAGCGACCAACTCGATTGGACTTTCTAAACGTTCTAAGTCAGCTTTTAATTGCGTTTTAATATTTTGATCTAACATATATTTCTCCAAATACTCAGTAGTCTAATCAGTTAAATTCTTTCAATACGGCTATGCTACGCAAAATTATTAAATAGGTAAAACAGTATGTTTTTATGAAAATAATCGGATAAACCGAACATTAATTTATGAAGCATCCAATTTTTGGATAATTCGAACACGACGATTTTTAAAGCTTTTGGCAAGCACATATAAAACTGTACTTAAAGCAACAGCCACTATCATCAATCCACATAAAATCACCTTCACAATCTGAGAAATACGCTCGGCTTGCTGCGCACGGAGATCTAAAGGTTGTGTAATTGAGGTGATACTTTTACCGTAGAGCTGTTGCTGCATGACCCATAATTGCTCAGGCTTAAAATCATATTGTTTAAATTGAACTGGATTACTTTTTTCTGAGTTAATCAACTGGTTCACATAGATATTCGCAGTGTTACGATCAACTGGCTGATGCAGCAATGCGACTTGTGCCAAGACATAAGCCTTTTCATTTGCTGAAATGTTAGCTTGTTGTAAGTCCTGTGCAATCTGACTTTCAACAATATTATTTTGATAACTCATCCATTGCTGATAAGCCTGCTCTGTTTCATCTTTCCAGTTATATTGCAGGTAACTTAGACCCGACCAAAGCAGAATAAAAGCAATCACCCAAGCCAAGATTCGTTGTGACCATGCCTGAAAACGTTGTTGAAAAAACTTAAACTTTTTCACCCAACCAACCAACACAAAAGCCCCAATCAATGAAACAAAGATTTTTAGAAACAACCAACCAAACCATGACAGTAAATTAAAAAAATAATCGACTGGCTGTTTAAATGGCACCAACTCTTGAACATGATAAGGCAAATCTAATGCCTGAACATGCGTGGAAAGATCAAAGAAACGATAGATAAATTCTTTCTGCCAAACCAAAGATGCAACTGTGACAACAACCAAAGTACAGGTCAAAATAAACCAAATCATGAGGTGCCGCTGACGCTTTTTTAAAACATCCAAACGTTGATCAATAGGTTGTACACTAAAATCGTCTATGGGTGACAATGATCTTTCCTTCAAAAATTAGCAATATCAAGATTTAGGTGGTTGGCTATGCTCAAGCACTAAATGATTCAAATTCTCTTGCAAAGCACGTAAGCGCGTGGTGGCTTCCGCACGTTTTTGCATCCCTTCTTTCTGAATTTGAATCACATCATTTACTGTTTTAATGAGGGTATTTTGCACATGTTCAAGGGTCTCAACATCAATCACAGAACGTTGATTGGCTTTAGCAGTGTCAACCGAATTCTGATGCAACAATTCAGCATTGCGGCGCAATAATTCATTGGTGGTGTCATCAATCGCTTTGGCAAGCTGTACACTATTTTTTTGCTCTTGTAATGAGATTGCCAAACTAATCTGATTCTTCCATGCAGGTAAGGTAATATTTTTAATGGCATAAAATTTATCCACCAACATCAAATTATTGGACTGAATAATCCGAATCATCGGCAAAGTTTGCATAGCAGACTGTTGTAAAACATGTAGATCACTGACTCTCTTTTCAAGATTATTGGCAATATGATTTAAATCATAAATCTGTTGTGTGGTTTGCTGATCTTGCTCTTGAGCCGTTAGTGTTGAAATTTTTTGCTGAATGTCTTGCTGTTTCAATTGTCCCGCAGCGATATAAACACCGAGTTGTTTGTATTCATCTTGCACTGCACCAAACATTTTATCTAATGTCCCCACACGTGCTTTGAGACCTGACTGTGAGCTTTCAATCTCTTTGACCAAGACATCAATTTGTTCTTTGGTGGTATTAAAATGTTGATCGAAACTTTGTTTTGCGCCCTTAAATTTACTCAGTAACCCACCCAAGAAACCTGAGTTTTTGGATTTATTAAGAATACTAGAGGTATTCAATTGCTGAGCAACTTGTACCACTTCATTGAGTTTTTGCCCTGTCACATCCAAATCTTTATTTTGAACAAGATTCAACAATTCATCGGTATAGGTTGAAGTCTTATTGGCAATATTTTTACCGTATTCAGCTACCGCAGTGGTACTTATTTCTGCAAGTTCTTGATGTGCGTCCATGACTTCAGCAAAGTCTTGAGGCTGCAAACCTAATTCTTTTAAATTTAGTTGCTCAAAACGCTGCTCTTGCTTGAGTTCAAGCTCATTTGAGCGCTTGCTAAGTTCCGAATCTGACATCTTCTTTCCCTCTTATTTCTGTAATGATTTTTTCAAATTTTGAATTAATTCTTCTCGGCTTTTATCTAGTTGATCTAGTCTAGCCATCGAGTGCGACTCACGACTTTGTTCTAAATGATATTGCCATGCCGGAATCAATACCTGCTGTGCTTCTTTAAAACGGTCAAGAAGACTAAAAGATAAATTTTGTGATAACTGCATTTGTTTCATCGCAATATCATTACTGGTCTGTAAGGTCTGCAAAGTATTTATTTTTTTCGAAAGGCGTTCTACAAAATGATCAAGTGCTGGTTGCTTACTAAATTGGGGATATTCAGCTAAAAATTCATCAGCTGCCTGAATATAAGCAGCCATTTGCGTTCTTAAACCCAATACTTGCTGTAAGCGTGATTGTGACTTCTGAATTTCGATTTGCAATCTTTGGCTTAAATGATTTGCTTCACTGATTAAATGGTCTAAATCTTTGACATATTTAATTTGTCCCGCATCGTATTCAACATCAATACCTAACCATTTCTGCAAAGCATTAAAACGGCGACCGCCTAGGTACTTTTTTGAAGCAGATAATTGCTGAATAATCTGAGTAATCACATCACTTAGTTGCTGATTCAGCTTTGGATCAACACCCTTTAGCAAAACACACTGTGCTTGTACTAAATGATCAGCATAGCTATTCAAACGATGTGTATCGTTGAGCAAAGGCAGTAAATCATTACGTTTAATCGCTAAAATATGTTCTTGATTTGACTCAATTTGCGATAAAGGTGTTAAGTCTGGCGGTAGTGTCATATCAATCGAAAATAGTAAGAACAAATAAATTTGAACAGATTTAGTTTTAGCATGTTCTTACTCTTTCGCATACTTAAATGTTGTTATGATTTTTAAGTGTTTTTCTCAATAAATTTTCAAAACTTATCCCTTTTGTGGTAATGCATAAGTCCCAATCACATGTGCTACAGGCTCATCATCATCAAGCGAGTACAACCACACCTCGCCTGTCACCAATGTTTTACCGACTTTAATTAACTTACACACTGCTTTAATATCTTGATTTCCATTTGGCTTACGGAAAAAGTTAATCGTCATATTGGTGGTCACAGCCATGGCAATTAAGCCTAGATGTCCCATAATCGCAACATAAAGCGCAAAATCGGCAACGAGCATTAAAGTTGGACCTGATACCGTTTGCCCTGGGCGTAAATCATTCTGATCAATTTTATAAAGCAACTGTGCCCCTTTCGGACTTATTTCTTCAATACTCGTTTTTTCAAGTGCTTGTGGAAATTCTTGAGCTAAAAATTCAATGATTTCATGCTTACTTAGTGCCATATCCATTCCTCATTTATTACGCTATATTTTTTAGATTGAGAGTAGAATCTCTAAATAGGACTTCAATCAGCTTGATCTGAAAGTTCATTCAAAACTTGCCAATACGTTGGTGGCTCAGGCACATGCCCACGCTCAAGCAACATTTGATGCATTTTAGGCAATTTAAAATATGGAACTGTTGCCATCAAATGATGTTCTTTATGGTAATTGACATGGATAGGCGCAACTAAAGCACGGGCAAGATAACCAGCCTTTGTGGTACGTGTATTGGTTAAAGCACTATGACTAGTTGGCATACCCGCATGTTCAGCCATAGAACGAATACGTAATAACAATGGAAAAGGCGTTAAATATGCCAATACCCAAAGTGCATACAGTTTAGGATGACCCGCTGCCCACAATACTGAAAATAAAGCAGCATTAGTTGCAATCGCACCACCACTATTTTTTAAGAATGTTTTGGGATAATCTGTCCAATGACGCCCCTCTTGAGAAATCCAACGACGGTCATTTGACACCGTCCATTCCATTTTCTCAACATCCATTAGCACACGTCCAAGTGCAAATTTTAAGCCTGTTACCCCTGAAACATCACGAAAGAATTTACGCATCAACGATTTTTTTGAGGTTGGAAAACCTTCAACAAGCGACAAATCAGGATCATCCACAGTAGAAGTCTTACTATGATGACGTAAGTGATGCGCGCGATATTTTTTTAAATCATTCCAAATCGGGCGGGCGCAGAGCCAATCCGTTGCAATATCATTGAGCCATTTGGTTTTAAATAAACTTTGGTGTGAAGCATCATGCATGATAATAGCCAATGCCAATTGACGACCTGCCAAAATGACTAAAGCCACGATACACAACAATAATTTACCCCAATTCGGTAAATATTCCCAAAAACCTGCAACAGCAGCGAAAGTTCCACCAATCACCGCCCAAGTTGAAAAAACAGCCCAAGTTCCATGTAAATCGGACTTTGCTGTCAACTCAGTGATTTCTTCACGTGTGAATAAATCACTGATTGCTGTGCGTGTATTCATATTCTTACCCATGACTATTTTTATAAAATACATAAATCTAATTTTTATTTTAAATTAAGTAATATTTCTATCAATAGATTAAAAATAGATTTTTGGTAATATTAGGTCAAATTTACGCCATAAAACCTTTGCCATAACTCTAACCCTGTCTGATCCAATTGTTGAACACTCAGAGCAAATTGTTCTCGCAATTGTACATCGACAAAGTCTTCAGGTAACAACGGATCATTCATCAATAAGGAAATCGTTTGACGACCAAGCAATAAAGATTCTTTTGCTGCGTTATCTAAAGTCAATTGTTCAACTGTTTCTAACCATTCTTGAATCATTTGACTATATTTCTTATAGTTTTGGTTTAAAGTTTGAGTTGACCACAACTCAGGAATATTCGCTAAAGTTGTTTCATCAAAATGGCTAATTTGGCAAATTTTAGCACTTTGCTCTAAACCAGAAGCTTGTAATGCTAAAAAGATATCATTAAATGAAATTGCTAAATTGTCAGGACGAATATAAATCCCCTGCTCCAACTCTTTGAAGCCAAAATGTTTTAAGGCTCTTTCTCTGCGGTTTAAAGCTGTACGATCAACCCGCCCTAACTCTCCTGTAAAAACCGCTAAGTATTGCTGTTCCCATTGTTTAGTTTGCTTAATTCCATTTTTACGATTCAACATCACATCAGCCCACTCATGTGATTTAGCCGTGAATTGATACACACCACGTTCTATCGCCTCAATCACACCATCACTAGATAAACGAGTTACAGCGACACGAATACTATTTTCACTAATCTCAAAAAGCTTCGCTGCGATAATAATTTGTTTAATCGAGATCTCTCGACCCTGTAACCCTAAAAGTAAATCAACAATTAAATCTCGGGCATTCATTTTAGCTATTGTCATCTTGCTATCGAACCAATTCTAAAGATCAAAAGGGAAATAAAGGAAAAAGATTTTAACTTAGAATCGCTCCCTTTTAGTAATTTTTCTAAAAGGGAGATTTGATTTTTATAGAAAAATAAATAATAGAATAATACCTAGTACAATCCGATACCAAGCAAATACACGTAAGGTATGACGTTCAACAAATTTGACCAATGCACTGACCACCAATAATGCAGAAATAAAGGCAGCCACAAAACCGACCCCAATATTCAACATATTGTCTTGTGTCAGCACGTCAGCATTTCGAATCAAATCAAAGGTTGCAGCCCCAAACATTGTCGGCATCGCAAGGAAGAAAGAAAATTCTGTCGCTGCTTTACGTGATAAACCTGTAAACATTCCTCCAACAATGGTTGCACCTGATCGTGAAGTTCCAGGAATCATCGCGATACATTGCGCACAGCCAACTAGAAAGGCTTGCTTATACGTAATTTGGGTCGCATCTGTCGTTTTATGCTCAAAATTCTTCGCTTCCACCCAAAAAATCACTAAGCCACCAACAATGAGCGCAATTGCCACCACAAGTGGGCTAAATAATACACTTTTAATAAAGTCGACTGCGAATATCCCAATAATCACAGCTGGGAAAAATGCAATTAAAACACTGAAAGCAAAATGACGGGCTGCTGAATCGCCACTAAAA
Source organism: Acinetobacter sp. ANC 4805 (assembly GCF_022549495.1). Taxonomy (GTDB): domain Bacteria; phylum Pseudomonadota; class Gammaproteobacteria; order Pseudomonadales; family Moraxellaceae; genus Acinetobacter. The sequence continues at coordinate 6,596 of NZ_JAKZGD010000012.1, forward strand.
AAACCTTTAACTAAATCAAAAATCTTTTGGCGATATAACCAATATACAGCCAAAATTGCACCAAGCTGAATGACTACCTCAAACACTCGACCATCATCGGAATGGAAATCAATCATATGACCAAATAAAATCAAATGACCTGTACTTGAAATAGGTAAAAATTCGGTGAGACCCTCAATAAATCCTAAAAATAAAGCCTTAAAAATTTCAATATATTGCATAACTTACTCAAAAACACGTAATACAAGAATAAAATAAAAAGGCAAGCTTACCTTGAAATTAAGCAATTTTATGTGATCGTCACGTAACGTTTTTTACCATTTGCTTGGCAGCAACCCTATAAAATCAATATTTAAATAATCATCAAACTATTTTTCTTTTGCATTTGTTCAACCACTTCACGCGTATCAAAACCTAAACGCCAATATAGCAACTCCAAGACATCCAATTCATCTTGGGTAATAATCCGATCACTCCATAAACATCGTTCTGCAATCGCTAAAATATTTAGACGATCTCGCAATAACAATCCAGAGACATCGTTTAAAATTTCTGCTAAATCAAGTGGTTCATCTGAAATGTCTGCATAGATTCGCATTTCTTCAGGTGCTAAAATTTGTAGTAAAATACGCTCACGAACCTCAAGCTGATTCGGGCTATTGATTTGTTGTACATGCAATAACGCGTCAATCAAATGTACAATTTGCGATTTCACATCTTCAAATGAGGTTGGCAAATGCGCAGGCATAAGATTTAACTCACGCTTTACCCGCTCCAAAAGTAATGCATCGAGTAAGCCAACCTCGCCATCCTCTTGAATAATAGATGCTAACTTAGTCAAAAATTGACGTGCAATACTCGTCGGCATATGCCCAATATTTTTACAAGCATCATGGAAGATTTGCACATGGATTCGACCATCCAAATGCAATAATGAATCAACAATTGCATGGCTGACCGCAGCATCTTGAGGAATAAATTCACGATATTGACGAATCATCAAAATCGCGACCATCACCTCTCTCGAACCTGTTGCTGTTTGCATCGCTCTTTGTATCAATTCTGGGCGTTTTTTATTTTTCCGCATTTCAGAATTTAAAGGTTTAATTGCATCATTTAAGGCAAAACTAATTGGCGATAAGCGTAACAACGGTAAGGGTTGTGGTGAACTCCAAGGTAGGGTCATATCCGTCATTTCCTCTTCCAAAGAGCGAAACAAACTGAATAAAGGTCGGTTACGTAATTTTCTCAGGTTCTCTAATTGCAAATCTTGTAATAAGGTTGGATTCAGCTCATAGATCCTGTCTTTAATACTCGGATGAATATTCATCCAGCTTTGTGGGCTGAGTGAATTTGCAAAACACATATGTGAAATTGATTCTGAATAAGCACTATGAATTTGTGAGCCTGAATGATGTACATAAATACGCAATAAGGTTTGGATATTGGCATTATTGTTCATTAAACGCATAGTTTTTAGATCATTACGAAAGGTTCGACCACTCAAAGTTAAATATTTAATCAACCGTGTAATGAGAATACCTAAGCTACCTGCCAACCAAATAACACCGCCAATCGCAACAAAAATCGTTTCGAATTTGTTTCGATAAGACGTTGCGTAAGGATTATATCCTGCTTGTGCTAACTTACTGCCCCATTGGCTAAAAGTGGTTAAACCACTGTACAAGATTTTTAATTTGGTGTTTTCTACAGCTTCACCAGATAAAATTTGATTAAATTCATAGCTCAATAAACCATAAAGCTCTAATTCATCCAAATTTTGTAAAGCACCCCACGTTAAAATAATGACAATATCTTGAGATTTGAAGCCTGCTGTTAAAGCATTGACCCCCACTTCATCTGGAAGTACATAAACAGCGGGTGTATCTATTTTAAAACTTTGGGCAACCTGCTCTACGACTTTTAATGCAGTACTTTCTTCAGGCGTGCTTTCATCAAAAACGAGACGTCGTGCTTTTAATTGTTTTGCCAGTGAATGACCACCCTCACGCAAAACATACAGCTCAGCACCAACCGACCAAATCATCACAAAGAATAAAAGAAAGATGAAATATGGACTAAGAACATGCCACCAAATGGGTTGAGTATAATCAAAGAAATGAACAACGAGACCCAAAATCAAATTGAGAATAAAAACAGTCGACAACATTGCAAGCAAGCAGAAACTTACCGACCATGCAATATTCTTATTTTCAATTAAATAATGGCTCATTTCTTTCAATGTAAATTTTCCCGATTACATTGTTGATATTAGAGGCTTTGAAGCCTTAAGTATCATAAAATAAAAAAGCGGGAATTTCCCGCTTTTCTACAGATTAAAATGATTACTCTTCTTTAATACCCGTTAAATCAACAGAAGAAGCATCAATGTTTACATCAATATAACCATCTGCTTTCTTTTTTGCTGAGTCATTACGCTTTTGTTCAAGCTTTTTGAGATAGTCACTATCAATCCCACCGGCAACATAGATCCCGTCAAATACAGAACAATCAAATTCTCTTAAATCAGGTACTTTGCTGGTACGCACTGCATTCTTTAGATCTTCCAAATCTTGGAAAACTAAACGATCTGCACCAATAATCTCACGAATTTCTTCAACTGTACGATCTGAAGCAATTAATTCAGATTTTGCTGGCATATCGATACCATACACGTTTGGATATTTCACCATAGGTGCAGCTGAAGCAAAGAACACTTTCTTCGCACCTGAATCACGTGCCATTTGGATAATTTCGTTACACGTTGTGCCACGTACAATTGAATCATCAACCAATAGAACATTTTTGTCTTTAAACTCAAGTTCTACTGGGTTCAATTTTTGACGAACTGATTTTTTACGCTGCTGTTGACCTGGCATAATGAAGGTACGTCCGATATAACGGTTTTTCATAAAACCTTCACGGAATTTTACACCTAAAATATTTGCCAACTCTAATGCAGAAGTACGACTGGTATCTGGAATCGGAATAACGACATCAATATCGTGTTCCTCACCCCATTCTTTTAAAATCTTGTAGGCAAGTTTCTCACCCATTTTTAAACGGGCTTTATAAACTGAAATACCGTCAATCGTTGCATCTGGGCGAGCAAAGTACACATATTCAAAAATACATGGACGATATTCAGGATTTACTGCGCATTGTTTCGTAAATAATTCACCATTAGAGTTAATGAAAACCGCTTCGCCTGGTGCAATATCACGCTCAACTTTAAATCCAAGTGCTGTAATTGCAACAGACTCAGACGCAATAATATATTCGATCCCTTGCTCAGTTTCTCTAGAACCATAAACTAAAGGGCGAATACCGTTTGGATCACGGAAACCAACAAGACCATGACCTGTAATCATGGCAACAACGCCATACGCACCCTTACAACGTTCATGAACACGAGATACAGTGTGAAAAATATCTTCTGGCGTTGGATTCAAAGTACCAATTTTCTGTAATTCATGTGCAAAGACATTAAGTAGAACTTCAGAATCAGAATCCGTATTCATATGACGTAAATCTGTTGTGAACAGGTCATCATGAATTTCTGCAGCATTGGTTAAGTTACCATTATGCGCAAGCGTAATACCGTAGGGAGAGTTCACATAAAAGGGTTGAGCTTCTGCACTACTAGATGAACCAGCTGTTGGGTAACGAACATGCCCAATACCATAGTTACCAAGCAAAGCACGCATGTGACGGGTATGGAATACATCTCGCACCATACCATTATCTTTGCGGAGGAATAAACGTCCTTGATGGCAAGTTACGATCCCTGCTGCATCTTGTCCTCGATGTTGCAACATCGTTAAAGCATCAAATAACATTTGGTTTACTGGCGATTTACCGGCAATCCCAACAACTCCACACATAGCAACCTCGCGACAAGCTAGGAACAGGGTTTAACCCCAATTAATAAAAAGGATTTTTCGTTGAATGATCAGAACGTTGATCTACTGAAGCACGTTCTGACTCATCCATTTCAGTTGAAGGGCGATGTAATAACGCACCTTCAGATGTCATTTGATGTATCGCTTCATTCGCAGCATCTTTGGATAATTCGGTTGCCAAAGGCGCATAAGGCAATAAAACTTGTACAAACTTTGACTGCTTCCAATGTGGTGAACTATTCACCCAAGGACCAACACCCTGCATTGCGATCAAGACAATTAACAAACCTTTTAACGAACCAAATGCACCGCCTGCTAAACGGTTTAATGGGCCCAACCTTAAGCTTTTCAAGAGTCCATTCAGTAAAGCGGTGATAATCCAAGTACAAATCACAATCACTAATACGATAAAAGCAAAAGCTGCAATTTTTTGCACAACGGGGTCTTGGCTCAAACTGCTCATGGCAGGTGCCCATATGACCGCGTATTTTGCCCCGATGACCAATGCGAATATCCACCCGATCAAGTTCGCAAAGGCTTTTATAAATCCTTGACGCAAACCGTTCAGCCCTCCAATGAGCAAGATGATCAGGATGATGATATCAAGCGTGTTCATTTCACACTGTCATCGCATTAACACAATCTTTTATAAGTGTTGGACCTGTATAAATAAGTCCGCTATAGATTTGAACCAAACTTGCACCCGCTTCCTGTTTTACGACTGCTTGATTGCCAGACAAAATGCCACCAACGCCAATTAAAGGAATCTGCCCATCTAAAACATCGGCAAACTGACGTAAACACTCAGTACTTTTTTCAAAAACTGGTGCACCTGATAAACCGCCTGCTTCATTGCCATTCGGTAGGTTTTCAACACCTTCCCGCCCCAGTGTTGTGTTGGTAACAATCAAGCCATCAATCTTAAATTTTAATAATTGTTTGGCAATAAATGTAATATCTTCTGGCGTTAAATCTGGCGCAACTTTAAGAACTAAAGGAACATAATGATTATTTTCTTTAGCAAGTTCTAGTTGACGTTGTTTCAAAGTTTGTAATAACTCTGTAAGTGCATCACCACTTTGTAAACTACGTAAATTTTTGGTATTGGGTGAAGAAATATTAACAGTGATATAAGAAGCGTAGTTATAGACTTTTTCTAAGCAAATCAAATAATCAGAAACAGCATCTTCAACCGCAGTATCTGCATTTTTACCGATATTAATCCCTAGAATACCTTTAAACTGAGCAGCTTTGACATTTTCAATCAGTTGATCAACACCGTCATTGTTAAATCCCATGCGGTTAATAATTGCTTTTGCTTCAGGGATACGAAATAAACGTGGTTGAGGATTACCTGCTTGTGGACGTGGTGTAATGGTACCAATTTCAATAAAGCCAAAACCTAAAGCAGCTAAAGCATCAATATGCGCACCATTTTTATCTAAACCAGCCGCAAGACCAACAGGGTTTGGAAACTCAATCCCCATACAACTTACGGGTTTATGTGCAGTTTTTTGATGCATTAATCCGAATTTATGCGCTGTATCGAGCATAGAAAGTGTGAGTTCATGTGCACGCTCTGGTGCTAAAGTAAACAACAAAGGGCGAGCCAATGAATATAACATACCAATCACAGTCTACTGATTTTTCAAGTAGCCGTATTATAGGCATAGGCTCAACAAAACACCATGCTTGACACAGGCTTATTTTGTAGAGTCTTGGCTTTAGTGCTTCATGATTAAACAATTTTCTGGTTTTATTAGGATTTTTAATCTAAGTGGACTTATCTGTGATTTATCCACATGCATTTTTGATAATACAAAAAAGGAACTAAACTTGGATCAGCTTAGTTCCTTCAATTAAACGCCCCTCGACTTGGGCAACAGTGATAGCCATTGCACCTAAAATTGGCTGTACACCTGAGTCACTTCGAATATGCTATCAAAAGCATTAGATCAACAAAAACCAATGAAATATAGCATCTATTAGCCCAATAAAGTGCTGGAGATTATCGCGTGGAAAGAATAAACGTACAACACATCGCTGTTGTGATCCAAAGCAAGCAGATGATTTGGTTAAACGTAATTTCAACGTCTCCAAACCTTGCGAAGCGATACTGCTCAGAGCTGCTGATTTCACCGATATTCAAACCAATTCAGGCTAGGTTTTACAGTACTTATCATTGATGTCTTTTTACGCGCAATCATAGGATGAAAAATATCGATACGGAGAATAAACATGGTTTTGGGTAGGTTTGAGCAAGCACTCAATGGGCTTGATATACCTAAAGATACAATTCATCACAGTGACAAGAGTGTGGTATTTGTCTATTCGTTATACTGCACGACTCGAAGCAACAAATTTTAAAGCACTCATTGGTATGGCTGGAAAATTTATACAATAATGCTTTGACCGATGTGAACTGGCTACACAAAATCGGGTAGATTGGTTCAATCAAAAAAGTTACATAGCCTGATTGAATATATCTTCATTTCGGTTTCAAGCTATGTATTATGATCAACTTAATTCGTTAGCGCAGATTGCCTAATCTTTAAATCAACAAGCTCCGATAAACTATGTACGATTCATTTTTAACCCCAAGAAACTAAAGATATGACAATCTAGGAAAAATGTTTAGTTAATATTTTTAACATATCTATTTATTATGAATTAAATATCAAACTAAAATAAAAAACCATTTAATCCAATTATCTGACAAAAAAAGTAGAAAATACATAAAGGCTGTTTATAATTGAACATAGCTTCACAACTTGATAATTATTATGATTGAACAAACAATAGAAAAAGAAGCACATTTAGAAACACACATTTCCACATTCGACCTACCAAGACCTGTTTTAATCGTTGAAGATGACCATATTATTCAAAATAGATTAAAAAAATTATTAATAGAGGTTAACTATAAAAATAGTGATTTAATTTCCTCAGATACTTTAGGCAAATCGATTGCAGCAGTAAAATCACAAAATATTGCTTTTGCATTAGTTGATCTCGGCTTACCTGATGGAAATGGCACCAAGCTTATACGAATATTACGCCAAAAAAATCCCAATGTACCAATTTTGGTAATATCTGCTTGGAGTACAAGAGATGCAATATTCAAAGCAATACAAGCAGGTGCAACTGGATATCTGCTTAAAGAACGTGATGATTTTGAAGTATTGATGTCGATCAAACAAATACTAAAAGGAGGTACACCAATAGATCCCTTTCTAGCACAAATTATTTTGGCGAATATGGTAAAAAAGCCACAAAAAATAAAAAACTCTCCTGAAAATTTATCATGTAGAGAATTAGAAATATTAGAGTTTGTTACTCAAGGTCTCAATAATCAGGATATAGCTGATGAGTTAGGGCTATCACGCTATACAATAGAAGCACATTTACGCAATATTTATAGCAAACTAGCCGTTGATAGCCGCTCTAAAGCGATAAAAATTGCATATTCATTCGGTTTATTTTAATAAATTCAGCAAAGAATTCATAAAAATGTCTATTATCCAAAATTTATTTAATCTTTTTATTCCAATATTCATCATTATATTCGGTACTATCTTACTTACAACGGTATTAAGAAGATATCTACCATTATCAATTTTTTGGTTATCCCTTTTCCTCGTGACGTCAGGGGGTACACTCTTAATTTTACATTTAACACCAATCCCCCAAATACCACATTGGATTTTTACTTTCAGCCTGATGTATTTGGCTATATTTTTTTCATTTTCACAATCCATTCTATATAAATTTAACAGCCCTATTTCTTCCAAATTTGGCCTGATTTTGACCAGTATTTTTATACCCACCTTATTTTATTTTTCATATGTAAAGACAAAACTAGAGTTTATATTGGTCGTTTCTTTCTTTTTCTCCACCAGTATTGTCTGCCTGAAGCTCCCAAAAATCTTATCTAAAAATGCGAACAATCTTGTAGACCAGTCAATAAAAATTCTTTTCTTACTCTCAGGTTTAGTGGTTATTTTACCGATCATAGATCAGAATATCACTTTCCAAACAATTCACTCAGACCATGATTGGTTTCAAATACAACTTTGTTTTTTCTTTGTTGTGCTGATTTTTTCAACCTTATTAATTATTAGCAATATAAAAGATATTCTGAATATTCATCAAATTGAATTGGAAAAAATTCGACATCAGGAGCGATTGCAATTTTCTCATGACTTACATGATATTTTAGGCAGCTCCCTCGTCCGCTCTATTGGCGTTATTAGCCAAAGTAAGGAAAATTTTGATAACCAGCATTTCTTATCCATCCTGAAACTTTTGCGAGATGATCTTCGAGAAGTTATTGATAGTGGTTCAAGTATCGCCAGTGAAATTCCCCAAACTCCCATTTTATGGGGAGCACCGATTAGACATAGATTTAGTCAAATTTTCAATGAATTAGGGATTCAATCTGTTTGGGACTTTGCCGAAATCTGGCACGCTCAACCGAGTGCATTGGAATGTTTAACGTTATTAAGAATTACCGAAGAAGCGTTAACCAATGTAATCAAACATAGTTATGCAAAAAAGGTCTTCATTCGTTTATATTTTTCCGATCTCAAACAAATCATTTTAGAAATTGAAGATGATGGTATCGGGTTTAATGTTGAAGAGGTTAATAAAACCAACGTCAATATTGGCTTACGCAGTATGAAAATTCGTCTCGAAAAAATTCATTCTGTTTTAGATGTGCAGTCGAAGCATGGACAAACCATTATTAAAGTGATTCAAAACTAATAATTCCATCATTACGTTCATTCATATACGTGACTTCATCATTGAACGGTTGCGGTTAACTTGATTTGGTTATTGCTTGAGACCATGTCCATTTTTTGGATGCTTAATCCCATCTGCGATAGTTGCATTAAAAAGTTTGCAAGCACAGCATAATTTTGGTGTTCAGCAACAAGTTGTATTTGATCGCCATTTTGCTGTGAAGAAACTGCTAAACCTTGTTGTTGTGCTGTACGTTGAATTTTATCTGCTGCAGATAGTTCAAGATCATTGGCAGGTTTCATCGTTGCAGCATTACTTTGCATCCAAACCGTTAAATCTTTCAATTCATTTAAACGTTTTTGCTGTTGATCTGCCAAGGCATGCATTTTCCATAAGGCAAAGCCAATGATCACAACAACCAAGAAGATCGTCGTAAAAATCACCATTACGCGTTCACGTACAGACAAACCCTGCAAATATTGATTTAGCGCTTCAATTTTCTGATCGAAACTATTTTGTAGACTTGTTAATGCTTTCATTATTTTACTTTTACCACCCCAATCGCACCAACTGAATCCGCTTGGACATTGCCCAATTCAGCTTGGAAACCTTGTTGGTTTAGTTGTTGAGTTAATCCTTGTAAATCATCCGCAGATTTTGCTTTTAAAGACATTGCCAAAGTCGAAGCATCATAATTGACTTGCTGCGCAATAATCTGTTTTTGCATCAAAATCGGCCCAACCCTGCTTAACAGAGAAAGGGCCTGTGTATCACCAAGCTGACTCATGCGTAGTTGGCTTTCAAACTGACTTTTAATATTTTGTTCCGTGACACGACTATTTTCACCAAACCAATATTTATATTGATCCACAGCCTGAACTGCTGTCTGATCTGCAACTTTTTTGAGTTTAGACCAACGTAAGGCATCATAACCTAATTGAACCAAAATCACGGCGAATAAAACCAATGCTGAAGCTTTCCAATAGCCTGACCATTGAACTTCTGCATTCTTTGATTTAGGTAAAACATTAAAAGGATGTTGTTTCGCTTTGAGCAATGGCTGAAATTGGTAACTAAATTCAGTGTATTGATCTTGGCTTGATGCCGCTAGAACACTCGCCAATTCGCTTGAATTGAGATTTGCCAACTTATACTGGGTTTCAGGTGTTTGGAACTCTAGGAACAGACCTAAATCATCGACTGAGTTACCTGACCATTCAGATTCTCTTATCAATAAATGATCATAGAGATTTACAATAACAACCTGATTTTTTTCAGGTGTCGGCAAGATTAATAAATCAGGTAGAAATGCTGCAATTTGGATGGGCAAAAGACTAAGCGCATGCTGCCATGTTTCAATTGTAGATTGAGCAACGCCCATCACATTGAGCTGATCATTTTGAAAATGGTGAACCACTTTCATGTGATCAATCGGCAAAGTGACATATTCTTCTAAGAGATATTTAACCCCTTCTTGCCCCAATTGCTTGTAATGTGCCTTTGTCATAGGCTGTTGTAGCACTTGCGCATTTCGGCTTGGGAAATACACCACAGCTTCTTTCCCATTATGCGCTTGTAAGTCTTGAATCAATTGTTCAAGGCTGTGTGCCTGCAACCAATTTTCCCCAGCCGACCAATACCATGTTCCATTGGTTTCGGGCATCCATATATACAGCATCGGTGTTCAGTACCCTTATCCTATCGCGGATATATAAATTATAATGTTGGTGTAAAACAATTCTTTTGTGTCGATAAGCCATTGGCAATCACAGCTTGATCATAAATACGTACTTCTGCTAATGCAAATGGATTAAAGCGCTCATGAGTCAATTGTTCTGCAATGTGTGCTACAACATTCATATGACATACCACAGCAATAGATTCATAGGGTAGTTTTGATAACCACTCAATTGCATCTTTGGCATCATCATCAGGCTTAATTTTATCGCAAATTAAAACAGGAATACCGTGAAAATGCGCCTTAATATGTACCAAAGTTTCTTGGGCACGTAATAATGGGCTGACAATAAAAATTTCAGGCTGAATGACATCTTTTAAAAAATGCCCTGTTTGCTCTGCTTGCTGATGCCCACGCACTGTTAATGGACGTTGTGTATCATTGCCATTGATTGCTGGAGATGCTTCACCGTGACGAACTAAAGTTAATTGCATAAAATGACCTTATTTTTTATACCTATATCTTAACCATGATTGATGACAGTTTTTTGATTAGACTTCATGGTGCGGTAAAACAAATTCTACATCACTACGATGACCATTTTTCATCAATGATAAAGCAATCGTCATTGGTGGCGCATTTTCAAAAATGACTTCATATAAAGCATTGGTAATTGGCATATACACATCAAGTTCTTGTGCTTTGGCACGCACTTGAACAATGGTATTAATCCCTTCAGCTGTTTGACCTAATTCTTTAGTTGCTTGATCAAGTGTTTTACCTGAACCGAGTGCAAAACCAATTTGATAGTTACGACTTAATGGGCTATTACAGGTTGCAAATAAATCACCTACCCCAGAAAGCCCTAAGAAAGTTAAAGGATTCGCACCCTGCTTTACGGCGAAACGACTCATTTCAGCCAAAGCACGGGTTAAAATCATACTCTTGGTATTTTCACCAATGTTATAAGCTGCCCCCATTCCCATGGCAACCGCATAGATATTTTTTAATGCACCACCAAGTTCCACACCGTGTACATCATCACTACCAAAAACACGGAACAATGCGCTATGTAATGCATGTTGTACCGCGTAGCGAACCAATTCCGATTCACTTGCAATGACTGTTCCTGATGGCATGCCTGCCATAATTTCTTTTGCTAAATTAGGCCCTGATAAAACACCATAAGGGACTTCTGGCAGTTCATCTCGAATAATTTCACTCATAAAACTAAACGTTTTTGCTTCAATGCCTTTGGTCAATGAAACTACCGCTTGAGCCGTAATAAACGGCGCAATTTGTTTTAAAACATCACGAAATGAATGACTAGGAATTGCGACCAAAATAATATCTCGATCACGCACAGCTAACTCTAGGTCAGCAACAGCACGTAAAGCAGGCTCTAATGGATAATCAGGTAAATAACGTTTGTTGATATGAGTTTGGTTAATTTCTTCTGCTACAGCCGCATCACGAATCCAAATCATGGTATCGCAGCCATTACGCACGGCTAAATTCGCCATTGCTGTACCAAAACTACCACCGCCCAATACCGTAATTCTTAATGCTGTTTTTTGATCTACTGCCACAGGCTCAACTAAATCACTAAATTTTAACGCTGTCATTTTTTATCCTGAAACCAATTTCTTTCTTTAATCATTCACAAATAAGATTATTAAATTACTTGCCACACTTTTACAAATTCTTGGGGATCTATTTCTGCACGAGGAGCAATCGCTTTCGCTGCTGTTCCAATATAAATAATACCTGAAATTAAATCTTGCTCTTTTAAGCCCAACTGTTGTTTAAGCCAATTTGATTCTACCACGGCTCCAGAACGCCACATACTTGCAAAACCTTGTGCTTGCAAAGACAATAAAAAGTTCTGAATGGCTGCACCCGTACTTAAAATTTGTTCGAAGTGCGGGACTTTCGGATGATCCTGAATTGTCGTAAGTGCTAAAACCAAGAGTGGTGCGCGAAATGGATGATGTTTGGCTCTTTCTAATTGTGTAGGATCACTTTCACCTAAGTCAGCTAAAGCTTTTGCCAAATGCTCACCAAATGCTGCACGTTGCTCAGGTGTAATGATCACAAATCGAGTGGGTTTTAAACGATGATGATCAGGTGCAGTTAATGCTGCTTGTACCGCTTTTTCGAGTTGTTGTGTATTCGGTGCTGGCTCAATTAATTGCCCAATAGATTGACGTTGATGGATATTTTGATGAATTGTCTCTATATTTGAGTCCGTCATTGACATGAATCTAACTAACACAAGGATTTGTTTAGATTAGCATAATCTAACTGATTTCTACCACGTTTAATCCCTGCTTAATTAGTAATTTGAGAAATTTAACAGAGTCTCACTATAAACTGTACATAAGCTGCAAAGGCTATCAAAAATTATATGTTCAAATAATACAATTAGATCACGACTTGAGAAGAAGCAATGAAAAAAACGTTCATCATGAGTTTATTAGGTGGCTTGGCACTTGGACTTACTGCATGTGCATCAACACCAACCAATACCCTCGCCATTCAAAAAGAAAACAATCAATATGAAGTGACAGGAGTTGGTAAAACCAATCTGATTGCAAAAAACAATGCGATTAGTGCGGCGCAAAAAACCTGCACACGTAATACATCCCCAATTGTTGTTGATGAAAAAACGGCATATCAAGGGGTTTTAAAAGGTGTAGTCGATGAACAAACTGGAAAGTTGGTTGAGGCTGCTGCTGGTGTCATTGGAACAATTAAGGGTAAAAATGCATCTCTACTAGCCAAAGATGATGATTATCAAACAACCTTGACTTTTTATTGTAAAGCCAATTCATAAATACAAAAAAGCCGATATTCAATATCGGCTTTTTTAGTTATTGCAGCTTAGTGAGCTTCGCTCGCAGCTACTTCTGAAGCAGGACTTACCACTTCAGCAGTTTTCGTCTCTTGTAATTCTGGTTTATCAATTGCAGCAATCGCAGCTTGTTGCTCTGGAGTAGTCGGTGCTGATACATCTGAAGCTACTTGTTCTTGCTGTTCAACATTTTTCGCTTCTTCTTTCTTTCCACATGCTGTTAGCATCATCGGAGCAATAATTAAAGCGGCAAGGGTTAATTTCAATTTCATCACGGCTTTCCACAGTTACTTGCTTAAGTTAATGACAATTATATTGCAAATATATGACACTTTGATGACAAAATAAAAAGAGCCGATTTGCATCGACTCCTTTTTTATCTTTCGTTATATATCAAAGGGTAAATCTTTATTAAGCACGCTCAAGCAGTACAGCGACCGCAGGTAAAGTTTTGCCTTCTACAAATTCCAAGAATGCGCCACCACCTGTTGAGATATAACCGATTTGATCTGCAACTTCATATTTATCAATTGCTGCGAGAGTATCACCACCTCCTGCAATTGAGAAACCAGCTGACTCAGCAATTGCCAATGAAAGTGCCTTCGTCCCTTCACCAAACTGATCCACCTCAAACACACCCACTGGACCATTCCAAAGGATTGTTTTTGAAGATTTTAAAATTTCTGCAAATGCTTGTGCTGTTTCTGGACCAACATCTAAAATCATGTCGGTGTCAGTTACATCTGCAACTTTTTTCACAACGGCTTGTGCATTTGCCAAAGAACCTAAGAAGTCTTCAAAGTTAATTTGACTTGCATCAGCAACCACTACATCTGTTGGTAATGGAACACTTACTTTTGCAGCAATTTGTTTTGCAGTCTCAATCAAATCAGCTTCGTAAAGTGATTTACCAACATTAAAACCAGCAGCAGCTAAGAATGTATTGGCGATCCCCCCACCAACGATCAATTGATCACAAAGTGTAGAGAGTGAATTTAATACATCGAGTTTAGTTGATACTTTAGAACCTGCAACAATTGCCACCATTGGTTTTTCAGGTGTTTGCATTGCACGACCTAGCGCATCTAATTCAGCAGCCAATAATGGGCCCGCAGCAGCAACTTGAGCAAAACGCGCGACACCTTCTGTTGACGCTTCTGCACGGTGTGCAGTACCAAATGCATCCATAACGAATACATCGCAAAGCGCTGCATATTTTTGTGCAAGCTCTTCTTTATTTTTCTTTTCGCCGTGGTTGAAACGTACATTTTCAAGTAATACCACTTGACCCGCTTCAACTTCAACGCCATCTAAATAATCAGTGAATAATTTAACATCTTGACCCAAAGCATTACTTAAATAAGCAGCGACAGGTGCAAGTGATTGTTCTGGTTTTGGCTCACCCTCTACAGGACGACCAAGATGAGAAAATACCATCACCGCAGCGCCTTTTTCTAAAGCCGCTTTAATGGTTGGCAATGCAGCACGTAAACGTGCATCGCTGGTAATTTTCCCATTTTTTACAGGAACGTTTAAGTCTTCACGAATAAGAACACGTTTACCTGCTAAATCAAGGTCAGTCATGCGCTGAAAATTCATGGATGGCTCTCTAGTTGATTTTAAAAACGGCACAATTTTAAATGATTCTCTGAAATAAAGGTGAGTTTTTTTGCAGAAAAGCTGTCTAAAATTTCACTTTTGATTATCATAATCATCGTCATTAAATCTTTGTATTCTTATGTCTATTCATCCTGATCCAAAAATTAATCGTTTAAATGTTCTTGGCGAACCTTTATCTAGCTGTTGCTTTGACCCGATCACGGGCTATTTTCGTAATGGTTTCTGCCACACGGCGGTCACTGACTTAGGTCAGCACACTATGTGCGCGCAAATGACTTCAGATTTTTTAAGTTTTTCACAAAAAGTAGGCAATGACTTGATTACACCTTTGCCAGAAGTGGGTTTCCCTGGATTAAAACCTGGTGATTTTTGGTGTATCTGTGTCACACGCTGGGTTGAAGCATATGAAGCAGGTCACGCCCCACCGATTAAACTGAATGCCTGCCATAATGCAGTTTTGCACTATGTGCCGCTCAATATTCTTGTGGAATATGCAGTCTAATGAGTCAGTTTGAACTGATTTTGGCTTCTAGCAGCCAAACCCGTAAAGACTTAATGAATCGTTTAAGGCTCGATTATCATTGCATTTCACCCGATATTGATGAATCTGCAATGGGTGAATTGCATGCCGATGATTTAGCTAAACGTCTCGCTTTTGAGAAAGTGCAAGTTATTGCACAACAACATCCAAATGCGATTGTGATTGGTTCTGATCAAGTCGCTTGGCGTGAACACGCGCCGTATGACTTTATTGGTAAGCCTTTGAGTATTGAAAATGCCATTCAACAATTACAGGCAAACTCGGGTCAGACTGTGTTTTTTAGTACGGCGCTCAGTGTTCAACATTTACAGTCTGGCTTTGAAACCACACTGGTTGAGCATTACCAAGTGAAATTTCGTCAACTGACATTGGCGGAAATTGAACGTTACATCGAAATTGATCAGCCGTTGCATTGTGCGGGCAGTTTTAAATGTGAGAGCCTAGGGATTAGTTTATTTGAAAAAATGGTTGGTGATGATCAAACTACGTTGATGGGTTTACCAATGATTCAGCTGTGCAATATCTTACGCCAATTTGGGTTTAACTTACCTTAATATGAATTCCTTACCGAGTATCAAATAGTGTCACATTTATAATTTGATCAACTAATTAAGCATAATATTTGTGCGATTAAACTAATAATAGATCTAGGCTATAGAATTAATGATTAACCCAAGAGTTTGATACTGTTTTTACTTTTAAAATTGAAATACACTGACCTCTCAATAAAATTTTATTTACACCAATTAATTTAAAGCTACACAGGAATAAAAATGGGGCATTTTAGAGATACATCGATTAAGAACGTAATCAATGAATTAAATCAAAGCTATTTTCTTCCCGATATACAAAGGGAATACGTTTGGTTAAACCGAACTAATGAAAAAAAAATTGAAAATCTTTTTGACTCCATTCTTAGAGGTTATCCTATTGGTTCATTTCTTTTTTGGAAACTCAAAAAAAATGATATTGAAACAAACAAAGATATTCAAGAGAATTCTGACAAACTTAATTTTCAGCTTTATAAATTTGTAGAAAATTATGATTCAAGAAAAAAGCATAATGAAAAAATTAATATTGAAAAAATCAATGCCGATGATCTTTCTATTGTATTAGATGGACAACAACGTTTAACATCTTTATTTATTGGGTTAAAAGGAACAAGAACGCTACGTAGACATGGTGCATGGAAAAGCTCTCAAGATGCTTTTGAAGAAAAAAAACTGTATTTAAATTTACGTTACCATCCTGATGATAATAACCCAGATGATAATTATCATTTTGAATTTCTTACAGCGAAATCTATTCCTGACATAGATCAAAATAATTATTGGTTTAAAGTTGGTGAAATATTAGAAATAAAAAGCCCACTTGAATATACAATCAATAATAAATTATCAACTGGAGAAGCTTTCATTCTTGAAAAACTAAAAAATGCTTTATGTGTAGAAAACCTAATCTCTTTTTTTGAAGAAACTGAAAAAAATCTTGATAAAGTTCTTAAAATCTTTATCCGTGTCAATAGTGGTGGAACACAACTTTCTTATTCTGATCTACTCATGTCTATACTCACTGCAAATTTTTCTTCTGATATTCGAGATCTGATGAATAGTTTTGTGGATGAGATTCAAGAAGAAGGTTTTAATCTTATGAGTAGAGATCAGGTTTTAAAAACTTGTTTTCTATTGACCGAAAGCAACCATATTTTTCAACTTAAAAATTTCAACAAAAACAATATCAATAAAATTGAAACAAATTGGACTTCAATAACAAGTGCAATTTTTAAGGCAATCACATTATTACAAGAATTTGGGTATCGGAAACGTTTATCATCAGCTTATATATTATCCACTCTTGCCTATTATTTTTATAAAAAACCATCTATTACGCAAGAAGATAAAGATGAAATGCTACGATTTGTCAGAAATGCACAGATTACAAGCTATTTTTCTACCTCTTTAGATAATACATTGACAATCGTTGCAGATATCATAAAAAACTCAAATAGCTTTCAAGAGATTAATGAAAAACTATCTATCCATTCTAAAAAACCTCTAAAAATTTTGGAAAGTGATGTAGAAAATATGCTTTATTTACAATATGGTAATCCTGCTACCTTACCAGTGCTACAATTGTTATATCCTCATTTAGACTATAAAAATTCCACTTTCCATATAGACCATATCTATCCAAAATCAAAATTTAATACTAAAAATAAGGCATTACCTACAAATTATAAAGATCAAGCACACAATCTTTATAATTTACAACTTCTACAAGGAAGTGAAAATATAGCAAAAAGAGCTAAAGATCCTGAAGTCTGGCTAGCTGAAAACTATAGTCAAGATAAAATTAAAGGCTATAAAGAAAGAAATTATATTCATCCCGAGTTTAATTTAGCATGGGAAGACATCGCTAATTTTGAAAAAAATCGAAGCCAAGAAATTTTAGCAGCATTAAAAAAAGTGTTTGGCTTTTAAGTAGACTCTTGAGGGAGATCATTCAATGTCTCCCTCAACTTCTTATTCATTATTCTCTTCAACAACCACGACTCTCTTCGGCAATGTAAACCAAATAAATATTGCCAATACCAAGAACAATAAAGCAGCCACATTCAGCACTGAACGATGCGATTGACTAAAGGCCTGTTTCGCTGCTTGAATCAAATGTTCAGCAATTGTTGGCTGTAACTGTTTCGCCACTTGAATCGCCTCTCCAATTGAACTACTCGCCTGTTGCAACAGGTTATGCGGTATATCGATTGGAATCACAATCGAGTTGGCATAGAACCATGACAACATCAGACCAAAAAATGCGATACCCAAACCTGCACCTAGCTCGTAAGCCATCCCTTCAATCGCACCTGCGGCAGCTGCTTTACTTGGTGGAACTGAGGACATAATTGCAGAAGTTGAAGCCAATAATGCAATTTCAACACTCAGACCCAATACCACCATCCAACTCCATACCTGCATTTTCGCTTGCATAAAGTCGGTATTTGCCAAACCCCACAAACCCACAGCACTCATCAACATACCAAGCGATGCAACTGAGCGCAGACCGAAACGATTGACCAGCATACTGGCAATTGGACCACCCAAACTGATCGCAATCATAAAGGGTAAAATAAATGCCCCTGCTGCCAACGGTGAAAGCTGATAAACAAATTGTAATTCCTGTGAAATCAGCAACTCGAATCCGACTAAGGCCATCATTGATACAATTGCCATCACCACGCCTGTCGCAATCACAGGGTGTTTAAACAATTTAATATCAATCATAGGGGAAACAGATGTTAATTGTTTTCGGATGAATCCGACCAATAAACTGAAACCAACAGCGAAGATTAAAACCGACCAAATTGAAAAACCATGCATCACCGATTTAATCGCATAGATCATACTCAAAATGGCGACAACCAAAACAATCGCTTGCAACAGATTTAGATTTTGCTTTGGCTGCCCTGATTGTTTTGGAATTACAAATGCTGCGAATGCCAACACGACCAACACAATCGGAACATTAATCAAAAACACAGAACCCCAATGAAAATGCTCCAATAGAAAACCACCCAGTAATGGACCAAAGGCTGCACCGCCGCCTCCAACTGTTGCCCAAATGCCTAGAGCGAAATTACGTTGTCTTTCATCAAGAAAAGTATTACGAACCGCAGATAGAGTCGCAGGCAAAATCATGGCTGCGCCCACTGCCAACAATGCGCGTGAACCAATTAATGCCCATGCTGTTGTTGAAAATGCAGCTGCTAGTGAAGCAAAACCAAATAAGATACCACCAATGATCATGAGCTTTTTAAAACCGATACGATCACCTAGCGCACCCATAGGTAAAATCAACCCCGCCATAACCAAAGAATAAATATCAATGATCCAAAGTAACTGATTGGCTGATAATGAAAGGGACTCAATTAAAGTCGGTGTTGCGACATGGAGGACAGTTGCATCAATTGATACAGGGAGATAAATCAATACAACGATTGCAAGAATTAACCACTTGCTAGACATAAATTTCTCTAAATTGGACATACGTTCAAGTTGGCGTTATTATAGTCAGAATTGGACACTTGTCCAATTTAAAAATATACGTTATTTTGTTCGTGTTTGTGACTATCGTCTAAGGCGCTGAAAAGTATGGCTTATTTAAATAAAGAACAACGTCGTGAAATGATTCTACAAGCAGCCATGCATGTTGCCTTGCACGAAGGTTTCTCTGCGATGACCGTTCGCCGTATTGCAACTGAAGCTCAAACATCAACAGGACAAGTCCACCATCACTTTGCATCTAACTCACACCTAAAAGCAGAAGCATTTATTAAGCTTATGCAGCAACTTGATGAGATTGAAAGCCAAGTTAATACAACAAATTATTTACAACGTCTCTCATTATTACTTGGATGCGAAAATATTGAGCAGATTCAGCCCTATTTACGACTATGGAATGAAGCCGAAGTCTTAATTGATCAGGATCAAGAAATCAAACTAGCCTATAATATTGCAATGCAAGATTGGCATTGCTCTATTGTGCGTATGATTGATGAAGGTCAAACTCAAGGGGAATTTCAATTTGACACGAATAGTCATGATATTGCTTGGCGATTGATTGCTTTTGTCTGTGGGTTAGAAGGTATTTATAAACTGGGTTTGAAGGGTCTAAATGAGGTAGATTTTAAAAGACATACTGACGCGATTATTCAAGCAGAACTATTCAAAAACAAAACCTAAATAAGTGAAATAAAAATGAAAGTACCATTTTTACAAAGTCCAAGACTCGATTTGTTTCTATTTCAGATGGATGATGTTAGCAAATTAAATTCAAGATAAATGAGAAATGTTAAGTAACAAGCAAAAGTAAAGGTACTTCGCCTGCTTTTCTAAGTAAATCAGCTAACCACATCCCCTCTGTTCTTGTACCTTGAAATATCCCGTTATTCTCTTGCATACGTAAAACTAATAATGCATCTTTGGTATTAATATATAGATGATCTCTTAAAATTTTAATAACTCTTGGAATCGATTTCACATCATTCAACATAATCGTCCAAGATCCAGATATATCAAGTATTTGTTTACGAATATTTTGAGGTGGAAGCCCCAACCCATCTACTTCCATACATTGACCACATTCAGTACAATTTGTAGATACGTACCATCTCAAATCACCACTTACTATTGACTGTGCAACTCGAACTTGTTCCCCAGCACCACAACATGAACAAGGTAGTTTTATTTCTAGATCAAAAATCATTATTTTCCAAATTGTATATATTCACTGTAATTATATGTTTATGACTTATAAATAAATCTGACTTTAGTGTTTCCACTTCCCATCATACCATCTAAGTCGATCATCCGTATTTAATGGATAAATATATAAACAAAGATCCATAAGAAAATACTTTAAATTAAGTCAATTTCAGCCTCAGAAGATACTAGCTGAATTAGCCAATTTTCAAAAGTAGACCAACGCTCTGTATCATCCAACCAAGTTTCAGGATCATCTTCATGGGAAAATATAGACATTTTATCCGATATTGCTTTTCTTAAATCAAAACCTATAACATCCCCTCTACCAGTATTTGAAGCGAACAAAAATAATTGAGGAAATGGATTTTTCATCTCTAAAAAAACGTCAGAGGAAAAATTATATATTTCATCCAAAGGTATAAAATCAAAACCCAAACCAAAATTATCAACATAAAGCTGAGAAGCCCCAACCTCTGATAAAAAATACTTAAAACTATCAGGAAGTATGAGGTTAAATTTTAATTCAAAAGAGGTGATTTCTTGAAGGGTATATAATTTGATTAGATGAAACTCATAAACTACTCCTGATGGGAATTCTATGGGTTTGCCCTGACTAGCATTCAATAACACTTTTAACTGAATGCAAGCATCAACAAATTTACTCATCTAAGTACCTAATTCTATTTCGCTGATTTATCTTAAATTAAAACCAGCCTTTCCGCCCATTTAAAATAGCATCTGCACAGCGTAGTGTTTCTTGGCTTAAACCCCATAAACGATAATCACCTGTTGCAGAGGTAATATTAAAATTATGTGTATAAGCAAAACTCAATTCACGGTCTGGATCACACCATGCCCCTGAACCATTAAAACCAACATGACCAAAACCATGTGGCGCACGTTTGCCCATCGTCAAAATACGGTGATAACCTAAACGCCAATGCATTGGAATTGGCATTATTCGATCACGTGCTTTAGATTGTACGGTGCTTAACTGCTTAAACACTTCTGAACGAATCAATTGTTGACCATTCCACTGCCCTTGATTGGCAAGCATCGCATAGACTTTAGCCAAACTATCAGCAGTAAAGACACCATTTGCCGCAGGAATAACAGCTTGTAAACCCGCATCACTATAGAAGCTAAAATTACGCATGCCTTTTGGAATCATCGCATCTTGGAAATCTTGTGGGCTTTGTCCTGAAAGTTCTAAAAACTTTTCTGACAATGAGGCTTTACGCGGTTGATCTGTTTTTTTAACTTGTGGCTTAGGTGTAGATGGCTTTTTAGGTTTTTCAAGTAAACGCGCAACTCGCTGCAATTCAGAGCTTGGCGTACCAAAATATGCGCCATCCAACTCAAGTGGTTGCACTAGATAACGTTGCATTAACCAACTTAAAGGCTGTTTTGCTGCCTTTTCAATCACCCCACCCACGAGCCAACCATAAGTCAACGGTTGATAAGCAAAGCTTTGTCCTGCTGCAAAACGTGGCGTAGCAGCAGCCATTACCTCTAACATATGCGACCAATCCAACATTTCTGTTGCTGTCTCAATCGTATTACGAATATCGAATAAACCACTCTGATGCGATAAAACATGACGCAATGTCATATTCGCTTTACCATTTTGGGCAAACTCAGGCCAATAATGTGCAATTGGCTGATCATAATCAAGTAAGCCTTCACTCACTAAAATATGTGCAAGTGTTGCCAATATTCCTTTGCCTGTGGAATAGCACATTGTCAAAGTATTGGATTGCCAATCTTCTTCTTGAGATTTCTTGCCTGTAAAAATATCGACAACTTTCTGACCTTTGAAATAAACCACCAACGCAGCACCACCCTGATGGCTTCGTGCATCTTGCAAACGGCTGAATTGGGTTGCTAAGTCAATAAAACGCTCATCAACATTGCCATGATAGTTATGCGTATCGGCAAATAAAATCTCTTTAATCAATGCACATATCCTTATGATATTTATATTTTTTAGAATAACCCTCTTGCGAACAAAAGGGCTGACTCAACCATACGATTCAGTATTAAAGTGCTTTTACTGTTCCAGCAACATGCGGCTTTTTAGATTTAACGTTACGAATCAAGAAGTCAGTTTGTTTTGATTCAGCAGCTGTTAAAAACTCAACAGTTGATGGTAAATACATCGGCAATTTAAACCAAACATCTGCTTCATAAGCCGCAGGTAACTCAATACTCGCCAAAGCTTTTGCCTTACTCCACATGCCATGTGCAATCGCTTGTTTAAAACCAAAGGCTTTAGCTGTGACAGCATGAATATGAATCAAGTTAAAATCACCTGAAATCAAGGCATAACGGCGGCCAGTATTCTCAGAAATATTCCATTCTGCTTTTGGTTGATATGCAGGCTCTTTCGATTCTTTCGATTTTTCAGAAGCTTTTTTCTCAGTTTTTTGACGAGATAAATAAGTCGTCAAACTTTCCATCACCACTTCACCACCAACTTTTGCTGTGGTAATGAAGTCAAACTGTAAACCTTTATCATGTGGCTGAAGTTCACCAAATTTACATGACAAGGTAATTTGCTCATTTACACCAATTTTACGTGTTTGTTTGATTTGGTTACGAATATGTACCAAACCTAAAATTGCGAATGGAAATGCTTCGCTGGTCATCATGTGCATTTGCAAGCTTTGGGACAACACAGCTAGATAAATTGCAGGGACAAAACCATCATTTTTAAAACCACACACTTCGTTATAGCTTTCTAAATGTTTTGTATCAACTTTAAGTGTATCTACCACGTATTCAACTTGTGGCAATACTTTTTCGCCTTTTGGCTTTTTAAAAATTAAACCTTGAATGACCTTTGGATAAGCTAAATAAGGTTTTGGTAATTGACTAAAATGACGTGTATTCATAATGAACCTTTCTATATTTTTATAAAAAAGGGATGCACAAGCACCCCTCTTCAAAACGTTTAACGCTTAAGCGCCCAACAAGCTTTGACCGCATACGCGAACAACGTTGCCTGTCACACCTGTTGAACCAGTAGAAGCATACCAAGCAATTGCTTCAGCAACATCTACAGGTAAACCACCTTGGTTCATTGAGTTCATACGGCGACCTGCTTCACGAATCGCAAATGGAATCGCAGCAGTCATTTGAGTTTCAATGAAGCCTGGTGCAACCGCGTTGATCGTAATACCATTCTTCAATGTTGGTGCAGTAAATTTAACCAAACCAATTACGCCTGCTTTAGACACTGCATAGTTGGTTTGACCCAAGTTACCCGCGATACCACTGATTGATGATACACAAACGATACGACCATTTGCATTTAAACCATCATTAGAAAGTAAGTAATCGTTAACACGTTCAATTGCAGACAAGTTAATGTTGATGACTAGATCCCAAAGCTCCGGCTTCATGTTTGCCAAAGTTTTGTCACGAGTAATACCAGCATTGTGAACAATCACATCCAAACCGCCTTGTTTAGCCGCAGCAGTTTTGATTTTCTCGCCAGCGTCAGCAGCAGTAATATCAATTGCCAATACTGAACCGCCAATTGAACCCGCAACACGCTCAAGATCAGCTTGTTGTTGTGGAACGTCTAAACAAATCACATGCGCGCCATCACGTGCCAATACTTGTGCAATCGCTTCACCGATACCACGGCTTGCACCTGTTACGAGTGCAGTTTTACCTGCAAGTGGCTTAGCCCAATCTAATTTCACTGTTTCTGCTTTAGAAATACGGATCACTTGACCAGATACATAAGCAGAACGTGGCGAAATTAAGAAACGTAAAGTAGATTCTAAGTTTGCTTCAGCACCTTGGTCTACATAAACCACTTGAGCAGTAATACCTTTTTTGAATTCTTTACCAGCAGACTTCACAAAACCTTCAAGCGCACGTTGTGCAATTGCTTGTTTTACAGTCTTAGCCGTTTCAGGTGTTGTACCAATTACAATCACACGACCTGAACTTGAAATTTGGCGAGCGATTGGATTAAAAAAGTTATACAACGCTTTTAATTGTTCAGAATCTTGGATACCAGAAGCATCAAATACAACTGCTTTAAATTTAGACTCTTTATCATCCGCATTTAAAGGGCGAAGATTTAAACCTACTTTTGCAGCTGTTTGTTGTAATTCAACATTATTGCCGACATAACTATCTGCATGGATATTGCTAAGAATTTGAGCAATAGAAGCAGAAATTGTGCTTGAAGGTGCTGCGCCAAGCAATACTGCACCATTTACAACAGGTTGGGCATTTTCAAAACGATCTAAGCTAACTGGCGATGGTAAACCTAAATTTTTTACAACAAATTTACCCAAAGGTGATTGTGTAAATGCTTGGTATTGATCGGTCATGATTATTATCTCTCATACAAATGAATTTTTTACAAACACCTGAACCATGTTCGGGATATAACATGAAATTAATGTTTGATTGACTCACAGCAAATCATACTTGAGTTCATGTCTGGATGTCTTGACCTGAATGTGGTCTAAAGCGTCATTCTAGTCAATACAGCAGTATTGGAAATATGATATTGTTTACACCAAGAATATCGCAATTATGCTTGGAAAAGCCTTATGAGCAAAACAACTCAAGAAAATCCAGCAGTCGAGAATTCTGCTCAAGAAACTGTGTCAAATACATCAAAAGCAACTTCTACTACTGGTAAAAGTGCTGACACAACTTCGAAAGCAGCAAGTACGACAACTAAAACGACTCGTCCTCGTTCTACAGGTCGTAGTACGAAAACAACTGCTTCTTCTACATCTACAAAAGCAGCACCATCAAAAACA
This sequence comes from Acinetobacter sp. ANC 4805, assembly GCF_022549495.1. Taxonomy (GTDB): domain Bacteria; phylum Pseudomonadota; class Gammaproteobacteria; order Pseudomonadales; family Moraxellaceae; genus Acinetobacter. Next base: position 31,988 of record NZ_JAKZGD010000012.1, read on the forward strand.
ACCAAACCTTCTGTTCAACAGGATAAAACCATGAGCCAAAACACTGTTCGCCGTGTTGCCATTATCGGCGGTAACCGTATTCCTTTCGCTCGCTCTAACGGCGCTTATTTTACAGCTTCTAACATTGACATGTTTACAGCTTCGTTAAACGGTTTGGTTGAGCGTTTCAACCTCCAAGGTCAACGTTTAGGTGAAGTCGTTGCTGGTGCGGTATTAAAACACAGCCGTGATTTCAATATGACACGTGAATGTGTGTTGAATACTCAACTCGCACCAGAAACACCAGCTTTTGATCTTCAACAAGCATGTGGTACTGGTTTACAAGCTGCATTCCTTGTTGCAAACAAGATTGCTTTAGGTCAAATCGAAGTGGGTATCGCAGGTGGCGTGGATACAACTTCTGATGCGCCAATCGCTTTTGGTGATGGTTTACGTAAAGCTTTACTTGAGCTTAACATTGCTAAAACAGGTAAAGACCGCTTAAAAGCTTTAGCAAAAATCAATGTTAAAGATCTTATGGATGCACCTAAAAATGGTGAGCCACGTACAGGTCTTGCTATGGGTGATCATGCTGCAATTACCGCTTTAGAATGGAACATTGCTCGTGAAGCTCAAGATGAATTAGCTGCTGCTTCTCATCAAAAAATGGCAAAAGCATACGAAGAAGGTTTCTTCGATGACTTAATCACGCCATTCTTAGGTTTAAGCCGTGACAACAACTTACGTGCTGACTCTACTGCTGAGAAATTAGCAAAATTAAAACCAGTATTTGGTAAAGGCGAAGCTGCAACAATGACAGCGGGTAACTCTACACCACTTACTGATGGTGCATCATGTGTACTTTTAGCTTCTGAAGAATGGGCTAAAGCAAATGGTCACGAAGTTCTTGCTTACTTAACTTTCTCTGAAACTGCTGCGGTTGATTTCGTTGGTAAGAAAGAAGGCTTACTGATGGCGCCTGCTTACGCAGTTCCACGTATGCTTGAGCGTGCTGGTCTTACTCTTCAAGATTTCGACTACTATGAAATCCACGAAGCATTTGCATCACAAGTACTTTCTACTTTGAAAGCTTGGGAAGATGAGAAATTCTGTAAAGAGCGTTTAGGTTTAGATGCACCTTTAGGTTCAATTGATCGTAGCAAGTTAAACGTTAAAGGTTCTTCTTTAGCTGCGGGTCACCCATTCGCTGCGACTGGTGGTCGTATCATCGCGACTGCTGCGAAAATCTTAAACCAAAAAGGTTCAGGTCGTATCTTAGTTTCGATCTGTGCTGCTGGTGGTCAAGGTGTAACGGCTATTATTGAAAAATAATCGTTAGCTTGCATACTAAAAAGCTGAATCAAATGATTCAGCTTTTTTATTTATATATTAAAACTCATAAAAATATTTTAGCTTATCTTGGTCTTTGAAACTTCACATAATAGTCATTTAAAACTTTAATTATTTGCTTTAACTCTTTCAGATTTTCTTCTGTATTTCCCAAGCGCTCAACAAATCGCTGTGAGTGCAATTCTAAATCAATCTTTTCATTAATTTGTAGTGCAATCCTAAATAGCTTTTCTAAATCATCAAATCGGTCTAATTTTCGATTAGAAAAGTATTCCAAACGAAAGCCCAACTCATTCAACACCATGCCATTCAGAATCGCGCCCTTCTCTACATCAAATGATAAAGCATGTTCTTTTAAAAATAACTGCTCAGGCGTCTCTTTGGTGCTTTTGAATAGATTGGTCAGTTGGCTTAACATTTATAAATCACATCACTATATTTTCGATTGTATTAAACAGCTAAATACATCAGAGAAGCAACCAGCTACGACGCTGATAAAAAAAGCATCTTCTAAAAGATGCTTTTCTGTAATTCATTAACCATACTGCTTTTTCAAGTAATCGACAATCTTCGCTGACTCAAACATCTTCACACCTGTATTTGGATCAATCAAATATGGCACTTGAATATCTCGCCCCATCACTTCAACAACCTTTTCGCGTTTTCCATTCGGTAATGGAATATATTGACCAGGTTTTAAACGCAAGATTGCTGGCCCCATATCTTGCCAACGTTCTTTAGCAACATTATGCAAAATATACGGAATTTCCAACTCGGTCAGAACTTCCCGAACCAAACGTGTATAAGGACTTGCCTCAAAACTCCACAATTCGAGCAATTGTGCTGGTGCTGCTCGATCTATAATTTTTTTATTAATCGATACACCACGAGCTGCATTGGCAATCGATGCTAAAGCCGAAACATAAGGAAGTTTTGGATAATGGCTAAATTTTTTCGGCGTTTTCCCTGTTTTACCATAGTGTTTGAACAGATGATGAATGATCTCTTGTGACTCATAGAGTTGATCACCTGTATTTTCATCAATCAAAAATGGAAACTGTCTTTTACCACCTTTTTCTTTAACGATTTGGCGGTATTTTTGACCACCTTTCGGACATGGATAAATTTCCACATCTAAATTTAATAACGTAACAACTTCACGAACACGACGACAAAATGGTGAACCTTCAAACTCATAAAGCTTTAGCGCTTTCACTGGCTGGTTTGGTTGTGGTGTTCCCATCACACCTCTTCCGCTTTCAATTAGTGTGGCAACAACAGATTGTAAAACCTTGAATTGATGGTTCGCCATTTTGAGCATATCGCTATCCTTTAGCAGTCAACTAGTTTTTCTTTCGCGATCACGATGCCATTATTATCCGCATAGATATAATCGCCAGAATTGATCGTCACACCACCAAAATACAGTGTAATATCCACTTCACCTATGCCTTTACGATTACTTTTTTGTGGAATTGCTGCCAATGCATGTACACCTAAATCAAGTTCTGCAATTGCATCCACATCACGTACACAACCATAAATCACAACGCCATTCCAATGGTGATTCACTGCGGACTCAGCAATTAAATCCCCCATCAGAGCACAACGCATAGATGCACCGCCATCGACAACCAATACTTTACCTGCACCATCCGTTGCCAAAAGTTCTTTAACGCGAGAGTTGTCTTCAAAACACTTTACTGTGACAACTTGCCCACCAAAAGTTTTACGTGCACCATAACTTTTAAAAAACTTACCATCTAAAGATGGTGTTACCACTTGTAAGTCTTTCTCAGGATTATCATCTAACAAATCACAAGTTACAAAAGGAATCGTTGTCACTGAAAGTCTCCATTATTGGGTTTGTTGTATCATCAAATTATCGTACAGCTTGAATGCTGCTGTCTGAGTCTGAGCCGCACTTAGCATAGTATGCGCCAATTGCTCTGCGGTTACAGGCTTATATTTAAACGGTTTAGTCCATGTTTTTTCAACAAATTTAAATACCGTTTGTGCCATATCTTCCAATACACGCACTTCGCTTCGTTTACCAATTAACAATGAAGGCTGGAAGATTGAGAGCTTGTAAATTGACAAACTTTTTAAGTAATTCTCTAGTTCACCTTTAACCTTATTATAGAAAACTGGTGAATTAGCATTCGCTCCCAATGCACTAACAACCAATAAATGAATATTTTTATCCTGAATCAGATCAGCAAAATGAGCATTAATTTCATAGTCAATTGCATAAAATGCGTCTTTCGATCCCGCTTGTTTGATCGTGCTACCTAAGCAACTAAATGCATGTGTATGAGCGCTGACATCTTCATCATTCAACAATAAAAAATCTTCTAGAATAAGTTGCGAAACCTTACTATAAGATTTTAATTTATCAGATTTTTTTCTCACAACAACAGTAATCAAATTAAAGTCATTAGACTGTTGTAATTTATCTACAAGCGCTTCACCGACTAGACCTGTCGCACCAATAATAATTGCCTTTTTATCGCCTATGCTCATTTTTATTTATTCCAACTTATGATTAGGCTTAATGTAACGTTTTCTTATAAGATTATCACCTGTTAAATGTACTTAAAAGTGTCACAAGGCTTGACTTCGGGGCTTACTTTCCTCAAAATATGGCACTTGTTTACGGGCTGGTGAATGTTACCAATATTTCTTTGGTTTTAACTTCAGCGCCCGCCCAGACCAACTTATTTTTAAGGAGTGCACGAGTGGCAAACTCTGCTCAAGCTAAAAAACGTGCTCGTCAAAACGTTAAAGCGCGTAAACACAACGCAAGCTTACGTTCTATGGTTCGTACTTATATCAAACGTACTGTAAATGCGATCGCTGCTGGTGATTATGCTGTTGCTTCAGAAGCTTATAAAACAGCTGTACCTGTAATCGACCGTATGGCTGATAAAGGCATCATTCACAAAAACAAAGCTGCTCGTCATAAGAGTCGCTTAAATACTCAAATTAAAGCATTAGCTAACTAATTTGATGTATATAAAAAAGCCCGAATTTTCGGGCTTTTTTATTGTCTTGAATTTTTCATTCAGATGTTCGTTATTATTTATCTTTTAAAACACACTTATCAAACAGAATATTATTTGTTTTGAAAATCTTTAATAACAAGCTCTTGTTTTTGACCACGCCAAATCCATTTTAACTTACTATTACTAAAATCTTCCCCTTCAAACCACACAAATAAACCTTCCATCATCTCAGGCCAATCAGACTTCTCTATTTGATTTTGACCTGAAATCACCGCTACGATCGCAGCAAGTATCGTGTCATGACTCACCGCTAAACTTAAACCTTGATGCTGAGTCGGGTGTGTGTGATAGAGTAATTCCAATACATCAAATACACCTGTTATAGGATGTTTCATTCCTGGCAAAGCATTATTCACAAAACTATTAATAAACCCTAACGCGCCCTGCTGGCGGAAATAAGGTGCAGCCTGCTGAATATCTAATACAAAGCTTCCTGGCTCTACCAATAATCGCTGTTCAACAATTTCGATCGTATGCGTATTTACTGCCTCGTGAATACCATCTGCACCCTGAATCATTAATGCAGCAGTATCTACACAACGCTGAATCGGGCTTGAAATACAGTGCTGAATCGCTCGGTCGGTATTATTGATTAAATACTGCCCCCACGCATAAGCCAAATCTCGTCCTTGCTCCGTTAATTGCAAGTCATAACCAGCAAAACCCTGCCCATTCACCAACTCACGTAAAGAGTGACGAGTAAACAAAGTGACAGGTGTTGAAGCGTCTGGGAGTAGATCAATTGCTTCAAACATGCTCTTGGGCAATAAATGCAGGGCCATATTCACATACAAGCTTAAATTTAGCTCACTATACCATGCAGACCACAAGACTCAATCTAAAATGCCTGAATGCGCCAAGGCCTCATAAGCAATTTTTTTGCAATACTGATCTCTAAAAGCAATAAAACCACCATTCAATACCGTTTCACGCTGATTATATTGAAATGGTTTCCCATCTAAAGTCATCAAACCACCACCGATACTTTCTAACAATGCCTGCCCTGAACTGGTATCCCACTCTGAGGTTGGATGAAATCGTGGATAAATATCAATTTCACCCTCTAGCATCATACAAAATTTATAAGCACTGCCCGCTTCACGTCGCTCCACAGTCCGATGTTGCAAAATCGGCTCAATAAAATTTTTATACTTCGGATTCTTACTGTTATGACTCAAACCAATTTGAAGCGGTGTTGCCAAATCATGTTCTTCGACCTGATATTGAAACCACTCTTGACGGCTAAAACTATATTTATAAGGCAACTGTGACTGATAACCAATGTACATGACCTGCTCACATGGCACAGAAATAATTGCAAAGGTCGTCTCATTGCCTTCGATCAAACTTAAATTAATCGTAAACTCATCACGCTCATGAATAAACTCTTTCGTTCCATCTAAAGGATCAAGCATCCAACAACACTGCCACGCTTGTCGAGCTGAATAATCACTCTCCTCAGACAACACAGGTAACTCAGGTGTAAATTCAGCCAAATGCTTTAACAAAAAGCGATTTACCTTTAAATCTGCTTGAGTCACAGGTGAATCATCACTTTTTTCCTGAATATTAAAATCACCACCTGCACAATAATTTTGATATTCTTCCAATAATATTTGAGTTGCCTGCGCCATGATTGGTACAAGTTTCAAAATAAAGGAATCTTGTGGGGCACACGTTTTAATAAACATAGATCAGCCTTATGTCATATTCAGATTTACAGCAGCAACCTATTGCCATGTTTGACATGGATGGTACTTTACTTGATTTAGCCTTTGATGATTTCATTTGGAATCATTGTTTGCCTGAACGACATGCGCAAATACATCAATGCAGTTTAGAGCAAAGCCAACAGACACTATTCCAATTTTACCAACAACATAAGCATACACTATCTTGGTATTCTTCGGCGTATTGGACAGCTAAAGTTGGTGTTGATGTTTTACAACTACAATATGAGCATCGTGAGAAAATTCGTGCACGCAAAGGTTGCCATGAATTATTAGAACAACTCAAAGCTCAAGGCTATCGCTGTTGGTTACTGACCAATGCCGATCGAGCAGGCTTACAACTGAAGCTTGAAAATGTCGAACTTAGCCCTTACTTTGAAGTCATGATCAGTAGTGAAGAGCTTGGGCACGCCAAAGAAGAAATCGCTTTTTGGCAAAAGTTACAACAAGTACATCCATTTGATCCAGCTCAAGCAATATTTATTGATGATACGATTGCAGTACTCCAAGGCGCTGAGCGTTTTGGTATTACCCAACTGTTTAGCATTTTACAACCATCTAGTGCTAAACCCGCTCGACTCGCCACGGAAGTAGCGTACCCATCACTTGATCATTTAACCAATCTCTTTGATTATCTTGACACCAACTTACAGGTAACAGATGCCAAAACAGCATGAATCAGACAACATGGATGCCATGCGCATTGATAAATGGCTTTGGGCTGCACGGTTTTTTAAAACACGCTCGATTGCCAAAGCCGCCATTGAAGGTGGTAAAGTCCATCACAACAATGACCGTGTTAAAGTTTCTAGAGATGTACGTATCGGAATGGAACTCACTATTCAGCAGGGTTTTGAGAAAAAAACTGTGGTTGTGAAAGCACTCTCTACTATACGTGGTGGTGCGCCCGCAGCCCAATTACTTTATGAAGAAACTACAGAAAGTATTGAACGTAGAGAGTTGCATGCATCACAACGAAAATTGCATAATCTAGCCCGACCTGATCACCGACCAAGCAAAAAAGATCGTCGTGATATCAATCGTTTTAAACAAGAAAATGTACAATCATGGTCATATCATGATGAATAAAATTTTCTAATTTGGATGCGTCATCTTGTGTCGTACTGACACAGATCAGATGTGGAATATACAACTAGAATCTGCCACTATACCCAAGTCCCAACAAGTTGAGATTCAATACATCCACTTGGGTTAGTCGTTAAGAAGATAAAGTTTTGAGGTTATGAGATGGATGATAATAAAAGTAAGGCACTCCAAGCTGCCTTGAGCCAAATTGAAAAGCAATTTGGTAAAAATACCGTGATGCGCTTAGGTGATAATACTGTACAAGCAGTTGAAGCGGTTTCTACAGGTTCTTTAACCCTCGATATCGCATTAGGGATCGGTGGATTACCTAAAGGTCGTATCATTGAGATTTATGGTCCTGAATCTTCAGGTAAAACAACCATGACATTGCAAGCGATTGCGCAATGTCAGAAAAATGGTGGTACCTGTGCCTTTATTGATGCCGAGCATGCACTAGATCCAGAATACGCGCGTAAACTAGGTGTAGATATTGACAATCTATTGGTTTCACAACCTGACCACGGTGAACAAGCACTCGAAATCGCCGATATGTTGGTTCGCTCAGGTGCAATTGATCTGATCGTTGTCGACTCTGTTGCTGCACTCACCCCTAAAGCCGAGATTGAAGGTGAAATGGGTGACTCACACATGGGCTTACAGGCACGTTTAATGAGTCAAGCATTACGTAAAATTACTGGTAATGCAAAACGTTCAAACTGTATGGTGATCTTCATTAACCAAATCCGTATGAAGATTGGTGTAATGTTTGGTAGCCCAGAAACAACAACTGGCGGTAACGCACTTAAATTCTACGCTTCTGTACGCTTAGACATCCGTCGTATCGGTCAAGTCAAAGAAGGTGATGAAATCACAGGTAATGAAACACGCGTTAAAGTGGTGAAAAATAAAATGGCACCACCTTTCAAAGAGGCTGTGTTCCAAATCATGTACGGCAAAGGCACAAATCAACTAGGTGAATTAGTTGATCTTGCAGTTCAACAAGACATCGTACAAAAAGCGGGTGCATGGTATTCATATCAAGGCAATAAAATTGGCCAAGGTAAAAACAATGTGATTCGTCATTTTGAAGAAAATACAGCAATGGCTCAAGAAATTGAAAAAATCATTCGCGAGCAACTGCTTACCAAAAAAAGCAATGAAGCCGCACAAACTGAAGATGAAGAAGAACCAGATTTTTTAGAAAGCTAAACTGAAACGCCCTTCGGGGCGTTTTTCTTTCATGAGGATATTATGTTTCATTCTGAAAAAATAGAAAAACCAAAAACACTGACAGGCTCTAGATTACGTTCATATGCCTTCGCCCTACTCACACGTCGTGATTATTCTCAAGCCGAATTGATTGCAAAGTTAAATCTATACGCGATCAATCCCGATGAAGTTTCTCATCTTGTTGAAGAATTAGCTCAACAAAATTATCAAAGCGATCAACGTGTAGCCGAGCTAACATTAGCAAGCCAAATCAGAAAAGGAAAAGGTTTACAGCGTATTAGACAAGTACTAAAAGCAAAACAATTAGATGCTGAACTTATTACAGAAGAACTTCAAGACGTCGACTGGCTTGAACAAGCATATCAACTCAAAGTCAAAAAATTTGGAGAAGAAGTCACACATGATCCAAAAATTAAAGCAAGACAAATTCGATTCTTACAATACCGAGGTTTTGATATGGATGTGATTATGAAAACGATTGCTCGAACGAGCGAAGAATGAATGGTGGCAGCCCCACTAGCATGACCTCGGCACATCATAGTTCTACTACCGTTGCTACCTTCCGGTCCTGGCGGGGTTCGTAGAGTACAATTGCGAAGCTACCAGCAGGGCTACCATTGCCCGACCAAGTATAGAGATTTTTATTGTTGTTGCAAGACTTGTCTCTGTTTTTAAGTAGTTTTTTGATTCAATTGATTAATTCATCAGCAGAAAATATCACTTTCAGCTTTTCCAGCCTAAATTTGTACAAACCATGCGCAATAAAAAATAAATTCTATTTAAAAATGCTTGAAGATTGTAAATGCTTATTGCATTTAAATGAGTTGCTGCTTTAATGACTAAATCAAAAACATAGATCTAGTGTGCTACAAGTAAAAATGAGGACTTGTTCGCTCACGGTTTTTTCAACTTTATGGATGAATTTTTATGCTAAAAAAGTATTCTGTACTTTTTACTGCCTTACTCACTAGCGCACATTTATATGCAAATGTTCCAATTGAATCCCGTGCATTAAGTCAACCCATTGTAGACACAACCAACCTCTCCACTGCTGGTTCAAACTTAAATTGGGATCTCATTCAAAAGAACCAAAAACTCGAAGAAGAAGTACGCAAATTACGTGGTCAACTCGAGGAACATGATAATTCGATTGAACAATTGAAAAAAGAACTAGCAAATCGGTATACCGACTTAGATCAACGCTTAGAATTGCTTTCTCAGAAAATTGATCCACCAGAAGAAAACACAGAAACAGAGAATACAACGACAACTGAAGCACCCAAAGCAGAAACAACAACACCTTCAACAACACTCCCTGTAACACCCTCTACCGCACCAACTAAACAAGATTCAACAACCCAAGCACCAGTTGTACAACCAAAACCAAACAATGCCACAACAAGCAATACCAATAGCCAAATCGAGCTAGAAAAAGCAGCGTATACCGTTGCACTTGATGCCTACAAACAAGGTGGTGCTAAAAAAGCCATCCAACCGATGCAAAATTTTATTAAAAATCACCCGAATGGGATTTATGTTGGAAATGCCTATTTTTGGTTAGCTGAATTTTACTTAGCAGCTGAACCTGTAGACTATAAGGCCGCTAAACAAAATTATAATATTGTCGTTACACGCTACCCTAACTCAGCTAAGGCATCTCGTGCGATGTATCAACTGTATAGCATTGCTAAGGAAGTCGATAAAAATACAGCACTAACCAATCAATATAAAGCCAAATTGCTTAATCAATACCCACAATCTGAAGAAGCAAAATTCATCCAGAAAAAATAATCGAATATACAAACCCATAAAAAAAAGCCAGTTCTTATGAACTGGCTTTTTTTTATATTTAAGCTTAGACCAAACTTATTTGATCTTTGCCTGTGATTTTAAATAATCAGTATAGTCTTCTAGGAGTTGTTGACCACGGAACTGTTGATACAGCTTTGTTAACTCCGCCATTTGATCCGCTGGTAATTCATTTGCAGCAGTAGTGTTTACATTAGAGACCGCCACAATAACCAACTCATTTGGTAGTTTTGCTGTCGTAGCTGACCACATACCCTCTTTCGTTGGCGCAGGAATACTAAACGCAGCACGTTCAATAGCACGTCTTAAACCTTGCGAACGAGCAAATGTGCCTGCATCCTCAAAAGTAACTTGTGATTTTGCAACAACTTGTGCAGCTGGCTGTGTTTTGAAATCAGCTAAAATTTTTGCAATTTTTGCTTGAGCCGCTTTATAAGCCTTTGCTTCAATGACTTTCACTTTTACTTCAGCAGTCGCCTGATCTAAAGGCTTAATCCCAGCCGCATGGTAATTACGAACTTTAATCCAAACCGTATCACCATTTGCTAATTGAATATTAGAAGATGCGTTACGATCACCATTTTTAACATCATCATTAAACAATTTAGCTTTAACACTCAAATCACTTAAATAAGGGTTCTGAGTTGTTAAGGTGACACCATTCACAGATTCAACACGAGCACCCTTTACTTCTTGAGCAACTGCGTCTAAAGAATCATTCCCTACAACCATTTCATTTAGACTGTTCACCGTGTCACTAAACAAATTAGCCAACTTTGTTTTTTGAACTTCTGCTGTTAAACGTGGTTTTTCAGCATCGAATGATGGAACGTTCGCAACTGGTGCAGTTGTCTCAATAATATGATAACCATATTGAGTTTTTACAGGTTTAGAAATTTGACCACTTTTCAGTGCTTTCACAGCATTATCAAAATCTGCTGAAAAAATACCGGGTGCATAAGCATCAACCAAACCGCCTTGTGCCTTTGAACCTGGATCTTCAGAAAATTGAGCAGCAGCCTGAGCAAATGCCATGCCCGCCTGAATCTTAGCATACACATCATCCGCAAGTTTCTTCGCAGCAGTTGCATCACGTGCATCAGTGGTAATCAAAATATGCTTAACTTCCGGTTTGGCATCTTTCTGCTGCTTTTCAACAAATGCTTTATAAGCCTGCTGCAAATCAGCCTCAGTAACACTTAAATTGGTTTGAGGTAATAATGCTGGGCTTAGAACCACATAATCAACATCAACACTCGCAACTTGCTTAAATTCATTTTTATGCTTGTTGTAGTAATCTGTAATCTCTTGAGTTGATGCTGTTAGACCTTTCTTATGATCATCCAACTTAATACTTGCTAAATGTAAGGTACGTTGTTCTGTTTGCAAATTCGCAAGCTGATGCAAATCAGACTGACTCACCAATGCATAATCTAACAATGTCGATGAGATCATTTTTAGGGCATGGTCTTGACGTAAACTCGCAATTAAAGCTTGATTGGTCATTCCCTGTGAACGCAAGTAGTTTTCATATAACTTTTGAGAAAATTGTCCATTTTCTTGAAAACTTGGTTGTTGCGCCAACATTTGCTCAAGCTGAGTATCACTTAAAGAGATACCCAACTTTTCAGCCTGTTGTTGCAATAAAGAACGCGCAACGAGTGCATCTAAAGCTTTTTGCTGAATTACAGGCTGGTTTAAAAGAGACTCATCACCCTTAACCAATGATAAATATTGATCTTTATAGTTTTTAGTTGCACTTTCCAAGTCTTTATTAGAAATATCTCGTCCATTAACAGATTTCGCAACGTCTGCTTTATTACTGCCACTAAAATATCCTTCAATACCTACAAGCGCTAAAGGGGTCAAAAACAAAACTAATAGGACTTTGCCAAGCCAACCCTTAATGACTGTACGAAATGATTCCATAAGTATTCCAATATTTTATTTCGGGGCAATTTTAACTGAAAAACTAAAGCGAATGAATGCTGAATAAAGCATTTCATTCAATAAATAAAAAACGCACCCAAAATGGTGCGTTTTTTTGATTTAAAAAGATTACGCAACTGAATCTTTTAAACCCTTACCTGGTTTAAAACTAGGTACTTTGCTTGCTTTAATTTGAAGCTCTTCACCTGTTTTAGGATTACGACCAGTACGTGCAGCACGTTCTTTAACGCTAAATGTACCAAAACCAACTAAAGTAACCGTATCACCGCTTTTAAGTGCTTCAGTGATTGACGCAATTGTTGCATCGAGTGCCTTACCAGCATCCGACTTAGATACTCCCCCTTTTTCAGCAATCGCATCAATTAATTCTGATTTATTCATGATAAAAAATATCCTCTTAATATCGTTTGTTAAGATCCAAGGCTATAGTTTAAAAGGCCATGCCGCCTTTATAGCAATGCTTTAGGGGAGAACGCAATACTAGAAAGGCTTTTTAGCCAAAATAAATACTGAAATACGACATAAACAGACGAGCGCCAATAATTTTTTTACTTTTTATTCAATTTGCTCTTTAACTGGTTGTTTTCTTCAATTAATGCATCAACTTTGATGTGTAGTTGAACTAAAAGTTGTTCGATATGTTGGAGGTCTTTTGGTGTCACTAAACCGATACGATTGAGCGAATGATTCACACCTGTATCTAAAATTTTCTCAACTTTGTCCTTCGTATCAGTGACTGACTCTTTGGCTTTCTCAGTAACCTTCACAACAGTACTATCAGCAAAGTCAACCGTCTTCGACTCTAACTCTTCGCCCACCTTGACTAGAGAGTCAAATAATTTATTTCCTTCCTCTTCCGCACGTGAAAAAGCACCCAATCCAGCCAGCCAAATTTGTTGTGTATACTTTTTGAAATCAAGGGCAGATTTTTTAGAACTCTTTGATTTTGGCTTAGTTTTTACCTCTGCTTCCTCATTAGGATTTTCTATATTTGAGTTATCCATTGACCATTGCTCCTAAGCACTTTACAAACAGTATGTCGTATTTAACCATAAAAATGTTTTTATAATATCAAAGTTAAGACTTGATCGTTTTAAAAAACTGTTCTACAAAGCAATAAAGTCATGTAAATTATTTTTAATAATTGAGTATGGATGCTCAAATTTACAAACTTTATGAGTTTATAGTGTGATTAGCAAGGATAAAGAGAGCTATGAGTGATACGCAACAAAGACATAAACACCCACATTTGTTGCTAAACATTGTCATCATTGTTTTAGAAACTTTTTTCTCATTCATTCTTACACATGATGCAACCTTGCGCTTGCAAGCAAAAAAATTGATCGACCAAAAAGTTACCATTCGTATTAATAGTTATATTCCTTTTTTTGACTTTTATGTTCAATTTACTGAAAAAGGGATTTTGTTTGACATGCAGGCTTTGGATCGTAAAGTCGATTTGGAAATAAACAGCACACTCATTGATCTCATCAAAATTTTCGTATTTAACAATCAACGCAGCATCTACAATATGCGTATTTTAGGTGATGCAACCCTGCAAGAGGAATTAATGGACTTAATCCCTCATCTCACACTCACCAATATACTTGCCAATTGGAAACAATGGTTTAATGCTTTTGATAGTGATGCTGAGGCAATTGCTTCACAGCAACGAATTGCACCTTTACTTGATAAAATTGATCAGCAACGTTCTGAAATTAATACGTTATTGGTTGAAGTCAAACAATATCAGAACCGCATTCATCGCCTGCAAAAGCGCCAACGCTGGATTAACATCAGTTTTGTTGTATTCAGCTTTATTTTTATAGGATTTTTTGTTTATAATATGTGGATACAATAATTCCGATATATTTCACGTTTCGCCCCCATAATGCCAATTAAAAAACTTGACTATTTTAGTCGGAATTCATAAAATTTAGACATCTAGTCTAACCATGTGTACCGAATCATGCGTCTTACAACTCGCGGTCGTTACGCAGTGACTGCTCTACTTGATTTAGCTTTGCAGCCAACTGAACAAACGATCACGCTTGCGGAAATAGCAGCACGCCAGTCCATCTCAGTCGCCTATTTAGAACAGTTATTCGCAAAACTTAAGCGACATGGGTTAGTTTCAAGTGTTCGTGGTGCAAATGGTGGATATCATCTTGCACGTAATGCAACTGAAATTACTGTGCTAGAAATTATCGAAGCTGTAAATGAAACTGTTGATGCAACACGTTGTGACCATAAAGGCAACTGCCAAAATGGTGCGATGTGCTTAACGCATGACTTATGGCAAGAACTCTCCCACCATATTGCCGATTATCTCGCAAAAATCTCTCTTGCAGACTTGATTGCTCGTGACAATGTTCAAACTGTTGCACTCCGTCAAAACTCAGTAAGTTTAGATTCAGCTCTTCTATCGGTTACAGGTATTTGACATGAAACGTCCGATTTATCTTGATTACGCAGCAACCACCCCTGTACTGCCTGAAGTTGCAGAACGCATGATGGAATGTTTAACGTTCGAAGGAACTTTTGGTAATCCTGCGTCACGTTCACATGCTTATGGTTGGCAAGCCGAAGAAAAAGCTGAATATGCACGTGAGCAAGTTGCAAACTTAGTTAAAGCAGATCCACGTGAGATCGTTTGGACTTCTGGTGCAACTGAATCTGACAACTTAGCACTTAAAGGTATTGCTCAGTTCTACGGTTCAAAAGGCAAGCACATCATTACTAGTAAAATCGAACACAAAGCAGTGTTAGATACTTGTCGTGAACTTGAAGAACAAGGTTTCGAAATTACTTATTTAGAACCAGAACCACGTACAGGTTTAATTACGCCTGAAATGGTTCAAGCTGCTTTACGCCCAGATACAATCCTTGTTTCACTCATGATGGTGAACAACGAAATTGGTACAGTCACTGATGTTGCAGCAATTGGTGAATTAACACGTGCAAATAAAACATTCTTGCATGTTGATGCTGCTCAAGCCGCAGGTAAAGTTGAAATTGATCTTTCAACCATGAAAGTTGATTTGATGAGTTTCTCTGGTCACAAAATTTATGGCCCTAAAGGCATCGGTGCGCTTTTCGTTCGTCGTAGCCCACGTGTTCGCTTAAAAGCACAAATGCATGGTGGTGGTCATGAGCGCGGTATGCGTTCTGGTACTTTAGCAACTCATCAAATTGTAGGTATGGGTGAAGCTTTTGAAATTGCTGGTAAAACCATGCAAGCAGAACAAGAGCGTCTTCGCCACCTACGTGACAAACTCTGGAATGGCTTCCAAGACCTTGAGCAAGTGTTCTTGAATGGTCACCCGACTGAAAACGTTGCAAACTATCTTAATGTCAGCTTTAACTTCGTTGAAGGTGAGTCATTGATGATGGCGTTAAAAGATCTTGCAGTATCAAGTGGTTCAGCATGTACATCTGCAACTTTAGAGCCTTCATATGTATTACGTGCTTTAGGTTTATCTGATGAGTTGGCACACAGCTCTATCCGTTTCAGCTTTGGTAAATACACGACTGAAGCAGATATTGACCACGTGTTAACGATTACCAAAGCTGCTGTTGAGAAATTACGTGAGCTTTCTCCGCTTTGGGATATGTATAAAGAAGGTATCGACCTTTCAACAGTTGAATGGGCTGAACACTAATTCATTGAATGCTCAATTGAAAAACGTGTTTTAACCCTCATATTAATATTAGGCTGACCCCGAGTTTTGGAGAAGCGACATGGCTTATAGTGAAAAAGTAATCGATCATTACGAAAACCCTCGTAATGTTGGTATTTTAGACAAAAATGCAGAAAACGTAGGTACAGGTATGGTCGGCGCACCAGCTTGTGGCGACGTAATGCGTTTACAGATCCAAGTTGATGACAATGGCGTAATTGAAGAAGCTCGCTTCAAAACTTACGGTTGTGGTTCTGCAATTGCATCAAGTTCGCTTGTCACCGAATGGTTAAAAGGCAAGACCCTTGATGAAGCTCAATCAATCAAAAACATTGATATTGCAACCGAGCTTGCACTTCCACCAGTAAAAGTACACTGTTCTGTATTGGCTGAAGATGCAATTAAAGCTGCGATTGAAGACTATCGTGGTAAAAAAGCGAAAGCTGTGTGATTACTGAAAAATTATTGGAGTTTTCATGATCCATTTAACTGAAAATGCTGCGACTCACATCAGCAATTACCTGCAAAATCGCGGTAAGGGTGAAGGCATTCGTATTGGTGTGAAAACTTCGGGTTGTTCTGGATTGGCTTATGTACTTGAGTTTGTTGATGATATCGACACACATGACCAAGTATTTGAACAACTCGGCGTTAAAGTCTTCGTTGACCCTAAAAGCTTGGTCTATCTCAATGGTTTAGAGATGGATTATGTTAAAAATGGTCTCAATGAAGGCTTTGAGTTTAACAATCCAAATCAAAAAGGTGAATGTGGTTGCGGCGAATCATTTACCGTTTAACGACAACCACCCTTTTTTCTTGTCAAAACAGTGTGTTCCGCACTGTTTTCACATATTTATCAATAGCGGAATTCATCTCCCATGAATCATTTTGAGTTGTTCCAACTACCCGAAGCACTCGATATAGATTTAGCGACTTTAAAAAAACAGTTTTTAAGTTTGCAACAGCAATATCACCCAGATAAAGCCAGTGATAAAGATCAAGCTTTGATCAAGTCAAGCGAAATCAATCAAGCTTATAAAGTATTATCACAAGTTGATAGTCGTGCTGCTTATCTACTTGCCCTCAAAAAACAAGACCATCATCTTGATCAATCTATTAGCGATTTTGAGTTCTTGCAATCTGCACTCGAAATGCGTGAACAACTTGACGAAGCCACTTCGACAGAACAGCTTCACACATTAAAAGTTGAAGTTCAGCAATGGATTGATGGTTTAATCCGCGAATTCAAAATCGATTACGCAGATGAAGACTGGGCTGAGGCACGTGATACCGTTCGTAAACTACGTTTTTTCCAACGTGTCATGAATGATATTGATAAAGCTGAAGATCGTATGTTGGATGAAGAAGATAGCTTCAACCTAAACGATGATTTTTAATCCGCTGTTACCAATTATTTTCAAGGGATATCTCACGCATGGCACTTTTGCAAATTGCTGAACCTGGTCAATCTACTGCTCCACATCAGCACCGTATTGCGATTGGCATTGACTTAGGGACAACCCACTCTTTAGTGGCGACAGTGCTATCGGGAAAACCGAAAGTTCTACAAGATGACAAAGATCGTGTTTTACTTCCATCTATTGTTCATTACACCAAAGATTTAACGACGTTTGGTTATGAAGCCAAACCCTTTATGATGACTGACCCTAAAAATACCGTCGTTTCAGTGAAACGCTTTATGGGTCGCTCACAAGCAGATATCAAGTTTCAACACCCCTACACACTTGTTGGCGCAGAAAATGAAATGCCGGCATTTGAAACTGCTGCTGGTCGTAAAACACCTGTTGAAATTTCGGCTGAAATCTTAAAACAATTGAAAGATCGTGCAGAAGCTAGTCTAAATAACCCTGTAAATGGTGCAGTGATTACTGTTCCTGCTTATTTTGATGAAGCACAGCGTCAAGCGACACGTGATGCAGCGCAACTTGCAGGCTTAAATGTTCTACGTCTATTGAATGAACCAACTGCCGCAGCAGTTGCTTATGGACTAGATCAAGAAGCCAACCTCAGCACAGATCGTAACTATGTGATTTATGACCTAGGTGGTGGGACGTTTGACGTATCAATCTTACGTTTTTCACAAGGCGTATTTGAAGTTCTCGCAACAGGTGGGCATACTGCGCTTGGTGGTGATGACCTTGATCGTTTAATCGTGAAATGGGCGAAAAAACAGCTCAATATCGATACTTTAAGTGATGAAGAATATGCCGTATTTGTTGTCGCTGCACGTCAAGCCAAAGAATATTTAACTGACCATGACACTGCTGAATTAACGTTATTGGATGATCGTCTCACTTTAGACCGTCCAACATTTGAATCAATTATTCAAGTTGCACTCGATAAAACCATGAGTGTCTGCAAGCGTGTATTACGTGATGCCAAACTTAACCTCGATGAAATTGAACATGTCGTTCTAGTCGGTGGTTCGACTCGCTCTTATGCAGTTAAAAAAGCAGTGCGCGAATTATTTGAACGTGAACCACTATGTACGATCAATCCAGATGAAGTGGTTGCGATTGGTGCATCAATTACTGCAAATCAGTTAATTGGCAATAGCCAAGATGGTTCTTTACTGCTTGATGTTACCCCTCTATCTCTTGGTCTAGAAACCATGGGTGGCTTGGTTGAACGTTTGATTTCACGTAATACTGCAATTCCAGTCGCACGTCGCCAAGAATTTACCACGTATCAAGATGGTCAAACTGCCATGTTGATTCATGTGGTACAAGGTGAGCGTGATTTGGTTGAGCATTGTCGTTCATTGGGTCGCTTTGTATTGCACGGTATCCCTCCAATGACCGCAGGTCAAGCACGTATTGAAGTCACTTTTCAAGTCGATGCAGATGGTCTACTCACCGTAGCAGCAAAAGAAACTACATCTGGTGTACAAGCGCAGATCGATATCAAACCATCATATGGTTTATCAGCAGCAGATACTGAACGTTTACTCGTTGATGGTTTCAAACATGCCGAGGAAGATAAACAACTTCGCCATTTGCAAGAGACCAAAGTTGAAGCACAACGTGAGTTAGAAGCATTAGAGCAAGCGTTAAAAGCAGATACTGACTTACTTTCTCAGCAACAGGCGCGTGACTTGATTCTTGCTGCTGAAGCATTAAAAGCTCGCCTTAAAACCGATGAGCTTGAAGCGATTGAAAATGCTGTTCAACAACTTAAAATTCACAGCGATGCCTTTGCGGCACTTCGTATGAATCGACATATTGACCATGCCTTAAAAGGTACAAAACTTGAAGATTGGTCAAACTCAAACTAAAGGTATAGGTGATCAATATGCCACGTATTAAAGTTCTTCCTCATGCACAAATTTGCCCTGAAGGCGCAGAATTTGAAGTCGAACAAAATGCCAATTTATGCCAAAGTTTATTAAAACAAGGTATTAAAATTGAACATGCTTGCGACATGTCTGCTGCATGTACAACCTGCCATGTAATCGTGCGTAAAGGCTTTGATAGCCTTGACGAAATGAATGATATTGAAGCAGATTTACTTGACCGCGCATGGGGTTTAGAGCCTGACTCTCGCCTGTCTTGCCAAGTTGCAATTATTAATGAAGATTTAGAAATCGAAATTCCTAAATACACCATCAACCATGCTTCGGAAAATCATTAATTGATTATCTGAATTTGGCGTCATAAAAAACTCCTCTACAGTTCACCTATAGAGGAGTTTTTTATTTTCAGGCAGAATCCGATTCTAAGTCGTCATCATCAAAATAATCCCACACATCATTGATACTATCTCGATAAGCCCCTCGATCTACAGGTAAATCATATAATAATTGTAGATCAGCATCATATTTTAGTAATTGTGCCATATGTACGAGTTGAATATTATTTTCATAATCTTGACTATGTTCAGAAAAATCATGAGCATCAACATGGCAATACATCTGCCAATCTCCACCTGCATGAGAAACCCAACGTACAGGCAACTGCCCTTCGATTACACAACGACAAGCAATCACACCTAAATAATTTGGAAATTGAGCATAAGCCTGAGGACTAAATGTGCGCATCATCGGAGTAGCCGTCAATACTTCACGATATCCTGTAAAATTTACATTTCGTTCAGCAAAAAAATGCTCAATACTATCTTGCTGACGTTTAGCTGTTTTAAGCCAAGCGACTTGCCACTCTGTTAAGCGTTCACCATGATTTGCAACAAAAATACCTGTCTCAGGTTCATCAATCCAATAACATTGACGCACCAACACTAACGGTTGCTCAGCACCCTGCATTTGCTCTGAAAATATTCGTGCTTGCTCAAAACTTACAAAAGTACGGTAATAGTCTTGACCATCATATTCATCGAGTGCCCCACGTTCAGGATGACACCAAACACGATATTCCAAGACATCATCATAGAAATAGCCTGCTCCAGATTTAACCAATGCGGGATATTCACCCACCATGTTTGCATCAATCGCAAGTGGGTATTGGGACATCTGTTTATCCATAAGACATAACCTTTGTGCAGGTCAAAATAGTAAAATTATTTAATTTCATCATCCAAGGTGAGTTTTGGAACACCTTGAGCATTGGTTATTTTTTGTTGTGTTTTTATTCGTTGAGTCATTTTTTCCAAAATTTCAACCAACTCTGGATACTCATAATTCTGTACTTCTTCCAAATTCAAGACCAAATGAAAACCTTGATATTCGAAGTCAAACCATTTTTGCGTATCCGATTTTTTGCCTGTGAATTTCTCCATAACCTGCCAAGTTTTAACAGGCCCTTGAATTCCTTTCAAGTAAATTGGGACTTTCGGCACACATAGGAATTCATTTTTGATTAACTGATGTGTATCATCTGCAATCAGAATTTCATCAATTTCAGCGGCATATTGTAATCGTGCTGCCAAATTGACATCGCGGCCAACAATGGTATAAGCCATACGATGTGATGCACCATAGTTCCCTACGTGGCAATAACCTGTACTAATTCCCATACGAATATGTAAAGCGGGATAACCCATTTTCTTCCAACGCTCACGTAACAATTTCATTTGTTGACGCATCGCAATTGCCATTTCTACACAAGATTTTGCATCTTGCTCAACACCTTGCGAATTTGGATCACCGAAGAAAATAAGAATCGCATCGCCCATAAACTTATCGACTGTTGCTTCGTACTGCTTTGCGATTTCAGTCATATGACTCAAATAATCATTCAGTAAAAAAGCTAAATCGTCAGGGATGAGACTTTCGGAAAGCTCAGTAAAACCTTGAATATCAGAGAAAAAAACCGTTAATTTTTTACGTTTATATTCAATCTTCGCTTCAGCCTCACCACGCATAATCGACTGCCATAATTGCAGTGGTGCATAACGACTCAATTGATTTGCAAACGCAATATAACGTGTCATTTGATTATGATAATGCTGACGTTGTTGCCCTAATATATTGATTCTACGATGCTGATAATAGTTACCTATCACAATAAACATCATGAGACCCAATAAACTGACGACAGTCAGTTCGGGGTTGGTTGGTTCGAAGTATGCTTCAGCACCAAAAACAAAAAATGTACAAAAATAGAATGTTAGGACACCAAACAAACCAATTAAACAAGCAACTGGTAATGTAATTTTGTTGTTTAAACCAACATAAAGTAGCGCGAATAATACTGTAAAAGTAGGAACCAAACTTAAATGTAAACCTGCAAGAACGATAGAAACAATGATAGCTTCACAGGCAAAAAGTACATTTTTTTCAGTATTTTTATCATATTTATACTGCAGCCATTTTTCTAATTTTGGACAAATAAGAAAATGGATCAACAAAAAAGGAAGGATGTAAAGTTGATAGTTAGCACTGGGAGAGGTAAACGTATAAATTACCAGAATAAGCGACAATATCGAATATCCCATCAAACGATGAAAATAAGCGAACTGTCTAGGTTCTTTATCTATTAACCTGTCTAGTGACACCCTACCCTCCTTCCTTGTTATAGAAGACTGTTTTTTATTCTATTTTCTAAATCAGTCCATACGCCAGTCAAATGGCATATCGCCTTGACCACGTAATGCAAGCATTAATGTCTGACGCATATGAGCGAGTACATCATTGCTATAAGGTACGGCTGGCGTTCCCCAAACTGGTTTAGGCCATGCAACATCATTTTGATAGCGTACAACATGATGGAAATGCAGTTGTGGCACAACGTTACCAAGTGCTGCAACATTCATTTTGTCTGCACGGAATACACGTGATAATTGGCTCGATAACCAGCTTGATTCACGTAAGAACTGTTCCTGATCAGCTTGGCTAAGCTCATATAACTCAGTGATTCCTGGTACACGTGGTATAAGAATCAACCATGGAAATTGCATATCATTCATTAAACGACATGTTGAAAGCGGAAAGTCGCCTACAAAAAATGTATCTTGAGCAAGTTGTGGATGCAAACTAAACATATCTTTATAAATGATGCATAATAATGATGATCAATACTATCACATCAGTTTTGATGTGAATATTATTAGTCGCCTGTTTGATTACAAATAACAATGATTTTCCTTATTTATTACATCGACATCCGACAAAAAGCAAATTCTTTGCTTAAAGGGAATCCAAGCTGTTCAATTAGTCAGCAAAAAATATACTTTTCAACTAACTATGTAGCTCATTTAGCAATTTATTTAACAAATCAACAATAAACTGAATCCGCTTATCATACTCAACCAATTGCACTGTGACCTTCAAACGCTGTCCTCCTTCCATACGATAATAGGTTGGATTTTTTTGCATTAACTGAATAATGCTGATCGCTTGTACAGGAGTATCTGGTGAAAACTCGATATAGCCACCATTACTGTTCACATCAATTTTGGTAATCCCGAGTTGTTCTGCTCTCAAACGTAATTGATGCACACTAAACAATTGTTTGACCGACTGTGGTGGAATACCGAAGCGATCAATCAACTCCATACGGATGTTGTCGAGTTTCTCTTGTGTATCAGTATTACTAATGCGCTTATAGAACAACAAACGCTGATGCACATCACCCAAATAGTCATCTGGGATCAAGGCTGGCATATGTAGATTAATTTCTGCGGTCAATGACAAAGGTGCGTCAAAGTTTGGCGTTTTGCCTTTTTGGATGGCTTTGGTCGCTTTCTCGAGCATTTCCATATACAAGCTATAACCAATCGCTTGCATCGAACCACTTTGCTGCTCACCGAGTAATTCACCCGCACCCCGAATCTCCAAGTCTTCAGTTGCAAGCATGAATCCTGCGCCCAGTGTTGAAGCACGTTGAATGGCATCTAAACGTTTTTCAGCATCACCTTTGAGATGTTTAAGTGATGGAACGAGTAAATAAGCATACGCTTGGTGATGTGAACGACCGACTCGACCACGTAATTGATGTAGTTGTGCTAAGCCCAACTTGTCGGCTCTTTCAATGATAATAGTATTGGCATTCGGTACATCAATACCCGTTTCGATAATGGTTGAACACACGAGAACATTATATTCTTTGTGATAGAACTGCTGCATGACCTGCTCAAGTTCACGTTCGCGCATTTGTCCATGTGCAACTGCAACACGTGCCTCTGGGACTAAATTACGAATCGTTTCTGCTGCTCGTTCAATGGTTTCAACTTCATTATGTAATAAATAAACCTGACCACCACGTAACAACTCACGCAAAATCGCTTCTTTGATTGAATCATCCGTATGTTCTTGAACAAAGGTTTTAACAGCTAAACGACGTGCGGGTGGCGTTGCAATAATCGAAAGATCACGCATTCCAGAGAATGCCATATTCAAGGTACGTGGAATAGGTGTTGCCGTGAGTGTCAGCATATCCACATCGGCACGTAAGGCTTTAATCCGTTCTTTATCACGAACACCAAAACGATGCTCTTCATCGACAATCATCAAACCTAGATTTTTGAATTGAATGTTTTCTTGCAGAATTTTGTGCGTTCCCACCACGATATCAACTTTGCCTTCAGCTAAGTCTTCAATCGTTTTCAGATGCGTTTTATTACTACCAAAGCGAGACAGCACTTCAATACGCACCGCTGTATCAGCAAAACGATCTTTAAAGGACTCATAATGCTGCTGTGCCAATAGCGTAGTAGGAACTAATACCGCCACTTGCTTGTTGTTTTGTACTGCAACAAAAGCTGCTCGCATCGCCACTTCGGTTTTACCAAAACCAACATCACCACAGACCAAACGATCCATTGGTTTCGCCAACTGCATATCATGGAGGGTTGCTTCAATCGCATTGGCTTGGTCTAAAGTCTCTTCATAGGCAAAGCCACTGGAGAATTGCATATATCCCGTATGGTCTAATTCAAAGGCAAAACCCGGTTTCGATTGACGGCGTGCCTGAATATGTAACAACTCAGCGGCAACATCATGGATTTGCTCTAAAGCTTTCCGCTTGGCTTTACTCCATGTATCTGTACCCAATTTATGTAAAGGTGCTAAGTCAGGATCGCCACCACTATAACGACTAATCAGATGTAAATTGGTGACAGGCACATAAACTTTTGCACCATCCGCATAATCGAGCTGTAAAAACTCGTGATCCTGTTGATCAATTTCTAAGGTAATTAATCCAGCGTAACGCCCAACCCCATGATCGATATGTACCACGGGCGCACCAATACTCAGTTCGGTTAAGCTCCGAACAAGAAATTCTTCAGAAACTTCCTGCTGACGCTTACGGCGACGCTGCATTACACGATGTTCGTAGAGCTGATTTTCAGAAATCACTGACAATTGATTGGTCAGCAACAAACCTCGATCTAATGGCGCGCTTGTGATTGCAACTTGTAGCTTGTCTTTCTGAAATTGAACAAAACTCTCTACATTTTGGATTTCACCTAGAACTGAACGTAATGCATCTTTTAAGGTTTCACGCCGACCTGCACTTTCCGCGACCAATAAAACAGGATGTTTAACTTGGTCAATATAATGTTTAACTGCTTCAAAGGGCTGTTCTTTTTTAGGATCAACTGCAAGCTTAGGCGGTTGTTCTGCTGCAAGATTCAGAACCCCAGCTTTTTCATCAAATACTTCCGCAGAAGCCAAAATTCTTGGAAATTGATTTAATGCCTGTAACACATGATTTGGCATTAAAAAAAGCTCTTCAGGCGGAAGAATTGGTTGGTCGATGTTATGACGGCGATCTTCATAACGACGCACCACTTCTTTCCAGAAATTTATTAATTCATCTTCAACTTCGTTATTTGTAATGACAACGCAATGCTTTGGTAAGTATGTCATAAGCATACTTTGCGCTTCCATTACCTTTTTCTCAAAGAATAAAGGTAAATAGAACTCTAATCCCGGTGTTGCAATTCCTTCAAGTACATCTTGATAAATTGGGTTTTTCTTAGGATTCGCAGTTGGAAAACTTTCTGCGTAACGATCTCTAAAGGTAGAACGCCCCTCTTTTAAAGGAAATTCTTTTGCTGGTAAAACGGTGAAGTTTTTTAAAGATTCAGTGGTTCTTTGCGTTTCTGGATCAAAAAATTTTAAGCTTTCAATTTCATCATCAAATAAATCAATTCGAATCGGTTGATCTTGTCCAGATGCATAAATGTCCATGATACTGCCACGAACTGCAAATTCACCATGATCATAAACAGTATCAACCAAACGATAGCCTGCTTGTACTAATTGCTTTTTCTGTGCTTCTAAATCGAGTCGTTGTCCAACTTTAATATCAAAGTGTTCACCAACCACCCATGAATATGGTGCAACACGTTGCGCTAAGGTACTGGCAGAAACCAGGAGAATACCCTTTTGCGGCATATTCGCTAAAATCGCCAAACGTTCCGACACAATATCTTGATGAGGAGATAAACGATCGTAAGGCAAGATTTCCCAATCAGGAAAAATCGTTGGTTTTATCCCGTAAAATTCGAGTTCACTTTCGAGCTGAGCAAGATGCTGATTATTTCTCGCAACAATCATGTATAGGTTTGGACTTTGTGCGGCAATTTCTTTGAATAATAATGCTGCAGATGATCCACGTAAGGAACCAATCCAGCGCTTTTCGCCTGCTTTGAATTGTTGTAGGTTTAATTGAGAGATTTCTTGTTGAAACATAGATAAAATCATGTAATCGAAAAGACAATAGGCTTAGTTTAACATGGAGTTTTTTTGAAGATGTGAATTTTCTTAATCTTCACTTAGGCTATTTATAAAGCTTTACGATTATATTTGAAATAAAAATATATCACTGATGTATAAATATATCAGTGATATTCAAAAAATAATGAATTATTTAAGACGCAGCATAGTTCTGAAATAAATAATTAATTGACTGCCTAAAAAACACTCTAAATTCCTCCATAGCATCACCTTTTTGGAACTTAGATGCGACAAACTGGCTAATATGGGGATTATTTAAAATCATCAAAACGGTATAACAAAGCATTTCATAATGCGCTTTATAATATTGTATTTGAAATTCTAACTCATCAAATAGTTCCTCATACTTTTGATCTTTTTTTAGTGTCTTCAAATGTTTAAAATCATCCGTCATTGCCGCATTATCTTGGTTGCCTTGAAGGTAATTAAACACGATTAAAGTATTGGACGATGCTTGTTTCTGTGCTTTGCCCAATATATGCATATAACTTTCTTCAACATTAGAACCCTGATTTAAATTATAAATGTAGTCTATTAATTCAGACAAAGTTAGTGAAAATAGAAACTTATTATATGGAACATTTTTCTCTAACTGTTCTAGATATTGCTCAATAGGTAAACTTTTCTTAGAAAAAAAGGAATCCATCATCCCACTATATCGCTCTAGAACATCCCCACTAGAAATAGATGTACTATGTATTTCTTGAAAAATAGATCTTAATTTCTGTATATTTTCTTCATGTGACATTTCTATTCATTTCCATTTATAAGTTTAAATTAAATTTTAAGAATTCCTTATAAATTACTCGTACAATTTATACAACAAAATTTCATTAAAAATCATCAATTTTTCTATATATTGATTTTTTAGATAATTTCACCACTATCAACGACTATATTCTATTGAAGCTAAAGCCATTTAAATAAAGTCTCCTCAATCCAGACAATTTGATGATCTATATAAAAAAATTGCAAGTATAAATCATACTCAGTCTATTAGACTCAGGCAAGTTTATACTAAATTAACTGGATTTATCCTTTAATTTTTTCTCTAATCGACGATCCATCAAACGAAATAATGGTCGAGTTAAATTCATCACTGTTGTCGGCGCTGTATTTAGTAAAGCATTGGCAATTGCACCACTGGTACTGGTAATACGATAAGATTTTTGCTGTACAGCTTTGACAATCCAGCCTGCGGCGGTGGATGTATCGAGCATTCGCATATGTTTATAAATCGTTGTTTTAGATGACATGGGTGTTCTGACCATTGGAAAATAAACAATACTCACATCAATTCCTTGCTCACCTAGCTCCATTCTGAGTGAACGTGAAAAGGATTCTAAAGCCGATTTACTGGCTAAATATGCTGAAAATAATGGAATTGGAACTTGAGTTGACATAGTAGAAATATTGACAACATGCCCCTCACCTTTTTCCAGAAAGTGTGGCAACAAGGCTAATGTCAAACGCACTGCTGCAAAATAATTGATTTGCATAGTACGTTCAAAATCATGCAACCGATCTAATGCCTGAATAATCGGACGACGTATCGAGCGAGCAGCATTATTAATTAGGACATCAACTTTCGCATGTTCACTAAGTATTTGTTCAATACAGTTTTTAGCATGATCTTCTTGAGTAATATCTACAGGATAAATCCATACTTGACCGCCTTGCTGTTGAATTACCTGCTGCACTCGTTCCAATTCATCTTTACGACGAGCAATTAGACAAATATTGGCACCTAAAGCAGCCAGTTGAATCGCAGCCTGTTCACCAATTCCCCCTGATGCACCTGTCAATATAATGGTTTTCCCTTGTAGATTTGTCATACCCTTTCCTATTTTTTTATACAATCTATGATTATCCATTTTGATCTTATTCATTTAGCTTCTAGGAGAAAAGTCTTCTTTGGAAAAACTCAAAGAATGCCTTTCTCAATTTATGATTAAGCTCACCAATAATTTTTGTTTACTTAGGCTATTTCATTCACTATCCTATCAACATCATTTAACGTGAATAAACCAATTGGTTATTCAATAAAATTTGACTTATAAACCATATACTTAAAATTATTTTTTCAATAAAACTAAGAGAGAAATTTAATCCACACCCATGATAACGAATATTCCCACCCAGCAAATCCGAGCTGCATATAACGATAAAACCATCCGTGTATATCAAGCTTATTCTCATTCCATAGCCAATGCGGCTATCAAACATCAAACTTTTGTCTCACCACCATTTAAGATGGAAAGAATGACATGGATTAAGCCCTCATTCCTTTGGATGATGTATCGTGCTGGCTGGGGATTTAAAGATGATGGGCAAAATCGCATTTTAGCTATAGACATCACCCTTGAAGGTTTTGAATGGGCATTGGCACATAGCTGCCTCAGTCATCGTGATCCGTCATTAAGCGAAGAAGAATGGCAACAACGTAAAGATCATTCACCTGTACGAATTCAATGGGATCCTGAACGTGATCTATTATTACAACCACTTGAACATAGAGCGATACAAATCGGACTGAGTAAAGAAGCGGTTCAACGCTATGTCAATCAATGAATTGTTTCGATTACAGACATTACACCACTTGCACATCAGATTCACGGATTAATCCAACAAAATAAAATGCAAGCAGCAAGTCTGCTACTGCCAAAAGAAACGGTTTATATTCGATAAAATAAGCTACGGAATAATCTTCAACAGACCCTATTCCGTAGCTTAAATTTTCTTGAGATTTATAAATCTCACTCTTGTTTAAGATGCAAATTTTACATTCGGGAAAAATCGCTCTTCAATCAAGTCATAACACCATTGAAAGATAAAGGTATATACCAAAATACACATCGTTAAACCAAAATCTAAAATCAATGCATCAATAAAGCTCATCTTCATCATATAAGCAATAATTGGAATGGTCGCAAGCATCAAACCACCCTCAAATCCAACCGCATGCAAAATACGCACAGGAATAGTTCGTTTCCACTGATATTTATGTTCAACTTTCTCAAAATAATGGTTAAAAATCATGTTCCAAATCACCGAAATGACAGCCATGATTACACCTAAAACACCTGTTACTTCTAACGGCATATTAAAAATAAAACTTAACGCAATTGCGATGATGACCAATAAGATCACTTCATAGCTAATTGCATGAATGAGTCTTCTTCTGGAAATCAACATTTTCTAACACTCTTTTGTTTGGATATGCATCATTTTATTTTTATAATTTTGATTAATCCAATTAGGTTCTTTCATTTTTTTTGATAGATGAATATTAATCAAGAACAACTTCTGATGTTTCAAACTGTCATTGAGACAGGCTCATTTTCGGCGGCTGCACGGAAACTCGGCAAAGTACCTTCAGCCGTGAGCATGTCAATTGCTAATTTAGAAATTGATCTCAATCTCAATTTATTTGAGCGAATTGGACGTGAGCCAAAACCAACCTCTGCGGCAATGGTTTTATATGAGAAAACCCAACAGCTTTTGATCGAAATAAATCAATGGAAACAGCACGCTCATGCGCTCAGCACTGGACTAGAATCAACCTTAAACATTGTCGTCGTCTCTGAATTGCTGCATACCAATTGGACCGATTATATTACGTTGCTCGAACAGCATTTTCCAAACCTAACCATCAATATTTTTTCTGCTCCTCAGGAAGATGCTTTACAGATGTTACTCGATCAGTCTGCGCAACTTGCACTCATGTTTGAACGAGAACAATTAGATAGCCGTGAACAATTTGTTGAATTAAAACGAGAAGCTCTTGTTCCAGTAATTGCTAACAACCATGCTTTAGCTCAACTTGAACAGATTTCATTTGAGCAAATGGTGCAGACGCGCCAAATCGTGGTCGCTAGCCGTGACCATAGCATCAAGCCAGAACTACTATTTTCTAAAGATTATTGGCGTACAGACAACCATCACTCTGCGTGTATGATGATTCTTCGGAATTTAGGTTGGGGAGTTTTGCCCTTAGAAATGTTTAATGAAAACCCTGAATTAAAGAAAAAACTAAAAGTTTTGGAACTTTATGATTTCACACCTAAGTTTGAATACTATGTCGATCTAGTCTGGAGTCGGGAAAGCGAGTTAGGTGTTGCTGCTAGATTTTTGATTGAACACATTCGACAACTACGTCAGCAACCAAGAAAATAGAGTAAATCACTCAGGTTTAAATGTATTGAAAGCGATGCTTTGCTTTCCTGTAGATTGTGCTATAAAGAAGTTATCCATAATTTTGTTTAAGTAAGAACGCTATATCAATGACTCAGACTGCATTACACCAATTAAAAAATTTAACAACCGTTGTTGCCGATAGTAGTGATCTAGAAGCGATTGAAAAATTTCGTCCCTTAGACGCAACAACCAATCCATCGCTTATCACTGCAGCGGCTGAACAACCTGAAAGTAAACAACTGATTGAAGATGCTTATACACAAGCAAAACAAGAAGGTTATCAAAGTGATGAACTGATTGAACGCACCATTGATATTTTGACAGTGAAGTTTGGCGTTGAAATTTTAAAATTGATTGATGGGCGTGTTTCAACTGAAGTCGATGCTTCTCTTTCTTATGATACTGATGCAACGATTACTAAAGCGCGTGAACTTTCTAAACTTTATCAAGGTTATGGTATTGAGCAATCTCGCATCTTAATCAAAATCGCGTCAACGTGGGAAGGCATTCAAGCAGCTAAAGTTTTAGAGGCTGAAGGGATTCCATGTAACCTAACATTATTGTTTGGTTTGCATCAGGCTCAAGCTTGCGCAGATGCAAAAGTAACCCTAATTTCTCCTTTTGTTGGTCGTATTTTAGACTGGTATAAAAAAGCGGAAGGCGTCGAGCAATACCCAATCGAAAACGATCCAGGTGTTCTTTCAGTCAAGAAAATTTATAACTATTACAAACAACACGGCATTGCGACACAGGTCATGGGAGCAAGTTTCCGTAGCACAGCACAAGTCCTTGGTTTAGCAGGTTGTGACTTACTCACAATTGCACCAAATCTATTGGCTCAACTTGAACAAGATCAACAGGTTGTTGAAGCTCAACTCAGCTCAACTTCGGCGCAACAAGCTGAGAAAATTGAACGTACAGCTCAAACCAAAGAAAGTTTTAAAGCTGAACTTGAGCAAGATTTAATGGCTTTCCAATTACTACAAGGTGGTATTGATGGCTTTATCAAAGCACGTGATCATTTGAGTTTATTACTGCGTCAATCTTTCGGTATTGATGCAGAGATTCGACCTTAATTAGTTTATTTTTCACCTATAAAAACCGATTTTTGTTATATTAGCGAAAATCGGTTTTTTAATGAGTAGATTGTGTTCGGCATAACAGATTTAACCACTTTCATTATTGGTACAATCTTAATTGTGTTATTGCCTGGCCCAAACTCTTTATATGTAATGTCAGTCGCTTCACGCTAATGGTATTCGTACAGGTTATGCAGCGGCATGTGGCGTATTCACAGGTGATTCCATTTTAATCCTGTGTACAGTCTTAGGTGCGGCATCATTATTAAAAGCCTTCCCGATTTTATTTGTCGTTTTAAAATTAACAGGCGCTTGTTATCTCGCCTATCTAGGTTTCAAACTATTACAAAGTGCGTATCAGACATGGAATAAGCCTCCACACCCTACAGAAATGGCTGATTTACCACGTTTAGATCAAATTCATCCCTATCGTACCGCCCTCAGTATCAGTTTACTCAATCCTAAAGCGATTCTGTTTTTCCTGTCTTTTTTCGTGCAATTTGTACAACCCAATTATGCTTATCCAGCACTCAGCTTTCTAATCTTAGCCATCATTGTGCAACTGGTAAGTTTCACATATCTGACTGCTTTGATTTTTTCAGGTGTTAAATTAGCAAACTTTTTCAAACATAATTATAAACTTGCCGCTGGAGGTGTTTTTAGCGTAGGTATTTTATTCTTTATTTTTGGATTACGACTAGCAACCTCTACCCTTGCATAACTCTGTTTTGATCATATGATCAATTAATTCAATCATTTTAAAACTACGATTTCTGCCAAATTAACGATATACTTTTCAACAAATTTTAATCAAGTATAGATGCATTGATGCAACGTCTAATTCAAGATTTTTCGATTCCTGCCGTTTTTGCTGGTTTTATTACCTTTCTGATTGGAATAAGTGTTTCTGCGGTACTGGTCATTCAAGGGGCGCAATCTCTCGGTGCAAATACAGCACAAATTAGCTCTTGGTTTTGGGCATTAGGTTTAGCGATTGGATTATCAGGACTCATCTTATCTTGGAAATATAAATACCCTGTTGCAACCGCATGGTCGACGCCCGGAATTGCTTTAATTATTGCATCTTCAGGACATTATGACCTTTACGAAGCGATTGGTGCTTTCTTAATTTGTGGCGTCGCAATCGCAATCGTTGGATTTTCAGGCATTTTTCAAAAGTTATTGGCGCATATTCCTCAAAGCCTCACGTGCGCCATGCTTGCAGGAATTTTATTAAAATTTGGGATTCAAATCTTTAGCAGCTTAGAAAGTCAGCTCGGTTTTATCTTAAGCATGTTAGCAATTTATCTTGTGTCAAAACGCTTATTGCCTCGTTATAGCATTGTACTGACGGTGATTTTAGGTGCAATGATTTGCCCGCTCTTTATTGATTTCCAATTACATTCAATCACTTGGTCTTTTACTCAACCTATATGGATGCAACCCTCATTCTCATGGTCTGCATTACTGGGGCTAGCCTTACCCTTGTTTGTCATCAATATGACTTCTCAAAATTTGCCCGGTATCGCCATGATCAAAAGTTATGGTTATCACCCACACGTCAATCAATTAGTAGGTTGGACAGGTATTGCACATACGATTTTCGCCCCTTTTGGTTGCTTCTCGATAAATTTAGCCGCGATTAGTGCAGCGGTCAGCTTAGATGATCAAGTACATCCTGATCCGAGCAAACGCTATATTGCTGGTATAAGCTGTGGTTTGTTTTATATTTTAATGGGGCTTTTCGCTGCAACCTTAGTCAGCTTACTCATGTCATTTCCGCCTATTTTTATTGTTGCACTTGCAGGGATTGCCCTATTTGCCACGATTAGTCATAACATTGCAGTGGCTTTTGCGAACGTAGAAGAACGAGAAGCAGCATTACTCACTTTTTTATGCAGCGCATCAGGTGTTCAATTTTGGGGAATTGGCTCTGCATTTTGGGGGCTTCTATTGGGTATTTTTGTTTTGGTTTTATTCAAATTTAAATTAAAAAATAAGTCTTAGTACCAAAACCAAGACTTATTTAAATCTATTTTAGTCGAGAGTCTCGTTACTTCTCCTCTCTACCCTTTTCAGTTTCTTCATCATTTAAAATTCGTCCTGCCTGTTTAGGACGAATCAATGGTGCTGTAGGCCGAGGATGAGAATGGGAGTATTGTAAACTCACCCCTGCATAGACATCATCCGCAGCAATTTCTGTTTCAAAACGCTCATTATCACGTTCTCGAATTTCATTTGAGATCATACGAACCTCATCTTCATCGACACCCAGTTGTTCTAAAATCACTTCACCGAATTTAATCGCAGATTCAAAGGTTTCACGAATCATATAGTCGACTTGTTGTTTGACTAAATGTAGTGAATGCTCCCGATCATAAGAACGCACTAAGACTTTGGCTAATGGAAATTCATGTGTCACCAATTCCACAATTCGATTGGTTGTTTGTTTACTGTCGACACAGATCACGATTGCTTCTGCCGTCGAAGCCCCTGAAGCATGCAAAATATCGAGACGACAGCCATCGCCGTAGTAGATTTTAAAACCAAATTTTTCTGCGTTTTGAATCATGTCGATGTCATTATCAATAATCGTCACATCAACCCCTCTTGCCAAGAGTAATTGACTCGTCACCTGACCAAAACGACCAAAACCAATCATTAGAATACTGCCACTTAGACCTTCAGCTATATCAACGTTATCAAGAGAAACTAAATCTTTGGTTTCGGTAAATCGCTTAAAAAGAATGCCTAAGATTGGGGTCAATACCATAGACAATACAATAATGGCTGTTAGATTCGACTTAACTGTATTATCAATCACTTGGGCAGTGACCGCCGCAGAAAACAGAACAAAAGCAAACTCACCACCTTGCGCCATCAATAAGGCACGATCCAAAGCTTCCGTATGCCGACTTTTGGTTATTCGCGCAACGATATAAATCATGAGTGATTTCGCAAACATCATTGCAATAACGCCACTGACAATCAGCTGCCAGTTTTGCTTCACGACCGATAAATCCAGTGACATTCCAACACCAAGGAAAAATAACCCCAATAAAATTCCTCGAAATGGTTCAATATCGGCTTCAATTTGGTGTCTAAAAGTTGATTCTGATAGCAACACGCCTGCAAGAAATGCCCCCATTGCCATGGATAAGCCACTGACTTGCATCAATAAAGCAGCACCCAACACTACTAAAAGTGCAGCAGCAGTCATCACTTCTCGTGCTTTTGCAGCAGCAAGCAATCTAAATAAAGGATTAAGCAACCAATAACCTGCGGCGATTAAACCTGCAATTGCAATTAAACCAATACCTATATTTTCCAAACGTGCTGAGGTACTTTCCACCACATGATTCGGTGCCATAAAAGCAACAATTGCCAGTAATGGGACAATTAATAAGTCTTCAAATAATAAAATCGCGACAATCTTTTGACCTTGTGGCTGTGCAATATCACCACGATCACCCAAGAGTTGCATCACAATTGCGGTAGACGTCAATACAAAACCTGCTGCACCAATAAATGCAACTTGCCATTTAAATCCAAATAAAAGCCCAACACCTGTTAATGCCAAAGCACAAGCAATAATTTGCAAAGTCCCTAAGCCAAAAATCTCACGCCTTAGACTCCATAAATGTGAAGGCTGCATTTCCAGTCCAATCACAAATAAGTACATGACAATACCCAACTCTGCGATATGCAGAATTGAGGCTGAGTCATGGAAGAAAGCAAAGCCAAATGGGCCAATAACTAATCCCGCGATTAAATAACCGAGTACTGAGCCTAATCCAATTCGCTTAAAAATCGGAACAGCAATCACAGCCGCAGCCAATAAAACAACTGGCGCGATTAAACTCATTGAATGTGCTTCTGAACTCATACTGTTCTCATTTTTATTCGTCTAAAGTCATTCTAAGTGAAACAATAAAAGACTTATATATCATTTATGAGACAATGCTTCCCAACATGATGATGTAAAACAATCCGTTGTAGACCTTAATTAATGGCATTTTTATCCCAAAATGCTTGGCGGATTTGTGGCATCGCATTGAGGTGATTAATG
Source organism: Acinetobacter sp. ANC 4805 (assembly GCF_022549495.1). Classification (GTDB taxonomy): domain Bacteria; phylum Pseudomonadota; class Gammaproteobacteria; order Pseudomonadales; family Moraxellaceae; genus Acinetobacter. The sequence continues at coordinate 67,371 of NZ_JAKZGD010000012.1, forward strand.
ATATGCTGTGCTTCTTCTGCCTCAATCGAACTCGCAATCAGCGTCACTTCTATCTCGACTTCCTTTTCACCAAATGGCGTTACATCAATATCTTTGGCAGGATAATTATGATGTTTTAAGGTTAAATTCAATTCATCCATTACAATTTTGCTCTGACTCCGATCACATATAATGTAAATCACATGCAGCACTTCAGTTTCATCATCTAATGGACGGCGATCTATGGCATGAACAATCGGTCTTAACAGAGTATTCGCGGCTAAGATAAAACCTGTTGCCAAAACTGCTTCAACAATCAGATCAGCACCTGCCGAAGCACCCACAGCAGCAGAACACCATAATGTCGCAGCCGTATTTAAACCATGAATGTTGCCTTCTTGGCGCATAATCACACCTGCACCTAAGAAACCAATCCCAGAGACGACGTAAGCAATCACACGAACTGCCCCATCGGCTCCAGTCAGATTAATTGCAATATCAACAAAAATTGCCGCCCCCACAGCAACCAAAACATTTGTTCTAAGTCCTGCTGTACGTTGTCGATACTGGCGTTCAAACCCAATCAATGCACCTAAAATAAATGCAACTGAAAGACTAATTAAAGTATCGAAAATATTGGATAGGTTTGTATTTTGTAGAAATTGCAATTGCATCAGGCACCTCTAATTATTGCCAACCATAACGGCGAATATACATTTGCTTCACCCATTGTGTAACACACATATAAGCAATCAAAATGAATGGTAAATAGAAGAAATAACTCAAAGGTAAAGCTTCTAATTTTAAATAACTTGCTAATGGCCCCATTGGTAAGAAAATACCGACACACATAATCACGATTGTCATTACCAATAAGGGTGTCGCTGCACGGCTTTGAATAAATGGGATTTTAGCAGTACGAATCATATGTACGATCAACGTCTGAGTGAGCAATCCAACAACAAACCAACCAGATTGGAATAGGCTTTGCTGCTCAGGTGTATTTGCTGCAAAGACAAACCACATTAATGCAAAAGTAAGGAGGTCGAAAATCGAGCTAATCGGTCCAAAAACTACCATGAACCGCCCCACTTCTTCAGGCTGCCAACGTTGCGGTTTGGCAATCAATTCTTCATCAACATTGTCAAATGGAATTGCAATTTGTGAAATATCATAAAGTAAGTTTTGAATGAGCAAATGAATGGGTAGCATTGGCAAAAATGGAATAAAAGCACTTGCTATTAATACCGAAAAAACATTACCAAAATTTGAACTCGCCGTCATTTTGATATATTTGAGCATATTGGCAAATGTTCGACGTCCTTCAATAATCCCGTTCTCAAGTACCATTAAACTTTTTTCAAGCAAAATTAAATCTGCGGATTCCTTTGCAATATCAACGGCTGTATCAACTGAAATACCAATATCCGCAGCGCGAATCGCGGCAGCATCATTAATACCATCCCCCAAGAAACCGACGACATGACCATTGGCTTTGAGTTGTTCCACAATTCTTTCTTTATGTACAGGGCTTAACTTTGCAAAAATATGGTAATGCTCAACCGCTTGTTGAAGTTGTGCATCAGTGAGTGTTTCGATAGCACCACCGAGCAAAACTCGATGGCTATCAATCCCAATTTCACGACATACTTTCTGAGTGACAAATTCATTATCACCTGTGAGTACTTTTACAGTTACACCAAGTGCATATAAGCTTTGTATTGCTGCGATTGCAGATTCTTTGGGTGGGTCAAGGAATGTGAGATAACCAACCAAAATAAGCTCATTTTCATCAGCAACAGAATAATTTTCCTGAGTATTAGAAAACTCACGATAGGCAACTGCAACAACTCTTAAACCATCTCGATTGTAGCGTTGCATCAATGCTTCCATCGCAACTTGCCGTTGCTGTGACAAAGGCTCTATTTTTCCATTTATCTCTACATAACGGCAGACTTTAAGCATTTCTTCAACTGCGCCTTTAGTAATCATGCGCACTTTATTTTGAGGCGTTTTGACCACAACCGACATACGGCGACGATCAAAATCAAATGGGACTTCATCCAATTTTTTAAAGCGTAACTTTTGGGTTTTAATCTCCTGATCCACAGCATCTAGTACAGCAATATCCAGTAGGTTTTTTAATCCTGTTTGATAATAACTATTTAAAAATGCTTGCATTAATACATAGTCTGAGCTCTGACCATGAACATCGACATATTGCGATAAAAAAACCTTATCCTGCGTTAATGTACCTGTTTTATCCGTACATAAAACATCCATTGCACCAAAATTTTGAATAGCATCAAGACGTTTTACAATAACTTTCTTTTTAGATAAAAAGACTGCACCTTTTGCCAAAGTCGAAGTGACGATCATTGGCAACATTTCAGGGGTCAATCCTACCGCAACAGACAGCGCAAATAAAAATGCTTCGCTCCAATCCCCTTTGGTAAATCCATTAATAAATAAGACAATCGGTGCCATCACTAACATAAAGCGAATCAACAACCAACTGACTTTATTTACACCCATTTGAAAAGAGGTTGTACTACGATCTGTGGCAGTGACACGATGTGCTAAAGCACCAAAATAAGTCTGTATGCCTGTACTCACCACCATAGCACGTGCTGAACCAGAAACGACATTAGTTCCCATGAACACAATATTTTCAAGCTCTAATGCATTATTCATTGCAGTATCTTGCTGTGCTGGAAATTTTTCTACAGGCATTGATTCACCCGTCATAGCAGCCTGAGATACAAATAAATCTTTTGCTGTCAGAATTCGGCAATCCGCAGGAATCATATCTCCTGCTGAGAGTAGAATGACATCTCCTGATACTAAATATTGAATTGGCAATTCAAATTGAGTGTTCTTTTGATATTTAACTTCAATACCATAACGTTGCTGTATAGATGCTAAATCATCGTAGCTCACTTGATTACGTAAAACAGTTGCAGTATTGCTGACCATCGCTTTTAAAGCATCTGCTGCCTGATTTGATTTGGACTCTTGCCAATAACGCAGTAATGTCGAGAGCATCACCATAACTGTAATGATGCTTGAACCTGTTAAATCATCGGTAAAAAAAGCAACCAGCGCTAAAATACTGAGCAAAATATTAAATGGGTTCCGATAGCAATACCAAAGATGTTGCCACCACGTTAAAGGTTTCTCATGTGCAACTTCATTGAGACCGATTAACTTTTGTTGCGTATTTGCCTGCTGCTCAGTTAGACCAGATTCTGAACTATTTAATTGTTGTAACAACTGCACAGAATCCAATTGTGCAACATCCAATAACCGAGTCGACAATGTTTTACTGATTTCTTTTGCATAACTAGATTGATGTAATTCTTTAAAAGATTGACTACGTCCAAAGAAACGCATGAGATGAAATCTTTTTAGAAAAGCTGTAAAGAGTCGTTGCCAGAGTTTCATAGTGAAATCCTCCTTTTTTAGGCGTGCAAAACCCTTGACCTTATTTTTATGAATAAAGTCGATTGAAAAACATATAAAATTTAGGAGATAACGAAGTTCAGTGTTATTACAATGAAGGTGTAAAACTTAGTCCAAATCCAAACCACCGCTGTCGAAAAGTATGTAAGCGATCGCCCAAAGCGGCTTCTAAGGTTAAAATATTTGGAATAAGACTATATTGCATAGCAGTTTGAATGAATGGTGCTTGACGATCTTGATTAAAAGTTTCGACACTTAAACCCAAACGATCAGTTAAAGCGTAGTGGGTCGAAATCCCCCAGCGTATTAAATCACGATGGTCGTGGGTATACTGATAACCTAAATTAGTATTTAGCCCCCAACGTGGGTCTCTAAAATTAAAACTCACAGGTACATTTAAAAACCAATCCAAAGTAGAATACCGTTCAGACAGATCATCCCATGTCAGCATCAAACTGGTTGCTGCACTCCAGTTGTTCTGAATTGGCTTTAATACTGTTTTTGCCTGAGCAGAAAAACCATGCACACGATCAAGATCATGTATCGCATGGTAACCAAAAGAGATTTCCAAATTCGAATGAACATTACAAGCAGGCGTAAGCTGATACGAACGAACACCATTATTTGATGAATAGGCACTTTCTAATTGACAACTATAAGCGGTCGTAATTGAAGCATCATCTGTATTTAATAATGGATCAGCTTTACTCTTTTGAGCAAGCATAAACAGCCCACAGAGTAATAAGACACTGATCGCGCAATACCATTGAATGGAAGCATGTAAAAACATCGGCTTCTCCCCATCTTTAGGTGAGAAACTAAATGGGTGTAGTCAATACAATAAATTTTTGCTGATATGTAAAAATTTTATAGCGGAATTTAAAATATAATTTTTATCAAAGCTATCTTATTGCAAGATAGCCGGCCTAAAAGGCTTTCTTGCTCAATATTCGCTTTGGTTCAATAAATAATTAAACCCAAACCTTGAACAACTTCCCATTTAGGATCTCCGTTGAATAAACTCAACGGCATTATAGGACATGCTATTTGATTAACAAGTCCTATTTTGAGAGCTTTTTATTAAAAGTTTTATATTTTCGTATCTAAAATAATTGAGAATTAAAGCTCTCTGACCACCACTGTTTTTGCCATTTTGTCATGCCAGCCTTGTTTCTTAGGATCAAAAGCCACCCAAATCAAGCCAATAAACAAAACCAATACTGCTGGAAAATAACCAATATAACGAATAATCCCTTGACCAACTGTGACATTTTCTCCAGTCCTTTCGTCTAAGACTTTCAAACGCAACAAACGTTTACCTGGAGTTCCAGCAAATTTTACCCAACAGAATACACAGAAAGCGGCGATTAAGATTTGCCAAAGCCAATCTGCGGTTGATGTCATCTCAGATGAATACATAGAGTTCCAGCCCATCAACATTCCAATCGGCACTAATGCAACCATAATAATAATATTATCAATAATAGATGCACCCAAACGGATCCAAAAACCTGCATATTCATATTTATGTGACATTTTCCCCTCACTTTTCTATTTCTATAGATATAAATGCTTATAAATGATCGCCTTGTCAGCATATCATTTATACAATATTTTGTTTTAACTCACGTTCAAAAAAATCAACAGTTCGTTGCCAAACCACTTTCGCCTCAGGCAGTCCTCGACTGACACTACGAAAACCGTGCGGCATATTATAAGTATAAGCTTCTACACGATCGCCCAATTGTTGAATCAGCTTATTGCGCTTAGTGGCAGGACAAAATGGATCAACAGTAGCCCAATGTCCTTGTAGTATACGAACCTCATCTAAAAATTCGTTGTTTGGAACACCCGCACCTTGAATCCCCAGAGAATGATGATAAACCACAGGTGCTAACATATCTTCCCGCTTCGCCATCTGAATCACATAGCCCCCCGTTAAGCACTGCCCTAACATGCCTAAACGACCATTCGATCTTGGGTCTGCCTTTAATGCATCGAGTAATACATGAATTTCTTGATTAACTTCACTGTCCGCTGAATTGATACGTCCTGCCTTGCTCACCATAGCACGAATGCAATATTTGACTGCACCACCACTAAATAAATTAGGCACGTAAACCAAATAGCCCCGATCTGCCAAGTCTTGAGCATCTTCTCGATACACATCGAGTATGCCAAATAACTCATGCAGCAATAAGATTGCAGGTAATTTCTCTGAAGTTTGCGCAGGCGCATAAACTTCCACTTCTATTTGACGTGTCGGTAATGTGATTGTTTTTATTTCCATTTCTGTCGTCTGTCTGATTAGAATCATTTTTATACTATTTATGACAATACAAATTGTCAAATAAAAAAGGATGCCTGACGACATCCTTTCTCATGCTTATCTAAAAGCGATTGAAAACCGAATTAAATACTTAATAAGCTGTTCAATGTTTCAGATACATTCTTCGATTTTACTTTAGGCTGTAATGCTTTGAGTGCTTGCTGTACCTGATCACGCTGTGGTTCGGCTAAAGTATACCAACGAGAAAGTACTTGTAATAAACGAGACCCTAAAATTGGATTTTTCTCATCTAGATAAGCTGCAAGCTCAATGAAATGACTGACACCAAAACTCCAAGTATTGACTGGGTTTGCTGCCAAACCACCACTCACGGCACGAATACGGTTCGGCGTTCCCAAATCATAATCGACGTGCTTAGTCAGATACTCGATCGTTTCTGCTGTCGCATTTGGATTTGATGCTTGAATACTAAACCACTGATCTAATGACAAAGCTTCATCTTTAAAACGGTTATAGAAATCTTCTAAAGCTGCTTGTGCTTGCGGTGCATCATTCCAAACCAATACACGTAATGCACCCAGACGTTCAGACATATTGCCCGTTTGTTGGTATTGCACATAAGCCAAATCAAATGCGGACTCATCACCTTGGCGTGCCAACATATTCAGAGTGATATTCTTCAATGAACGCACCCCCATTGCCAGAGAAAACTCTTTTTGTAGGTCTGGGTCTAGTGCCAAATAAGTTTCTTTCCAAAATGAACCTAATTCACGTGCTAAACGAGCAAGTACTGCTTCACGTTTTTCACGAATCAATTCAGGTTCATACTCTTGATCAATACGACTACCCAAATAATTTTCACTTGGTACATCAAATAAACGTGATGCCAATAATGGATCTTTATTAACGAGTTCAGGCAAGGTATTTTTGATCGCCTGAATATAAGCATCTGCTTTGTGATCTTCTAAAAGAATACGTTCCAACAAAGTCTGCGTCGCTTGCCACTGGTTAAAACCATTGGTTTCATGCTGAATCAAGAACGCAAGATCATCATTTGAATAATCAAACACCAAATTGACAGGTGCAGAGAAATTACGCAATAACGATGCAACAGGTTGCTCCGTCACGCCTGTAAACTCAATACTCGCTTGGTCTTGATCAAATAAATACACACCATCTTTAACCTCATTCACAAACAGATCAGCGCTGTGCAAGGTATATTGCTCACCAGTTTTGGCATTAAATAAGGCTAAAGCCACAGGAATTGGCACTGCTTTGAGGTTTGGATATTTTGGATGGGCTTTCAAGCTTTGTTTGAAGCTTAAACGATAAATCTGTGCAGCAGCATCATATTCACCTTTCGCTTCTAACTTTGGCGTACCTGGTTGGTTATACCATGTAAGGAAGTTAGATAGGTCAACACCTGAACCAGCACTCAATGCAGCAACCCAGTCCTCAACTGTGACTGCTTGCCCATCATGACGTAGGAAGTATTCATCTGTGCCTTTACGGTATTTTTCTTTACCCAATAAAGTCGCCATCATGCGGTTAATTTCCGCACCTTTCTCATAAACAGTTGCCGTATAAAAGTTATTAATTTCAACAAAATGGTCTGGACGTGGTGGATGTGACAATGGACCTGCATCTTCAGGGAATTGATGCGATTTCAATACCGCCACATCATCAATCCGTTGTACAGCAGCAGACTGTAAATCTTCTGAGAAAGACTGATCACGGAACACTGTCAGACCTTCTTTTAAACAGAGTTGGAACCAGTCACGACAGGTAATACGATTGCCTGTCCAGTTATGGAAATATTCGTGTGCAATCACCGACTGTACCCGCATAATCGCAGCATCGGTGGTAAATTCTTCATCAGCCAGTACACAAGAGGTATTGAAAATATTTAAGCCTTTATTCTCCATTGCGCCCATATTGAACTGACTCACTGCGACAATCATATAATTGTCGAGATCATAAGGACGACCATAATGCTCCTCATCCCAACGCATAGAGTGCTTTAAAGCTTCCATTGCAATGTGACATTTCGGAATATCTTTCTCAATTGCATAAATTTCTAAGGCAACGTCACGCCCCTCAGAGGTGGTATAACGGTCTGTCAAAACAGCTAAATCACCAATGACACAGGCAAATAAATAACTTGGCTTTTTAGTCGGATCTTGCCAAATTGCAAAATGACGATCTTCACCGACTTCACCCGTTTCCAATAAATTGCCGTTGGCAAGTAAAACTGGATATTTCTTATCTGCCTCAACCCTTGTTGTAAATACAGATAAAACATCTGGACGGTCTGGATAAAAAGTGATTTTACGAAAGCCTTCAGGTTCATTTTGGGTAACGAATAAATCACCAGCTTTATATAAACCTTCAAGTTGCGTATTGGATTCAGGATGGATAATCACCTGAGTTTGAACAATGACCTCATCTGGTGCATCAGTGATCACCAATTGTTCACTATCTAACTGATATTGCGCTGCACTCAGGACTTGCCCATTCAGTTGAATCGACTTGAGTTCAAGATCACGACCTAAAAATACCAATGCTCCTGTCGCTTGACGCTTCATGACCATGGTTGAATCAACAAGCGTATGATCATCATAAACTTGGATATCTAAATGAATTGACTCAACTAGAAAGGATGGTTTTTGATAGTCTTTTAAATAAATGGTTTGGTCTGCTTGTACAGGAGGTTGCGCTGCAATATTCATCAGTATTCCTTATCTTTCATTTGCGTGTAGGTCTTGTTGACAAGACTTCTAATAGGGTCTGCTGATCATACGCCAACTTAGAAAACCTGTCTTTAGACCCACGCACTCGTTTTAAGAATTTTATTGGGGCTATTTATACAGTTTTCAAATCAAAGCATTAGATCAGGCTATTCTTTAGACGAAATAATCGAATCATGTTCATTTGTTCAATAAAACTACAAAATTAAGTCATTTTTTTCATTCGCTTATATTTTTATTCCCATTTTTATATTTTGTGCACGGTTATTGCTTAATCATATATGCCAATCTAGGTAAATAAAATACAACAACCGAGGGTTATGACTATGGAATTAAAAACACATCTTTATCGTCTAGAAAATATTAAAGCCATCCATGATCTTGCAAAAGCAGGCGTAGATCATCATGTGATTTCTGTTTTCTTGACTGCAGAAGGAATTAAACTAACAACGTTAGAAGTTACCAATATTATCAATACTTACGATGCACTAGGAAAAGAAAAAATACCAAGTAAAAAAGTACAAGCACTCATCACAGCAAAGAAAATTGGTCAGGAAGATGAAAACTTACCATGCCCTGTTTAATTAGTAACTTCACAAATGAAAAAACCTCAAGTCCGACCAGAGTTGAGGTTTTTTTATTCAAGCAACAATTATGGTGTTGCGTTATCCGTTCTCAACCAAACGACTGTACGGCCCAGAGCTGATACTCCCATATAACCCCGCATACGTAAACGTTTGCCTTCACCTGTTACAACTGCTTTACCTTTATAGACTTTACCACTTGTTGCTTCTAATACTCGACCATCAATATATGAATCTGGCTTATCTGGATCTTCTCTAAAACCTGATAAAATTTCTAAGCCAAGAATTGGCTTATTGGTATTTGGAGCTGGGCACTTGGTACAGTTCGCAAGTGAAAAACCACGAGCATTAGGATAACGATAAACAATTTTCCCATGAAAGCGACCATCTGATCCTTTACGGATTTCAACAATCGAAAGTTGCTCACCTGTACGTTCTTCAATACTTTTCCAATAACCTTCGATCGAAGCTGAAAAAGCAGTCATGCTTAAAAAAGCAATAGAAACTCCCATGATTCCTTTCAGAAACATTTGATTTAGCATACTAACCCCGTCTTTTTAAAAGCCAACCCATTCATATTTATAGGTTTAATTATTGAAACTTACCATATTTTCAGATAAGTTTCACGCTACCAATTAGTCCTTTTGCTTAAAAAACAACTGATCCAACTGGTATAATTCATGTAATGAATAACATTATTTTAAAATAAATAAAAACAAATTCTTTGACCTGATATATCACAGTTTTATTTTAAGGGCTTGCACGATCTGTTCTCAACCAGACCACTGTTCGACCTAATGCTGAAATTCCCATATAACCACGCATACGTAAACGTTTTCCATCACTCGTTACCAGCGCTTTGCCTTTATAAACTCTACCACTTGTAGGTTCCATTATTCTGCCGTCAATATAAGCATTCGGATTTTCAGGATCATCTTTAAGACTTGATAATATTTCTAAACCAAGAATAGGATGATTGGTATATGGCGCAGGACATTTAATACAATTTTCTAGTTTTATACCATGTGAATTGGAATAACGATAAACGATCTTACCGTGATAATAACCATCAGTGCCTTTTCTTATCTCGACAATCGAAAGTTGCTCACCAGTTCGATCATCAATGCTTTTCCAATAACCTTCTATGGATGTTGCATAACTGCTAATACTTGTGAAAACCAATGCGATGCCAAGGAAGCATTTTTTTAAAGAATATGTATACATAAAGTCCCTCATCATGCGAATAAGAATGAATAACCCACCTAGACTCAGACATTGCGATAAAATAAAAGACGATATTTCTGACTCAATGCCAAATCATTGAGATAAATTCAGATCAAGAACCTGACATTGAATCAAAAGTACTTTTCATTTATCAAATAGCTTAAGGATTCGCACTGTCTGTTCTGATCCATACCTGAGTACGACCTAAAGCCGAAATACCCATGTATCCACGCATACGCAAACGTTTTCCATCCGCACTTAACTGGGCTTTACCTTTATAAATATTGCCTGTTTTCGGCTCTAGTATTCTACCGTCAATATAGTGATTTGGGTTTTTAGGATCTTCTTTTAAGCCAGACGCAATTTGTAATCCTAATATTGGTTTGTTCTTATAAGGCTCAGGGCACTTCACACAATTGGTTAATACATTACTACCACCTGGAACAGGGTAACGATATACGATTGTGCCAGTATAAGTATTATCAGGTTTCTTTTTGATCTCTACGATTGAAAGTTGCTCTCCTGTTCTATCGTCGATACTTTTCCAAAACCCTTCAGGAGTTGCTGCAAAATTAGCCGTTGCGAATAGGGCAAATGAAATTCCCACGATTCCTTTCATGAGTGAATGTTTTTGCATAATATGCTCTCCCTAAGTGCAAAATAGATCCATCTAATATACATTTTTATTCTAATGTTCTGAGACAGTCAATAAAACTAATGGATATTTAATTGCTTAAAATCAAATTAAATTTTAAGCAATTCACATATATATAAATAAATGCCTATGGTTTCGCACTATCCGTGCGTATCCAAACGGTGGTACGACCTAAAGCTGAAATTCCAACGTAGCCACGCATATTCAAATGCTTACCATCTGTATTTAGTCGTGCCTTTCCTTTATATACTTTTCCTGTTTTACTCTCGACGATGAGCCCATTAATAAAACTATTTGGTCGCTTAGGATCTTCAACTAAACCCGTCAATACTTCCAGACCTAACCGCGGTTTTCCTGTGTAAGGCGGTGGGCAATTTACGCAATGTGTAACAACAACACCATGTGCATTTGGGTAGATATAAACAATCTTTCCTCTATAGGTATTATCTGGTGCTTTCTTGATTTCAATGATGGTCAGCTGCTCACCAGTTCGATCATCAATACTGCGCCAATACCCTTCAAGTGAGCCTGCATATGAGAGAATACTTGTAAAACAAGCAATTAAACCGATGGTAAATTTTACCAATATTTGATTATTCATCCTTATCCCTTTCTACTTCTACAAAACTAACTTAATAACATCTTTTAATAGGGACAAAAATTTACCATACTTTAAAAAATAGATCAGCCAATCAATGCATTTTTATATAAAACTCAGTGAATTAAACATCCTAAAAAAATTACTTTTTCTATTTAGATAAACTTTGCATCACTCCAACCATGAGCAATGTATAATTCTATTTTTTAAAGGTCACAGGTTTAACATCAATGGATTTACAGATTCTACAAAAACAGTTAGATGAAAGTAGCCATTGCCCTTTATGTCAAGCATCAATGTACTGGATTGAAGCGGAACAATACGCTCAAGAATTGCAGTTCCATGAGTGCAGCCATTGCCAACATCGTGTCTTTAAAAGTGATAGCAGACTAAATTGTCATTGTGCCCAATGTACCGCGCAGCGTAAAAAACAAACTCAACAAACTATCTTACAAGAACAGCGTAAATACAAAATCAAAGATGAAGTAATTTATAGCCTGAATCAATTGAGTTTCATGCATAAATTATTCTTACTCAGTTTGTTAGATCGTTATGCCTGTGAAGATGTTCAACATGATGAATTGATTCATTGGAAGAATATTAAATATCATGACTTTACACCCAATTATCTATTTCAAAATCAATTGGTTCAGGAACTTCTTAAACTTGGAATATTAAAACCACAGGATTCAAATGTAGAAACAGAGCATTTTTATCTCAATATTCGACTCGATGGTTATGCTGACCCAAGCCTGTTTAGTGTGACTCAACAATTACGCCATTGGTTCTACGAAAATCTAAGTTCAGGCATTCCCTTCAAAACAACAGATGAAGTCAAAGATGCGTTGTATTTAGTACTGTATCAAGAAATCGTACAATTCATGCAGTTTTACTGCCGAACTTGGGGCATTCAAATCGCTGGCAATCGCTCATTTCAAGCCTTTTGCTATCGTCTGATGGAACCTCTAGCTGTGGGGCAAATTTTCTATTTGATCCAAACTGCCTTGGAATATTTATATAAGCAGAAAGCATTACAACCCAAAAATGATAAATTTATCAACACGAATTTACTCAAAAAAACCTTGGAACAGTATCGTGAACGTGCTTTAGCAGAACGCTGGGAAACCACGACCTTACCACGTCCCTACACCATTCCATTTAGTAAAATGAGTGAAGTATTATTATTTAAATTTTTAGGTTATGACGAAAATATTTTTATTCAGCCCGTGTGGAAATCTTGGCGAAAAATAGAACCTCGTTTAAATTTTTATTCAGTGAAACGCTGTATGTATTGTGGTTCAAATGATTTAATCGTGGACTATGACGCGAAAGATTATGTGTCATTGATTTGTCGTCAATGTAAACATCAAGATCACTATTTTACACATTAAACTATTATTTTTAATCACTTTTAAAGGGCTGATGTCATGTCACAAAAACAACAACTGATTGATCAAGTGATAGACGCTTGGCAAGCTCTTCAACAACAAACCCCTTTGGTGCAATGTATCACCAATAGTGTCGCCAACAATTACGTCGCGAATATCTTACTTGCGGCAGGTGCATCGCCAGCCATGATTGATAATCCTTTTGAAGCCGAGGATTTCACCCGAATTAGTGCTGCTTTAAGCATCAATATTGGAACGCCAACAACAGAACAAACTCAAGCGATGCTGATTTCAACCAAAACGGCACAACAGTACCAAGTTCCTTGGGTACTTGATCCTGTAGGTTATGGCATGGTTTTAAAATGGCGCAGTGAAACTGTAGATCAACTGCTAAAGTTTCAACCTAGTATTATTCGTGGTAACGCTTCTGAAATCAGTACGCTGGCAGGTAGTCAAATTCAATCCAAAGGCGTCGATAGCACTCTAAATAGCCATGATGTTTATGTTCAAGCAAAAAGTTTATTACAACACTCTGAATGTATTGCTATTTCAGGCGAATCTGATTACATCATTTCAAAACAGTTAGATATGGTCATTAAGGTGAATGGTGGTTGTCATTTACAGCCTAGAATCACCGCAACAGGATGTGCCCTAGGTGCTTTAACTGCGGCTTATCATGCTGTTACCAATTCAACGATTGCAGCGCTTGCTTCACACATTCATTTTGCGATTGCAGGCAAATTGGCTTATGAACATGCACAAACAGTTGGAAGCTTTAATGTGGCATTTTTAGACTACATACACATGCTCGATGACAATTTGATTCAGCAATATGTAGATATTGAAATTGTAGAACTTTAAATATAACGAGAAAAATAATGTCTTTATTTGAATATAAGCCTAATTCTAATCCTGATGATCTTCTATTTTGGCTTGCAATCGACATTTCAAATACCCAAAAAGATCTACCTTGGAATGAATATGATATAGATACACATTTAAAAAATTTAACCCTATACCTGTCCAAACTAAAAAAAGAACAACTCATCATCTTTGAAAAAACATTACAAAAGAAGCTCTCTCAACTTTATAAGGCTGAAATTGCTGAGTTATCCATGATTCTTGAATGTGATTTCACTAAAGATCATGATATTTATAATTTCGACTCATACCTATCTGATGATGGTTTTATTTATTTCCGATGTTGGCTAATTCTTAAAGGTAAAACATTTTTTGATGATATTAGAAGTGATATACAAAGTTTTATTAATGGGAAATATAGTTTCGATATTAGTAATTGTTGGGCAGAGGAACTACTCTATTGTGCTGATGAAGCCTACCTTTTGAATAATAATGATGAAAGTGAAACTCCTATTCGTGATGCTGTTTATGACTTATATCCAGACAATCACTATGATAGTGCTCACTTTTCTATGGACAGGCAGCTTCTTCATGGAGCAGAACTTCAAATTAAATACCCGAAATTGGTCAAAACAATCGGTGCATTGAGGAATTAAATGATCATTCTCTAATGATCATTTTGAATCATCGCCTTAAAATAATTTTGTTTTGGTATGTCAATTATCTCAACACAAAGCTGTATTGGAAATTGAGGAACTGATTTGAAATATGTTTGTTGCTCCAGTTTACGGAGCAATCCCTCAACCAGTCCTTGCTTTTGTGCGTCGGCTCTTCCATCCAATAAATAAAGTTTGAGATGAATATAAGCTTCTTGTACCTGACCTAAACCCACTAAGAAAACTTCATCTTTAAAAACACGAGACTTAATATCATTTACGCTAAACAGCTCAGTTTTAATCAACGCTGTATTTAGGTCTTTGAGCAATTCTAGCGGATCTAACGCTGTTAAATTTGCTGAATAGTGAACAATCACATGAGGCATTTGATTCGCCCTATTCAACAAACAACAAAGCTAACCGAACTTGATCATAAGCCATACGTGGGCTGGTTGCTTCAACGATTGGACGCAATTTGATTGAGCCATCATCGGTAAAATGTTCTGGATTTTTACGTTTATGCAAACGTTTATAAATTTTGCGGACTTCTTCAACCACGTCATCACCAGGATTGGCAACGGAAATATCCAATCCTTGTTCTTTATGTAGACGTGCCAAATGATTAATAATAGTCGCAGGTGTTAAACCACGTTCATGTGCAATATCTTCTATTTCATAACCATCTTCAAATAAAGCACGCGTTTCATCTAAAGTCGCTGCCGCATAATTTTGCTTTCCACTTTTGGATAATTTCTTTTCATTCCGATTGATTTCGGTTGGATTGAGTGTGCCACCACAATGGCGAATAAAAGCATTATGTTGCGTGGTTAAATCCACATTTTCAAAGTTAACTTCTGCTTCAGTCGATAATTCCTGAAAACGGCGATCTGCTTTAATGGCTAAACTATCAAGCTCAAGTGCTTGCTCATTAAAGCCAAGTAGTTTTAGTCCTGTTAGCGACTTCAATCGAGATAAAGCCACATAGCCCTGACCTTTTTCAAAAGTATTGCTTAAATTAATTTCTGCGGCTTCCAACGTCATACCCTGACTTTTATGAATGGTAATCGCCCAAGCCAAACGCAAAGGAATTTGCTGAAAACTTGCAATCGCTTTACCCGCTTCATTTTCAATTGACCACGTTTCTGGTTCAACCAATAAAGTCGTTCCATCCGTCAATTTGACCTTTGGCAGAATACCTTGCTTATCATCTTCCTCAAAACCAATGACCTCACCTAAACTGCCATTGATATAACCCATATCAAAGTTATTTTTGACAAACATTACTTTGGCATGTTTTTTAAGTGCCAACTCCTCAGGTGCACGTACTGAAGATTTTAAGGTTTCAATTAATTTGTCGTTGCCATCAACAACCGCATTGAATTGGTGGCTTTCATTATCAATTTCATTGAGATGCTGATAGTTGATATTATCGACATCCATATTATGCGTATATAAACGAGTAAAGGTCTCACCAATATCATGCTGACGTGATTGTTGTAATGCAGAAATATGATGCTGTTGAATGCTCTGCGCCCGAATCGCATTTAAAATCTGATTTAAAATTTCATCGTCCTGACGATGCTGTTCCGTTAAATAGCAAACACGAAATTTAGCCTCAACCCATGCCTCAGACATAAAGCAAAATTTATCCCGATTGCTTTCATCTTTTTTACCCACAGGTGGTAACTGGAAAAAATCACCCGCAACAATGACTTGAATCCCACCAAAAGCCTCATCACTTTCTTTAAAGTATTTAAGCACTTGATTAACCAAATTGAGTTGTTTGGCATGCAACATTGAAATTTCATCAATAATTAACACTTGGGCATTTTCTAAATGCTCTTTTAAATATTTGCGCTCTTTCATTCGTTTAAGATCATCATCACTCAAACGATCCTTGATCCCAATTCCTGCCCATGTGTGGATGGTCATACCATTCATATGTGTAGCAGCGATACCTGTAGAAGCAGTAATCGCAACAGGTACTTTTCGCGCTTTAAGATAATGAATATATTGGTTAAGCGTATAGGTTTTTCCTGCACCTGCGGAACCTGTTAAAAAAACATTTTCCCCAGCTTTAAGTAACTTCAGTGCAGTCTCTTGTTTCATAATTTCTTCAGTCAAAAACAACAGCCCATAGCTTAACGATTTTTTTCTAAAAGTAAAAACTCAAACTGTTCCAAAGAACTGTTTGTATCTCATTTTTACATTGACATCCGAACTTTTTCATTTAATGTGTTTCTGAGTTAATTCAGATTAGATATAAAAATGAACACTTCGAATTTATATAAATATCAAACAGATATATTAGGAGAAAATTATCAGCAACTCATTTTAGATTTTGCTGATGATTATGATGGCAAAGTCGTTGCAACTTTAGTGCGTAAAAAAGCAGCACAGGCAACAAAGAAAGCTGTTCTCTATATTCATGGTTTTTCTGACTACTTTTTCCAAACAGAAATGGCAGAACAATTTAACCAGCATGGTTATGATTTTTATGCACTTGATCTCAGAAAATACGGACGCTCTAAACTCCCTCATCAAAAATTTTATTATGTTCTAGACCTACGTGAATATGATGCTGAAATCAGTAAAGCACTCGAAATTATTGGTCAAGAAAATCACAATCAAGTTTTACTTGCTGGACACTCAACGGGCGGCTTAATTACAACGCTCTACGCCGCACATTACCCAGATCATCGCCTGATTAAAGCACTATGGACCAACAGTCCTTTTTATGATTTTTATAAAAGTGTCGTCGAAAAAAAAATGGGAATCCCTTTGCTCGGTAGGGTTGGCAAACGTTTACCAAATGCAAAATTCCCAAGTGGATTAAATCCATGGTATACGCCAAGCCTACATAAAGATTTCTATGGTGAATGGGATTTCAACTTAAATTGGAAGCCCAAATCACTCCCTTTTGTTCATTTATGTTTTGTACGTGCGATCCACAAAGCACAAAAAGAAATTCATAAAGGAATCAAGTTAAATATTCCTACTCTGATTATGCATTCACACCAGTCCAAATACCCAAAAAAATGGGGAATTGATGCACAACAAAGTGATGTGATCTTAGATGTCAAAGATATGACGCACAATGCCAAGAAAATGAAAGGTGATGTACAAACCTTAGCTGTAAAAAATGGCTTACATGACCTTGTTCTTTCTGCACCGCCTGTTCGTGAAAAAGTCTATCAAGATTTATTTTCTTGGCTCGAACAAAAGATGCCTTAACTAAGCTCTACTTATAGTGATTACAGAGATTATGGATACTTCAATTTCATTACCTAAAACAGTTTATGCGATTCAACACCTTGCTTTTGAAGATTTAGGTTCTTTGGAAGATATTTTTTATCAACAGGGTTTTCGTGTTCGTTATTTCGAGGCGGGTGTAGATGATCTCAGCCCTGCATTAAATTATGATGGGCTGACAATTATTCTCGGTGGGCCTATTGGTGTTTATGAAACGGAAGACTACCCTTTCTTAGTTGAGGAAATTGAAGGGATTAAACAACGCTTAGCTGCAAACAAGCCAACCATAGGGATTTGTCTAGGTGCGCAACTGATTGCGCACGCATTAGGGGCAAAAGTCTACGCAGGACACCAAAAAGAAATTGGTTGGAGTCAGTTGGAAATCAAAGCCATTGAGCATAATCCCTTATCTGCACTTGAAAACACTGAAGTTCTGCATTGGCACGGCGATACATTTGATTTACCACCCCATGCGACATTACTTGCAAGCTCAGCAATTTATCCCAATCAGGCATTTTCTATCGGGAATAACATCTTAGCTTTACAATTTCATCTTGAGATAAACCAACACAGTTTTGAGAAATGGCTCATTGGGCATACTTGTGAAATACGGCATGCAGGCTTATCAATTCCTCAGTTACGACAAGATAATTTAAATTATGCAGCACAATTAGAAAAGCAATGCCGAACAATTGTCCAAACATTTTTAGATAAACTAAATAATTAAACCCATATAATCACTCAAATTGCATATGCTTGTCACAACCGACAAGTATATCAATTGAGTAATTTTAAGCAAAAAATGCACTAAAAATATTACACTTTTCAAACTTTTCTTACATGATCACACATTAAGACCAATAACAGACGAGATTACAATCAAGCTATTTTTGGATAAGACAATAGAATATGGGCATTCATCTTATTTTAGCTGGACTATAGAATATGCTTAAGCTGATAAAGAGTTTTCACTCTATTAATACCTTACCTATTTATTCATATCTGTTCTTCTACTTATTTCAATGGTAATTTATTTTTATCACATCAATCCATAAATGATTCATCTAAAAAACCCAACTTCTAAAGCTGGGTTTTTAGATGAATACTATTATAAAATTTATAAATATTTAGAACGAATATAAATCCCTGATTGAGACTTACTTCTTCTCAGCCTTAAAACTATCTTTAAGATCAAGAATACGGTTAAACACAGGTTTTTCAACTTGATGATCATGTTGATCTGCAACAAAATAACCTTCACGCTCAAACTGGAAACGATCTTCTGGCTTCGCTTGTGCTAACGCAGGTTCAATCACAGCCTGTACCACGGTCAATGATTCAGGATTTAGATTTGCCAAGAAATCATCAGTCGCATCTGGTGCTGCTTCAGTAAACAAACGATCGTAAATACGAATTTCAGCAGGTATACCTTTCGTTGCAGAGACCCAATGAATGACCCCTTTGACTTTACGACCTTCAGGGTTTTTGCCTAACGTTTCAGGATCAATTGAACATTTAAGCTCAATTACTTCACCATTGGCATCTTTGATTACTTCATCACACTTGATCACATAAGCATGGCGTAAACGCACTTCGCCTTCTGGAATCAAACGTTTAAAGCCTTTTGGTGCAACCTCTTCAAAATCCTTACGATCAATATAGATTTCACGTGTTAACGGAATAACGCGTTCACCCATATCAACATTTGGATGACGTGAATGAGTTAAATCTAATTCTTCAGGTAAATTAGTCAATGTGACTTTTAATGGATTCAGTACAGCCATTCCACGCGCTGCGGCATTTTCCAAAGACTGACGAATACAGAACTCAAGCATTGCAACATCAACAATACCATCTGTTTTCGATACACCCACACGCTTACAGAAATCTCGTAAACCTTCTGGGGTAAAACCACGGCGACGCATTCCCACTACAGTTGGCATACGCGGATCATCCCAACCCTGTACATGGTTACCCTCAACCAATTTACGCAATTTACGTTTAGAGGTAATCGTATAATCTATATTTAAACGTGATGACTCATATTGACGCGGTACAGCAGGAGAATGAACTTTCTCCACAACCCAATCATAGAATGGACGGTGATCTTGGAACTCTAAAGTACAGAGTGAATGGGTAATCCCTTCAATTGCATCTGACAATGGATGAGCATAGTCATACATTGGATACATTTTCCACTTATCACCCGTTTGATGATGCTCTGAATGTAGTACGCGATAAAGAATCGGGTCACGCATATGTACATTCGGGCTTGCCATATCAATTTTGGCACGTAAAACAGCACCACCTTCTTGGATTTCACCATTACGCATTTGTTCGAAACGCGCTAAGTTTTCCTCAACTGTAGCATCACGATATGGCGAATTTTTACCTAGCTCAATGAAACTACCACGATTCAACTTAATTTCTTCAGGCGTTTGCAAGTCCACATAGGCATCCCCCTGTTCAATTAATTGAACAGCCCACGTGTAAAGTTGATCGAAATAACTTGATGCATAACGAGGTTCACCATTCCAGTTAAAACCTAACCACTTCACATCATTGGCAATACCATCAACATATTCTTGTTCTTCGGCATCTGGGTTTGTATCATCAAAACGTAAATTACATAAACCGTCGAATTCTTCAGCAATACCAAAGTTGAGACAAATCGCTTTGACATGACCAATATGTAGATAACCATTTGGCTCAGGTGGAAAACGAGTCACAACTTTTTGAGTACGACCTTGATTTAAGTCATCTGTAATCACTTGACGTACAAAATCCAAGCCTGCCTGTTGTTCTTGCTGCGCGGCGTCGACAGTGGTTTGAGTATTCGGTGTCGGGGTCTTTGGCAGTTCTGAAACAACATCATTTGGCTTCATAGGGTGTAAATCACTTCTTACAGTTAAAAAAATAGGAAATAAAACGCAATCTTTGCTTTTTCTGAAAGATTTTAACGTTTTTTACTTGCCTTGTAGTTTACAGTTTGCTTATGCTTCTCTCAACCAAAAACCCATGGTCACAAGCCCATGTTTAGGAGATTAATGTAATGAGTTTTCCTCAAGTCGAATTAAATACCAACAAAGGTCGTATTGTTCTTGAGCTTAACGCTGAAAAAGCACCAAAAACGGTTGCAAATTTCTTAGAATATGTACGCGACGGTTTCTATGACGGCGTAATTTTCCACCGTGTGATTGATGGTTTTATGATCCAAGGTGGTGGCATGGACGAAAACTTCAAAGAAAAAGCAACACGTGACTCAATCGAAAATGAAGCTGACAACGGCTTAAGTAACGATGAAGGCACAATTGCGATGGCGCGTACTCAAGCTCCTCACTCTGCATCTGCTCAATTCTTTATTAACGTTAAAAACAACTCTTTCCTGAACCACACAGCGCCAACCGCACAAGGCTGGGGTTATGCAGTATTTGGTAAAGTTGTTGAAGGTCTTGATATTGTAGAAGCGATCAAAGGCGTTCGTACTGGCAACCGCGGCTATCACGCTGATGTTCCTTTAGAAAACGTTGTGATTGAATCAGCTAAAATTATTGCTGAGTAATAATCCCTCCTAACCTCCCTTTATAAAGGGAGGAAAGTCCCTCTTTTTAAAGAGGGATTTAGGGAGATTAAAAGGAAAAAAGTGTGACCTATCTATTTATCTCAGATCTACACTTGTCACCTGATCATCCTCGGCTCATTCGAGGGTTTTTAGCTTTAATGACAGAATATCAAAATAAAAATACCCAACTTTATATTCTAGGCGATTGGTTTAATGCTTGGATTGGTGACGATTACACTGCACCGTGGTTAGATGAAATTGTCAGCGCTTTACAAGTATTCGCTGCAGCAGGCAATCAAGTATATTTCCAAGTAGGTAATCGAGATTTTGCCTTAGGTCTGAAGTTTTTAAATCAATTCGACGGTATTCTACTACCTGATGTTTATACACTAGAGATTGATCACAAAAAATTTCGACTCGAACACGGCGATGCCTTGTGCACAGATGATATTGGCTACCAACGTTTCCGTAAAATAATTCGCAACCCCATTTTGCTCGGTTTCTTAAAACGTACTCCTTTGAGTTTCAGACAAAAACTTGCTAATGGTTTCCGTAAAAAAAGTAGCGAAACCACACAATTAAAAAGCTACGATATTATGGATGTGAATACGCAAGCGGTAGAATCAGTCATCACGCCTGTCGATTATTTAATTCATGGGCATACTCATCGTCCAGATATTCAGCATGTACTCAACAAACAACGCATTGTTTTAGGTGATTGGCGAGCAGATTCAGCTTGGGTTTTAGAAATAAATCCTCTAGAAAATAATCCATTAGATTTTAAACAGTGGACTTACTGATTTCCGATCCATTCAGCTCAAAACGATATAGAAATCACATTTCGCTACTTTCAGCAAAATTTATATCAAGTAAAATAAATTAAATTTTTTGGTTTGGTTTATTCTCAATGGACACTTTAGTTACAGCAAAAACACGTTACGCGACAAAAGCTTATGATGCAGAGAAAAAAATTCCTCAAACGCAGTTTGAAAAACTTTTAGAAGTATTACGTTTCAGCCCTTCTTCAGTGAATATTCAACCTTGGCATTTTCTAGTTGCGGAATCTGATGAAGCGAAACAACGTATTGCATCAGCACTGACAGGGAATTATGTCTATAATGCCGCTAAAGTGCTTCATTCTTCGCACACCCTCGTATTCTGTACTCGTACTGATATTTCCTCTGAATATTTAGAACAACTCTTACAACAAGATGATGCTAGTGGTCGCTTTAAAGATGAAGCTGCCAAACAAGGGCAACGTGATACCCGTCATGGTTATGTTGAGTTCTACCGTAATGAACTAAAAAACCTATCATCTTGGATGGAGAATCAAACCTACCTTGCACTTGGACAACTCCTTTTTGCAGCGGGGCTAGAAGGTATTGATGCAACACCAATGGAAGGGTTTGATCGAGATACGTTGAATAACGAATTTAAACTCACAGAAAAAGGCTTGAAGGCATCCGTCATCGTCGCTTTAGGTTATCGTAGTGACAGTGATTTCAATGCAAAATTGCCTAAATCACGCTTACCCGATCAGGTCATTTTTACCCGTTTATAATTTTTTAGTTAAGGGAGTCATACGATTCCCTTACATCATTGCCTTCGCTAAGCACAATACCGCAATCACTCCAGTAATCAATCCAACCCACGTATAAGCTTTTAATCGTTCATTAAATAATACGATGCCGCTCAGTACCCCCAGTACAACGACAAGGATATTCATACCTGCAAACACAATGGCAGGTGTTTCCTTAAAAATCATATGAGCTTTGACATATAAAGCGATATTAGCGAAATTTAATCCTCCCAAGATTAAGCCAGTAAAAATATTTTTAGGCTGCCAATTGGGCTGAGTGACTGCAAGATAAATAATCGATAAAATAAAAGCACCGATAAAGGCAAGATTCAGTGTGACAGCAGACTGCAATCCCAAACTACTACTATATTTCAAAAGAACATCAATCGCTGCATAACCTGCCCAAACACTAAATAGAAATAAAGCTGATGTTAAGTTTAATCCTTTGGTGGCTTTTTCAGTCACTTGTCCAATAATAATTGATAGAACGGCAATTACACCGAGAACTACACCAACCAATTTGAGCTGGCTAAAATGTTCACCAAAAATAAAATAAGCAGCTAATAATGAAAGAATAACGGCTAAGCGTTGGGCAATTTCAGTTTTAAGAATCCCTGCAAATTGTAATGATTTAGCCAAACATAAAAAAATACTCGGCAATAAGATCGCTAAAATGAAAATCAACCACCAAGGGGTATGATTCCAAGAAATATGGCTAATATCCGTTTTAAACCAATAAAAACATAAAATGCTCGCACTCAAATAATTCCATGCAATCATTTGAAAAATATCAAACCCTTTTGTTTTAAGGTATTTCAATAGAATTGAGACGAGAACACTACAACTCGCAGCAGCAACAATCATTTCCATAATATTTATTCTAACTTTCTAAGACACAAAAAAATGCCAGTCTATCGTGAGACTGGCATTCTTTTAAAGATCATTGATCAATTAACGATTGTTTTCGTCTTCTTGACCATCTTCAAATTTAGTTTCGCTATCGAAGCCACCTTGATGACCGAAGCCACCTTGACCACCGAAGCCACCTTGACCACCGAAGCCACCACCTTGACCACCGAAGCCACCTTGGCCACCGAAGCCACCACCTTGACCACCGAAGCCACCTTGACCACCGAAGCCACCACCTTGACCACCACCAAAGCCGCCACCTTGACCACCAAAGCCGCCTGTAGCGCCTTGACCACCAAAGCCGCCTGTAGCGCCTTGAGCTGGGAAGCCACCAGTAGAACCTTGAGCGCCAGCTGGACGTGGGTTACGCGCAGGAACAACTGTAGAAATCGCGTGTTTATAAACCATTTGGCTTACAGTGTTTTTTAATAAAACTACATATTGGTCAAACGACTCAATATGCCCCTGTAATTTAATACCGTTTACGAGGAAAATAGAAACTGGAATACGTTCTTTACGGAGAGAATTTAAGAACGGATCTTGTAAAGTTTGACCTTTAGACATTTTTAACTCCAAAAAATTTTAAATCAGCGCAAAAAAACTATCTTTATTTTTCAACTAAAAATTATAAAAAGACAGCCTGCGAATTTTGCTTTATCCAAAGAAGTTTCGCAAGTCTTCTTTCGCCTGCTTTATCGTCACATAAGTTTTAAAATCGTGTATTTCTTGCAAAGAACGTAACCAAGTGTATTGACGTTTGGCAAGTTGCCGTGTCGCAAATAACGCTTTGTTCTCCATTTCTACTTTATTTTTGAGACTTAAGTCACTTTTTAATAAAAAATCTAAAGCTTGACGATAACCGACAGACCGCATGGATGGTAAATTATCATTTAAATCGTATTTTCTAATTAAGTCCTCTACTTCATTTAAAAAACCAATGCTCCACATTTTACTTAACCGTTGTTCAATGCGTTGATGTAATTCTACCCGATCTGGCATGAGCGCGTAATTATGAAATATGTAACGATATGGTTGGTTTTTAGGCTGTTCAGCTTGTAATTTTGTTATTGGTTCACCTGTAATGCGATATACCTCTAGCGCCCGAATAATTCTTTGCTTATCAGAAACCTTAAATTTCTCACCAGCAACAGGATCAACTGTAACCAACTCCTCATAAACAGCTTGCCAGCCTTCTTGTTCAGCTTTTGCAATAATTGCATCACGTATGCTTTGATCAGCATTTGGCAGATTATCGGCAAGCCCTTCAAGCAACGATTTAAAATATAGCATAGTTCCACCAACCAAAATTGGTGTTTTTCCTCGCGAATGCATATCATCAATCAGTGGACAAACATCTTCAACAAATTGTGCTGCTGAATACACCTCTAGTGGCGTAATAATATCAATTAAATGATGCGGATATTGTGCTTGCTCCTCTTTAGTGGGCTTTGCAGTCCCGATATCCATGTCTTTATAGACTAAAGCTGAATCCACAGAAATTAGTTCAAAATTACCACGCTCATAAAGTTCACATGCCAATGCGGTTTTACCACTTGCGGTAGGTCCCATTAAATTGATGACGGGCAATTGATTTGACATGTAAAACTACTCTCCTCGAGCAAATAATTTATCTAATTGATGTAATGGAAACGCACGCCAAGTTGGACGCCCATGATTACATTGGCTCGCAAACTCAGTCTGTTCCATTTGACGCAATAAAGCATTCATTTCGGATAGACTTAACTGGCGATGTGCACGTACTGCACCATGACACGCCATCCCCGCTAATAGTTCATCACGTTTTTGCAATAAACCTCTCGCTTCATCATTCGGGTCAAGATCATTTAACAATTCAGGAATTAAATGACCAAAATCTGCTTTGTGCAAAATCGCAGGCACACCACGAACAATCACCTGCTCATCACCATACTGATCAATTTCCAATCCTAAACGTTGCAATTGTGACTGCAACTCCTCAACACGGGTGGCTTGCATTCGTGTGATCGACACTATTTTTGGAATCAGTAGCTGTTGTGACGTCCAGAATTCAGGTTTATCCCATGCAGCTTTCATTTGTTGTAGCAGAATACGCTCATGCGCTGCATGCATATCGACAATAATCAAACCTTCGGTATTTTGCGCCAAAATATAAATACCATGAAGCTGAGCAATTGCGATGCCTAATGGAAATTCATCAACACGAGAAGGCATCGTTTGATCATCTATTGCCCGCTCTTTATCAAAGGAATGAGCTGCGGTTGTAGCAGCGTAAGGGATTTGCTCATCACGCAAAGGTGCTAAATAAGTTTTGAGTGCATTATTTAGTTGTGCCGTACCATTATAATGAGGTTGTTGTGGGACTGAATGATATTGCACCGCTTGTGGACGACTGTGATTAAAGTCCGTCAATAAATCTGTTGATATTTCTACTTGCTGATTGGCTTGTGGCTCAGATTCTACAATTGCACGATGTAAATTAAATTGTTCTTGGTATTTCGGTTGTGGCTGATAATTAAAATTCTCTGTCGCGGCATCATCCATTTTCATGGCTTGGGCTAAATCAGTGCTTGCTGTTTGAAATTGCGACAATGTTGCTTTAGCATAATGACGTACAAACTCATGCACTTCACGTTGATTTAAAAAGCGAATTTCATGTTTGGTTGGATGTACATTGACATCGATATTTTCAGGGTCAACTTCTAAAAACAACAAATAAGAGGAATGTTGATGCCCATGCAAAATACCTTCATAAGCCATACGCAAAGCATGTGAAATGGTTTTATCTTTCACAATACGCCCATTCACATATACATATTGTAAATCTGCTTGCGCACGTGCATCTGAAGGATGCCCCAACCAACCAGACAAACGCATATTGATACTTTCTGCATCAATCCAATATGCATTTTGGATAAATGCTTGACCCAATAATTGTTGCACTCGTTGATAACGTAATTCACCACTATCTGCGATGGGTAAATTCAAACGAATATTATCGTTATGTTCGAGTACAAAACGAATTTCAAAATGAGTCAAAGCCAAACGGCGAACTATTTCTTCAATATGACCAAATTCTGTGCTTGGTTTTTTTAAAAATTTACGGCGAGCAGGCACATTAAAAAATAAGTCCTGCACACGGATATGTGTACCTTTTTGTGCTGCAACGGCCTGTATTTGCTGATGATCAAAAGCCGTTCCATTGACTTCAACTTGATAGCCGATACCTTGCTCATCTTGACTACTGGTTAAAGTTAAACGTGATACCGCAGCAATCGAAGCTAATGCCTCTCCACGAAAGCCTAAACTAACAATCGCATGCAAGTCTTCCGATGTTTTAATTTTACTTGTAGCATGCCGCATCACCGCTAATGGTAAATCTTCAGGATGAATTCCATGGCCATTATCAATGATTTCAATCAGAGTCGAACCACCTTGCGCCACCCGAATAATAAGTTCGGTTGCGCCAGCATCGATTGCATTTTCTAATAATTCTTTAACAACTGATGATGGACGTTCAATCACCTCACCCGCAGCAATCTGGTTGGCTAAGGCAGCATCAAGGGTATGAATACGACGAGTTGAATCATGCACCATTCAATTGTTCCTGCAAAATTTGAGCTAAAGGCTCAGATGTCGTGGTCAATGTCACAAATCGAGTTAACTCATCATCTGATTTTTGAATATCAATGATTACATCGGCTTGAGGAATTTCATCCCCACCTTTCGATGGCCATTCAAATAAAAATAAAGCATCAGGTGTTTCTAAATAGTCACGGATTCCCATCAACTCTAATTCATAGGGATCATCTAAACGATATAAATCGAAATGGAAAATTTCTTTGCCTTGAATGGTATAGGGTTCAACCAAGGTATAAGTTGGACTTTTTACTGAACCTTGATGCCCAAGATGTTGTAGAAAATAACGCGTAAATGTCGTTTTCCCAGCCCCTAAATCACCAATCAAATATATAATGCCTGAATGCACTTGTTGTGAAAGCACTTGCGCAAAATATTGAGTGTCTTGTTCATGATTTAAAGTAAATTTCACTGAATATGACATGGCAAATAGAACAAAATTGGGATGCTGACTATGATAACATTGCCCTGAGGTAAAGCCTAATCTATGAAAAGAAGTTGATTCTTTTTAATGCAATCATGAGCTAAATATTAAAGGATAGAAATGTCTTCTGAATCTTTATTTATACATTGCGAATGTCATGGTCAAAATTATGCTGCTGTCGTATGCGGACATTTGATTCAAAATAACAATAATTATCCTCTGGGTTTTATTGAAAATGTTTCTACTCCAACAAATCCACAAGGTTGGTGTTTGGCATGCGAATACGTTTTTACTCAGGAAAATGGTATGACAGATTCATTCCATAACTTTAATAATATGGCTGTTGTCTGCACTCAATGCTATCAAGAGATAAAAACTAAACACGATATCTATAAAAATCAGCAATCTTAATAAACTTGGTCACTTACTAACTAAATATGATTGATTCTACTGCATCTATCTTTTCTCCCCCCTTAATCAATGGTGTCAGTGCCAGTAAAGTCTTTTTACCCCATGACATTTCTGCACCTACAATTTTTGCTTATCTTTGCCAACACTTTCCACATATTCAATCAAGCGAATGGCAACAACGTTTTAGCGATGAATTAATCTACGCTGCGAACGGTGAAAAATTAAAAATAGACAGTATCTATACGCCGAATAGCCATATTTTTTATTATCGTTTCCTTGCTCAAGAAATTTATGTGCCTTTTCAGCATGAAATTTTATACGAAAATGATGATCTTCTGGTGGTCGATAAACCGCACTTCCTGACAATGACACCGACAGGACAATACGTTCAGGAAACTTTATTAGTCCGCTTAAAAAAACAAACAGGCTATGAAGCACTGACTCCAATCCACAGATTAGATCGAGAAACAGCAGGTGTCGTTTTATTCTGTAAAAAACCAGAATGTAGAGGGATATACCAACAGCTTTTTGCCGATCGAAAAGTACAAAAAATCTATCATGCGATTGCTGCTTATCGTTCTGAAATCATTTTTCCACAAACTTTACAATTGCATATGGAAAAAGGAAATCCTTTCTACACCATGCAAACTAATGCTGAAAAAGCTCAAAATACGGAAACATTCATCGAGCTACTTGAACACAACCAACAACATGCGAAATATCGACTTCAACCTAAAACAGGGAAACAGCATCAATTACGTGTACACCTTAATTATTTAGGTCTCCCGATTTTAAATGACCCCTTTTATCCAATGGTGGCGCATAAAGCTGATGATGACTTTAGCCAACCGCTACAGTTATTAGCAAAGGAAATTTATTTTATAGATCCGATTCTAAATCAAGAAATGTGCTTTAGTTCTAATTTTGAACTTACATTGTAAATACAGCGTAATGACAAAAAATCTATTTTTCACTTCAAAAATATTGAAATTACATTGCAATGGTTTAGAATACATGACGATAATTAAAAATATTTGGTCTTATTCTGTATGCGAAAAACAGAAGTTTATCAGGTTCGCCTCGATTCACAGGAAAAGAAACAGGCTTTTGCCGTTTTTAAACAGCTCGGCATATCCCCTGCTCAAGCCGTTCGTCTTTTCTTTAAGCAAGTCGTTCTGACGAAGTCGATTCCATTTGCAATTGAAAACCAAAACATCAACATGGAGCAGTTACTTAAGCTTCGTAAATCTAAAAATGCCACAACAAACGAAAATCCATCCGCAATTGATATGGAAGATGATCACGAAGATTTATTTGAAGAGCTGAATGCACTTTTAGGTGAAAGTGACAAAAGTTAACAATGTTGCATTTATAAACAAGTTTTTATTTTTTAAGCTGAATTTTTTTCGTTATCCTGACAGTTCAAATAAAATTATAAATGTAAGGATAGACTGGAATGATTGTTAAACGAGCGACCAAAGAAGATCTTCATCAACTTGCTGTCTTGTTTGACGAATACCGCCAATTCTACGGTGCGTCATCGAATGTCGAACAATCTTTTCAATTTTTAAAACATCGTTTTGACAATAAAGATAGCGTCATTTTCATTCATCTTAAAGACGATGATTTCACTGGCTTTGTTTTACTCTATCTCGCATTTTCCTCTGTTGCTTGTGAAACGTATTACATTTTAGATGATGTCTATGTCACACCATCTTATCGCAAACAAGGCTCTGCAAAACAATTGATTGATACTGCCATTCTTTTTGCACGTCACGATAATGCTCAGCGGATTAGCCTTGAAACACAGAAGAATAATTACCAATCACACCAACTCTATGAGCAAATGGGCTTTATTCGTGATGATGAATTCAAGACCTTTCATTGCTTCTTAAAGTAATCATTCATCTAAAGCAATATTTTGACCCAGCTGTTTTTGTGATGGTGTTAAATAGATCCACTCACCTTCTTTTAATTCAGGAAGTTCTAGTAAACCGATTTGATGTCGATGCAAAACTTCAACCTTATTACCAACCGCAGCCAACATACGTTTGACTTGATGATAAACACCTTGATGAATCGTCATCGCCAATTGATGTGTTGAAAATAGTTGAACATTGGTGGCAGCATAAATACCTTTTTCATTACGTAATTCTACCCCTTGTTCTAAAGCCATTTTCTGTTCAGGCATGATCGGATCAGCAGTGGTCACATGATACACTTTAGGGACATGTTTTCGTGGATTGGTTAATGCTTGTAAATATTGACCATCATCCGTTAACAGCAATAACCCTGTTGTATCTTGGTCTAAACGCCCAACACACTGAATGCCTCGATGAATCAAAATTTCAGGCAATAAACTAAATACACTTTTATGATGTGTTGCCTGATGTGAGCATTCATAACCTTGTGGTTTATTTAAAACAATATAGATATGCTCTCGATATTGATATTCATCACCAAACACATGAAAGCAAAGCTGTTCCGTATTAATATTCTGCTTAGGATTATTACAAACCTGATTTTCGATTTGTACAGAACCATTTTTAATTAACTGCTGGCAATACTTACGTGAACCAAAGCCCTGAGATTGCAAAATTTTTTCCAGCAGCATAAATAAACCCTCACTCAAACTTCATGTATTCTACCCGATTCATCTCTTTTAAGTTGTTCCAAAAATCATCACTCTTTGTTTTTTATAGTTTATTCATAATCCCTTCATTTGTAATAGAACATATACAAAACCATCATTAAACTCTCTCAATCTAACTATTACGCTTCATATTTCCACTTAGAAATCTTGTTACATTTGCCACAAGCAAAAGAATACTGTCCAAAAGAATGGATAAGGAGTTTCATCATGAAATCGAATATGTGGTTATGTAGCATTATCTTAGCAAGTTCATCGTTGATGACTGTTACCCATGCAGGTAATTCAACTCGTGTCGCAGCGACATCAGCTCTAGGTAGTGTTGTCGGTACAGCAATTGGGCAACAGTTAGGTGGGCAAACAGGAGCAATGATTGGCTCTGCAATTGGTGGTGGTTTAGGTGGTACTGGTGGTTACACCGTAGGTCGTAATGTGGCTGGAACCAATGGTGGTTATATTGGCGCTGCTTTAGGTGCGGCAGGCGGTGCGACTTTAGGTCAAAAAGTAGGACAAGATCGTGATGAAGATCGTCGCTACGAAAGTCGTCGTTCGTATGATGATCGTCGTTATGAAAATCGCCGCTCTTATGATGAACGCCGCTACTACAATTCTCGCCATAATTATCGTCATGATAATGGCTATCACCGTGGTTGGTATAAAGACTAATAATCAAACAATATTGCTTACCCTTTTGGCGCCTTCGGGCGCTTTTTTTTGTTTTAATGAATTGATACATAATATCGAATAAAAACGATATACAAGATCAGATCAATATCGTATTATTTCGATATATGGTTTTAAGAGTCAATGATGAAATCACTACATGATATAAAATTTTCTATTCTAGAGTTAGCACCTGTCAGAGATGATAAAAGTATTGAGTTTTCACTTCGTCATGCACTAGAGCTTGCTCAATATGCTGAAAATCTAGGTTACGAACGTTTTTGGTTAGCCGAACATCACAATATGGATGGTATTGCCAGTTCAGCCACTGCTGTTCTGTTGGGATTTGTTGCTGCACATACTCATAAGATTCGTTTAGGTTCTGGCGGTATCATGCTCCCTAATCATGCCCCACTTGTTGTTGCAGAACAATTCGGAACTTTAGCAACACTCTATCCGAACCGTTTTGAACTCGGTTTAGGTCGCGCACCTGGAACTGATCCGCTCACTATGCGAGCATTACGTCGCGGTCGCCAAGAAACGGAGGAACAATTTCCCCAAGATGTGATGGAAATTTTACAATACTTCAAAGCACCACAACCAAATCAGAAAATTATTGCGACTCCTGGACAAAATACCCATGTTCCTGTTTGGTTACTCGGCTCAAGTTTATTTAGCGCACAACTGGCAGCTAAACTAGGACTTCCCTATTCTTTTGCCTCTCATTTTGCACCAAGAATGCTAGCTCAAGCAATTCAGATTTATCGTGAGAACTTCCAGCCTTCTGAATATTTAAATCAACCTTATGTTTCCATGGGTGTACCCACTGTAATCGCAGCAACTGATGATGAAGCACAATATTTAGCAAGCAGTTCTTACCAACGAATTTTAAATCTAATTCGTGGGCATAGTTTAAAGCTAAAACCACCTATTGAATCGACGCAGGGTTTAGCAAGTAGTGCAGAACAAATAGCAATTCAGAATTTTTATGCTATGGCACAAATTGGCTCACCAGAAACGGTTAAAACAGGGTTAAATAAAATTGCCAATCAATATGATGTTGATGAGTTTATCTTTACTTGTGATATTTATGATACACAAAAACGTTTAGAAAACTTTAGTTTATTGATGGATATTAAAAAGGATTAGAGAAAACATACAATTTTTTATGATTGGCTCAGTTTTCAATCTTACAGTATCATTCCACAATACTTATCAACATATTTCAAAGAGCACTTTGATAATTTAATATCAAAGTGCTCTTTGAGATGAAAAATAATTTCAAGGTATATATTCAAACGAAGACCAAGTAACATCATAGATAAGAATTCATCGCCAAGATTTTTTAAAATCATCAAGCGGTCGTTCTTTTCACCTGATTACTTTTCTTTCTAAATTGCAATGGTGTTTCGCCAGTCCAACTCTTGAAAGCACGCTGAAAAACACTTTGCTCAGCATATCCTACTAAATCAGAGATTTCACTAATATTAATTTCCTCATCCTTTAAATACATTTTAGCCAAATCTTCTCTCACTTTATTCAAAGCTTTGTTGAAATTAATCCCTGAATCAACCAAACTCTTTCTTAATTTCTGATTTGATATTCCCATATACTTAGCTACAGCATTCGTATTAATAACTTTCTGTCTTATACAGTAATTAATACTCGCATATAATCTTTGCTCAAATCCATCATAAGTTTCCAACTGATTTATTAGCCGATCAGCCTGCTTTTTTAAGATTCTATACAAAATCGGGTCTGATCTATTTAAAGATATCTTTTCAACCTCAGAAAAAGAAAATACGATAGAGGTCTCTCTAGCATTAAAAAATACGGGGCATTTAAAATAATCTTCATATATTCTGGTATTCTCTGGTGCAGAATAAATAATCTTCATATATTCTGGTATTCTCTGGTGCAGAATAAATAAACTTCAAACACTTTAAGGAAACCTTCAATGGATGAACTGCCTGTTTAATAATATTATAAAACAATGCTATTGCAGTTTCATCAACCAACAAACCTGGACGCCCTCTAGCATCGCCCCAACTTAACTCAACCAAATCATTATTAGACTTTAAATGCATAATATTAAAATCATACACCAAACGATTATATGCAACAAAATCAGGGATTGCCTTCGAAAGCTTGGACTCTGAAAATGCAAGATAGGAAAGAATACCAGCATGAGCCAACTGAATATTTTTTGCAATTTCCAAGCCTAAACCTTGAATAGGATACTGATTATAGATGTGCGATAAAATATCACTCCACACTTGAAATGGAATACGCTCAGTGAGATCATTAGGCTGAAATGTCTTTCTATTCAAATATGTAAGACATTCTCTAGGGATATTAAGTCTATTAATAATACAAAAATCAACAATCATCATTAACAATGATGTACTTACAGATCCTACATAGTGTGCATGAGACATTTGAAACGATATTCCATTGCTTATAAAATACTAAAAAATTATTTACTAAGAAATAGCCCATCAAAAGTATAACCCTGATCATCAATTAGAGTGTAATCAACTTGGTATGAATAAGGTAACTCAGGATTTGAATCTAATTCATATACCTTCTCCGAAAAAGGTTCAACCATTAGACCAACCTGATTGCTTATTTTAAAGCCCTTATCTTTTTGTTTTAAAACTATATTTATGAATGAAAGATGATAAGGTGTAGGATTATTACAGACTAGAACCCTATTACCATTCACCTCTTTTATAGAAAAGATTATTTTTTCTGAAATTTGCTCAATATCCATAGGTTTTAAAGACTTAGGACGATAAAAAACCTTCAACTGAGTATTCATTGCTAAATCAAGTCTAGCCCGGCTTTCCTCAGAAAGATTTAATTGTTGCTGAGTTTTACCTGGAATTTCATAAAGATTAAGCCAGAACACAGATTCTCGATCCTGTGGCATAGTATTACCATTATGAATAATACGTACTGCTTGAACACCTTTAGGGTTCATCTTAAAAACAGCAGGAAGCACAATAAAAGGAGCTTTACTTTGATCCGGATACCCCGCACCATTATCAACCCATGTTTGTGCAACGATTGGATAATCATTAATATTTGCTAGAACTAATGAACGCTCACGCTCTGATTCATTATAAATCACGCGGTTTGATGATATCGCAAACCCTGCATAGGTGATGCTATTGTGTGACAATAGCATCAAGAAACATAGTAATCTGATTATCATTCTCATTGAATTTTAACCACCACTATCGCTGTAGAATATATAGAACCACTTGTTACGTCTGGTGCACCATCGATTTTTTTTAAATCAGCGGTGTAACCAATGTTATATCGGGTATAGCCTGCCAATGGTATTCCGGCGCTCGTTGCATTATTTAAAATTGGATACCAACCAGCCATATTACCCTGTGGAAAAGTCACTGCAGGATAACACTGCTGATTATTAAGTATTCCACACGTTACACTATGGTTACCTGTTGTACCAACAGTAGATCCACTACCGCCGGGCTGTCCCAGTAAATTAATATAACTACCTGCATCCTGATACTTAATGTAAATTGCTGCATTCTTTGCTCTTGCCATATTTGTTAGATAGTCATCTGAAAGCAAAGCTGTAACACCATTATTTGCATTTACCAATGTCGGTGAAAATGCTTGGGCGGCATTATATGCGCCTTGTGAGGGTTGAATACCAATTGCAATTTGACCACTACCAGTTCCTGAATCTACACCATCTCTACAATCAACTTGTACCTGAAAATTCTGACTCACAACACCATTGCTATTGAGATGTGTCATCGTAGTCGCACCAAAATTCACATTTGGAGTCACCATATTTAATTTACATGCTGTCGCATTATTACTCAAATTCACAGAGTTATATAAAGTATATCCGAATCCATTATCAGTCCCCCAGAAATACCATGTCGTTGCAGCAGTATCATGTGTCACACCAATTGCATCATGTGGAAAAGCCACATGTTCATCGCCATTATTACCAGCACCATTATGCTCACTGTCGCCCAAAGTAATATAAGAAATCGGTTGATTACAGATGTAATTGCCAAATTGTCCCATACCTCGATCATTACCTGTTGCTCCACCAGGTACAGTGAGACCATTACAGAACGTATTTGCAGCACTTGAAAAAGGGGGTTGCCCAGCGACGCGTATTAATTCAAACTGCATTGTTGGAAGATGTTTAAGTCGAATGCAACGCCACCCTGGCTGGCACTTATCTTTTGCCCAACCAACAACACCTGTACCTGTTTCATATTGAATCGGAACGGCTTTATATTGCCGCCCTAGAACTTCACCATCAATATATTGTCGAATACCGACATGTTTATACCATGTATAAAATACATTCTGCTCTCCCCCAGCATCTACTGTTGAAACAGGAAAATACCCACCAACTCGATCATCACCATTTACAGAGACTAGAAAACGAATTTTGCTCATATCAGTTGCAGGTGAACATGCCCACAATAAGCTTTCTGCATTAGTATTACGGATTTTATAGTCTGTTGGAGGGACACTCGCAATCGCCAATGAGCTTCCATCAGGTTGTATCGCCACATCCATTAAATGAATATTACCAATTGGAATACGCGCTGAGTTATTGTCCTCTGTTTGGGTCGTATTATTATTACCCCAACTTCCGTTCGTATTTGAAATACTTTCAGTAATCGTACTCCCCGCAATATTAACACCAGCATATAGACCTGTTAAGTAATGAACTGAACGACATGCCGACCATGCATCTGTCCCAACACAAATCGAGAATATAGCAATGCCGAACTTCAGAAAATTATTTAGTCGTTTCATATTAGTTCTCCATTCTACATTCTGCATTTAATTTGATCAGCGTTTGCTCAAGTTGATGGTTTTCGATATGGTAAGGCAATTTGCATGATTGATCATTTTCAGCTCCCCACCGTAGGGTTAAAATTCCCTCTTGATTTGGAATACGTACATAGACCTGACCTGCTTGTCCAACCATACCAATAACCTCATTGTCCTGATTCAGTACATCAGCACCCATCGGAATAATTTGCTGATTATTTAGGTGGCTTTGAATGAAAACACTGTAGCCTTTTCTAGTTTTAAAATTCAATTTAACCGTCGCACCTGCATAAGGTGCTATCCGTTGCTCTCCACCATCTAATTCAATGTTATTCGCCATATTTGATGGATCGAGTGCAATATTATTAAAACGGAATGGGTTGATATTAGGTACTAACACATAACCAAATCGATCCACCTTGCTATACGGTGAGCTCACAACTTTCGCACCTTTAGCTTCAATTAATGCAAATGTTTCACCCAAATAAGGACCAAAAGTTACCCCACCTGAGTGAAGTGCGATTGCACCAGCCGCATTGATCGATCTCTGCCAATATTGATCGTTATATGATGTATTGAAACCCAACTGAACATTTGAAAAACGTTTATATAGTCCAGCATTAAGTGTTTGATCACCATTAAAGTTCCCCCCCATACCTAAGTTATAATTTAGACTGTAGTCACGATCCAATGCTCCGTTGACAGCAAGTTGATAATTATCACTATCATTACTCCTGTTATAATGTGCACTTAAAGTAGGGGTTAACGGATTACGTTCACGTCCCAAAGGTATATGTAAACTCAAGCCACCAAAGTTATCAAAACGCTCTTCTTTAATTTCACCGCCATTGAGTGAATATGTTTTTTGACGAGTATAATTTAGGCTTAAACTGACAACCCCGAAGCTTTTATTATACCCAGCCTGAAAAGAGGTATCTCGATCTCGCCCATCACGATAACTCTGCGTTGCACCTGCTAAATAAAATGTCCCATAATCACCTAGTTGTTGACTAACATTGACCTGAAAACGTGATTGTTGCAGGTAACTATTCGAAGTCCATGTGCTGCCTTTTTCTGAAGCGTACTGCAAACCCAAGACATCACTAAACTCACGATAGCCAATCGTAGAATAGCGGTAACCTGCAATGGCAATTGTAGTATTAGTTGGTTGAATGGTTTTACTATAGGTTAGATTCGCCATCCATCCATCTACAGTCTCTTGCCCTGTTTCAGTTGGTAAACGCGCTCTTGAATAGGTCAGATTGGAACCCAACGCACCAAAGTTACTTCCATATACACTACCTAAAGCTATAGCTTGATAATCATTACTCAGACGTAGACCACTGTTAAGGGTGATGTTGTTATTCAAACCACGCTCATAATTTAAATCAGAGAAGAAATCATTTTCACTGCGATCAAGATCAGTTCTACCAACAGCGATACTATAGTTTGAAAGACCTGATCGAAGTGACGTAGGTACAGCAGCATAAGGAACTTCTGTTGAATGTTTAGAGCCATCCGCTTCAGTTACAATGACAGTCAAGTTTCCATCAAAGTTTGTTGGATACAAATCACTGATTTCAAATGGACCTGGAGCAACCGTCAATTGATAGATTTCTCGACCATTTTGCTCAACTGATACTTTCGCATTACTTTGAGCAATCCCACGAATCACAGGCGCATAGCCACGCATAGAATCAGGGCGCATACGCTCATCTGTCATCAAACTCAAACCTTTAAAGGGCAAGCCTGATAAGAATCGACCAGAAGTATATTGTTGCCCTAAGACCAATTGAGATTGCAGAGCATCTATTGGACGCTGTACATAACTGCGAATGTGATCAATTGTTGTATCATGTTGATTATCCATCGAAATATTGGACTGCTGTCGATATTGCCATTTACCAAAATTCAGACCACCATTTAAACTCATAAATGCGGATTCATAATTACTATCATTGATTCGATTTTCAGTGTGATAGTAGTTCCCTGTATAATTAATAAAGGCAATACTTGAACCTGCATTCAATTCTGAAGGGTTCACATAACCGCGTGGAATATTTTTCATAAAACTTTGCGGCACAGTCAAGTTCAAACGTAATAATGAAAAATCAAAGGTACTTTGGCTTCCTTTAGCAACCTGCGCTAAAGTTAGACACTTGATATCATTAATTGCCTGAGGATTAGTCTCTCGTAATTGTCGAAACTCAAGATCACCAATAATTCCCGCTGTTTCAAGCAAACTTGTTGATAAACATGCTTGCACACTTTCATTGGCATCTTCATTTTTAGAAAAATATAAACTTTGTCGCTGAACAAAACGCTCATTCACATAAATATCAACGGTATAAGATCCTTCCTCTACCTGATCAGGATGATTAAAACGCTCAATAAGCCGAGCACTTAAACCACTCCCCTTAAATAAATTGGGGTCAAAGGTATAAAGCTCTTCTGATTTTTCAGTTTTAGTATTTACCACTTCTGTTTGCGCTGCATACACTGTTTGCAAAAAAAAACAATTGACAATAACAGACAAAGAAGAATGAAGTACCAAATGGATATGTTTAGCCATATTCGTCTTTCCATGTTTATGATTATTTTTGTGCTTTGATATCGTAATGAACATAAGCACCATAATCATTCACCAAACGCACTGTCACTTTAGCTTGATCAGTTGCAGAGATATTTTGCTCTAATAACCACTTTTCACTTGATTTCGGCGCAATCATTGAAATGCTTTTCGTTTTAATTTCTTTTGAGCCGATCTTGACTGTCGCTCGGGTTAAATTAGCGTAATATCCTGTTGGATTTTGAATTTCTAACCATGAACCTTGCTGATCATGCGATATATTAAAGTTCAATGCCTGAGGAAGATCTTGGACTTTACCTACAATCGTATTTGGACGATAAAAAACTTTGAGACGATTTTTAACAAGTAATACTAATCTATTCTCATCACTCATTTTTTTATCCATCGCTGGGATTTGTTTGAAATTCAAATAAAAAATTGATTCCCGATCTTTTGGTAACTTATCATCACCAATATAAGTTAAACGCGCCATTTGCCCAGTATTTGGATTAATACGAAATACCTGAGGATTCACACTAAAGGGAGCATCTGCTGTTTCTGGTGTTGAATCCATATTGCCTTTATCAAGCCAGACCTGAACCAAAAAACTTAAATTGCTATTATTACTAAATTGCAATGTTTTTTGCTGCGTCTCTGCAGGAAAAATAACACGAGTCCCTGTCATAACAACATCAGCATGGGAAAGTTGAACACTGCACAATGCACCACACCAATACAGCAAACCAATCCAAAATCTTGAAGTTATCACCACAGTATTTTCCTTCTTTATTTTCTTAAAAGAAAAAGCTTCGCTATATGCTTGTTCAAACAAGCATATAGCTGATAAAAATTATTATGGATAAATAACTTCATAATCAGTAACAGCAGTTACACTCCCCGCACCAGCAACAGCTTTCGCATAATATTGAGCTGTCAAATTATATGCTGCTGATCCACCTGATGTAGTAGCTGTAGCCGAAGTCGCAATCCCTGTATTAAAGGCAATAGGCGTACTACCTGCACTACCACTTAATAATTGAACAGAAACATTGGTTGCAGTTGATGCAGGTGTTAATCCAAGGTTTGCACCATCTGGATTATGAGCAGCAAAACGTACAGCAACATCATCAGCTGTTGCACTACAACCTGAAATATTAATTGTAAATGGCGTTGCTCCCGCTGTTTTCCCTGCAGTATCAAGACTTGCCACACCAACTGTTGGCAAAGTCACTGTTGGCGAAGCTGTACCACCAACACCTACGGTACACGTATTTGAATCAATGGTGCCCTGAAATGTAATTGTCTCAGCTGCCATTGCTACATTAGTTGCGCCTAATGCAATTAATGCACCCACGAATAGTTTGATCTTCATAAAGGAGTTCCTTGCTGAATAAATTGCGTTATTGTAAAAAAAGAATGCGTTTGCACTTTTTGCAAAAAAATGTGATTTGATATACATTATTTTATACAATCTAACAAAAACCGTAATAAATATATTGACAATCATGATTTAAAAATTGACATTTGATTCATCTCAAAAGAGCGATTTGTAAATTTATATTTCTAATTAATGTTATCAAAATTCCTTATTTAAAGCATTTAGTAGAGTAATCCACTGATTCATATCATTTTTCAGGCAGTGTATAAGAAGCTCTTATTCAATAAATAGTCATCGTTGCCCCCCCTACACATGGTGGGAATAAGACATGAATAATGGAACCTTTATAAAAATTTTTAATTCCATACTTGGTTATTATTGCAAAAGACATTTTTATCAAAATCATTGATGTTTTACATGAACGTGAAATAAGAGCTTTATAAAAATTTAATGGTTATAAAAAGATGTACAGTGTAATGAAACAGTCAATTTTAGATTTACTTTTCATTCAATTTCCGCATGTATATTTATGTAAGTTTATTTTAACTTTAGTAAAATAATAGATAATTATAGTTCTTTTTATTTTCGTGAAAAAATATCAATTAGAATAAAATATTGATATTTATCTGAATAATTTAACCCATAAAAATAAATAGCAATAAAATCAACACATTTGCACTCATCTACTTCACATAGTATTTTAAAAAACATGAAAAATAAAGAAATTTCAAGCCTAAAGGTAGATCAAATAATAAAAGTGAGATCATAAAATGATTGAATGGTTACAGAATGAATTAAAGCATAGTCCTGAAATACTGCTCTTCTTATCCTTAGCAATAGGATTTTGGATTGGTCAATTTCAATTCGGAAAATTCCAATTCGGTGGCGTTGCTGGATCGCTTCTCGTTGCAGTTGTATTAAGTCTAATAGGTGTACCCGTCGATAATGGTGTGAAAGCAATTCTTTTTGCACTATTCATTTATGCCGTTGGTTTTGAAAGTGGTCCGCAGTTTTTTAAATCACTCGGACCTCAATCGATTAAAGAAATTTTATTAGCAGTATTCATGGCTGTCAGTGGCTTAATTACTGTATTAATCATGGCTAAGCTTTTCCATCTTGATAAAGGTTTAGCCGCAGGTCTAGCTGCAGGTGGGATGACTCAATCTGCGATTATTGGGACTGCTGGCGATGCCTTATCTCGCCTTGATCTTCCATTAGCCGAAATCCAAAAACTCCAAGCCAATGTCGCAATTGGCTATGCTGTCACCTATATTTTTGGCTCTCTGGGAGCCATTATTAGATCTCTTGCGAAAGTTAATTTTGACTCATCCAGTTAATCAGCCCAGCAATTAAATTCATCCTTAAACCAAATCGTTTTCTTCTGTTTC
>NZ_JAKZGD010000013.1 GCF_022549495.1 Acinetobacter sp. ANC 4805
TAATCGTTTGAATTCCTTATCATTAAATCGTGTTAAATTTTCATATCTCATCTGATCAGTATAAAACATTTCTTACTTTCGCAAGAGATCTATTAGAAATTAAATATTTTTTAGGATGGCTTAATAGTTATTTTCAAAATCCCTAATCAATAGAAAGAAAACAACTTGATTAACATCAAAATCTTTATACCAATTAAACAAAATAAAAATCTAAAAATTATCAGGATTTTCCAAACGTCGTACTTCTTCTCGTTTATTAGGATGATGTACAGTTGCTACACCATCATCAGATTTTTTATCTAATAGAATCTCAGGATTATAGATTGTTATGGTTTCTTTACCGAATGCATCCTCACCAACAATGTACTTAAAACCTCGTCGATTCATCTTATTACACAGCTGTTGATAAAACCCCTTAAACCCTTCTTTTTGCTCATCAGGGTTATAATAAAAAGTATTCATCACTGCTGGCAGCCCCAAGCCACATACAACACCAGATAACAGCACAGTAATGAATGTATATCCAATCAGAATGCTACTATATGCATTCAACTCAGGAATGTTTGCAACGGCTAAGATCAATGCCAGTGAAATTCCACCACGAACACCTCCCCATGACAAAATAGTTAAGCTTCCGTTGTAGCTTTTATTACGAAATGACGGAAATAAGGCAAAAGCTGAAAAGTTTGCTGCAAATCTAGATAGATGAAGAATCAAGAAGGAAATAATCCCGCCAATAATCAAATTTATACTTAAATCTAGAATAAAAAGCTCTAAACCAATCAATGTGAAAAGAAATGAATTAATAATTCCTTCTACTGTATGCCAGAAATGATTGACCTCACGAATTTCTCGTTGTTCACGGATTTCTTGCCATTTATTACCCACAATTAAACCACCAATCACACAAGCAATTGGTGCAGAAGCATGTGCAAATAAGGCAACTAAATACGAACCACTAGCAAGCAATGCTGTCGTTAAAATTAACGACTCCATCTCATGCTTACCACGTAACAAACGCAAAATACCAAAACCGAAAGCAAAACCAATAATGACCGCAACAAAAATTTCATATAATAATGTTTCAACTGTTGCCACTAATGAAAAGTGTTCACCTTGTAAAACTTTCAATAAAGTCATAAATAAGGCAATACACATCGCATCATTAAATAAGGATTCACCCTCAAGTTTTACAATCAGATGATGCGGTGCCCGAATAGAACTTAATACACCTTTAATTCCAATCGGATCTGTTGCCCCTAAAGCTGCACCTAATAATAATAAAACAGAAATTGGAACAGGATAACCTACAGCCCATTGGAATAAATACAATATTCCTGCATAAAAACCAGCACATAATACCAATGCAATCGTCGCCAATATACTGATTGGCTTCCAATAATTACGTAAATCTGAAATTTTAAATTTTAATGCCGATGAAGTTAAAATAAAGCAAATAACACCATTAATTAAAAAATCATAAAAATCTATTTCACGTACTGCAGCTTCAATATTATGAATATTAATCGTCACAAATTCATTACTATTTAATAAACTCGCGCCCCACTGCAAAATAAAAACAAAAATTGCAGATACAATTGGAACACCAATTGCTTGAGGAAATCCTAAAATCCGTTTATTAAAAATGGTGGTTGCAATGGATAATGCAAAAATTACGGTGAGTGCCTGTAATAGAAAATAATTACCCATACAACATCTTGTTTACTCTCAATAAATTACTTTACTAAAATTTAGTATTCATAAAATTTATGCGTGAATGATTCTATAGTTGAATGGAAAATAAACATCTATACGGCAATTCATTTATCGTTATTGAGCAATAAATGATTGAGATACAGTAATAATAGACTCATCATCCTCAGTTCAGTATAGACCAAATAATTTTACGTTATTTTTTCTTGTCATTCGTATATCTTCCGTATAAAAATCAAGGATAAATATCAATCACTTTTATTTAAAAGTATCACATTGATTGATATCACCCGATTTTAAACCTGATTCAAACCAATGCATGCGCTGTTCACTACTACCATGTGTAAAGCTATCTGGTACAACTTGCCCTGTAGCTCGGCGTTGTAAGTAATCATCGCCAATTTTCTCCGCAGCATCCATCGCTTCCACAATATCTCCTTGCTCTAAAAATTGGGTGCGCTGCTGATTTTGATGTGCCCAAACACCAGCAAAACAATCTGCTTGTAATTCCAAACGGACAGACAGCTGATTTCCTTGTTTTTGACTAGATTTTGATCTGGCTTGTTGAATTTGACCAGAAATGCCCAATAAATTTTGAACATGATGTCCGACTTCATGGGCAATCACATAAGCTTGAGCAAAATCTCCAGCTTGATCTTGACGAGCAAGTTCAGTTTGATTCTGCTCACCTGAAATACCCATTTGCTGACGCATCTCTTGAAAGAAAGCTGTATCAATATAAATTTTCTGATCTGCTGGGCAATAAAATGGTCCCATCGCTGCTTGTGCTGTGCCACACCCTGATTTAACGACACCACTAAATAAAACCAAATGCGGTGCTTTATAAGTCACACCCAGTTGTTGGAAAATCGGTGTCCACGTATCCTCGGTATCAGCAAGAATAGTTCCAACAAAATCACTCGCCTCTTTCTGCTCAGCCGTTAAATTTTGTGGTGCAGTACCTTGCTGTGAAGATTGCGCACTAGTGACCGCTTGAGTTGCTTGATAGGCCTGTTGTGGATCAACGCCAAAGAATTTCCATGCAATAAAAGCCACAACTAAACCTAAAATGCTAATACCACCTGCTTTTGCTCCGCCACCACCACGACGATCTTCAACATTGGTACTGACACGACGACCTTTCCAACGCATAGCTACCTCATATCATTATGATGATGACAATTTTTGAATTAAGCAGATGCTTTTGACCACACTTTCTGAATCAACATAACAATCATTAACACGATTGCACCTGCAATAA
The DNA here is from genome assembly GCF_022549495.1 of Acinetobacter sp. ANC 4805. GTDB lineage: Bacteria > Pseudomonadota > Gammaproteobacteria > Pseudomonadales > Moraxellaceae > Acinetobacter. The sequence goes on from NZ_JAKZGD010000013.1 coordinate 2,975, forward strand.
AACCAATTCCTAAATTCAGTAATGTCGGAGTCAATGCACCAATAATTGAACCAAAACTTGGGATTAACTCTAAATGATCAACTGTTTCTTCTGTAAAATGATGTAAGAAAGGGATGGTATGCGAAATAATTCCACCACCGACCAAGAACATAGCAATTGTTCCAACAATTGATAATGTTTTCATCAGCACTGGAGCAAATGCAAGTAAAGCGCGACCAACTCTATTTTTAAATTCAGATGCTTGTTGTGTTAAATATAAGCCTAAATCATCAATTTTCACAATCATTGCAACAAAACCATAAACACCAATCGTCATCGCTATGGCAATCACACTTAATACAGATACTTTGGTCATAAACGCTGCTGTAGCAACAGTACCCAATGAAATCACCACAATTTCAGCAGACAAAATAAAATCAGTACGAATCGCACCTTTGATTTTTTCTTTTTCGAACTTGTCTAAATCAATTTCAATTTGTTGCAAACTTGCGCTAGCTTCTTCAGCAGTTTTCGCTTTTTTATGATGTAGCATGTGTACAACTTTTTCCACGCCTTCATAACATAAAAATAAACCACCAATCATAAGCAATGGGTTAATTAACCAAGGTGCAACTACACTGATCAGTAGTGCTAATGGAACCAAAATTAATTTATTAACAAAAGAACCTTTGGCAACACTCCAAACAACGGAGAGCTCTCGATCTGCACGAACGCCACTAACCTGCTGGGCATTCAGTGCTAAATCATCACCCAATACCCCTGCGGTTTTTTTGGCTGCCATTTTACTCATGACCGCAACATCATCTAAAATCGTTGCGATATCATCGAGTAATAATAATAAACCACTCGCCATTTTTATTTCCTAGTTTGTATTTATCGGCGTATTGTAAGGTGCATTTAAGTATTTTTTATATTCAAAAACAGAAATTTCTTTGATTATTTTTTGTAGGCACGTTTTATTAGGTTTACCCGAATCATAACAATATGCCGTACAATATAGCGCATTGTATATTCATTAAATGATTAAATTTTGGAACATATCATGAGTAATATTGATCAACGTCCAATTATTTTGACGGGCGACCGCCCTACTGGACAACTTCACCTTGGGCATTTTGTTGGTTCATTGCGTTCTCGTGTAGGTTTACAAGACAGCCACCATCAACATCTCTTGCTCGCTGATGCTCAAGCACTTACAGATAATGCCGATAATCCAGATAAAGTTCGCAATAATATTCTTCAAGTTGCATTAGATTATTTAGCGGTTGGTATTGATCCAACAAAAACCACGATTTGTGTACAGTCATGTTTGCCTGCACTCAATGAACTCACAATGCTATATCTAAACTTCGTGACTGTTGCACGTTTAGAGCGTAATCCAACGATTAAATCTGAAATTCAAATGCGTGGTTTTGAACGAGATATTCCAGCAGGATTTTTATGCTATCCCGTTGCTCAAGCCGCAGATATCACGGCATTTAAAGCAACTGTAGTACCTGTTGGTGAAGATCAAATCCCAATGATCGAACAAACCAATGAAATCGTGCGTCGTATTAACCGTCAAATCGGTCATGACTTATTGCCAGAATGCAAAGCCTTATTATCAAATATGGGACGCTTACCTGGTTTCGATGGTAAAGCAAAAATGTCTAAATCTTTAGGCAATACTATTGTGCTGAATGCTTCTGATAAAGACATTAAAAAAGCAGTCAATGCCATGTATACCGATCCAAATCACTTGCGCATTGAAGATCCAGGTCAAGTTGAAGGCAATATTGTATTTACCTATCTCGATGCTTTCGATACGAACAAAGAAGAAGTTGAGGAATTAAAAGCGCACTATCGTCGTGGTGGTTTAGGCGATGGCACGGTGAAAAAACGTTTAGAAGGTGTGCTTAAAGAACTCATCACTCCAATTCGTGAGCGTAGAGCCGAATTAGAAAAAGATCCTGACTACATTATGGATATTTTAAAACACGGCACAGATAAATGTCGCGATATTACCCAACAGACATTGGATGAAGTAAAAGCGGGTTTAGGCTTATTTAAATTCTAATTTACGTTACTTTTACATTAAAAAGCCTATTTATTAGGCTTTTTTTATTTAAGTATTTGATTTGAGTTCAATTTAAGAACTTTTAAAACCCATCGTAAAACTAACATTTTTTGTCACTTATTAACATCTATTAACAGTACATTACAGGAATACCCATGAACTTCGTCATACTTTTTTATATTATGGCGAAGTAGATTAGAAAACACTAATCTCATGACATTTCTCCTTTTAACCGAAACTGTTTTTACAGATTCGTAGTTCAACGCAATGACTACCCCAATCATTGCGTTTTTTTTGTCTAAAAGAATATGAGCGATTTAGGTTGAAATTAAGCCAACTTAGATTTAATCTGATAACTAATTTATTTTTATAAAAATTTTCTTAAATTATCTCTAAAATATATAAGAGTAGATAATCATGATATGGGATTTATTAACACATCCATCGAATATTGTTTTTGGCATTTCCTTAGCATTATGTCTATTTATTGGTGTGCTTGAATTAATTTTATTATTACTTGGTGGAAGTTCTAGTTTTATTGACCAGTTCTTGCCAGATAGCCTCATAGATGTTGATCATGCTGATGTGTCTATTGAACACACTGATGGATCTTTCACGCAATTCCTAGAATGGTTGTACCTAGGGAAAGTTCCTCTGCTTATTTGGTTAATTATTTTTTTAACGATTTATGCACTTACTGGGCTAATTGTTCAGGATATTTTTTTTCATCTCACTGAACATTATTTATCCGCATGGATTATTTCACCTATTTGCTTATTTCTATGTATGCCGATGGTGAGGGCGAGTGCAGCCCTGATTGCTAAAATTATTCCAAAAGATGAAACCACAGCAATCCACAGTGATGATCTGCTTGGTCGCACTGCACAAATCATTTTAGGAGAAGCAAAACCAAACTCTCCTGCCCAAGCCAAAGTCAAAGATCAATTTGGTCAAACCCATTATGTTTTGGTTGAGCCAGAGCTAGATATTGTTTTCCATCAAGGACAAGATGTGATTTTAACGCAAAGAACCAAAATTGGATTCCAAGCGATTACCACTTAATTTTTATATATTTATGATATGAGGGACTTTAAATGTTGAATTCAGCATTGACTGAAATTTTAATTATTACAGGTATTATTTTTGCAGCGCTTGTTTTTATTGGTGTTGTCATTGCCCGCCTATACACACGTTCAAGTAAAGAAGTTTCTTTTGTACGAACAGGCTTTGGTGGCGAAAAAGTGATTTTAAATGGTGGGGCAATTGTCCTCCCTGTTTTACATGAAATTATTCCAGTAAACATGAATACCTTACGTTTAGAAGTCAAACGTGCAGCCGATCAAGCCTTGATTACACGTGATCGTATGCGTGTCGATGTCATGGCTGAGTTTTATGTTCGTGTAAAGCCGATTGCTGAGTCAATTGCCACAGCAGCCCAAACGCTTGGGCGTAAAACCATGTCTCCACCAGAACTCAAAGATTTGGTTGAAGGTAAGTTCGTCGACTCTTTACGTGCCGTTGCTGCCGAAATGGCAATGGAAGAACTGCATGAGAAACGTGTTGATTTTGTTCAAAAAGTTCAACAAGTCGTATCAGAAGACTTATCTAAAAATGGTTTAGAACTTGAAACTGTTTCTTTGACAGGTTTAGACCAAACGAGTTTTAAATTCTTTAACCCTCAAAATGCCTTTGATGCGGAAGGCTTAACCAAACTCACTGAAACCATTGAAGATCGTCGTAAAAAACGTAACGACATTGAACAAGATGCTGACTTGGCGATTCGTGCAAAAAACTTACAAGCTGAGCGCGCACGTTTAGAAATCTCTCGTGAAGAAGAATATGCCAAGTTACAACAAGAGCGTGAGATTTCAATTCGTAAAGCAGAACAAACTGCTGAAATCGCATCGCAAGAAGCAGGTAAAAAACGTGAAGCTGAAGAAGCACGCATTGCTGCGGAACGTGAAGTTGAAATCAAACGCATCGCCTCTGCTCGTGATGTAGAAAATGAAAATATTTTAAAAGCCCAATTGATTCAGAAAGCACAAGTTGAACAAAAGAAAACCATTGAGCTGGCTGAGCAAGATCGTGCCATTGCGATTGCTGAAAAATCTCGTGCAGAATCAGAAGCCAAAGCACAAGCCGACAAAGCACGTGCAGAAGCAGTAAAAGCAGAAGAAGAAGTTGTGACTGTACGCGAAACTCAACGTGCCGAACGTCAAAAAGCGGTTGAACTGGTTGCTGCTAAACAAACTGCTGAGAAAGAGGCAATTGCGATTACCGTTGCTGCAGAGGCAGGTAAAAAAGCCGCTGCCGATGAAGCAGAAGCTGTACGTATCGCTGCCGAAGCGGATGCTGAAAAAATCCGCTTAAAAGCGAAAGGTGAGGCGGATGCAAAAATCTTGCTTGCCCAAGCTTTAGAGAAACAATATCAGGTTGATGCGGAAGGTGCTCGTGCAGTGAATGAAGCCGCCAATACTCTTTCTGCTGAACAGGTTGAAATGCAAGTTCGCTTGGCATTGCTTAAACATTTACCAGAGATCATTCGTGAAAGCGTTAAACCAATGGAAAATATTGATGACATCAAGATTTTACAGGTTAATGGTTTAAGTAACTTTGCAGGTGGCGGTACTGTCGGTAGTGATGGCACTGAAAATGGTCAAACGTCTTTGTCTGATCAAGTAGTGAATAGCGCCCTACGCTATCGTTCACAAGCACCACTCATTGATAGCTTAATGAATGAACTTGGCCTACAAGGTGGAGATATCAATGGTTTAACGCAAGGGTTAAAACCAAAAGCTGAATAAACATTGTTGATCTATAAAGAGTCTTAGTAATAAGGCTCTTTTTTTCATCAAAAATTTATTTATTGTTGGGCTAGTTGTTTTGCTCCATATATGAAACGGTACAATGAGGCAAATATTTTAAGGAGTTATTTCTGCTAATCTTTTATCTAATTCAGCATCATTTCCATCTAGTAAATGTGTACCTTCATAATAAAACTTACTAGAATATTTGCCATTATTATTAATAGCTATAAGCAAACCACACCAAACATTTCCAGAGCGTTTAGATTCTTTATACAAATTATTGATTGCATCAAATAATTCCATAGAACCCCTTAATGGAGCAACTTTTGAATTATTATAAGGTTTCATCTCTCGACCAATCCAACATTCAGCCGTAGACTTATTTCTTATTCCAATATCTTTATTTTCTAATCTTTCTGTGTAATAGACTATTCTTTCCCAATTTTTGGGAGCTACATATGCAATCTCTTGAACAATTTGGTTCAAAAAATCTGCTTGATATAATAAATTCACAATTTACCCACCACTCTATTTCCAAATGACGTATCTTCCCATTTTCCTCTTTCCACTGTTGCTCAATAAATTGGAGTAAGAGTCATTTTTAGCAACTACCACGCATTCCTTTATCCCTCTATAGCCGTAACAGTTAAATCATCATCATAAATTGGAAGATCAAACTCATGATCTTTTAAGTTGCGACAATATAACATTTTAATTCATAACAAGTATTACTCAACACAGCGATATGCCAATAATCTCCCAACAAAAAAACCCCAATGTTTCCATCAGGGTTTTTAAGATTAAAATCTAACGTACTACGCTAAACCTTTCTCTTTTAAAACTTGCAACATAGTAGAACCAAGTTCAGCTGGGCTACGCGTATAAGCCATTCCCGCACGTTCAAATGCAGCGAATTTCTCTTCAGCAGTACCTTGACCACCAGAAATGATCGCACCTGCATGACCCATACGCTTACCTTTCGGCGCAGTTACACCAGCGATGTAACCTACGACAGGCTTAGTCACGTTAGATTTGATAAATTCAGCAGCTTCTTCTTCTGCTGTACCACCGATCTCACCGATCATGATGATAGCATCAGTATCTGGATCGTCTTGGAACAATTGTAGCGCTTCGATTTGGTTCATACCCGGAATTGGGTCACCACCAATACCGATACAAGTCGACTGACCTAAACCAAGCTTCGTTGTTTGAGCAACTGCTTCATAAGTCAAAGTACCTGAACGTGAGATAATCCCAATACGACCCGGTTGGTGGATGTGACCCGGCATAATACCAATCTTACATTCACCTGGCGTGATTACGCCTGGGCAGTTAGGACCAACTAAACGCGTACCATTCCCGTTGGTTTCTAAGTAGCGTTTTGCTTTCAGCATGTCGATAGTTGGAACACCTTCAGTGATCACAACAATTAAGCTAACACCAGAATCAACCGCTTCAATGATTGAATCTAAAACAAATGGAGCTGGTACGTAGATCACAGTTGCATCAGCATGTGTTTCACGAACAGCATCTTTCATCGTGTTGAATACAGGCAGTTCAAGATGAGTCGTGCCACCCTTACCTGGAGTCACACCACCAACAACTTTAGTACCGTAGTCTAAAGCTTGTGCAGAGTGGAAAGTACCGTTTTTACCAGTAAAACCTTGTACCAATACTTTAGTGTCTTTATTAATTAATACGCTCATGATTGATACTCCTTACGCTTTCACTGCAGCTACAACTTTTTCTGCGGCATCAGATAAACCATTCGCAGAAATTAATTTCAAACCAGATTCATCAAGTAACTTCGCACCTAATTCAGCATTGTTCCCTTCTAAACGAACAACAACTGGTACAGTAACGTTTACTTCTTGAACCGCTGCAATAATTGCTTCAGCAATCATGTCACAACGTACAATACCACCGAAGATATTGATTAAAACACCTTGTACAGACGTATCCGCAAGGATGATTTTGAACGCTTCAATTACACGCTCTTTGGTTGCACCGCCACCAACATCTAGGAAGTTTGCAGGCTGACCACCATAAAGTTTAATGATGTCCATGGTTGCCATTGCAAGACCCGCACCATTCACCATACAACCAATGTTACCTTCTAAAGCAACATAGTTAAGGTCAAATTCAGATGCTTTTAATTCACGCTCGTTCTCTTGAGATTTATCACGTAACGCTGCAACTTCAGGTAAACGGTATAGCGCATTCGAGTCGATCCCTACTTTGGCATCAACACATAAGATTTCGCCATTCTCACGAACAGAAAGTGGGTTAATTTCAAATAAGGCAAAATCATTTTCGACGAAAGCGTCATAAGCAGCCGTCATGATTTTCACAAATTGACCAATTTGTTTATCTTTTAATGCTAATGCAAATGCAACTTCACGAGCTTGGAACGGTTGTAAACCAACTAACGGATCAACTTCAACTTTAATAATTTTTTCAGGTGTTTCTTCTGCAACTTTTTCAATTTCTACACCACCTTCGGTAGAAGCCATGAACGTAATACGACGACTAGAACGATCTACCACTGCACCTAAATACAACTCACGCTCAACGGGATAAACATCTTCTGCAACAATAATACTATTTACTGGCTGACCATTTGCATCTGTTTGATATGTTACAAGACGTGTACCAATAATATTGTTTGCAAATTCGATAACATCTTCTTTAGATTTTGCAACTTTTACACCACCAGCCTTACCACGACCACCAGCATGAACCTGTGCTTTCATTACAGCAAATTTACCACCAAGCTGTTCAAATGCAGCAACTGCTTCATCTGCATTTGTTGCCAAGATACCTTCTTGTACTGGCATACCATATTTTTTCAATAATGTTTTAGCTTGATATTCATGTAAGTTCATTCAGTTACCTACCATGTTGTTTATAGTGTCATTCATATAGTCTAGAAATATTATTAATTATAGACTGTTATAAGTTATATTAAATGATGGTTCTTATATCAACCATTATTAGTTAAAAAGTGTGGCGAACCACACTTATTTTTTTATTATTTACGTTTACGTTGAATCGCGTGGATGGCACGACCATCAACAGCAAGCGCTGCTTCATGTACAACTTCTGAGAATGTTGGATGACCGAAAGTCATCAATTGTAAATCTTCAACAGAAGAAACAAACTCAAGTGCGATCATACCTTGGTGTACGATATCAGATGCATTAGGACCTACAACGTGCATGCCTAAAAGACGATCTGTTTTCGCATCAGCAACGAATTTCACAAAACCAGCAGTATCACCAGCAGCCAACGCACGACCATTCACCGCAAATGGGAATTGACCTGCTTTAACTTCGTGACCTTTTTCAGCGGCTTGTTCTTCAGTTAAACCAACCCAAGCTGCTTCTGGGTGTGTGTAAATAACGCTGATGATGGTGTCATAGTTCACTTGAGCAGCATGACCGTGAATACGTTCAACAGCCATTACGCCCTCTTCCATTGCTTTATGCGCAAGCATTGGACCGCGTACTAAGTCACCAATTGCGTAAACACCTTCTACAGATGTTTGACATTGGTCATTTACATCAACCAAACCACGTTCAGTCAATTTAATGCCAGAATCTTCTGCCAATAAACCTTCTGCATACGCTTTACGGCCTACACAAACGATTAACTTATCAAAAACTTGTTCTTTGTCTTCACCAGCTTGGTTGTATTTAACAGTCACTTCACGACCATTAATTTCACTACCAGAAACTTTTGCACCGATACGGATCTCTAAACCTTGTTTCTTCAAGATTTTTTGATATTCCTTCGCCAATGCTTTGTCTGCCATTGGTAAGAATGCATCTAATGCTTCAAACACAACAACTTCTGAACCAAGACGACGCCATACCGAACCAAGTTCTAAACCGATAACGCCTGCACCAATCACACCAAGACGTTTAGGAACTTCTGGGAATTTCAATGCGCCAGTAGAATCAACAATTAAGTCTTCATCAACAGGTGCTACTGGAATATTTACAGGTACAGAACCAGTCGCAAGGATGACGTACTTTGGTTCTAAAACCTGTACATCACCTTCAAACGGCGTGAATTCTACTTTTTTACCTGCAAGTAATTTACCAGTACCTTGTAACCACTCGATACCATTACCTTTCAGTAATTGAGCAACACCACCCGTCAATTGATCTACAACTTTGTCTTTACGTGCCAACAAAGTGTCTAAATCAAATTTAACTTCACCTGTCGTGATCCCGTGTTCAGCAAGATCATGAACCGTTGCTTCATAACGGTGAGAAGAGTCAAGCAATGCTTTAGATGGGATACAACCTACGTTTAAGCAAGTTCCGCCTAAAGATGGTTTACCATTGTGAATACGTTTTTCGATACAAGCGACTTTGAAACCAAGTTGAGCTGCACGAATCGCCGCTTCATAACCACCTGGTCCACCGCCAATAACAACAAGATCAAACTGTTGAGACATTTTTATCTCCAATTAATCCCCCTAACCTTTCTTTGAAAAAGACGAGGAATTTCCACAAATCTTAAAATGTATATGACTCGTGAAATCCCCCCTTTTATAAAGGGGGATTTAGGGGGATTCTTAAATAATAAGTTATAGGTCAAGAATAAGTTTAGCTGGTTCTTCTAACAATTCTTTGATTGTTACCAAGAAACCTACAGCTTCTTTACCATCAATTAAACGATGGTCATAAGAAAGCGCTAAATACATCATTGGCAAGATTTCAACTTGACCATTTACTGCCATAGGGCGCTCTTGGATTTTGTGCATACCCAAAATTGCCGTTTGTGGTGTATTTAAAATCGGTGTAGATAACAATGAACCGAAAGTACCACCATTAGTAATCGTGAACGTACCGCCAGACATTTCTTCAATCGACAATTTACCTTCACGCGCTTTAGCAGCATAAGCCCCAATACCGTTTTCAACTTCAGCGTAGTTCATACGATCTGTATCACGAAGAATTGGTACAACTAAACCACGGTCAGAAGAAACTGCTACACCGATGTCATAGAAACCGTGATAAACAATATCATCACCATCAATAGATGCGTTTACAGCTGGATAGCGTTTTAATGCTTCAGTTGCCGCTTTAACGAAGAAAGACATAAAGCCTAAACGCGCACCATGACGTTTTTCGAAAGCATCTTTATATTGCTTACGCATTTCCATGATTGGCTTCATGTTAACTTCGTTGAACGTTGTTAACATTGCAGTCTGTTGTGTAGCTGCCAATAAACGCTCAGCAACACGCTTACGTAAACGTGTCATTGGAACACGTTTCTCAATACGCTCACCGACAGCAACGCTTAATGGTTGAACTGATGCAGCAGCTGGTTTGGTTTGGTGAGTTGCAACATCTTCTTTAGTGATACGACCACCACGACCTGTACCTTGTACGTCAGCAGCATTGATACCAGTTTCAGACAATGCTTTACGAACCGCAGGTGCTTGGTTTTGATCAACTGCTTGAGTTGATGCAGCAGCGACTGGTGCAGTTGCAACAGGAGCAGCCGCGGCTGGTGCAGCAGCTTCAGGAGCCGCAGAAACAGTACCCGTTTCGAATTGAGCAATCACTTCGTCAGAAAGAACGGTATCGCCTTCACCTTTGATGATTGCAACTAAGCTACCATCAGCAGGAGCAACCACTTCTAAAACAACTTTATCGGTTTCAATGTCACAGATCACTTCATCACGTGATACAGGCTCACCTACTTTCTTATGCCAAGTTGCAATCGTACCGTCAGCAACTGACTCTGGAAATACCGGTGCTTTAATTTCGGTTGCCATTATTTAGAATCTCCTGATTGTTCAGCTTCAATTGCAAGTGCGTCATTGACGAGCTGAGCTTGTTGTTTTGCATGCAAGTACGGTGAGCCACAAGCAGGTGCGGCTGATGCTTCACGACCAGCATAGCTAATACGAATTTGTTTACCAGTTTTAAGAACGTCTTCATATAAACGAGGAACAAGGAATAACCAAGCACCTTGGTTTTTCGGTTCTTCTTGTGTCCAAACAAGTTCTTGAATGTTTGGATAAGCCGCCATAACTTCAGCTAAGCGTTGTTCTGGGTACGGATACAATTGTTCGATACGAACGATCGCAATATGGTTTAAACCAAGCTCACGACGTTTTTCGAGTAAATCATAATAAACCTTACCACCACAAAGCACTAAGCGAGTTACATCAGCTTTGTTAATTTGATCAATTTCATCGATCACAGTTTGGAATGAACCGTTTGCTAATTCATCTAAGCTTGAAGTTGCAAGTTTATGACGTAATAACGATTTTGGTGACATTACGATCATTGGCTTACGAATCGGACGAACCGCTTGACGACGCAACGCATGGAAAATTTGTGCAGGCGTCGTAGGTGTCATCACTTGCATATTGTCTTCAGCACATAGCTGTAAGAAACGTTCTAAACGAGCAGATGAGTGTTCTGGACCTTGGCCTTCATAACCATGTGGTAACAACATAGTGAGACCACAAACACGCTCCCACTTGGTTTCACCCGAAGCGATGAATTGGTCAATCACGACTTGCGCACAGTTTGCAAAGTCACCAAATTGCGCTTCCCAAACAATTAAGCTTTTCGGCAAAGTAGTTGAATAACCATATTCAAATGCAAGCACTGCTTCTTCTGACAATAAAGAATCATAGACCGCAGTACGTGGTTGATTTTCTTTAATGTGGCAAAGTGGAATATAAACAGAACCATCAACTTGGTTGTGCAATTTAGCATGACGATGTGAGAACGTACCACGACCCACGTCTTCACCTGTGATACGGACTAGGAAACCATCATCAAGCAAAGTTGCATAAGCTAAAGTTTCAGCTGCACCCCAGTTAAGTGGCATTTCACCCGTTTGCATTTTAACGCGATCATCGATCACTTTTTGAACTTGACGCTGTAATACAAAACCTTCTGGTAATGTATTCATCGTTTTACCAAGTTCTTTCAAACGTTCGATATCAACAGTCGTATCCCAAATATCGGTATATTCATGACCTAAGTATGGTGTCCAATCCACAAACATCTTTTTGTTTGGTTCAGTCACCAAAGCATTTGCAACGTGATTACCTGCTTCTAAATCAGAACGATAACCTTCTACCATTGCATCTGCACTAGCACGGTCAAGTACTTTTTCTTGAACCAATTGATCTGCATACAAGGTACGCGTTGTCGCTTTCTTGTTGATCACTTGATACATCAAAGGCTGAGTTGCTGATGGCTCATCCGCTTCATTATGACCACGACGACGGTAACAGAACAAATCTAAGATCACGTCTTTACGGAAAGTATGACGGAAATCATGTGCAAGCTGCGTTACAAAAATCACAGCTTCAGGATCATCACCATTGACATGGAAAATTGGTGATTGGATCATTTTCGCAACGTCAGTACAGTATTCTGTAGAGCGTGTGTCACGTGGATCAGATGTTGTGAAGCCCACTTGGTTATTGATGACAATATGAACTGTACCACCAACGGTATAACCACGCGTTTGTGACATTTGGAAGGTTTCTTGGTTTACACCTTGACCAGCAAATGCAGCATCACCATGAACAATGACAGGAAGTACATCATCACCGCCAATGTCTTTACGACGAACTTGACGCGCGCGGACTGAACCTTCAACCACTGGACCAACGATTTCTAAGTGCGATGGGTTAAATGCTAATGCCAAGTGAACTTCGCCACCTGTTGTCATGACATTTGAAGAAAAACCTTGGTGATATTTAACGTCACCAGAGCCTTTTTTATGCAGACTCTTTCCTTCGAACTCACCAAAAAGATCAGCAGGGTTTTTACCCATAATGTTGACAAGAAGGTTGAGACGACCACGGTGTGGCATACCAATCACAACTTCTTTACAACCGACACTTCCTGCACGTTGGATAATTTCGTTCATCATTGGGATAAAAGACTCACCGCCTTCTACACCAAAACGTTTCGCACCAACGAATTTATTACCAAGATACTTTTCTAAGCCTTCAGCAGCAGTTAAACGCTCCAAGAAACCTTTTTTCTGATCACTCGTAAAATTAAATTTACCGCGCACACTTTCCAAACGCTGTTGAATCCAACGTTTTTCTTTCGTGTCAACGATATGCATATATTCTGCACCAATTGAAGAGCAGTAAATTGCTTCCATTGCTTCAATCATTTCAGACAATGTTGCTTCTGCTTTTCCAATCGCGAGATTACCTGTATTAAATACAGTATCAAGGTCAGATTTCGTTAAACTATGTGCAGATAAATCAAGGTCTGGAACTTCTTCACGTTTCGCGAGACCTAATGGATCGAGTTTAGCTTTTTGATGGCCACGGTTACGATAAGCAGCAATGAGTTGTAAGACACCAATTTGGCGACGCTCATGCTCTGTACTTACAGCGCTTTGTACGACAGGTTGAACTCGGTTTGAATTACGACCTAAGAGGAGGAATTGCTCGCGCACATTACTATGTGGTTGATCACCTTTAGGATATTTATCGAAATATTCACGCCAATCCTCTGACACTGAGGTTGGAGAAGTTAGATACTGTTCGTAAAGCTCTTCAATATATGCCGCACTATCAGCGGAAAGTTCAGTGTCAAGACGCAGCGCGCCAGCAACTTCTTGCATTTTTGGACCCATTTCCTATTGCAAAAAATAATACAGGTTGCTTTTTAAGCAGACCCATGATTCATAGTATCAAATTGGTAACATGACACTACTACTCAAGATCATCCAACCTTGAGACATTATCACTACACATCAGGAGTATTCCTTTTGATGTAATAAATGAGCCATGCACTTTCAATTCAAAGCACATAACTCATCCTTATACTCGATGAAATCGAGCAATTTTTTGCAAATCATTTTAGAAAAATTAACTCAACGATTAACTTTTCTAAATTGACTTTTTCCTAAACCGTTTGCATATCTTTTTGAGATATTATGATCATATAACATCAAGAATATGCTTATTTTTTACTTTTGGCTGTGGCAGAAATCCTAACATGTTCTCATACTCAAATTGATTTTTTTGACACATACCATCTATAAAGCAGCGAAATACACACTTTAAATTATATTCTACTATACCGCCCTTTTTATGATAGTTGCACCCTTATCGACCAAAGTTAAAGATTCGCTACATTTTTTGCACAAAGACTATGCAGAGTGCTTAAAAACAGACCACTCCATTTTTTCATTTATTTAAATAATTTAACTTATTTATAAAACCAATAAACATTTCACCCACAAAAATGTATTTTCAACAGTTAGATGATCATTGGTGAAATATCAACAAACCCTAGTGTATCGAACTCAAAATTACCAAAAAACAAAAACGGGAATCTCTTTCGAAATTCCCGTTCAGAGTTAGAAAACTGTATTAACCAGCTTGATCTAACAACATATTACGAATGTGACCAATTGCCTTGGTTGGGTTTAACCCTTTAGGACATACAGATACACAGTTCATGATCCCTTTACAACGGAACAAAGAGAATGGATCATCTAAACGAGCCAAACGATCTTGTGTTGCCGTATCACGAGAATCGATGATAAAGCGGTATGCATTTAACAATGCAGATGGCCCAAGGAACTTATCAGGGTTCCACCAGAATGATGGGCATGAAGTTGAACAACATGCACACAGAATACATTCATACAGGCCATCTAAATGTTCACGTTCTGCTTGAGACTGTAAACGTTCTTTCGCTGGCGCCGGTTGATTGTTAATCAAGAACGGTTGAATCTTGTCATATTGATCGTAGAACTGGTTCATGTCTACAACCAAATCTTTTACCACTGGCAAACCAGGTAAAGGACGGATCACAATCTTCTCTGGTAAATCGTTCAAGTTCCACAAGCACGCTAAACCATTTTTACCATTGATGTTCACACCATCCGAACCACAAATACCTTCACGGCAAGAGCGACGGAATGTTAATGATTCATCTTGCACTTTCAACGCAAGTAACGCATCAAGCAACATACGATGCTTGTCAGTTAACTCAAGTTTAAAAGTTTGCATGTACGGCGCTTTATCCTTATCAGGATCATAGCGGTAGATTTCGAATGTACGAGTGCCTCTACTCATCTTTGTTCTCCCGATTAGAATGTACGTGGTTTAGGTTCAATTGCTTCAACCGTTAATGGGCTAAAACGTACTGGCTTATATTCAAGACGGTTGTCTGATGAATACCATAATGTATGTTTCATCCACTCATCATCACGGCGACCGTAAGAATAAGTCGGGTGATCAGGTGCTAACTCATAGTCAACAACGGTATGCGCACCACGACATTCTTTACGTGCAGCAGCAGAAATCAAAGTCGCCTTCGCAACTTCATATAAGTTTTCAACTTCTAATGCTTCAACACGTGCCGTGTTAAATACTTTAGATTTGTCTTTTAAATGAATGTTACGAACACGTGGTTCAATCGCAAGAATTTCTTTTACACCTTTGTCAAGCAATGCTTGAGTACGGAATACACCTGCGTGATCCTGTACGATGTCACGGATTACATCAGCAACTTCTTGTGCATTCTCACCCGTAGTTGAATCATCTAACTTACGAATACGCCCTAAAGTATTTGCTAATACATCAGTTGGAAGCGGTTGGTAATCATCACCGTGATGTTTAGTCACGTAATCAATGATGTGTTCACCAGCAGCTTTACCAAATACTACAAGGTCAAGCAATGAGTTAGTACCTAAACGGTTTGCACCATGTACAGATACACAAGAACATTCACCAATTGCATAGAAACCTTTCACAGGTTTTACGTAATCACGCGTACCTTTATAGGTATATTCTTTCGTCTCTTTATCATAATGTGCAGAGAATTCACCCTCTTCCACACCATGTGGTACAACCACTTGACCATGAATATTCGTTGGAATACCACCCATTTGATAATGGATTGTTGGTACAACTGGAATTGGCTCTTTCGTACAGTCAACGTTTGCAAACTTCTTACCAATCTCAAATACAGATGGTAGACGTTTCATAATCGTTTCAGCACCCAAATGCGTCATATCTAACAAGATATAATCTGCTTTAGGACCACAACCACGACCTTCTTTAATTTCTTGGTCCATTGAACGTGATACGAAGTCACGTGGTGCCAAGTCTTTTAAAGTTGGTGCATAACGTTCCATGAATGGTTCGCCGTCTTTGTTACGAAGGATACCACCTTCACCACGACAACCTTCAGTTAACAATACGCCTGCGCCTGCAACACCCGTTGGGTGGAATTGCCAGAATTCCATATCTTGTAATGGAATACCTGCACGAGCAGCCATACCAAGACCATCACCCGTATTGATATACGCATTGGTAGATGCACGGTAAACACGACCCGCACCACCTGTAGCAAATAGAGTCGCTTTTGCTTGGAATACTGCAATATTACCTGTTTCTTGGTCAATTGCGGTCACACCAAGCACATCACCCGCTTCGTTACGGATCAAGTCCAAAGCAATCCATTCAACGTAAAACTGAGTACCCATTTTTACGTTGCTTTGATACAAAGTATGAAGTAGCGCATGACCTGTACGGTCAGCAGCAGCACACGCACGTGGAACTGCTTTTTCACCATAGTTTGCTGAGTGACCACCAAATGGACGTTGATAAATCGTACCATCTTCGTTACGGTCAAACGGCATACCTAAGTGTTCAAGCTCATAAACAACTTTTGGCGCTTCACGGGTCATAAACTCGATTGCGTCCTGATCGCCTAACCAGTCAGAACCTTTAACCGTGTCATAGAAGTGATAATGCCAGTTATCTTCTTGCATGTTACCTAACGACGCACCGATACCACCCTGGGCAGCAACTGTGTGCGAACGTGTTGGGAATACTTTGGTCAATACAGCAACTTTTAAACCAGCTTGAGCAAGTTGGTAAGAAGCACGCATACCAGAACCACCACCACCAACGATCACAGCGTCAAATGATAAGGTCTGAATATTCGAATAATTTTCTTTAGAGATAATCGCCATGTTCTATTCCTATCAATTTGCCCAGAAAATCTGGATACCCCAGATTGCGTACACAAACACTGAAATAATGACAGCAGAAGTCAATACAAGGCGTAAACCTGAAGCCGAAGGCCCCATTTGACGAGTCGTTACATAATCAGTAAAGACTTGCCACATACCAATCCAAGCATGGGCAACTAGCGACAATACCGCCAACAAAGAGAAAATCTTCATTGGTAAAGTCAGCATAAAACCAGCCCACTGTTCGTAACCGAATCCGCTATTGCAAAGGATCCAACCAAACATTACAACAGTGTATGCAGCCAGAACTACAGCACTGACGCGCTGGATATACCAATCGCGAGAACCTGAACCTGTTAAACCTGTAGCACTTTTCATCAGAACATAATCCATACGAATGCCGCGAGAATACCAATCGCAGACAAGATCAATGAAATAGTAGCTGCAATACGACCACTTTGAAGTTCCTCAGCAAAACCAAGGTCAGCAAGTAAATGCTTAATCCCTGCAATAAAGTGAAAAATCAGGCCAGCTACAAATACCCAGACGATGAAACGTACACAGATATTTCCAAAAACGACATTTTTAACGTAGTCAAATCCTTCTGGTGAAGATAAAGATTTATCCAAAATCCATAAAAGAACAGCGACTAATACGAAAACGATTACACCTGATAGACGGTGTAGAATTGATGCAATAGCCACGGGTGAGCGTAAATTTACCGCTAACACCTGACCCATGGACAAATTGACAGGTCTGTTGCTTTTCACAGCGGGCATCCTGTAGGTAGAAACTCCATCCGGAGTTTGTTTGAATTAATTCAAAGGAAAGCTGGCATTGTTAGGCAAGCACAATGCATGCCCAACCTATATAACGACACCGAATTATAAAACGTGAAATATCAAAATACAAACAATCAGTTTTCGCTTTAGTCGAAAAGGCATTGGAATAAGAATCATTAACATAAACCAACCAAAACAATCAAACCACTCCACCTCTAAAAAAATACCTATCTAACTGTTATAAAACAATAAAAACTGTTTTCATTTTTTTTACCATGCGGACTCACCTGTTTAAATTATTTCCAATTTATTTCACAAAACCCGCTTTTAAGTGACAAAAATGCCTTAAATTTACCAATTATAAATATAGGTAGAAATAATACCCCTCATTTATATATTAAATATCAATAATCAATAATCTGTTCTTGCATACCATTCCACAAAATAAATGAGCTATTTTTTATACAATTAATCGCACCATAATGAAACATTAATAAAATAAAAAACAAACTCTAAATGCTCTTTTTTGAATCAATATTTAATTCTAAACCATGAGATATATAGGCTTTTAAACCAAGCTAAGTATTTATTTTTTAAGCACCAAAATATTGCCAGCGTAAAAATTTACTTACAATTGTACTGATGCTTCATTTTTTTTATGCACCTTAAACCTGATTTGACATATTATACTCGACCGATGCTGTGATTTTACTCAATTTTTTCTTTGATACTGAATGACCAATTGACTGCAATAACGTTATTTTTTATCCCTAAGTATAATTGACAAAATTTTAGTAGCCACTAATCTTATAGCAAATTTTGACACCGTCTGATTCGCACATGACAAGATTAGGATTTCGAGTCAGATAATCATTCACCAGGACAGGAGATCTATTGAATGTCTGCAGCAACTGGCAAAAAAGCCGTATTACAGCTTGATGGCAAAGAAATTGAATTACCAATTTACAGCGGTACATTGGGCCCAGATGTAATTGACGTTAAAGATGTATTGGCATCTGGTCATTTTACTTTCGATCCTGGTTTTATGGCGACGGCTGCTTGCGAATCTAAGATCACATTCATTGATGGTGACAAAGGTGTATTATTACACCGTGGCTATCCGATTGATCAATTAGCGACTCAAGCAGACTATTTAGAAACTTGCTACTTACTATTAAATGGCGAGCTTCCAAATGCTGAACAGAAAGCAGAATTTGATGCTAAAGTTCGTAACCACACTATGGTTCATGACCAAGTAAGCCGTTTCTTCAACGGTTTCCGTCGTGATGCTCACCCTATGGCTATAATGGTTGGTGTAGTTGGTGCATTATCTGCGTTTTATCACAACGGTTTAGACATTGAAGACGTTAACCACCGTGAAATTACTGCAATTCGTTTAATCGCGAAAATTCCTACGCTTGCAGCGTGGAGCTACAAGTACACTGTAGGTCAACCATTCATTTACCCACGTAATGACTTAGGTTACGCAGAAAACTTCTTGCACATGATGTTTGCTACTCCTGCTGATCGTGATTATAAAGTAAATCCTGTTCTTGCACGTGCAATGGATCGTATCTTTACGCTTCATGCTGATCACGAGCAAAATGCGTCTACTTCTACAGTTCGTCTTGCTGGTTCTACTGGTGCGAACCCGTATGCATGTATCTCTGCTGGTATCTCTGCGCTTTGGGGACCTGCTCACGGTGGTGCAAACGAAGCTGTACTTAAAATGTTAGATGAAATTGGTAGCGTAGAAAACGTTGCTGAATTCATGGAAAAAGTAAAACGCAAAGAAGTTAAACTCATGGGCTTCGGTCACCGTGTGTACAAAAACTTCGACCCACGTGCGAAAGTCATGAAACAAACTTGTGACGAAGTACTTGAAGCGTTAGGCATCCAAGATCCACAACTTGCACTTGCAATGGAACTTGAAAGAATTGCGCTTTCTGATGAATACTTCATCAAACGTAACTTGTATCCAAACGTAGACTTCTACTCAGGTATCATCTTAAAAGCGATTGGTATCCCAACAGAAATGTTTACTGTGATCTTCGCGCTTGCACGTACAGTTGGTTGGATCAGCCACTGGTTAGAAATGCACAGCGGTCCATACAAGATCGGTCGTCCACGTCAGCTTTACACAGGCTCGGCTAAACGCGACATCCAACGTTAATTTTCTTCGTAAAATTGATGTGAAAAAAGCTGCCTCTTGGCAGCTTTTTTTTATTGGTACATTTTACTGATCAACACCAATTAACGCCCCCAATCAACTTCTTTTGCATACGGCTCAACCATTTTAAGTCGCTTCACATTTTCTTTCTCAATTTGAGTTAGACGTGTATCCACATTGGTATAGCAAGGCATATACCAATCATATTGCGAAAATGTAGTTGCCCAATTTTTGTTCTGAAAAGCATAACCATGACGTGCATAAATTTCATTACGCATATATTGCAACTGCCCTAGAGGCACTTGTAAATCAGCATCTTTCAACAAACGCACCGAAGCATCAGGAAATTCACCTTGCCCTTTTGCATATTTACATTGCTGTGCATTTAAACTAAAAAATTTCGGTTTCACCGTTTTCGTTGTAGGCAACCACTGAGCTTCAATCGGCGAAGTATTACCCTTATATTCTAAAATAAACCGACCAACACTTGCACCCTGTCCAATTTCATTTAAAGTCAAAGTGTGGTTCAAGTCAGTTTGCTGAATTTTCCCTTTAAAATTGGTCTGCTTGCCATTTAACAGACTATAGCCTGTAATATCACTGCCTTTTTGCTGCATAAACAAAGAAATTTTTTGCTCATCGTTATATAAACCTGTCCATGTAGCTGCCACTTGAGGAATTTGTGCAAAACTCAAGGTACTACTCACGAAGGTACTGGCGACGATTAATAATTGTTTAAACGGATTCATTTCTCTATTCTCATGTAAAAGACATTATTCAGATTATTTTCATCCTACATCATAACAGTGATCAATATTTATGTGGAAAATGCTCAATCAATTCTCTCAATTGATCATCATGTTGATATTTGGCTATCTGTGTTGGTTAATGTTGGAAATTTGCCTCAACTATTTCCCATGGTCGGATAGCACTAATTTTTTAGTTTTAAAACAGGATGTGGTCAACACGCAACCGTGGCGCTTCGCTTTTCAGATCCATGTCATCACCAGTAGTTTGGTATTATTGGCAGGTTTTACCCAATTCTCACCTTCAATTCGCAGAAACACACCTCGTTTACATCGCCGTGCAGGCTGGCTTTATATTGTTGCAACATTAGGTCTAGCTTTGCCTAGCGGTTTTATTCTAGCCTTTTCTGCAAATGGCGGTCTTAGTACACAAACTTGCTTTGTGATTCTTGGTTCATTTTGGGGAACAAGTACCCTATTTGCACTTTATTATGCTCTTGAAAAAAAATGGCTTAAACACCGTAACTGGATGATTCGGAGCTTTGCTTTAGCGTTATCTGCATTAAGTTTAAGAACATGGAAGCTTGCGCTTTACCAAATCCAACCGTATTGGGATTGGCTTACACCAATCCACATCTATCAGCTCGAAGCATGGTTAGGCTGGACAATCAATTTATTAATTGCTGAACTCATTATTTATTGGCTCAGTATCAAGAAAAAATCGTTTTAGATTTCATCTTCCTCTAAAGCACGCAATAAAGTTGTGCTAATTCCATCGGCACGTAGCCACGCTAACTCATAACTTGCCTTCGCTAAGGCAAGTACACGACGCTCAAACTCACTCCAAATTGGCTTAACTTCGGCATCTTTGATTCCCAATCCACTTTCATGTGCCAAATGTTTATTCTTTTCACAAATTTTCAAAGCATGATAAAGCTTACGTCCAGTACTTGCCGTGTCTAATATACGGACATGTTTGCTATGAATAAAACCTTCAATATGTTGAAGATTGGCGTGAGGTAGCAAAGGCACCAAAATTTGGTTCAGTTGCGCATCTAAACGCTTCCACACCATGAGTCTTTGCTCTGGAGTATAAGTATTCCATTGAATCACTTCATGATTGAAACGGCGACAACCACGACAAACTAAATCACCAAATACCGTTGAACAACGTCCCGCACAGGGGGTCAATGATGGAATTCGACGATCGTTATTCAAAATCAACTCCTCTAAAACCATATTTAATTTATGGCTTTCTCGCTTATTTTCAGATTTCGCGCTAAAATGTGCACCTTATTTTTCTATCTTAATACATTTGGAGTTATCCATGAACGCTACTGTAGAACAGCTTGCACCTGTAGAACAGCAAGCGACCAATAATTGGGTTGTTGCGGCACTATATCAATTTAAAGAAGTTTCTGATGCAGCCGATCTGCAACAGCGTCTTTTGGACTTAGTGAATCGCATCAATTTATGTGGAACTCTAATTGTCGCTTCTGAAGGAATTAACGGTACGGTTGCAGGCGACCGTGCAGCAGTTGATGCGATTCATCAATTCCTTTTGAATGAAGGTTTTAACGGAATGGAATATAAAGAGTCTGAAAGCTCAGACAAACCGTTTCGTAAAATGAAAATTAAACTTAAAAAAGAAATTGTCACTTTAGGTGTTGAAGTTAAGCCACGTGATTTAGTGGGTCACTATCTTGATCCTAAAGAATGGAACGATTTAATTAGTCGTGATGACGTGATCTTAATTGACACACGTAATGACTATGAGTTCAAGGCAGGAACGTTCAAAGGTGCAATTGATCCGAAAACTGAAACTTTCCGTGAATTTCCTGAATATGTAAAACAAAACCTTGAACAACACAAAGACAAGAAAATTGCGATGTTCTGTACAGGTGGTATTCGTTGTGAGAAATCAACTTCCCTACTTCTACAAGAAGGCTTCAATGAAGTTTATCACCTCAAAGGCGGTATCTTAAAATATCTAGAAGAAACTCCTGCCGAAGAAAGTATGTGGGAAGGTGAATGTTTCGTTTTTGATGGTCGTACTGCTGTTACACACGGTGTTGAAGAAGGTGAAAACATCAAATGTCACGCATGTGGTTGGCCACTCACAAAAGTTGAAGCTGAGCAACCAAGCTATGAACACGGCGTGTCTTGTGTGTACTGTATTGATAAAACCACAGATAAACAAAAAGCCGGCTTCCGTATGCGCCAATCACAAATTGCAGCAGCTAAACGTAAACGTTTATAAGACTTAACAGACAACTTGAAAGCCATAGTCAAACTATGGCTTTTTTATTACATCATAAAATAGTGTAACGATTCAGCCATTGAGCATTATCGCAACAACAACTATGCTAAAAATAATAATCAAATGAATATGATAAAAGTACTATGGGACTTGAAGATTGGGTCTTATCCATCATGGAAAAACTTGGATATCTAGGAATTGCATTTCTAATGTTCCTCGATAATGTTTTTCCGCCAATTCCATCCGAAATCATTATGCCTTCGGCAGGCTATACTGCGGCAAAAGGTGAACTTACCTTAATTGGAGTAATTATTGCTGGCAGTATCGGCTCACTCCTAGCTGCGGCACTTTTATACTGGCTTGGCAGGAAAATTCCGCAACACCACCTATTTAGCCTGATAGAACGCTACGGGAAGTACATACATATCAGCGTTACTGATCTTGAAAAATCACTCACTTGGTTTGAAAAATATGGACATCGGATTGTATTTTTTGGTCGCATGATACCTGCTGTTCGTTCCCTAATTAGCATTCCAGCAGGAATGAGCAACATGCCCTTTCGTAAATTCATGGCTTATAGTGCTGCAGGTACGATTATTTGGACAACATTTCTCGCTTATATCGGCTATCATTTTGGTGAAAATCCAGCATTGATAAGTGCAATTACACAGCGCATCGGCTATATAATTTTATTTATTACAATGATTTACATACTTTACTACTTAGTAAAGAAATTTTATTTATTGAAAAAATAGTAAATGGCATTTCCAATTTCTTTAAATCAATACCGAGACTCAAATAATGCAACATGATTTTTGGCATGACAAATGGCAAACCAATAACATCGGTTTTCATCAAGATCAGCCCTACCCTTTACTCACTCAACACTTACAATCACTCAATCTGAATTCAAATGCTCGTCTCTTTGTTCCACTCTGCGGCAAAAGCCTAGATTTAGCTTGGTTGATCAAGCAAGGTTATCATGTGGTTGGTATTGATCTTAGTCCCATCGCCATTCAAGCTCTTATTATAGATTTAGGTTTAAGCTTTAAAGAGACGCAATCAGGTGAATTGACTCACTATCAACATCCCCAAATTGAATTATTTGTAGGTGATTTTTTTCAGTTAACAGCACAACAACTTGGTGATGTAGATGCTGTTTATGATCGAGCTGCATTAATCGCCCTCCCATCACAAATGCGAAGCCAATACACGCAACATTTGTTAGACATTACAAAACAAGCACCACAGCTATTAATTAGCCTTGAATATGATCAAAACCTACTTCAAGGACCGCCATTTTCCGTTCCTGAACATGAATTAACTGAGCATTATGCAACGCATTACCAAATTAAATTATTGGAAACGATGACAGAGAATCTTAAGGGTAAAGTAATCGCCCATGAAAATGTTTGGTCTCTGAGCAAATCACCACAAATAGATTAAATAGCGAAGAGACATATAAAAGCATTGAATAGTGATCTCTACTTGATGCTTCCTCAATCACAAAAGCCTTAACTCCCAAACGAGATATAAAAAACGTCCTCTAAAGGACGTTTAATATTTAATTTGGTGTCTAATTATGCATTACTTTTGTAACTACATAAGATGTAGCATCACGCTGGCGTGTGGTACATGAGGTAAAGTTCGTTTAAATTATCAGGAATTTCTTCTGCCAATTCATCCATCAACTGACCATTGCGGCGGAAAGATTCCATTTGAGGATCTTCCTCATCAATTCCACTAAATACCATAATTGGTAAGGTTAAATCGATAAGCTGTTCTTCAAACTCAGGTGTAAACCATGCATCTTCATTTAAGAACATTGCATCCACAAAACCAACACTCCAATCGCCTAAGCTAGATTCAACATCTGCTTCTTCGATTTCAAATGGAAATTCAATTCCATTTTCATTGGCTAAATCTTGGCGAATTGATTCCAACCAAAGATTAATCTGTTCAAGAACTCCGCTTGGAAGCTTCTTCTGATTACTCTCAAAAAGCTCATCCAACCAACGATCAAATTTTGGACCAACGGCAATAGCACATAAAAAGCCATGAGTCGCTGCAAAATCCAGACCGTATTCGTTTTGATCACCGTCAAGATAATTACTTAATAAGTCTAAATCTAAAGTACTCATTTCTTTATCCAGCTATAGAATTACATCGGCAACAGCATAACATTTTCAGACATAAAGTCTTAGCAATTTTGCTTAGTCTTCGTCACCGAGGTCATCGTCGTCGAAATCATAATCAAAATCTTTTAATTCTCGTTCTAAACGGCGTTGAGCGAGTAGATCATCAATTAAACGGCGCTTTTCTAATGATTCTTTGGCGCTGATTTTTCCTGATGACTCATCAAAACCAACATCATCTTCACCGTAGTTATCATCATCTAATTCAAAATCTGTAGAAGACACTAACAGCACCTCTGAAATGAAAAATATAAATGGGTCTAGGCGCTATTTATCGGTCTTAACCAGCCTTGTCAAGTTTTATTTGATTTTTTTGCTATAAAACGTTGTTTTGTACTTTTTTTCGTCAGTTTTTTTGTGTATTTATATTCAAACAACTTTATAAATGAAAAAATTTCTTGAATAGGAATACCCTGCTTGAAAAATTACGACACACCCCCATATTTAACAAACTACAGTTCAATTGAACCTATTTTTTATTTAAAGCAAGCGGATCAAATCCAAAACATTCCTCGTGAATTGTGCTATCATGCACGGTTTTTCACCGCCACAGATTCAACAAAAGAGTAAGCAAAGATGAGCGATATGAATTCCCCTACTTCGCAAGTAGCGGCTCTGATTAGCCGAGGCAAAGAACAAGGTTACTTAACTTACGCTGAGGTTAACGATCATCTACCAGACTCAATTACGGAAAGTGAGCAAATTGAAGACATCATTCAGATGCTTCAAGACGTTGGTATTCCAGTGCATGAACGTGCGCCAGAAACTGACGACACCATGTTTGGTGAATCAACTGAAGCTGCGGATGAAGTAGCTGAAGAAGAAGCTGCTGCCGTACTCGCATCGGTTGAAAGTGAGCCTGGTCGTACCACTGACCCTGTACGTATGTATATGCGTGAAATGGGTACAGTTGAACTTTTGACACGTGAAGGCGAGATTAGCATTGCAAAACGCATCGAAGAAGGTATTCGTGACGTTTTACATTCAATTGCTTACTGGCCTAATGCTGTTGAAGTCGTTTTACAAGAATACAATGACTTTTTAACAGGTGAGCGTCGTCTTGCCGATATTCTTTCTGGTTATTTAGACCCAGAAACAGATGAAGATATTCCAGAAGTTCTCGAAGAAGAAGCAGAGCTTGGAGAAGACGAAAGCGCTTCACCTGCAACAAAAGATGTAAAACTTGATGATGATGACGAAGATGAAGAATCTGAAGGTGATGATGATTCTGAAGGTGAATCTGGACCTGATCCTGAAATTGCCAAAGTCCGTTTTTCTGAACTAGAAACAGCTTGGAATGATACAAAAGCAATTGTAGCAAAACATGGTCGTAATAGTGATGAAGCAAAAGCTGCATTAGAGGCTTTGGCTGCTGTCTTCATGATGTTTAAATTCACACCACGTTTATTTGACATCATCTCAGAAATGATTCGTGGCACACATGATCAAATTCGTACCAACGAACGTGAAATTATGCGTTATGCCGTACGTCGTGGTCGTATGGACCGCAATCAATTCCGCATGACCTTTCCAGAGCAAGAGTCAAATCCAGCTTGGTTAGACGAACAGATTGCCAAAGCGCCTGCTGAAACCAAAGCACATTTGGAAAAAGTACGCCCTGATGTCTTGGCATTCCAACAAAAAATTGCGGATATCGAAAAAGATTTAGATTTAAAAGTTAAAGATATCAAAGATATCTCTAAACGTATGGCCGTTGGCGAAGCAAAAGCACGTCGTGCCAAGAAAGAGATGGTTGAAGCAAACTTACGTTTAGTGATCTCGATTGCAAAAAAATACACCAACCGTGGCTTACAATTCCTTGATCTTATTCAGGAAGGTAACATCGGTTTGATGAAAGCGGTCGACAAGTTTGAATATCGTCGTGGTTATAAATTCTCGACTTATGCAACTTGGTGGATTCGTCAGGCGATTACACGTTCGATTGCAGACCAAGCCCGCACCATTCGTATTCCAGTTCACATGATTGAAACCATCAACAAGATCAATCGTGTTTCACGCCAACTGCTTCAAGAAATGGGACGTGAACCAACGCCTGAAGAATTGGGCGAACGTCTGGAAATGGACGAAGTTAAAGTTCGTAAAGTACTTAAAATCGCAAAAGAACCGATTTCAATGGAAACACCGATCGGTGATGATGAAGATTCACATCTTGGCGACTTCATTGAAGATGGCAACATCACTTCTCCAATTGATGCGGCAACTTCAGAAGGCTTAAAAGAAGCAACGCGTGAAGTACTTGAAAACTTAACTGAACGTGAAGCAAAAGTATTGAAAATGCGTTTTGGTATCGACATGCCAACCGATCATACTTTAGAAGAAGTAGGTAAACAATTTGACGTAACACGTGAACGTATTCGTCAGATCGAAGCAAAAGCATTGCGTAAGCTTCGCCACCCTTCTCGCTCAGAACACTTACGTTCTTTCTTGGAAAATGACTAATTATTGGGAAAGTTTGAGCGATGGTTAAAGCCCTCGCTCATGACTTGAAGTTAAGCACTTCATCCCCATTTAGTTATTAGATCATAAGCGCCTGCACTGATGCAGGCGTTTCAAATTAAGAGGTTGCTCATGTTAGACCGCACTCCTTCTCGTGAATTACAAGAACATCTTTGGGTTTTCCCAATGGACTATCCAATCAAATTGATTGGTGATGCTGGGGATGAACTTCGAGTGGCTGTTGTTGATATTTTGCAGAAGCACTTCCCTGAATTCGATGGTGGTACAGTCAAGGTACAACCTTCACGTACAGGTAAATACCATTCTTTGACCGCACAATTACGCTTCGAAGAATTGGAACAAGTTCATGCGCTATATGCTGATCTTGCAGCCTGCCCTTTAATTAAGACAGCGCTTTAAAAGATTAAGGGCGTACAATGCTACGCCCACTCATAAAATTTCATTTCAAATACTAAATCAATAATACATGAAGCTAATCCTAATTTTTTTCATCATTTTAATTTGGAGTTTTGCTTGCTTCTATGCTGGTTCTTTCAGTATGCAGTTTCATCAAAATTTATGTTATAGCGAAACGCTATCTATCTTAGGTGAAAATTCTATAAAAATATCAAATTCAGGCGACCCAATAATATTTATAAAATGGGCTAAGTTTATTCATAACCTTCCTATTGCTGGATACGAATCAAACTGTGCAGAAATACTTGAGCATGTAAAGCAAGGCGTTAAAAATGAGTTCTAAACCCTCCTTAATCATTCGTTGTTTCAATGATCTACAAGATTACACAACTCGTTTTGAAGCAATGAAAGATTTCACAACCAATCGTGATGAAACCACACCAGATGAAGTTTGGTTATTACAACATCAAGATGTTTTGACTCAAGGGCAAGCAGGTAAAGCTGAACACATCCTTATACCGAGTAACCTTCCGATCGTGCATACTGATCGTGGTGGACAAGTCACTTGGCATGGCAAGGGGCAACTCGTTGCTTATTTCCTATTAGATCTAAATCGTTTGAAATGGCATGTCCGAACTCTAGTCAGCTTTGCTGAACAAGCCATGATTGACTTGCTCAAGCAATACCATATCAATGCCTATGCCAAACCAGATGCGCCAGGTGTCTATGTCGATGGACGGAAAATTGGCTCTCTAGGCTTTAAAATTCGTCGTGGTCGTAGTTATCACGGCTTAGCACTCAATATTGATTGTGCATTAACAGGCTTTCAAACCATTAATCCTTGTGGATACGCAGGTTTAGAAATGGTACGCTTACAAGACATGCTAGAAGATTACCCAAGCTTTGAGCAACTTTGTCATGATTTTATTAGCTATTTACAAAATACAAATTTCTTTCATGACCTTGTAGTCAAATCTGAATAAACTACTTTTAAATTCCAAAGAAATAAATTAGAGTAATTACTCTAAATTTGCTTTTGCATAATTTTAACAAGGGATACGCGAGTGATTTCGACCAAAGCAGTGAAGCCCACTTTGCAATTTGCCTACGTAAAACTCATGATGGATGTCGTCGGTCGTGGTTTAGTAATGGCAAGCCAAGTGGATGACGAAGTACAACAGGAAGTCTCTAAATTTCCAGTTGGCTTTATACTTTCAATGAATGTTTTCCCAAATGGTCCTGCATTTATTGCACGAGTGACTGAAGAAAAACAATTAGAGCTTTTATCCAACTATAAAGGCAAACCTGATTTAACAATTACCTTCAAACATTTAACTCATGCTTTTCTGGTATTTTCTTTCCAAGAAAGTACTGCTCAAGCATTTGCCAATGACCGTATGATTGCTGATGGTGATGTGTCAAGCGCCATTCGCTTAGTGCGTTGTTTGAATAAAATGGAAGCGTTAATTCTACCTAAATTGATTGCCTCACTTGCTGTGAAACGCTATCCAGCTGAATTAACATTCAAAGAAAAATTCACTGGCGCAAAAAATATCTACCTCAAAGTCGCACAATCATACTTCAAACGGAGCGCATAACATGGCTAAGCCTTATTACGAATTTTTCTGTCCTGTAAAAGTAATTGCTGGTAACGCTGCGTTAGAGCACATCCCTTTTGAACTTGCGACTTTAGGCGCAAAACGTCCAATGATCATTACCGATAAAGGCGTACGCGCAAATGGTCTACTCAGCCCAATTGAAGCTGCTTTTAGCACAACAGATGCTGTAATTGGTGCAATTTTTGATGATGTTCCACCCGATTCAAGCTTGGAAGTGGTACGTGCAGCAGCACAACTGTATCGTGAAAAAAAATGTGATGCGATTATTGCGATTGGCGGTGGTTCGGTTATTGATACATCGAAAGCAACTAATATTTTAGTTTCAGAAGGTGGCGATGATTTATTGCAATACTCAGGTGCGCATAACCTACCAAAACCATTAAAGCCATTCTTTGTCATTCCGACAACCTCTGGTACAGGTTCTGAAGCAACAATGGTTGCTGTCGTTTCTGATACGCAAAAGAATGTCAAACTTGCATTTGCTTCTTACTACCTCATGCCACATGCTGCAATTCTTGATCCGCGCATGACACAAACATTGCCGCCACACCTAACCGCAATGACAGGCATGGATGCACTGACTCACTGTGTTGAAGCTTATACCTGCTTAGCAGCGAATCCGTTAAGCGATGCGTATGCAAGTGCGGGTATCAAGAAAATCAGTGAAAACCTATTCAAAGTTTTAGACAACCCAAGTGATGCCCAAGGTCGCTTAGAACTTGCTCAAGCATCAACAATGGCAGGGATTGCGTTCTCGAACTCAATGGTTGGCTTGGTACACTCTCTCGGTCATGCCTTAGGTGCTGTTGCTCACCTGCCTCATGGTCTTTGCATGAACTTATTCCTGCCATATGTGCTTGAATATAACAAAGAAGTCAATGGCGCTAAGATTGGTGAATTATTATTGCCACTTGCTGGTGCAGATATTTATGCACAAACGCCTGCAAACTTACGTGCAGATAAAGCCATTGCAACGATCTTAACCATGCGTGATCGTCTATTCACGCTTACTAAACTTCCTCGTACTTTACGTGAAACAGGTAAAGTGACTGAAGCTCAGTTAGATGAAGTTGCTGAAAAAGCATTAAATGATGGCTCAATCATCTATAATCCAAAAGAAGCAAGTTTACAAGATCTCCGCGCTATCCTACAAAAAGCTTGGTAATTCAATTCGTTAAATAGATAATTTAACGCATCAAACCCCGATATCAACCTGTTATCGGGGTTTTTATATTTTAGGTGAATCTTTATTCATCTTTTTGTCTACCTATTTGGCAAAAAAATTGCTAAAACAAGCATAAAAGTACTGACAATTTATAACAAACTACGATAAATTGGCGCACTTCTATTTTCTGTAGCAGGGATCATTTTCGTCTCAAATGATCCTTAAACCATAGCTGATCCTTGATCAACGATTATGAGGATAACGCCGTTGACAAATACTTCTGGGACTCCATCGGTAGCTAAACTACAAAAAACGCTTGGTCTCTGGCACATTATCATTATTGGCTTGGCCTATATTCAACCGATGACCTTGTTTGATACTTTCGGTCTGGTATCAGAAGAAAGCTATCATCATGTTCCAACCTCTTATATTGTGGCATTGATTGCGATTTTATTTACATCACTAAGCTATGGGCACATGATTCGCCGCTATCCGTCTTCAGGATCGGCTTATACGTACGCACAAAAATCAATCCATCCCAATGTTGGCTTTATGGTGGGCTGGTCTTCTTGGCTTGATTATTTACTATCGCCAATGGTGAATATTATCTTGGCAGGAATTTATCTAGATGCCTTATTTCCAAGTGTAAACCATTGGGTTTGGGTTATTGTACTAACAGCCTTTATGACTGGTGTAAATTTACGTGGCGCTCGTTTCGTTGCAAACTTTAATAGTATGATTGTTTTAGTGCAACTAATCGTCATTGGGGTGTTTACGTACTTAGTCTATAGCAAATTACAAATGGGCTATAATGCTGAAGGTCCAATTACCGCAGAAACGCGTTATCAACTTTGGAGCTTACAGCCGTTCTGGAATGAATTAACTTCTGTAGGTGCATTGATTACAGGAGCAACATTATTGTGCTTCTCATTTACAGGTTTTGATTCACTGAGCTCACTTGCTGAAGAAACTAAAGATACAGAAAAAACCTTACCGAAAGCGATTTTCTTGACGGCTTTATTTGCGGGTGTGATCTTTATTATCAGCACCTACTTTATGCAAATCTATTTCCCAAATGATCCAAAGAGCTATTTCCAAGATGTTGCTGCAACGCAACCTGACATTTTATTATTGGTCGGTGGTTCATTGTTCCAGTCCTATGTATTGGCATTTGCAATCGTGACCGTGATGGCTTCAGGGATTTCTGCACATGCAGGGGTATCTCGTTTAATGTATGTCATGGGACGAGATGGGGTGATTAATAAGAAAATCTTCGGTCACATTAATCCAAAGAACTTCACCCCTTCTTATAACATTATCATTGTCGGTATTGTCGCCTTAGCTGCTGGACTCATGAGTCTTGATATTGTGATTTCAATGATTAGCTTTGGTGCGTTGATTGCATTTACTTTTGTGAATCTCTCAGTGATTTCTCGTTATGCCTTACGTGATGGTCGCACCAAAAATATCAAAGATATCTTCAACTTTGTCATTATTCCATTGCTTGGCTTTTTGAGTGTCTTTGCAATGTGGTTAGAAATCGAAGAAACGGCGCTAAAATATGGTTTATGGTGGGCAATGTTTGGTGTTTTATATCTTGGCTATAAAACCAAAGGCTTTAAATATAATGCACCTCAACATAATGAACATGAATAAAAATACCTAAATATAGAAAAGGCGCTGAATGCGCCTTTTCTATTAACTCTAGAGTTTAACCATGTAGTCTTTCAACAATCGATTGAACACGTTGCGCATACAGCTTCGCTGTTTCTAAGTCTCCCGTTGGAATCTCATCAACGCTTGCATCAGCAGGAGATTGAACCAACAAGCCAACTGAACCACCTAGATTATTCACATCCTCACGTTTGGCTGCTTTAGTATTCGCTGGGAGTAAACCTAAGCTCACCCAAAGACCACCATGCTGAGATGCTAGAGTCTGCAATTGAATCAGCGTCACTTGCTTATCACCATTCAGACTTGCACTATTGGTAAAACCTGCAAAAACCTTATCTTGCCAACCACGTGTGTACCATAGTTTTGAAGAAGCATCGGCAAATTTCTTAAATTGCCAAGGTGCTGTTCCCATATATGTAGGTGCACCAAATACAATGGCTTGAGCCTCATTTAAAGTTTGCCAATCTTGCTCTGTAATCTCGCCATTCTGATCAATTTCAATCAGTGCAGCATCAATCGGTTGTGCAAAAGTTTCCGCAATCACTTTGGTGTGACCATAACCAGAGAAATAAACCACTGCAATTTTTGTCATGAGATGATCCAAAATTTTTAAAAAGTTCGATTTAATGATATATTTTAGAAACTAGGTGTCAATTAGTTACCAACTGGTAACTAGGTGTGCTAAATGAATAAATCGAGGGTTAAAAACATGAATCAGGAATTAAAATATAATATTTATCAACAACATTGCCCTGCTCGATTATTTTTTGAAAAAATTGCAGATAAATGGGTTCTATTGATTATTAATGTACTTGCGAGAGAAATTCAGCACTTCAATTTACTCAAAAAGAGCATTCAGGGTATTTCACCGAAAGTGCTTTCGCAAAAATTAAAAATGCTTGAACGAGATGGTTTTATCGAGCGACAGGTGCAAAACACCTCTCCCATTCGTGTTGATTATTCATTGACCCCATTGGGTTTAGAAGTCGCAAAAATGGCATATCAATTGAAAGATTGGGCTGAAAGTAACATTGAACAAGTCATTTATGCGCAACAGCGCTTTGATGCAATTCAACAAGAGGAAACTGAATAATCTCAGAAGCTTAAATTCCTCAATGAGCATTGATAAGCATTACAAAGAGCAGGAAAGCCCGTCTGTTCTCTGCTTAACAACCAGTCACGGCAGTAAAGACAATGATGAGTGTTTAAAATAGATCGTACGGGCTTCACCCCATTAACAATTCAAGCTAAATGATGAAATATATCGTTTTATTGCGATTTGAAAGCACTTAGATTGATGAGATTGTGAATAAATCACAAACTCATCATCTCAAGATTTCAGCAGAAGCTAAATAC
This sequence comes from Acinetobacter sp. ANC 4805, assembly GCF_022549495.1. GTDB lineage: Bacteria > Pseudomonadota > Gammaproteobacteria > Pseudomonadales > Moraxellaceae > Acinetobacter. The sequence continues at coordinate 36,685 of NZ_JAKZGD010000013.1, forward strand.
AATCCTAATATGCATCATCAGAAGATTCCGTTAAAGACGATAGGCATCTTGCAACATTCCATGAGGATATTGATGAATGAACCATCGCATATTAGAGTTGTTTAAAACCCTGTTGCCTCCAAGCTTCATAGACGATTACCGCAGTCGCGTTAGAGAGATTTAAGCTTCTTGAGTTCTCAGCCATCGGCAAACGAATCCATTGCTCTTGCGGAAACATGAGACGGACTTGCTCAGGCAAACCCCGTGTTTCAGGTCCCATTAACAAAGCGATAGGACGATTCAAATCAACCGTGTGCGGTGTTGCTGTGCCTTTAGTGGTCAGTGGAAAAATATGTTCTACACCCTTCGCTTTTAAATCAGCAAGGCATAATTCGATATTGTCCCAAATCTGCATTCTTGCCCATTCATGGTAATCCAAACCTGCACGTTTCAATTTCTTATCATCCAGTTCAAAACCCAAAGGTTTGACCAAATGTAATTGAGCGCCTGTATTGGCACATAAACGAATGATATTACCTGTATTGGCAGGAATCTCAGGCTCGTATAAGACGACATGAATCACAAATTTTCTCTACTGTTCATAATCTCCCTTGCGGAGCTATAAACGCTCCTCACCTCTTTTACAAAGAGGGGAATTTCTCCCTTTTTTAAAAGGTGAGGAGCTGTGCTCCACAAGGAGAGATTTTATTGCCATTTTAACTGTTCGCGTAGGCTCACCACTTCACCAATAATGGTTAAAGTTGGTGCTACGATATGATGTTCAGATACTTTGCTTGCAATATCCGCTAAAGTCCCAACCACGACATTTTGCTCAGGCGTTGTTCCTTTTGAGATCAAAGCAACAGGCATACTTGGACGTTGACCATGTGCAATCAATTGCTCACAAATACGTTCTAAACCCACCAAGCCCATGTATAACACGAGTGTTTGGTTTTCATAAACCAATTCATTCCAAGGTAGCTCTGGTGAACCTTCCTTTAAATGCCCTGTTAAGAATCGTACACTTTGTGCATAATCCCGATGTGTCAATGGAATCCCAGCATAAGCAGAACAACCCGATGCCGCGGTAATCCCTGGTACAACTTGGAAAGTCACATCAGCTTCAACTAATTCTTGAATTTCCTCACCGCCACGCCCAAAGATAAATGGATCACCGCCTTTTAAGCGACAAACACGCTTCCCTTGTTGAGCATATTCAACCAGCAGCGCATTAATACCATCTTGTGGAACGGAGTGATTAGAACGTGCCTTACCTACATAAATCTTTTCAGCATCACGGCGACACAACTCCAAGATCGGTGCAGAGACCAAACGATCATAAATCACTACATCAGCTTGTTGCATCAAGCGTAATGCTTTTAAAGTTAAAAGTTCAGGATCACCTGGTCCAGCCCCAACCAAATACACCTCACCTTTCGGTGCAGTCCATTCAGTTAATGCTTGTTGAATCAGACCATTTGCCACTTCAAGGTTGTCATTAAAGACCTGTTCTTTTAGCGGGCTGGCATATAAATTTTCCCAAAAAATACGGCGCTCGTCTGGGTTCTCAATTTTTTCTTTCACCTTTTTACGCCATTGACCCGAAAACTCAGCCAGTTTCCCCATACCATGTGGAATCGTCGTTTCTAACTGAGTACGAATTTGGCGTGACAAAACTGGTGATGCGCCATTTGAAGCAACCGAAATGACCAAAGGCGAACGGTCAATAATTGCAGGCACCATAAAGCGGCAATGTGGAATATCATCCACGCTATTGACGAGAAGATTGCGCGCTTCACATTGCTCAAAGACCGTTTTATTGACATCAGGCTGATCTGTCGCAGCAATCACTAAGCGATAAGGCGTTGTCAGAATACGTTCAGAAAAAGGCGCTTTGATGTACTGACCTAATGACTTTTCAACTAATCGTTGTAGATCAGGCTCAATCTCTGGTGCAATCACATCAACGATTGCACCCGCTTTGACTAATAAATTTGCTTTGCGGTAGGCAATATGCCCACCACCAACAATCAGACAACGTTGCTGTTGCAACTTTAAAGAGATTGGGAAAATTTCCACGATACGCCTCTATATTTCTTAGATCTGATTGAGCTAAAGCAAAAACTATGCACAAATTCGATGCATTTTAGTCGATATAGCTAATACCGCCCATATATGGACGTAAAACTTCAGGAATTTCAATCGAACCATCAACACGTTGATAGTTTTCCATCACCGCAAGCAAGGTACGACCGACTGCCAAACCAGAACCATTCAAAGTATGCACCAATTCGATCTTCTTTTGATCGACACGGTAGCGTGCTTTCATACGACGTGCTTGGAAATCGCCCATATTTGAGCAACTTGAGATTTCACGATAGGTATTTTGGCTTGGCACCCACACTTCTAAGTCATAAGTCTTGGTTGCACCGAAGCCCATGTCACCACCACAGAGCAAAATTTTGCGATACGGTAAGCCTAATGCCTGCAAAATGCCCTCTGCATGTGCAGTTAGGTCTTCAAGTGCCTGCATTGAGTGCTCTGGTTTTGAAATTTGCACCATTTCGACCTTATCGAACTGATGTTGGCGAATCAAACCACGCGTATCACGACCATAAGAACCTGCTTCACTACGGAAACACGGTGTATGTGCTGCGTATTTCAGCGGCAAACGATCTGCATCTAAAATTTCATCACGCACAAAGTTGGTGACTGGCACTTCTGCGGTCGGAATCAGGTAATATTCTTTTTCACCTTGGAGCTTGAATAAATCTTCTTCGAACTTTGGTAATTGACCTGTACCACGCAAGCTATCCGCATTGACCAAATAGGGTACATACGCTTCGGTATAACCATTTTTAAGCGTATGTGTATCTAACATAAACTGCGTCAAAGCACGTTGTAAACGTGCCAAAGGACCTTTAAGTACGCTGAAACGTGAACCTGTTAATTTAGTCGCTGTTTCGAACTCAAGACCGCCCATCCACTCACCAAGATCGGTATGGTCTTTAATTTCAAAATCAAATTGACGTGGCGTGCCCCACTTTAAGATTTCAAGATTGTCACTTTCATCTTTACCTTCTGGAACAGATTCATCAGGTAAGTTCGGAATCGCAAGCGATTTTTGCTCAAGCTCTGTTTGCAACTCAGCCAAAGCGACTTCAGCAGTTTTGATTTCATCACCAATAGCAGCCATACGTGCCATGATCTCAGAAGCATCACCACCTGATTTTTTGATTTGACCGACTTGTTTTGCACCAGCATTACGCTCTGCTTGTAAGTTCTCAGCTTTGGATTGCAAATCTTTACGGCGAACTTCTAAATCAGCCCACTCTTGTGCATTAAGCTGAATACCACGTTTTGCTAAAGCAGCATTGACTGCTTCAATATTATTTCTGAGTAATTTTGGGTCGATCATAATCAATCATGAATAGAGAAAAAACTGGCTATAGTGTAAGGCTTTAACCTAAAAAAATACAGCGATTGGCAATAAAGTATCAGCATCGACAAACAAGATGCAGATGCTGAATACAAACTAATTTGGTTCTTTCGGCAAGCTTGGCAAATATTCAGCTTTAATGAATTGCTTCGCTGCATAATATGGCAAGGTCAACTCACTCATGCCTTCTGCATAAGAAGCCAACTCATACAGCGGATAAACAAATACAATTCCATTCACGCCATAGTAATAGTTATCACTGACCTGTAATTGCTCTTTTTTAATATGATGCTCTTCCAACCAATTTTGATTGGATACATATAACTCATCACGCAGTTTTTGATTCATATTCGCTTTGATGAGCTCACTCACGGTAATGTGCTTCTTATTGGATAAATCAAAATTTACAAACTCTTGATGCGACATACCATGGGCTGCACCCGCAGAATAGGAATAGGTCTGCATCGCAAAAGTCGCTAAATTATAATTCTGCCCCACGAAACGCACATAGGTGCTGCTCTCACTAAGCGATGGTTGATCAGCAGGCACTTTTACTTTTTGATCAGCAAGATTAGAAAATGCATTTGGCTCTGCTTTTTTCATCCGATTGACAAAATAATCATCAATCCATTTCTGATTGGTTTCCACCGTTTGTAAGTCATATTGGGTACAACCATCCTCCAAACAGACTTTTTGTTTTGGAATTTTGACTGCAACGACTTTGGCTTGGATCAACGGAATGTCTATTTTGCTCTCATTTGCAGGCTGACAACCAACGAATGTCATAACAGTAAGAATCGAAAAAAGTGGAATAAGGGTTGATCGTTTTATTGTATGCATCACGGTGTAAGTCTCGAATGTTTTTCTTCACTATACAAAGCCTTGCACTCAGATGAAATTAAGAAATGTATCTAACTTTCCCAAATTCCAAAAGCCACAATACTGCGGCTTTTGGAATGAAAGAATAAATCACTGATCAATAATATCCGTACCCTTAGGCGGTGTGAAACTAAACACCGAGGCTGGAATCGCTTGATTCACTTTAATATTACTAAAACGTACATAAGTGGTTTGACCCAAAGAGTCCTGTAATACCATCAAATTCGGCGCTTTATTTGCACCAAAACTAATGGTCAAGCTTTGAAATGCACCATCCTGTTGTTTTGGGTACAAGGTGTAATACAGCTTGCTACGATCAGGCTGAGTCACTCGATAAGACTGCATGATCTGATTGGTATTGCCCGATAACAATAAAGCAGGCGTATTGGCAATCTGATCATCTAAACTTTGACGTACCGCTTGCTGTAAATCAGGATCATAAATCCAAACCACCTTACCTGTCGTCACAATGGTTTGCTTCGCAGGGCTAATGGTTTCCCAATAAAATTTCCCAGGGCGTTCAACTTTCATCGTTCCCTTAAAGGTCTGATTCATATGTTGTGCTGTTAAGCCTTTTTTTGGTAATGCTTTGTTATTAGAGTCGACTTTAGTGGTTTGTTCAAAATCTGCTGTGAATCGCTGCAAACCTGATAACTGCTGAACCAGACTGGTTGTTGCTTGTTGAGCCGATGCAGCGACAGGTGCAGCAAATACCTGAGTACCCACAACAGGAGCAAGTGTCATTACACTTAAAGTTGTAGCATAAGCAATTTTTTTTACGAAATTCATAAAAACAACCTTTAATCAGATTTCTACTGTTATGGCGACATCTTACTGTTTTTGATCATTAAAAGAATGAAGAAAAGCATCGGTTTTGTGTAGTTCGTGTCGCAAAGTTCTGCATTATGTATGAAGTTGCAGCCTTTATGTAGAAATTGTAATACTAGGAATTTACTTTTTGACCAATCTCTGTGTATCACCCAGCTCAATCATTCATTTCCAATCACAGAAATGATGCCTAAAGAATGGACTAGACGAAAGACTAAATTTTGCTAGTCTAAAGATGAGCGACCTCAAAAAGTATAAATCATGAAAAGCCTTGCCTTTATCCACCGTAATGATACCCACTTTGCTATCGGTGACTTCTATCCTGCACTTTCTGTATTTTCCTATCAGGAACTAGGCAACACCACTTCACCATTTTTACTCTTAGATCATCTTGGGCCAGGTCGTTTAGAACCTAAAAGCAATAAAAAGGGAGTTAATCAACATCCTCATCGTGGGTTTGAAACAGTGACCTTTGTTTTTGCAGGTGAATTGGAACATCAGGATTCTATCGGCAATGGTGGTATTATCGGACAAGGTGATGTGCAATGGATGACTGCCGCATCAGGTATACAACATATTGAACAATTTAGCCCTAAATTTAGAGAGCAAGGTGGCTATTTTGAAATGGTGCAACTGTGGGTCAACTTACCCGCAAAAGATAAAATGTCCACACCTCACTACCAGAGTTTATTAAACAACACGATCCCAAAAATCTTGTTAAAAAATGATGTAGGTTATGTCCGTATCGTAGCTGGACAGTTTCAAAATACCCGTGGTATTGCCCAAACATTTAGCCCAATGAATGTCTTGGATGTGCATCTAAAAAAAGGTTATCAAATTACACTTCCTGCCAATCATGGTGACACAACTTTAATTTATTTGCGTCGAGGCAAAATTCAATTTTCTGCGGATGAAGACATTTTAGAAGAACAAGCAATGGCAATGATGTCTAGTTTCGATACTGATGTTGCTATTACAGCTTTGGAAAATTGTGATTTATTATTTTTATCTGCCCCACCCTTACAAGAACCAATTAATGGGCATGGTTTTTTCGTGATGAATCACTATGATGAAATTTTACAAGCTTATGAAGACTTGAAAACGGATAGGTTTGGCAAATACTAAAATCACTCACCAATTTCAAAATTAAATACTCATAAAAAAACCCGCTAAAAAGCGGGTTTTTCTGAACGATTAAAGCTTAAGCTTCAACAGTTACATAGCGACGGCCAAATTGACCTTTCACTTCAAATTTTACTACGCCGTCAGCAGTAGCAAATAAAGTATGGTCACGACCCATACCAACATTTGCACCAGCGTGGAACTCAGTACCACGTTGACGAACGATGATGTTACCAGCAGTTACAGTTTGACCACCGTAAATTTTAACACCAAGCATTTTAGGGTTCGAATCACGACCGTTCTTCGTCGAACCACCGGCTTTTTTAGTTGCCATGTCTCATTACTCCTCGTGATTAGCCTGAAATAGCTGTAATTTTCAACTCAGTAAACCATTGACGGTGACCTTGTTGCTTACGATAGTGCTTACGACGACGCATTTTGATGATGCGAATTTTGTCGTGACGACCATGGCTAACTACTTCTGCAGTTACTTTTGCGCCAGCTACAACTGGAGCACCGATTTGAATGCTGTCACCGCTTACAACCATTAATACGTCATCAAACGTAATCGTTGAACCAGTTTCTGCTTTCAATAATTCTACTTTAAGGGTTTCACCCTCAACAACACGGTGCTGTTTACCACCGCTTTGGATTACTGCGTACATAATGTACTCCAACATGCCCGTGTCGTCGTGCCGATAAAGGGATATATCGTTCTTAAGACGATCGCCACTGGGGTTATACAAGGGGACAAATTTTAAGTGAAAATTGATCAAACAACAAGTCATTTTGCATAAATGCAAACATATTGCTAAGTTGCTTGGATTTTTGAATGAAATCAATTAGATTGATGGCGCGTGTTTTGATTGATTCTGATCAGAATTTGAAATACATTTTTTAAAACAAATTGCGACAATAACAAACTGTGTTTTTACAAAGTCATAAGTAGAGTGATAACGGTTGGTAGAGAATTTCTTTTTTTGCCTAAATTAAAACCAAAAAACTCATCATCATGTTTTAAATGACGGATTACACAGCCTGTATAACTGTTTAGCAGTAGATTAATTGATACACTTAGCAACATTATCCACCTATACGAGGTTTTCCTTCAGATGGTTATCGATTTTAAGCAAGACATTCTCTCCCCTGTTGCGACAGATTTTGCTGCGATGGATCACCTGATCAATGAAGGAATCAGTTCTAAAGTTGGTCTTGTCATGTCAGTCAGCAAACATGTGGTTGAAGCAGGTGGTAAACGCATGCGCCCAATCATGTGCTTACTTGCTGCTCGTGCTTGTAATATCGCAAATATGGAACAAGCTCAACACTTAGCTGCCATTATCGAAATGCTGCATACAGCGACCTTGGTGCATGACGATGTGGTTGATGAATCGAACTTGCGTCGTGGTCGTCCAACCGCAAATGCGACTTGGAATAACCAAACTGCTGTTTTAGTCGGTGACTTTTTAATTGCACGTGCTTTTGATTTATTAGTCGATCTCAACAACATGACTTTATTGAAAGATTTCTCAGCTGGAACATGTGAAATCGCTGAAGGTGAAGTCCTTCAATTACAATCGCAGCACCAACCAGAGACCACTGAAGAAATTTATTTGAGAATTATTCATGGTAAGACATCACGTCTATTTGAACTTGCCACTGAAGGCGCTGCCATTTTAGCAGGTGCTGAAGAATATCGAGAACCACTACGCCGCTTTGCAGGTCATTTTGGCAATGCTTTCCAAATTATTGATGATATTTTAGACTATACCTCCGATGCGGAAACATTAGGTAAAAATATTGGTGATGATTTAATGGAAGGTAAACCCACTTTACCATTAATTTCAGCCTTAGCTCACTCAACTGGTGATGACCATGCGATTATTCGTCGCAGCATCGCAACAGGTGGTATCGAGCATTTGGACAAAGTCATTGAAATTGTTCATCACTCAGGTGGCTTAGACTACTGTCAAAAACGTGCTCAACAAGAAACGGATGCCGCTTTAGAAGCGTTAAAAGCGCTACCAGATAATGAATATCGCCAAGCATTGATTAATTTGACTTTAATGGCCTTACATCGACTTCAATAATTTTATGAGCGCCTATGCATCTAACTTTATCTGATTTATTTTTAAAAATGCAGGAACAGCTTGATCAAAACCAAGCTGTTCTTGATGAAAACCTTCTCATCGAATTGGTTAACCGCTTGAGACCAAAACATCCAAAGGATGCGGAGCAAATCAAACAGCAAGTTCAAAGCTTGATTAAAATATTATTATTGACACCAAATTCAATAAGTTTATTACAAAATTTCTTACTTAAATTAATCAGCCAATACAAACAAATTAGCTTATATGCTGATAGTGGTATTCTTTCACTGGATGGTTTCTGGAATCAATTCAGCCAACGCATCGGCGCACATTTTCTGCCTTTGGTTGAGGATAGCCATCAACTCAAAACACTGGTAGGAAAAGTCTTTCATCAAGAGACAGATAGTGAATGGCTAGATCTCATCGACAATCAGGATTGGATCACCTTATTTAACTTATTGGGTGCAAGTCAAAGTAACAGCATCGAAAAACAGATTTCTAAAAATGAATTAGTCAAAGCCATTACCGTTTTGTCTTATCGCATCAGTGGTATTGGTTTATATCCCGAATTTATTGATGCTCAACCCGACCTCACTGAATATGAATCTCCTTTTTTGGTTCAAAATCGAGAAATTGTAGAATTCATCGAAAAGTATAAAAAACAAATTGATGACCCCAATACAGTCATCGTACTGCCTCCACCCGATGCATCTCAAGCATTTGTGATGCTAGATCAGTGCCGTGAAGTGGTACTCAAAATTCGCCGCGCAACCAAACGCATTGGTGTCAGTGTAAGTTTGACCTATTTATTGTCTTTACTTGGACAGGCAATCGATCGTATTGAACTCTTGCTCAGTTTATTAGTAAGTAAAAACGACATACGCTACCTTGCGCTTGGTGAACTTCTTAGCGACTTTACCAAAGCACATTATGATGAAAAAAGTGTCCGCCATTTATTGAGCTCAACCAGCGAGTTAATTGCATTACAAGTGACAGAGAATGCTAGTAAAACAGGCGAACACTATGTCAGTACTGATAAAGCTGGTTTTTGGGGTATGTATAAGGCTGCCGCAGGTGCAGGTGCGGTTATTGCAACCATGGCGACCTTGAAGATTTTGACTGCTCGTTTGGTGTTAGCACCTTTTACACATGCATTTTTATACAGCATGAACTATGCCTTAGGCTTCATGTTCATTCATGTCTTACATTTTACCGTTGCGACCAAGCAACCCGCCATGACAGCCGCAGCACTTGCAGCAACTGTGCAACATCAAAAAGGCAGTAAAACAGCTCAGATTGCTGAATTAGCCGCATTAATTATTAATATTATCCGTACTCAATTTATTGCCATTCTCGGTAATATCTCAATTGCGATTCCTGTCGCGGCTTTAATTACTTTTTTATGGCAATACAATCTGCACGAACCTTTACTTTCAGCAACAAAAGCAGCTAAAACGTTACATGATCTAAACCCCTTCACTTCTTTAGCCGTTCCTCATGCCGCGATTGCAGGCGTCTGTTTATTTTTTTCAGGGTTGCTGGCAGGTTACTTCGATAATTTAGCCATTTACCGAAAAGTTGGTCCTCGTTTAAAACAGCATCGGCATTTGAAACGTTGGATGGGACAACAACGCTTAGATAAATTTGCCAATTATATTGAAACCAATCTAGGTGCTTTGGCTGGTAATTTCCTTTTTGGCATTATGTTGGGCAGCATGGGAACGATTGGCTTTATTCTCGGCTTACCTTTAGATATTCGTCATATCGCCTTTGCTTCTGCTAATTTTATTCAGGGCCTCATGACCATTGACAGTCCTGATATTGGTTTAATTGTTGTGTCATTCTTCGGAGTTATGCTGATCGGCTTAACCAATTTATTTGTGAGTTTTACGCTGACAGTCATCGTGGCTCTTCGTGCCCGCCGTGTTCGTTTCGCTCAGTGGAAACCGTTAGCCAAACTGGTCATGACACACTTTTTAACCAGACCAAGTGACTTTTTCTGGCCACCGAATCAACCTGTTCAGTTGGAAGAACGTAATAAAACAGAGCAAAAAGTAAGACACTAATCGAATTTTGTTATGTTTTTTTACTGAACCTTATAAAAAGATGAAAATGAAATTATCATAAAATTTCAAGACTTGACCAGAAGTGTACTCGCGAGTACACTTTAAAATATTCGATAACCCTGAACAATGGTTAAGCAAATAAGAGGTTCGCATGCCGTACCTATTGCTTTGTATTGGTTGCTTTTTTTTAGGATTCGGTGTGATTGGGTTCATTTTTTCCAACACATCAAATTTAGACCTTTTGAGTGTTCAAGCTTTTTTTGAACATCGTTCATTAATGCTTAACCATGTAACAGTTCTGCTTTCTCTCATCGGTGGAATGCCATTTTTATTATTTTTAACTACATTTTTGTGTATGTATCAAACTTGGATTAAAAACTATAAGAATGTGATTTTTATCACTTTAAGTATAAGCGGAAGTATTGTGATTGGTTGGCTTCTGAAATGGAGTATTGATCGACCAAGACCATTGGAGTTTTATCACTTGGTTCAAAGCTATGGCGCATCATTCCCAAGTGCCCATAGCCTTTACGCCGCAACCCTTGCGAGTTTAATGATGTTATTGCTTCAGCAACATAAGTACCGCACGAGTGTCATTTTAGTATCTACTTTGTGGTTTATTTTCATGGGGATATCTAGAGTTTATGCAGGGGTTCACTTTCCAACTGATGTATTCGCAGGTTGGGGAATTGGGTTGATTTGGACTTCATTGCTTTGGTTTTGGCTGTATCAAAGCAATTTCAGCAACAATTTGTTTTTAGACAAGAAATCTAAATTGAGGTGGAATAATGATGTCGGCTAAGCTTTGGGCACCTGCCCTGACTGCTTGCGCATTAGCAACAAGCATTGCGCTTGTTGGTTGTAGCAAAGACCCTAAAGATGCACAGCAAACTGCTGCTGCACAAAAAATGCCACCTCCAGAAGTCGGTGTCATCGTTGCACAACCACAAAGCGTTGAACAAAACGTTGAACTTTCAGGTCGAACATCTGCATATCAGATTTCAGAAGTTCGACCACAAACTGGTGGTGTTATCTTAAAACGTTTATTTGCTGAAGGCAGTTATGTTCAAGCAGGTCAGGCGCTTTATGAAATTGATGCAAATACCAATCGTGCAACTGTAGACAGCGCGCGTGCAACCTTACTCCGTCAGCAAGCGAACTTAAATGCGCTACGTGTCAAAGAAGGTCGTTATCGTCAACTTGTGGGAACAAATGCTGTTTCCAAACAAGAATATGATGATATTAATGCACAAGTGCAACTGGCTGAAGCTGACGTCGCAGCATCACAAGCAGCACTGAAAAATGCTGAAATTACGTTGGGTTACTCAACTGTACGCGCACCTATTTCAGGGCAATCGAGTCGCTCTTCTGTGACGTCTGGTGCTTTAGTCACAGCAAACCAAGCAGATCCTTTAGTGACAATCCAACAACTTGATCCGATTTATGTCGATATTAATCAGTCAAGTGCTGAGTTATTACGTCTGCGCCAACAACTCAATAAAGGTAGCTTAGACAACAGCAATAATACGCGTGTCAAAATTACCCTTGAAGATGGTTCAGATTACCCACTCGAAGGACAATTGGCATTTTCTGGTGCAAGTGTAAATCCTGAAACAGGTACAGTCACTTTACGTGCGGTATTCCCAAATCCAAACCACTTGTTATTACCAGGTATGTATGCAACTGCAAAGATTTCTCAAGCAGTTTTACCAAATGCTTACTTGATTCCACAAGCAGCCGTAACACGTTTACCAACTGGGCAAGCGATTGCTTTAATTGTAAATGCGAAAGGTGCAATTGAAACTCGACCAATCACAACCGTAGGCGTGAAAGGTCAAGACTGGATTGTTACTGATGGCTTAAAAGCGGGTGATAAAGTTGTTGTTGATGGTGTTGCGAAGGTCAAAGAGGGACAAGAGGTCTCTGCTAAACCTTATCAACCGCAGGCAAAAGCACCACAAGGTCAAAATGCGACGCCTCAAGCAACTGAACAAAAGCAAGTCAATTCACCAAAAGCTGAACAAAAAGCAACTTCACAAGCTTAAGGGGTAGATTGCATGGCTCAATTTTTTATCCATCGTCCAATTTTTGCATGGGTGATTGCACTGGTCATTATGTTGGCGGGTATTCTCACGCTCACTAAAATGCCAGTTGCACAATATCCAACAATTGCCCCCCCTACGGTGACAATTTCTGCAACCTATCCTGGTGCTTCTGCTAAAACTGTAGAAAATACAGTTACCCAAATCATTGAACAACAAATGAATGGTTTAGATGGCTTACGTTATATTTCTTCAAACAGTGCAGGAAACGGTCAAGCATCAATTAACTTAAACTTTGAACAAGGGATTGACCCTGATATTGCTCAAGTTCAAGTTCAAAATAAACTACAGTCTGCAACAGCACTTTTACCTGAAGATGTACAACGTCAAGGGGTAAGAGTAACCAAATCTGGCGCAAGTTTTATGCAAGTTATTGCATTCTACTCACCAGATAACAGCCTTTCTGCTTCAGACATTAAAGACTATGTAAACTCAAATATCTCTGAGCCACTGAGTCGTGTGGCAGGTGTTGGTGAGGTTCAAGTCTTTGGTGGTTCATATGCAATGCGTATTTGGCTAGACCCAGCAAAACTGACCAGTTTCAATCTAACGCCAGCAGATGTTGCAGCAGCCATTCGTGCGCAGAACTCACAAGTTGCTGTAGGTCAATTAGGTGGCGCACCTGCAACATCGGGTCAGGTACTCAATGCAACAGTCAATGCTCAAAGCATGCTACAAACACCTGAACAGTTTAAAAACATTTTCCTGAAAAATACGGCTGCTGGCGCACAAGTTCGCTTGAGTGATGTCGCACGTGTTGAATTAGGTTCGGATAATTATCAATTCGATTCTAAGTTTAATGGTAATCCTGCGGGTGGTGTTGCAATCAAACTTGCAACAGGAGCAAATGCGCTTGATACAGCAAAAGCTGTTGAGAAACGTTTATCAGAGCTTCGTAATAACTATCCAACAGGTTTAAAAGACAAACTTGCTTATGACACAACACCGTTTGTTAAACTTTCGATTGAAAGTGTAGTTCATACGCTGATTGAAGCAGTTATCCTTGTATTTATTGTGATGTTCCTGTTCTTACAGAACTGGCGCGCAACCATTATTCCAACACTTGCTGTACCCGTGGTGGTATTGGGAACATTTGCCGTAATTAATATCTTTGGCTTTTCGATCAATACTCTCACCATGTTCGCCATGGTACTTGCCATCGGTCTATTAGTTGATGATGCGATTGTCGTCGTCGAGAACGTCGAACGCGTGATGCAAGAAGAGCATTTAGAGCCTGTACCTGCAACTGAAAAGTCAATGAGTCAGATTTCTGGTGCTTTGATTGGTATTACCAGTGTATTAACAGCGGTATTCGTACCAATGGCATTTTTTGGTGGAACAACTGGAGTCATTTACCGTCAGTTCTCCATCACCTTAGTCACAGCAATGATTTTATCTTTAATTGTTGCATTAACCTTTACCCCTGCCCTTTGTGCAACACTGTTAAAACAACACGATCCAAACAAGCCAGAAAGCAACAATATTTTTGCACGTTTCTTCCGTTGGTTTAACCGCAGCTTCGATAAACTATCAGTGAAATATCAAGGTGGTGTCAATCGTATGACCCATCATAAGATTTTCTCTGGTGTTGTTTATATTGCCGTCATTGCAAGCTTGGTTGGTTTATACAAGATGCTGCCATCTTCTTTCTTACCCGAAGAAGATCAGGGCGTGGTCATGACTTTAGTTCAGTTACCACCAAGTGCAAGTCTTGAACGTACGGATAAAGTCATTACAACAATGACGGGTTACTTCTTAAATAAGGAAAAAGAACACGTAGAATCAATCTTTACGGTCTCAGGCTTCTCATTTACAGGAGTCGGTCAAAACGCAGGTCTTGCATTTATTAAATTGAAAGACTGGAGCGAACGTACCACACCTGAATCACAAATTGGTGCCATCATTCAACGTGGTATGGCACTCAATATGATTGTAAAAGATGCTTCTTACATCATGCCATTGCAGTTACCCGCAATGCCTGAGTTAGGTGTTTCATCAGGTTTTGACATTCAATTAAAAGATGTGAGTGGTCAAGGTCATGAAAAACTGATTGCTGCACGTAATGCAATTTTAGGTATGGCTGCACAAGATAAACGCCTTGCAGGTGTTCGTCCAAATGGTCAGGAAGATACTCCACAGTATCAAATTATGGTTGATCAAGCACAAGCTGGTGCAATGGGTATCAGCATCAGCGATATTAACAGCACCATGAGCATGGCTTGGGGTGGTTCTTATATCAATGACTTCGTCGATCGTGGTCGTGTCAAAAAAGTTTATGTCCAAGGTGAAGCAGATACACGCATGATGCCTGAAGACTTAAACAAATGGTATGTGCGTAATAACAAAGGCGAAATGGTTCCATTCTCAGCATTTGCCAAAGGTGAATGGACGTATGGTTCACCTCGTTTAGAGCGTTATAACGGCGTTTCATCCGTAAATATCCAAGGTACGCCTGCCCCAGGTGTCAGCTCTGGTGATGCAATGTTGGCAATGGAAGAAATCATTGGAAAGTTACCATCAATGGGCTTACAAGGTTTCGACTATGAATGGACAGGTTTATCTTTAGAAGAACGTGATTCTGGTAATCAGACGCTTCCTTTGCTAATTCTTTCGTTATTGATCGTCTTCCTATGTCTTTCTGCATTATATGAAAGTTGGGCAATTCCAATTTCTGTATTGTTAGTTGTACCTTTAGGTATTATTGGTGCATTTACATTGACATGGTTAGGTATGGTCATTAAAGGCGATCCAAACTTATCCTTTAATATTTACTTCCAAGTCGCGATCGTGGCAGTCATAGGTCTTTCTGCCAAAAATGCAATTTTAATTGTAGAATTTGCAAAAGAATTGCAGGAACAAGGTGAAGGTCTATTTGATGCAACCTTACATGCTGCAAAAATGCGTTTACGCCCAATTATCATGACCACACTTGCTTTTGGTTTTGGTGTTTTACCATTAGCACTTGCAAGTGGTGCGGGTGCAGGTAGCCAACACTCTGTAGGTTATGGTGTACTTGGTGGTGTAATTTCTTCAACACTTTTAGGTATCTTCTTCATCCCAGTGTTCTTCGTGTGGATTCGTAGTATCTTTAAGTACAAACCTAAAACTTTAAATACTCAGGAGCATTGATCGTGATGCAAACTGTTTGGTCTATTTCCAGTCGTGGCATTGCAATCTCTGCACTCGCGCTCTCTTTGGCTGCCTGCCAAAGTATGCGTGGGCCAGAGCCTGTTGTGAGCACAAATACGCCTGAAAGCTACGCGTCTTATGGTAATGCTTCTGGAACATCAATTGCTGAACAAGGTTACAAAGACTTCTTTGCTGACCAACGTTTATTAGAAGTTATTGATTTGGCGATTGCCAACAACCGTGATTTACGTACTGCTGTTCTCAATATTCAAAAAGCACAGCAGCAATATCAAATCTCGGAAAATAATAGATTACCAACGATTGGGATCGGTGGTAGCACAGCTCGACAAGTATCCCCGAGTCAAAACCCAAACAATCCATATTCAACGTATCAAGTGGGTATCCCACAGACAACGTATGAATTAGATTTTTGGGGTCGTGTTGCAAGCTTAAAAGATGCTGCTTTGGACAGCTATTTAGCAACGCAAAGCTCACGTGATGCAACGCAAATCAGCTTAATTAGCCAAGTGACTCAAGCTTGGTTAAATTATTCATTTGCAAGTGCGCAACTTAAGCTTGCAGATCAAACGCTCAAAGCACAACAAGATTCGTTTAATTTAAACAAAAAACGTTTTGATGTGGGCATCGATAGTGAAATTCCTGTGCGTCAAGCACAAATTTCGGTTGAAACTGCGCGTAATGATGTGGCGAACTACAAAACACAAATTGCTCAAGCACAAAACTTGTTGAATTTACTTGTAGGGCAACAAGTTCCTCAGAACTTATTGCCTCAACAACAAGTGACTCGCATCACTCAGCAAAATGCGTTAAGTGCAGGCTTACCAAGTGATTTGTTAAATAACCGTCCGGATGTCAAAGCTGCGGAATATCAATTGAGTGCGGCTGGTGCAAATATCGGTGCAGCTAAAGCACAGCTATATCCGACGATTAGTCTGACAGGTTCAGCAGGTTATGCTTCAACAGATTTGAGTAATCTTTTTAAAGCAGGCAATGCAGCATGGTCAATTGGCCCAAATATTAGCTTACCCATCTTCGATTGGGGTACACGTAAAGCCAATATTAAAATTTCTGAAACAGATCAGAAAATTGCACTTGCTAACTATGAAAAGTCAGTACAGTCAGCTTTCCGTGAAGTCAATGATGCTTTGGCGACTCGTGCCAATATCGGTGATCGTTTAACTGCTCAGCGTCGTTTAGTTGAAGCAACCAATACCACTTATAAACTTTCTAATGCTCGCTTCCGTGCAGGCATTGATAGCTATTTAACGGTATTAGATGCGCAACGTTCAGCATATTCAGCTGAGCAAGGTTTATTGTTATTACAGCAAGCAAATCTAAATAGCCAAGTGGAGTTATATAAAACACTGGGGGGTGGTCTAAAAACCAACTCGAGTGATACTGTAACGCAACAAGCATCTAGCGCACAGATTCAGGCTGCTAAATAGTTGAAATAATTTACAAATAAAAGCTCACTTCAGTGAGCTTTTTTATTGCAACAAATGCAAATATTTCTTATCTTCAAAGACTAACGATGAATGATTTAGACAAATACTATGTTACTAAGCAGTTTAGAATCTGTACCCGGTCACACTATTTTACGCCAACTTGATGTGGTTTATGGCAGTACTGTACGTAGTAAACACGTTGGGCGTGACTTGATGGCTGGCTTGAAAAACATCGTGGGTGGTGAATTGACGGGTTATACTGAGTTGCTTGAAGAATCTCGCCAAGAAGCGACCCAACGAATGATTGATAAAGCACATAGTTTAGGTGCGAATGCAATTGTAGGGATTCGTTTCTCGACCTCAAATATTGCTCAAGGTGCATCTGAACTTTTTGTCTATGGTACGGCAGTGGTGGTTCAACCGATCACACCGAAACTTCCTGATCCATTTAGCGCTTAGGCATTTCTATGAGTGGATTAATTTTTCAGATTATTCTTTTTCTGATTCTATTTTCAGTCGGTTGGACTTTTGGTCGACATATCGAACAAAAACATTTGCGTGAACTGGATGAAAAAGAAAAACTATTTGCCCATATTCGGATTGATACCAATCGCTTTACTGAAACATCAGCAAATGGACAGTTGGTGAGTAGCAATGTTGTGATTTCACATGATTACTTTAAATATGTACTTGCCAATATTCAGAACTTTTTCGGTGGTCGCCTCACCAGTTATGAAAGTGTAGTAGATCGCGCACGCCGTGAAGCCATGCTTCGCCTCAAGCAAGAAGCAGATCGAATAGGCGCAAACCATATTATGGGGGTTCGTCTCAGTACCACAGAATTAGGTATGCAAGGTGGTATGGTTGAAGTATTTGCTTATGGTACGGCGATTTTAGATAAATAAACTGGCTTCAGGATTCTGTGCTAATGCTTGCTCAATAATATCTGCTGTTTTGTATCGGACAAACTCTAGAGCCATACCATTTTGTTGCACTGCTTTTAAACAAATTTCTTGAGTTTGTTCTTTCACACAAGAGAGTAACAAACCATTTAGAGAAACTGCTTCCAAACAAATTAAGTCTGTTTGCTCACGAACATATTCAAAACCATTACCATAATGATTTTGTATACAAAACAAACAAATTTCTTCAGTTTGCTCATGGACATATTGCAAGTAAAATTCATCTTGAGCAACTGCTATTCGACATAGATCGGGCGTTTGCTGTTTAACAAAATATAAAGCTAGACCAAAACATTCAACAGCTGCATAACAAATTTCTTCAGTCTGTTCAGGCACAAACTCAAGTGCACTACCTGATTTTTTTACGGCAATTAGACAAAGCTGCTCAGTACGATTAGGGATAAACTGTAATAAATGACCATCATACTTAACTGCTGTGAGTGCCATTTCATCATCAATAAATTGGGCAAAACATATAGCTTCTGGATTTTGTAAAATCGCAATTCGACAGATATCTAAACTTTGTATTTTGACAAACTCTAATGCCAACCCATCATTAGCAACTGCTTCACGTACAAGCGCATTGGTCTGTTGATCTATATGTTCTAAAACCAAACCATTTTGTTGGACTGCAAGCAATAACATTTCAGGACTAATATTTTTTACATATTTAATCGCATAGCCTGTTTGTGCAAGTGCAACTTTACAAATACCATTTGTTTGATATGAAACAAATTGTAAAGCCATACCATTTTGCTGAACTGCAACTAAACTAAGCGCTTCAGTTCTTTGCTCTACTGGGATCAAACCCAAAGCATAACCGTCTGCTTTTACAGCAGCATATAAAACGTCATTGGTTGGATCATATAGAAATTGTAAAGCTAAGTAATTCTGTTGAACTGCTATAATTTGCATCTCTAAGTCTGGCTGCGCCACAAATTGTATTGCTCTACCGTCTAATTATAACTGGTTAATAATTTCATTACGTTTTTGAGACATTAATAAACCTTTTAAAATATTCACTCCGCAAAAATCGCTTGCCAATAGTGATAGATTTTTTCCTCACCATCATCTAATTTAAACTCATAAGACATTTTACGAGTTTCAATGATCTTAAAATCGACAGGATATTTAAACAACGCACCTGCATAGGCAAAGGTATGATATTCACCGTTTTCGCCACAGACATCGACTTCGCTTGGCATTCTTGCAATTAGTGCAGCATCAATATCTTGACCAACAAAGGACTCATCCAATTTACTAGCATCAGTCACGATAATTTTGGTTTTAATACCTGAATCTAAAAAATCTTGCATCACTTCACTTGAGTTCAGATTCCAGATGGGTTCAACCACTTCGATCCCAAGAGGATGCAAACGGTCTTCTCGATATTTGCGTACATCGCTCAGGTAAATATCACCAAAAATAAAGTGTTCACCCCCCTGCGCTTTAAAATGATTGGCAGCATCTAGCATGCGTTGTTCATAGACAGGGAGATTTTTAGGAAGAAACACAGGATACAGTGGAATCCCAATACTCTCAGCTTGCTTTTCAAGTAATGCATGCGGAATGGCATGCATGGAAGACAATTCTGTTTCTTCATTCACAGTGGTTAGTAAAGCGACCACTTCGAACTCATTTTGCTGTAGCACCGTATACAGTGCTAAGGCTGAATCTTTACCACCGCTCCAATTAAAAACGGCTTTCTTACGATTATCCACACTCATTTCACTTTCATTTTACGAATCATTTTATACAACAAGCTTGGTGATAAGCGAGAGACCAACACACCCAGTTGTTCTTTTTTCCCACCAACAACAATATATTCATCCCCTGCCATCAATGATTCCACCACACGTTCGGCAAATACATCGACGTCTAAACCATTTTCAATCGCTTCATCCTGATGCCCTTGTGGTTTGCCTTCCCCGTTTAAAGCATTAAATGAAACATTGGTTTTAACAAAACCAGGGAAAACCACTGAAACTGCTATTCCATCTTTAGCGACTTCCGCACGTAAACTGTTTGCCCACATGTGAATCGCTGCTTTCGCCGCAGAATACGTGGCACGATATTGTGTACCTAACAAACCTGCAACACTGGAGACAAACACCACCCGACCTGACTTTTGTTTGATGAGCGTTGGTAATACTGTTTTAGTAAAGAAGACTTGTGAGAAATAATCCACTTCCATAATGGCACGTTCAGTGTGCATGCTCGTCTCTTGAATCAAAGCACGTTGACTCAAACCTGCATTATTAATCAACCAATCAATACGTCCTTTACATGCCAAAACCTGTTCATGTGCATGGCGAACTTGAGATTCATCGGTAATATCCGCAGCAATTGAGAGATGTTGTTCAGGTTTAAGCAGGCCAACTCGAACTGCTTCTAATTCATCATAACGGCGTGATGTCAGCACCACTTGAGCGCCCTGCAAAGCACATTCACGTGCTAACGCCTTGCCTAAGCCCGAGGATGCCCCTGTAATCCATACGACTTTATTATCAAGACTTTTAAGTTTTGCCATGTCTATACCCTCTATCTACGTTGGATGACGCATAAATTTAAGGAAATAATCAACATAAGTTGCCGCAACTTGTTGATCAAGTTGAGTGCCTAATTTTTCTAAACGCTTATACCCTAAATGTGTCGTCATATTAATGACGCCATTTAAGGTTTTATCGACTACAAAATTAAATTTTAGGCTCTTTTTCGGCTCACGAATTAAATGAGTGACACCTACATCAATCACTTCTGTGAGCAACTTCAGTGAATTGGCAATTTCCCGACTTTCCCCTTCAGCTAATTTTTGACTCGAAGCTTTAACCTGTTGAGTCAACTGTTGCTCAATCGGATAAGTCATATATACCGACTCATCTTCAACTCGAATTGTTTTAGATAAATGTTCAACCAACGGAACTAGACGATCATTCCCAAAGAATGACACTGACCATGGCATATATTTTCGGATTGCTTCTAAAATCTGCTGAATCACTTTTTCAGATTCACCTGTGAGTGAGTGATGTTGATTGTCTTGCAATAGCACCATAAAAACTTGTTCTATCACTTCACATGCAATTTCAGATAAAACTGCCCCCAAAGCATTTGCTTGGCTTTCTTTACTACCCTGTAAGAGCTGCGTACGGATATGAGCAAATCGCGCGTATGTATCGGCTTGAATATTTAAAAAAACGGCAGTGTTCATTCTAATCACCCTATTCTAGATTCCATAAAATAAGGGCTTATTAAATAAGCCCTTATTCATCCTTAGATTCTGTTTTTCTTTCATTTTTGGCTTTTCAAATGCTGAATTTACCACATTCTATTCACGATCAACATGCATAAATGCCAAAAATGGTTGACCGTGTGTTGCTTCATTAATTTTTAATAGAATTGAATAACTCATCGTAACCGTCCTTTTTTAAGTTTTAATATTTTTATATCTTTGTTTTATGCTTAAACATTTTTAATTGTGTGATGTAACATACATAAATCTAACTTTTTCAAGAAAAAAACCAACTGTTTTCATCGACTTTTTTTGATGAAAATATTCATCATTTTTTTGCTACAATAGATCTAATTTTTTATTCAATTTTAATCTTCTATACTATGACTGACGCTCAATCTGCTCAAAATATTGCAACTACTTACGATCCAACCGAGATCGAAAAGAAATGGTATCAAATCTGGGAACAACAAGGTTATTTCAAACCCTCAGGTCAAGGTGAATCATTCTGTATCATGATTCCACCACCAAACGTCACGGGCAGCTTGCACATGGGTCATGGTTTTAACAATGCCATCATGGATGCCTTGACTCGCTACAACCGTATGTCTGGTAAAAATACCTTATGGCAACCAGGTACTGACCATGCCGGTATTGCAACACAAATGGTCGTAGAACGTCAGCTTGGCGCACAAAACATCAGCCGTCATGACTTAGGTCGTGAAAAGTTCATTGAAAAGATTTGGGAATGGAAAGAACAATCTGGTGGTACGATTACTCGTCAGATCCGCCGTTTAGGTTCTTCAGTGGACTGGTCGCGTGAACGTTTCACCATGGATGAAGGTTTATCGAATGCGGTGAAAGAAGTCTTCGTTAAACTACATGAAGATGGCTTAATTTACCGCGGTAAACGCCTCGTAAACTGGGATCCGAAACTGCAAACTGCCCTTTCTGATCTTGAAGTTGAGTCAGACAAAGAAGAAGCAGGTTCATTGTGGCACTTCAAATACTTCTTTGAAGACAAATCGCTTCGTACACACGATGGTAAAGATCACATTGTTGTCGCTACGACTCGTCCTGAAACATTGTTAGGTGATACTGCCGTTGCTGTTGCACTTGATGATGAGCGTTATTCACACCTTGTTGGTCAGAACATTATCCTGCCAATTACAGGTCGTGCAGTTCCAATCGTTAAAGATGAATATGTAGATAAAGAATTCGGTACAGGCTGCGTAAAAATTACGCCTGCACATGACTTCAATGACTATGAAGTCGGTAAGCGTTGTGAATTGCCGATTATCAACATCTTTAACAAAAATGCGGAAGTGTTGGCTGAGTTTGAATACATCGCCAAAGCAGGTGAGCAAATTTCTAAAACCATCGCTGCACCAGCAGACTACATTGGTTTAGAGCGTTTTGCTGCACGTAAGAAATTGGTTGAACAAGCTGAAGCGGAAGACTGGTTAGATCAAATTCAACCTTATACGCTTAAACCACCTCGCGGTGACCGTTCAGGTGTGATCGTTGAGCCATTATTGACTGACCAATGGTATGTCAAAATTGCACCGCTTGCTGAGCCAGCGATTAAAGCAGTGAAAGATGGTGACATCAAATTTGTACCTGAGCAGTACAGCAACATGTACATGGCATGGATGAACAACATTCAAGACTGGTGTATCTCTCGTCAACTTTGGTGGGGTCATCGTATTCCCGCTTGGTACGATGCTGAAGGTAATGTATTCGTTGGTCGTGACGAAGCAGAAGTTCGTGCCAATAACAACATCCCTGCTGATGTTGCATTGAGTCAAGATGAAGATGTATTGGATACATGGTTCTCTTCTGCGCTTTGGACATTCTCAACTTTAGGTTGGACTGGCGACAAAGCAAAAGATGCTGAAAACTATTTCCTCAATACCTTCCACCCGACTGATGTGTTAGTGACTGGTTTTGACATTATCTTCTTCTGGGTTGCGCGCATGATCATGATGACCATGCACTTCATGAAAAATGAAGATGGTACGTCTCAAGTTCCGTTCAAAACTGTCTATGTACATGGTTTAGTTCGTGATGGCGAAGGTCAGAAGATGTCTAAGTCGAAAGGTAACGTACTTGACCCATTAGACCTGATTGACGGTGTAGACCTTGAAACCTTGGTACAAAAACGTACGACTGGTTTGATGAATCCGAAACAAGCGGCGAAGATTGAAAAATCAACCCGTAAAGAATTCCCAGAAGGCATTCAAGCTTACGGTACAGATGCAGTGCGTTTCACTTTCTGTGCGCTTGCCAACACAGGTCGTGACATCAAGTTCGATATGAAGCGTGTTGAAGGTTACCGTAACTTCTGTAACAAGATTTGGAACGCAACCCGTTTCGTATTGATGAATGTTGAAGGTCAAACCGTGGGGCAAACTGCTCGTCCTGATCTTTGGGAATTGCCTGAGCAGTGGATCATCAGCCGTTTACAAAAAGCGGAAGCTGCGGTTCAACAAGCCTTTGCAACCTATCGTTTGGACTTGGCTGCACAAGCGATTTATGACTTCATCTGGAATGAATACTGCGACTGGTATGTAGAGTTGACCAAGCCAGTACTGAACGATGCTGAAGTGTCTGAAGAGCGTAAAGCTGAAGTTCGCCGTGTACTACTTGCCGTGATGGAAGCATCTTTACGTTTGGCTCATCCGTTGATGCCGTATTTGACAGAAGAAATCTGGCAAACCCTTGCGCCAATGCTCGGTATTGAAGGCAAAACGATTATGACTGCGGCATATCCTGTGCCTGCTCAAGAGAAAATCAATGAGCAAGCTGAAGCGGATATGCAATGGTTACAAGGTTTGATTGGTGCGGTACGTAACATCCGTGGTGAAATGGGCTTAGGTAATGCACGTTTATTACCAGTTCTACTTCAAAACACCACTGAAGCGGAAAAAGCACAGATCACCCGTATTGAAGCGTTGTTTAAAGCTTTAGCAAAAGTTGAAAGCATTACGTTCTTGGCGGATGCTGAACAACCACCATTGTCTTCATCTTCTGTTGTGGGTCATGTGTCTGTATTTGTTCCAATGAAAGGTTTAATTGACCCGAAAGCGGAATTGGGTCGCCTACAAAAAGACTTAGACAAAGTGCAAAAGCAACATGACCAAATTGCAACTAAACTTGCAAATGAAGGGTTTGTGGCGAAAGCACCTGCTGCTGTAGTTGAAGGTGAAAAAGCGAAATTGGCTGAGTTTGCTGACCAGTTAGCGAAGATTAAAGCGAATATGGAGCAGATTGCTGCGCTTTAAGCAGTAGTTTGAATAAAAAATCCCCTCTATTGAGGGGGTTTTTATTATCCAAACATAGGACGGTAATGTGCTGCACTATAAGGATTTATACTAATTGGTAAATAATCCTGAACATTCCCACCAATTTTAGGGTAAACATATGTTGGATTTTGATTACCATCTGATCGAGGATTCAAACTTTTAACGTATTTCTCTGCTTGAGTATGTACTAGTATCGCCAACTTCGATTTATCGGTAGTGTGTTTAGAATATTCACTAGCATTTTTTAAAAATGAGCTCAAATAAACAGCTCCTTCAGAGCTATCGTATGAAACTTCATTTAATTCACATGAATAAAACACAGCTCTTTGATTAACAGCTTTTGTTATTAATTCAGAATATATTCTTCGACTCTCAGCAATACTGAGATAATTTGTTTGACTATCTTCCATTGCAAATGTCGTAGAACGTTGGGATTTTTGTACTAAGTCTTCTGAAAAACTTCTGCAACAATCAAAAAAATTAATCTGTTTATCTGCAAATCCAAATAAAGCACTTTCTTCAATGGTTTCTTTTTGATTGTTTATCTGTATGTGAGTTTTTCTCCCATCGTTCCCACCATGTCCACTAAAGAAGACAAGGCAAAAATCAACTGGTGTCAAGCGTTGAATAGCTAACTTTAACTTTAAATTATTTAAGGTTGGATTCTTTATAATTTCAATTTCTGAATCATACCAAGAACCACCAGCTAAGCTCTTTAAAAAACTTACAATGTTGTCTGAATCTTTTGATAGACCTGGAAGTTTCCCATCATCGTTTACAAGAATTATGGCTTTTCTTTTCATTAATTTTTCCCCAAGCATTTATTAACCAAAGATACAAATTTTGCATCATAACTATCGATATTTTCATTCGGATCGTTCAATGGATTTTCCCAAGCTTTTTTATGCAAACGAATCCAAGACTTCATATTAATATGATTTTTTTGTATGCATTCATCATCATACTTACAGTGAGCACTTAATTTAGATAAATAATTAAAAACTAAAGTTGTAAAGTTATAATAACGTAAAGCTTTTTCATCGCTATGTATGTTTGGATCCAAATGGTTCCAATTATCACAATACGCTTTTGACTCTAAATATGGATATTGAATAGAAATTTGAAGAATTTCATTAAGCTCCTGATTGAGTTCACTCAACTTATCTTGTTTTTTCTCGCGAAAATGTAGAAATGTTACCCATAGTGATGAAATAATGACTGACACCAAAGTACCTATGCCTACTGGTATATACTTTATAAATTCGTTTGCTACTGATACTGGCTCTGCCATATTCCCCCCTCAAATTATAATTTTTAAGTTAATAAGAACCCTAAATTGGGATTAAATTAAAAATTTCAAGCAACTGATAAAAATAATTTTTATGATAATTTCCCAATAGATTAAGGAGAGATATTTTTCAATTCAGAACATCTCTGCCACAAATCCTCCAACACTACATCAGTCCGACTCAACACATCATGATTCCAATATCGAACAACCGTTAAACCCAAAACCTCCAAAAACTTCGTCCGTTCAGCATCATACTCAATGGCATCATCCGTTCCATGCTGGCTGCCATCCAACTCAATCACTAAACCAATTTCATGACAGTAAAAATCCACAATATACGGCGCAATCACATGTTGTCTGCGAAATTTAAGATTCATAAATCGCTTAGCACGAAGCAATTGCCATATTAAGTGTTCTGCATCAGTGGCATTAGTCCGCATAGCCTTGGCGAATTCTAATAATTGTGGGTCTAGTTTCATTTTTTCTCCTATTTTTAATTTCCCTCACCCCAGCCCTCTCCCTAAGGGAGAGGGAGCGTCCTTTGTGAATTTGATAGTTATTCGATACGCAATAAAGTTCCCTCTCCTTTCAGGAGAGGGCTAGGGAGAGGTATTTTTAAAAAAGCTTACAATGCCCCATGCCCCAACAACATCTCTACCCCACTCAGCTTTTTCATATGCTTTAAACGCTCTTTTTCCCACTTCAATTGCTGCTTTAACTCCGCACAATCCGCATCTATAGCTTTATACACATCACCAATATGCAGATGCTCGGCTTTCACTTTTTTCGCCAACTGAAAAGAATCCAAAATCTCATCAATTTGACTTTCTAACTGCTGACTTTGCGCATCCAAAGCCAGTTTATAAAATTTTACTTGTTCCACAGATAACTCTTTAGCCCCTACACCTTTATTTTGTTCCAACTGTAACTGGAGTTTGAGTAAATAAAACAAATCCTGTTGTTCATACGCCTGACTCGCCTGTTGGAACAATTCAGTTTTTTCTGCTTTCTTCGACTCATCTTGCTCACGGTCTGGATGAATCATTGCGGCAATTTTCAAATAGACTGTTTTCAACGATTGGGCTGCCATCTGCTCAGCTTGTTCACGTTTCTGCTGTTGTCTCAGTTGCTTGGCTTGTTCTCGTGCCTGTTGCTGCTCGGCAGCATATTGCTCAAAATCATCTTCTTCTAATTCTATATTTTGATCAAAATTTTCATTAAGTTCGAACTGAACGGACTGTACTTTTTTATTCTGTTTCACTGATTGCTGTGCATGTTGCTGATAAAAGGTATCGATCTGCTTCACTAGCTCTAATCGTTCTTCATCCAACATTTTAGAACGCTTTAACATTTGTGCAAGTTGAGTAATCTTTTCATCGAGTTGCTGCATATCCGCTTTGGAAAACTCATGGCTGTGTAACATATTCCAAAGTTGATCCAACTGCTGAAACAAGATTTCATGTAATTCACTATATACAGGCAGCAGCTTTTGGCGAGTATGTTGTTGAATTTCAGCTTGGGCATTTTGCCATGTCGCAAGACTAACTTTTTGTTGTTCTATTTTATCAATCAAGTGATTCAGCTTTTTTTGCTGTGGTGACTGTTCAGCCCTTTGCTGTAAGCTAACTTTGAGATCAAAGGACATGCTCATCTGCCTGAAAAATAAAAAGTGTAGCAATAATCAGATAAGGAAGGTAGTAAATCACCCTTTGAATATGATCACGTAGGGGCATCGTGTTGTCGCTCAGATTTACACCAATATGCCAAGATCGTGCGATTTAGCTCTTAGTGACAATCAAAACGTCCTATTTTTACGCAAAATGCACTACTTATAACCAAAATTACAATTTAATTTCTAAATTGGTGCATTTTTTGCATTATATTTTTCATTAAATTGAGCTATTTCAGAATAGCTTGGGGTTTTAGATTTACTAAATCTATTTTGGTGCAAAAAACGAATCAATTGTTTGCATAAAAATATGGTTTAGCACTTTTTTTGAGCATTAATATGCAAAACGTAGATCTATTTTTCTTACTGCTCGGTGCAGTACTCGTATTAGCAATGCATGCAGGCTTTGCATTTTTAGAGCTTGGCACCGTACGCCACAAAAACCAAGTGAATGCGCTCAGTAAAATCCTTACTGATTTTGCAATTTCAGCAATCGCTTACTTTTTTGTGGGTTACTGGATTGCCTATGGACAAAACTTTTTCCATGCAGGCAGTGCTTTAACAGCAGATCATGGTTATAACTTGATGCGCTGTTTCTTCTTACTCACCTTTGCAGCAGCGATCCCAGCAATTATTTCTGGTGGTATTGCGGAACGTGCCAAAATGCGTTCACAAGCCATTGCAACATTGATCTTGGTTGCGCTGATCTATCCTTTCTTTGAAGGTATGATTTGGAATGGTAACTACGGTTTTCAAAAGTGGCTAGAAACTTCTTTTGGCGCAAGCTTCCATGACTTTGCAGGCTCAGTTGTCGTACACGCAATGGGTGGTTGGATTGCTTTAGCGGCAGTTATTTTACTCGGTGCGCGTCATGGTCGTTATAAACAAGATGGTCGTATTAGCGCTCATCCTCCATCATCGATTCCATTTCTTGCTTTAGGTTCATGGATTCTGATTGTCGGTTGGTTTGGTTTTAATGTCATGAGCGCACAGCGTGTCGATGCCATTTCAGGATTAGTTGCGATTAACTCACTCATGGCAATGGTCGGCGGTACATTGACTGCAAACTTTATGGGTAAAGATGACCCTGGTTTCTTACACAATGGCCCACTTGCAGGTTTAGTTGCAATCTGTGCAGGCTCGGATATTGTGCATCCAATTGGTGCATTACTAATTGGTAGTGCCGCAGGTGGTATGTTTGTTTATCTATTTACTTACACTCAGAACAAACTCAAAATCGACGATGTGCTTGGTGTATGGCCTTTGCATGGTGTGTGTGGTGCTTTCGGGGGTATCGCAGCAGGTATTTTTGGTCAACAAGCATTAGGTGGTTTAGGCGGTGTATCTATTATTTCGCAAATCATTGGAACTGGCTTAGGTATTATCATTGCGCTTGTTGGTGGTTTTGTGATCTATGGTATTTTGAAAGCCACAATTGGTATTCGCCTCTCTCAAGAAGATGAATATCGTGGTGCAGACCTTTCGATTCACAAGATTTCAGCCAATTCAGAAGAATCAATGTTCTAATCATTTGGTGTAAATGAGTGTTAAAAAAGCCAACTTCTCAGTTGGCTTTTCATTTTTGATTAGATTTGCGATTGAATATAATTTTGCAAACCGATCAATTCAATTAAACGTAATTGTTTTTCTAACCAATACGTATGATCTTCTTCTGTATCAGATAACTGCTGACGCAACATATCACGGCTAATATAATCGCCTTTTTCTTCACACAATTTAATACCTGTCGCAAGTTTCTCACGAACATGATATTCAAGTGCTAAATCAGCTTTTAAACAACTCACAACATCTGTACCGACATTAATCCCTTCACGGTTCATGTTCGGCTGAGCACCTAAGAACAAAACACGACGAATAATTGAATCTGCATGAGATGCTTCTTCCTGCATTTCATGGTCAATCCGTTCATAAATCTTGCTTAAGCCCCAATCTTCATACATTCTTGAATGAATTAAATATTGATCACGAGCAGCCAACTCACCGCCAATGAGCATATTTAAATAGTCGATGACTTCTGGATTGCCACGCATAATACTTACTCCCTATCGAATAAGTCTATTATGGTGAAATTGGACAGCAATTGCAAAAATATTATGTGTAAGTTTATGATTTTTATCAAATTAAAATGAGAAACATACGCATTTACAGTTCTAATTAGCTTAATTTATCCAAGTAAAATAAGCCTTTGCATACGATTCAAAAACCTTCTAAACCATAATTTTAGGAAAAATCTGTTGTTTGAATTTTTGTAACGATTCGCAATGCTTCTTATTCAGTTCGGCTTTTAAGCAAAAATTATAAAAAAATGACTGTTCAGCCGTTGTTTGTTTGAGCAAAATTCGTTAAATAACATCAATCACAAAAACATTATGCGGAAATAACAATGGACAAAAGTAAACCAATATTAGTCACTGGCGCAACAGGTTATATTGCTGGCTGGATTATCGAACGACTGCTCAATCAAGGCTATAACGTTCATGCAACAGTTCGAGACCCATCAAAGAAAAATAAAATTCAGCATTTATATGATATTGCAGAAAAGTCATCTGGAAAAATTCAATTTTTCAAAGCAGATTTACTCGAAGCACATTCTTTTGATGAATCCATGCAAGGATGTGAAGTCGTCATTCATACCGCTTCTCCTTTCGTTGTGACCAATTATAAAGATGCTGTCAAAGACATTATTGAACCTGCGGTTAAAGGAACAGAAAATGTCTTGGATAGTGTGAATCGCACTGAATCAGTCAAACGTGTGGTTCTCACTTCCAGTATTGCCTCAACCTATGGCGATGCAGTTGAGATTCAGAAAACTGCCAATAATCAATTTGATGAAAGCCACTGGAATAACACCAGTAATGAAAGCCACCAGCCTTACCCTTATTCAAAAGTTGCTGCGGAACGTAAAGCATGGGAAATCGCAGAACAACAAAATCGTTGGAGTCTAGTCTGTATTAACCCAGCATTGGTGATGGGGCCTTCACTCACTGATGCAAGTCAATCTGGCAGTATTGAAGTTTTACAACAGTTCGGCAATGGCACAACATTATTTGGTGTACCGCCGATGTGGAATGGAATCGTAGATGTCCGTGATGTTGCAGATGCGCATGTTGCTGCGGTACTCAATCCCAAAGCACAAGGTCGCTATATCATTTGTGGTGGAACATTAAGTTTGCTAGAAATGGGCAAAGCCTTAACGCAAAAATTTGGTTATAGATACCCATTCCCTCATTTCACCGTACCTAAAACTGCCTTTTCTTTGATTGCTCCTGTGTTTGGTCATTCACGTCAATTTGTAAAACTCAATATGGGCTATCCGATCTACTTTAATTCACAGCGTAGTGTGAATGAGTTAGGCATTCACTATCGAGATATCCGTGGCAGTGTTTGCGAACATTTCCAGCAATTAATCGATGATGGCATTGTTAAAAAACGTGCTTAAAACCAAGAACCGTTCAAGTTTAATCGCTTGAACGGTTCTAATACTCTTTACGATCAGTGCTGTTTAACAGCAAATTAATTTCTTTAAGAACTCAAGTTGATACTGAATGTTTTGTTGAAAAATCGGTTCAAAATATGGCTCAAAATGATTCGCATTCAATAGCTGATATTCAATATGAGGATTATTTATTTTTTTGATTTTCTCAGGATCAAAAGGTGCAACAGAATCTTGAGTCGCACCAATCAATAAAGTCGGTATTTTAATGGTTTTTAAATGGCGAATCGGTCGATACATGCCAATTGTCAGCACTGAACGTGCAGTGACACGATTATCATAATCATCAATAGACTTTCCTGATTCCTGATAATTTTTCATAAAAAAGTCATAAGCTTGATCACGATTCATCGTGGCAAATTGATGTTCAGGTGCGATTACAGGAATATAAGTCCGTGACTGAGATGGTAAATAATCCTGAACCACTTTTAAGCCAATTTTCAACATATCTTTAACAGGATTGGCAAGAACGGCTTGTACCCCGTCTAGCATTGGAACATGGGCAATCGCCCCCAAGAGATGAGGATATTTTGCTGCGAGATCAATGGCATGCCCTCCACCAAAAGAAGTCCCCCAAACCACAATTTTATTCGCATCAATCTTTTCTAAATTTTGTAAATATTGAATTGCTTGCTCAGCTTCACGGACACGTAGCCACGGTGAAATTTGATTTCGAGGCATCCCCTCACTTTTACCCCAAGTCGAGTAATCAAAAGTCATGACGGCGTAACCGATTTGCATAAATGCTTGAACAAAAGGCAACGTCAACAAATCTTGTGTTCCACCCCAGCCATGCACCATCAAAATGACTGGATGTTTTTGTGAAGTTTCGACATTTGGATAATATATTTTTGCAGCACATTGATTGCCATTAGGTGAATAAAAGCTTGCCTCTACACTTTGATCAAGCACATGTTGAAATGTTCCCATTACCTTATTTCCCAATTTATCTTAAATACCATTCAAGAAATATACGCAATTCTTAAATACCATTCAAGATAAGAATAAAATTATCTGCAAATTTTTAAAAATGATCGAATCGCTGTAAAATCAGTTTTGAAATATTTTGAGTCCACACAATGGCGCGCAATAAACGTATTATTCAAAACACGGATGAAAAGAAAGCAGAAATTATTGCCGCTGCACGGATGTTATTTCTTGAGATCGGCTACGATGCAACATCAATGTCAAAGTTAGCAACAACTGCAAAAATTACTCCCAATACGATTTATTGGTACTTTAAAGATAAAGATGAAGTGTTAACACAAGTTCTTAGTTCAGAGCTTATTGATCGCCTAAATGAATATCACAATCAGTCTTTTGCCAACCACACTCAACGCTTATTGTGGGTCATTCAACAACTGGAAAGTGTCAAACACCTGATTACGACGGTACATAACCGTTTGAATTATTCTGAGGAAATTCGCGTATTACATGAAAATTTTCATAGAATTGTCGAAAGTCTATTGTGTATAGAATTACAAAAAATGGGCTTATCCGCAGCAAAAATAGATGCAACCACTCAAATTATTGTTTTTACTATAGAAGGTATTTTGTCCCATCAGCTAACAGATGAAGCTAAATATCAAATCTGTGAACTTCTGATGTAAAAATTCATCCAGAAGTCCACACTATTGATTTCATCACACTGAATATTGCGCCAAAAAGTCTAAAAACTCTTGTTCATTCATTACTCGAATTTCTAATTTTTGTGCTTTATCCAATTTGCTTCCTGCTTTTTCACCTGCAACGACACATTTGGTTTTACTGGAAACACTGCCACTGACACGTGCACCCAAAGCTTGTAACTTTTGTGTCGCCTCATCACGCCCCATGGTTTCCAGTGTGCCTGTTACTACCCAGCTTTCACCATTCAATGGTTGACGTGTTGGTGCAGTCGGTGCATCCCAATGAATCCCTGCCGCCAACAACCGATCTAAGACCTCAAGGTTATGCGGTGCTTGGAAAAAGTCTGCAATCCATTCTGCTGTAATTTCACCCACATCAGGGGTTTTCTTGAGTGCTTCAATATCCGCCGCTTTCAATGCTTCAAGCGTCTGGAAGGTATTCGCTAACATCCGTGCTGTAGTTTCACCAACACCACGAATACCTAAGCCATAAATAAAACGTGCCAAAGTCGTTTTCTTACTCGCCTCAATCGCCTCAATCAGGTTTTGAACGGATTTTTCACCCATTTTCTCGATGGTCAATAAGGTGTCACGATGCTCATGCAAATGATAAATATCAGCCACATCTTTGAGTAAATCGAGATGTAATAACGACTCTACCCAACGATCTCCCAAACCTTCAATATCCAAGGCTTTACGCGAAACAAAGTGACGAATGGCTTCAATCCGTTGTGCTGCACAATATAAGCCACCAGAACAACGTGCTAATGCTTCACCTTCTGGCATCACCACAGGCGATTCACATACAGGGCAATTCGTCGGAAGATGCACCATCTCCGCATCAGCAGGTCGAAATTCAGCCCAGACTTTATCTACTTTAGGAATTACATCACCACTTCGATAAATTCCAACTTTATCCCCTATTCGAATATCAAGACGATGAATTTCACCAATGTTGTGTAAAGTCACATTAGAGACTGTCACACCACCAACATTTACAGGAATCAATCGAGCAACAGGGGTTAAAGTACCTGTTCGACCAACTTGCCATTCAATATTTTCAACATTTGTTAAAGCTATTTCAGCTGGAAATTTATAAGCAACAGCCCATCTAGGTGCTCTACTAATAAAACCTAGTTGCTTTTGCTGTTCAAGGCTATTTACTTTAATAACCATTCCATCAATTTCTACAGTTAAATTTGGTCTTTCAGCAATTAACTGTTCATATTTTTTCTGTGCATCTTGAATACTATCCACAACCCAATGATCATAATTTTCAAAACCAAAATGCTTTAACCATTCTAAATTATCACCAATAGTGCCAACATTATTATCAGGAATACATTGTGCAACACCATACGCATAGAATGCTAATGGACGAGTTTTTGTAATCTGAGAGTCTAGTTGCCTTAAACTACCCGCAGCAGCATTTCGAGGATTAGCAAATTCTTTTTCACCACGTTTCTTTAGATGTCTATTCAACTTTTTAAATCCAGCTTTGGGCATTAACACTTCACCACGGACTTCTAATAATTGTGGGATAGGCTGATCTCTGGAAGATAATATTTTAGGTAAATTACGAATGGTCTTAACATTTTGAGTTATGTCTTCACCTGTTTCACCATCACCACGTGTTACACCACGAACCAGTACACCATTTTCATACCATAGCGAAATTGCTAACCCATCGAACTTAAGTTCAACATCATATTGAATTCTTTGATTGGGTAATCGTTCTTCAACACGATTAGCAAATGCAAGAAGTTCATCTTCTTCGAATACATTATTCAAAGATAACATTGGAACAGTATGTGTCACGCTTTCAAACTTTGATAGGGCTTGACCACCAACTTTATTGGTCGGCGTATCTGTCTGAATCAGATCAGGATATTGTTGTTCTAAAGCTTTAAGCTGATGAAATAAATGGTCATATTCACTATCAGAAATGGATGGCTCATCCATCACATAGTAAGCATGGTTATGTTTTGCAATCAGTTGAATTAACTGACGCATTTGCTCAATAACTGAGTTGTGTTCCATTTAAATTTCACCATATAAAAGGGCGGAAAAACCGCCCTATAATTTTTTACTGAATTTATTATAAAAGATTCATTAGACGGTTGCTTGATTTGGACGGTAATCAATCACATGATGACGCCAATGTTCTTTCAATTGTGGCGTAAATTCTAAATTATTTTCATCATAGACTTTGCCATCGACTTCACGCGCAATTAAGCCTGCAATACTGGTCATCATGTCATACCCAGTCACAGCTTTGCTATTTGGCAGTGCAAGGAAGAATGCTAAACCTTGTACTTGCTCACCCGATAAACTTTCTAAATCAAAGCCAGCAGG
Source organism: Acinetobacter sp. ANC 4805 (assembly GCF_022549495.1). Classification (GTDB taxonomy): domain Bacteria; phylum Pseudomonadota; class Gammaproteobacteria; order Pseudomonadales; family Moraxellaceae; genus Acinetobacter. The sequence goes on from NZ_JAKZGD010000013.1 coordinate 71,738, forward strand.
ACCATTGTCCGTCATTCGCAATACAGAGAACATCAATGTGCTTGGCTCTTCTGTATTTTCATAACGGTGGAAACACGACATTTCACCAAAGCGGAGACCATATTTCAGCAATACTTTTAATGCTTTATCGCCCGACAACGCACGACGTGGATTTGGAAAAACATTCAGCGCAATAATCTGCTCAGCTGTTGCTAATGCACTTTCATCATCATAACGTTGCTGTTCATGTAAATGCACATCCAAAATATTACTCTCACCATCAAATTCTTCAATTTCAACAGTTGCAATATTTGGATTTAAACTCAGTTCTGGCTCAACTTTCGTTTCATCAGCTTTATCTAACAAGTCTTCATCATCAGATACGTCCACTACTCGTGGTTGATCTTCTGATCGTTCAATGCTTGTATTGATTTCAGTATGAATGACAGGCTCAGCCGCAACTTTTACCGTTTCTTCAGCTTTCTCTTCTGCAACAGTTTGTACTGGTGCTGCTTGAGTATCTACTTGAATGGTTTCTGCTTTAAAACTTGGTTCAACCCGTTCAGTTGTTGAGATTACAGTGTCTTTTTGTAGAAGCTGCTCTCGTACATTACGCGGGATCACAGGCTGATTGCTGTCAGAATTAATATGTAAATCAGCGTCTAATGATGGCTCAACTGTTTTTGGTTTTCTCAAAACCATTGCTAAACCAACGAGCATAATCACAACGGCGATAACAATGCCTATTATTGTATTCATTTCCATACTAGGACTCCGAAACTAACCCGTATTCTTTTGCCTGTTCTAAATCGACAGTCACTAATTTTGATGTGCCTGGCTCTGGCATGGTCACTCCCAGTAAATCAGTTGCCATTGTCATCGCCAATTTATTATGAGTAATGTAAATGAATTGCACTTGCTCAGAAAGCTCTTTTACCAAATTACAATACCGTTGTACATTGGCATCATCAAGTGGTGCATCAACTTCATCTAATACACAGAAAGGTGCAGGATTCAATCTAAAGATCGCAAATACCAATGCCAAAGCCGTTAAGGTCTTTTCACCACCTGAAAGTAGTGCCAAAGAACTGTTGCGCTTGCCTGGTGGACGCGCCATCAATTTCACCCCTGACTGCCAATCATCCTCAAGACTTAAGGTCGCTTCACCACCACCAAACACCTTTGGAAACAACACTTGCAGCTCTTGATTCACCTGATCAAAGGTGGTCATAAATAATTTACGTGTTTCTTGATCAATACTTTTCATCGCATCTTTGAGCTGATCAACCGTATTTTGTAGATCTTGCATCTGATGACTCAGCTCATCAAAACGCTGTGACACGTCTGCATATTCTTGTGAAGCTGCCAAGTTTACCGCACCAATTTTATCAAATTGTTGCAATGCTCTTTCTAATTTTTGTTGATGATCTTTTATTTCAATCGAGAGATCAGATAAGGCATCGGCATTGAGTTCTTTGAGCTGTTCCAGATAATGCTCACGATCTGATTTAGCAGCTTGCCAAGCCAAACGCTTTTGCTCTAACTGCTCACGCACCTGCTCATCTTTTTGCTGTGCTTGATGACGTTGTTCTGTCAATTGCTGCTGTTTCTCTTGGACTTGATTCAGTTCAAGTTGCCACTCATTCCAATTTTTTTGCAGCTTTTCTGTTTGCTGAAATTGCTCTTGGAATTGCGACTCTAAGTTCGGTAATTCAAGCTGAATCGGATCAACAAACTTCTTCGCTTGCTCAATCTGTTCAATGATTTGTCGATATTGTGTTTTCAGAAATGAAATATCTTTTTCGAGCAACTCAATTTGTTGATTGGCTTGTGAAGTCTGACGGCGCAAAGCTTCACGTTGCTGCTGCTGTTGCGTAAGCTGTTGTTGTTGCTCATCCAGCTGTTCATTCAGATTTTCGACCTGAAACTGTAAAGTCTTATAATTCGGTAATACTGCTTCTAATTTGAGTGCAAGTGCATGTAAATCAATGTCCAAATCATCACGCTGCATGGCATCTTCTTCAAGTTGCACATCGAGCTGTTTAAGTTGATCTGCCAATTGCATCTGCTGCAATACAAATGCCTGTGCCGTACTTTGTAGTTTGGCAATTTGTACATCAAGCTGTTGCTGCTCTTTCTGCTTTTGTTTCAGGGTTTGCTGTTGTTGCTGTAAGTTTTGCTGTTGCTGTTGCAGCCCTTGCTGCTGTTGTGAAAATTGATTTTCCAAATCAAGCAATTGTGCTTGCTTCTCCGCAAACTGCTGTTCAATTTCTTCTAAACGGACTTGATGGCTAAGCATCCCCTGCGCAGTTTGGCTGTCTTCATCATAATGCAGACCAATCACCCAATCTGTTCCGACATGATAACCATCAAGCGTCAAAATAGATTGTGCTTGCTGGAGATCCGCTTGATATCGCAAAGCTGTGGCTAAATCTTCTGCAACGGCGACATTAGCCCAAAGCGAAGATTTTGGTGCTTCGATCCAATCACTTAAAGCGCATCCTGCAACTTGAACAGACGGCTGTTGTGATGATTTTAACTGTCGTGCGATACCTTCTTGAAAGGATTGTTCACCATCCAACAAATGTGCTTGCAGCCACTTGGCTAAGAATTTTTCAATAATAGCTGCACGCGTTTTACCTTGAGCAGTTAAACGTAGGCTTTGCATCAGTCGAGCCGCATTTTGGTCATGCTTCGGACTCTGCTTCGCCACCAATTGATTTAAATTCTTTTGTTCAGCCAATAAAACCTGAATCTCAGTTTTCAAGTTCTGTACATCAGTCTTATAGCATTGTTGCTGATCTTGCTGTGTTTGTACATCTTGCTGTAACTGTTCTATCGTGGTTTCTAATACAATAATCTGTTGTTGAAGTTGTTGCTGTAATTGTTCTAATTGAGCTTGTTCATCATCTTGAACTTGCGCACGAATCTGGCTACTTTGTGTGTGTAAAGTCTGCTTTTGCTGCTCTATGCGCTGTACACTTTTACCAAGCTGTTCAATTTGTGCTGCCATCTGCAACTTTTTCTGTTGTTGCTGATCGACTTGTACCTTGAGTTGCTCAAATTGCTGCTGTGCTTGTTTTTGTTGTGTCTGAATATCCGTAAAGTTTTGCTCAGCCGTTTGTGTCTGCTGCTCTAAAGCAAGTAATACTTCATTTTGTTCATCAAATTGAGTGGTTAAAGTCTCAACCTGTAATTCAGATAATTGCAAACGCTCTTTGGTCTGTAACTTTTGCTGCTCAAGTTGCAGTAAGCTACTGCTGTTTTGCTGGAATAAACTTTGTTTTTGTTCCAAAGTCATTTTTAATTCAGATAGCTTTTTCTCTGCCTGTTGCCATTCATGCTGCAAAGGTGAAGACTGCTGAATTAAACGCTGAAATAAAGCACTAGTTGCTTCAAGATCATGTTCAATAGTATTTGATTCAGAACGAACCAGTTTAAAACGTTCCCCAAGCGCCGTCATTTCAACCGTATATTCTTGTTGTAGCTTTTGACTTTGATTGGCTTGGAAAGAAAGAATTTCGATTTTAAAAGTCCGAATCTGACCTTCTAAGGTTTTATATTGGATTGCTGCTTCTGACTGACGCTTTAAAGTTTTTAGCTGTGACTTCAACTCAGCTGCAATATCATCTAAACGTGCAAGATTTTGCTCAGTATGTTCTAAATGTTGCAAGGTCTCACGGCGACGTGCTTGATAACGAGATACCCCTGCGGCTTCCTCAATGAATACTCGCATTTCTTCAGGTTTGGCATCGACCAAACGGTTAATCATACCCTGTTCAATCACCGCATAAGAACGAGGTCCTAGACCTGTACCCAAGAAAATATCGGTAATATCACGACGGCGACAACGTGTGCCATTCAAGAAATATTCAGACTTACCTTCACGTGTCACTTGGCGACGAACAGCAAGCTCGTTATAGGCATTATAAGCCCCACCTAATTTGCCATAAGTATTATCAAAACGCAGTTCTACACTTGCGACACCGACAGGTTTACGCTTGGCTGTCCCTGTAAAGATGACATCCTGCATACTACCACCACGCAATTGGCGTGCATTGGACTCGCCCATCACCCAGCGAATTGCATCAATGACATTCGATTTACCACAACCGTTTGGACCCACTACTGCGGTACGGTTTGCCTTAAAATTTAATGTGGTACTATCGGCAAAAGATTTAAAGCCTGAAAGTTTTAAACTGCTTAAACGCATACTGCCCTAACTAGCGGCGTGAGCGTCTAGCCCAAGCCAATTCAATCTGTTTCATACGTGTCAGAGATTCCAACACAAGGTTGCGCAAGTGTCGACAAAAATCTTCCATAAATAAAGCAGCTTGTTGTGATTTTCGGATCAAAATAGCATCAATCACCAGTTTAAACAGGGTAAAGGATTCTTGCAGCTCACGACGTGAAGTATTCAAGGTTAAAAAATAGCTACGACGTAATGACGGTAAAAGTTCTTTATAGAATTGCATAAGGTAGGGATTTGCCACCATATCATGCTGTTCTGCTAAGTATTTAAAGATCGCATCGTAAAATTTTTCAATATCCCCTGCACGAACAAACTCAACCAATTGATCCAATAGAGCCTGTAACTGTTCGGCCTCATTCGCACGCCAAGTTTCACTAATCCGTTGCACGATATGCCCAAGTACCATGACATTGGTGTCAAATAATGCTTTGACTTGCTGAGCTGACATTTCAGAAACAATCGCACCACGGCGTGGAAAAATTTCAATCAAATAAGTACGTTCTAGCAATAACAGCGCTTCACGGACAGAACCGCGACTGACATCTAATTCCTTCGCAATGCGTAATTCTTGAATACGCTCTCCCTCAACTAGCTCACCACTAATAATTTGTTCACTAATATATTTTGCAATCTGTTCAGAAAGACTATCAGCCTCTTCGAGATTCATAATCCCCTCGCTATCGTTGTTATACGCATATTCCAATGCTGTTTGCGCTTTTTGTTTTAACTGATCTTACCTCATAAATTCTATATCATTGTCTAACAATTTTATTGCTTTTTAAGCCAACTCAGATAAAAAACTAAAACTTATGCTTAAATTTAAAACAAAAATCTCAATTAGCAACGTTTAAGATCAAAGAGTTAACTTAATTTAATCAGGCTAACCAAATATCTGAAAATAGATCCATCAACTATATTTTTATTGATATAAATCACATAAAATAATATTTTTAATAAAACAAACACATTTTTAAATCAACTTTACTGAATCACTCAGTAAGCATATATGAGTAGCATTATGAGTGTTCATCAAGCTGTTAATATCGCAATTTTTGGGCTTAGTCTCAGAACATTGAATGAATTAAAAGAGCATGTCCAAACTGCTGTTCCAAACCACATCCAAGTGAAGTGGAGTAATATTGCTGAGCCGCAACTTGATATTTTAATGATTAACCAAGTGTTTTTTGATTCACCTAATATCAAAAGTTTAATTAAAAATAGTAATATCAATGTATTACAAATCGCAAATGATCTAGACAAGAATAGTTCTATTGAAAATGATACTCTGTATTTACCACTTAACCACCTTCACTCACTCCATGATTGGTTGAATGAACGCTTAGCACAAACCCAAGAAATAAATAATACTGCTCCTTCTGAACCCACAAATACAATAATACATCGGAAGCAAATCAAAGACGTTTTGCAAGAAATCCAAAATCCTAGAAATGGAAAAATTCAGTTATTCGACAATAATGGTTTAATTGCTATTGCAGATCCTCGCAATGAATGGGTCTGGCAGAATCCTAGTCTTCGATCATTACAAACAGATTCAAGTTTGAATTACACTTATGCGACCCAAAATGATCAACTTTGGATTACAGACACCCCTCAGCAAGATTTAAAGCAATGGTTATGGAATCTGTTATGGATTTCAACCGACTTCGACGAACTCTGTCCATCATCAGCATCAAGTTTTTATCTAGACATTTGGCCACAACCTCATCACAAAGTAGAACGACAACAAATTCTACGTATGGCTGCATGCTTTGCCAAAGGCGCTCAAATTTCAGTTGTCGCAGCTCAGTTAAAGTTACCTGAACAGCGCGTCAAACAATTTGTTGCTGCAAGTTTAGGTACACAGTACGGCAGAGTGATCAAAGATCATCAAGCCAATTACCATCCTCAAACCCCTCAGACTGAAACAGAACAAAACTTTATGAAAAAACTGTTTGGTCGATTACGTAACCGTTTAGGCTTTTAATCAAGGATAATTCTATGATTTTACAACAATATAAAATTGTCTTTGGTGGAACCATGGGCTCAGGTAAATCCACTGCCATAAATGCCCTTTCGGAAGTTGATGTTGTTAGTACAGAAGCATTCAATACGGATATTGAATCGCACGAGAAACTGCTTACAACCGTTGGGATTGATTATGGTGAAATTACTTTAGACGATGGTGTCAAAGTTGGGTTGTATGGCACACCCGGTCAAGATCGTTTTGATTTTATTTGGGCTGTCATTTGCAAAGGCGCTATTGGGACGATTGTCATGATTGATCATGCTGCTGAAAATCCACTGCTTGATCTAGTACAGTATGTACAAGCGTTCAAACCCTTTGGCAATAATATTGTGATTGCAATTACTCATATTGACCGCAAACCAGAAAGAACGCTTTCGATGTACCGAGATTGGCTGGCAGCACAAGGCATGAATTACCCACTATTCTTTGTCGATGCACGCCAACAAGATGATGTCTTACTTTTAGTTGAAACACTAATTGCGACAATTGAAGTACATTATGGACTTATAAATTAAAGGGCTGATTTAGAGCAGCCCTTTATAAATAAAATAACAGCCCACGACGACAAGTAACCCAGCAAAACATTTTTTCAACATCGCTGCTGATAAACGATGAGCCACTTTTGCCCCGAACTTGGCTGTGATAAAGCTCATCGTACTAATACCAAGAAAAGCATAAATATGCACGTAGCCAATGGTATTCGGTACATCAATGTGTTCTCTAGCACCAAACCACATAAAACCAATTGCACCTGCTACTGCAATAGGTAAACCACATGCAGCAGATGTTGCTACTGCCTTTTGCATTACCACACCATGACGATTTAAAAATGGCACAGTCAAACTACCACCACCTATCCCAAAAATCGCAGAAGCAATACCGATTCCTCCACCCGCTGCAAACTGTAATGCTGCCGATGGTAAATGGCGATTTGGGTCAATCACTGCATGCGCTCCCCTAAACATCTTGTATGCCATCCAAACTGCAAAAACACCTATAAGCAATTGCAAATGTTGCCCCGACATCAGATCAGCTAGGCCTGCACCTAAAAATGAGCCTAAAACCAATCCAGGCGCTAAATTACGAAAGACCTGCCACAGCACTGCTCCCTTTTTATGGTGTGCAGTGACTGAGCTAATTGAAGTCACAATAATGGTGGCTAAAGACGTTCCCACTGCAATATGCATAATGACATTAGGGTCATAATTCATTTGAGTAAAGACAATATATAAAATCGGTACAATAATTAAACCACCGCCAACCCCAAATAACCCCGCAGTAAATCCAGCAATTGCACCAATCAGCAAATATATGATTAACTCCATAAACACATGACCACTCTATTTGTAAAACAATGGAAGATTTAGCAACTCGCCAACTTCAGCAATTACTGAATGCAAAAAATCAATTTCCTGAAATCGTCTTGCTCAAAACCACGACAACATCGACCAATGATGATATGCGTGAAATTGCACAAAAAGGCATGACCACAGGATTGGTATGCAGCGCCCAACAAACTCAAGGTCGTGGTCAACATCAACGACAATGGGCATCTCCTGAAGGGAATATTTATTTAAGTACGCTGATTCACACTAAGACTGCCTTAGATGGTCGCCTTGCACTTGAAGTTGCTTTAAATATTCTGCAAATGCCGAGCTTGCAAGGTTTAAGCCTACAAGTCAAATGGCCCAATGATTTATATAGTCCACAAGGTAAATGGGGGGGAATTTTGGTTGAGCCTCTTTCAGCACATCAAGCGATTGTCGGTGTCGGGATCAATTTAAATACCCCACCTGTAGAAAATGCAGATCAAGCCATTACCTCATTAAACATGCTAGGTCTAAACCACCTTGATCGTTTGGCACTTATTGCTGAACTCTATACTGCAATTCAACAAGCGGCTCAATGGTTTGAACATGGTAGCTATAATTTAGCAGAACGCTTTAATCACCATGCAATATGGCTCAATCAATACGTTGAATTTGAACATGCCCAAGGTAAAATTCAGGGATACTTTCAAGGCATTTCCAATGATGGTGCAGTGCTCATCAAAACCGAACAAACAGAAAAATATTATCAAGGACGTTTACGACTTGCTTCACTTTGAGGAAATGACCATCCGATGAAAAGTTTATGGCTAGATATTGGCAATACTCGCTTAAAATACTGGATCACTGAACATGATCATGTGATTGAGCATGCTGCTGAATTACACTTACAGTCTCCAGCCGATTTATTACTGGGCTTGATTCAGCATTTCCGCCATCAGCATTTAAGTCAGGTGGGGATCTCATCTGTTTTAGATGCTGAGAACAACCAACGTATTCAAATGATTCTAGATATTTTGGAAATTCCAATTATCTTTGCCAAGGTACATGCCGAATATGCAGGACTGCACTGTGGTTATGCTGTACCGAGTCAACTTGGGATTGATCGTTGGTTACAAGTGTTAGCTATGGCAAAACCCAATGAAAACTTTTGTGTGATTGGTTGTGGTACAGCCCTAACTATTGATTTAGTCGAAGGTTTACAACATTTAGGTGGCTATATCCTGCCAAATCTATATCTACAACGTGATTCCCTGATTCAAAATACCAAGGGCATTAAAATTCCAGATTCAGCTTTTGATAATTTAAAACCTGGGCACAACACCGTCGATGCGGTACATCATGGTATTTTACTTGGTCTAATCAGTACCATTGATCAGATTATGCAACAATCACCCAAAAGTCTAATTTTGACAGGCGGTGATGCTGATTTATTTGCTAAATTTCTCAGCCATTATCAACCTCAAGTTGAACCTGACTTACTGCTGAAAGGATTAAAAAATTATGTTCAGCTCAATTCAGCTTTAACTAAAGTTTGAAGTATCTTAAACAGCTGAGGAAACATTGTATATCCATCTTCAGTACGGAAATGCCCTGCCTGAACAGCTTCAATCAGTTGGGCATTCAGTAAATTTGAAAATTTAAAAGTCAAAGGCACTGGGACAATAGGATCATTCGTAGAAAAGAAAACGAGACGTCTTTTAACATTAGCTCGTATTACGCCACTCATAAAATTTGAATGCTGAATAAATTCATCATATTCAGAAAATTTAGGTATAGGCTCATTAAAAGCCGCAATAAATAAGCATGCTTTCAATTGAGTTTGTTGCAGATGCTTTGCTAGAAAGTGAGCCGCAGCAATACAAGACAGTCCATGGGCAACAACAATACTCTGTTCATTTAAATCTTGTAGTTGTGTTTCTAAACAAGTTTGCCAAATTTCAGCTTCTGGATGATTCGAGTCCGCAAGGAATATACGTTCAGCTGCAATTCCTTCAGATTTTAATTGTTGCTCTAACCATAAATACCAATGTTGCTCAGGATCCGCATTCTCACAATGCAAAATAAATACTTTACCGTTCAAATTATGTGACATATATAACACTTTATAGATATAAAACATATACTTAATATCATTATCCTCCTTATTAATTTATTTTTATATTGATTTTCTGTATTAAATTTATACTTAGATGCACAAGAAAAATTTAACAAAAAAGGCGCAATTTGCGCCTTTTCTAGATAGCTTTAGGTTATTTCTTTGGTTCATTACTACCAAATAAAGGCCCCATGTTACCGCCACCAAATTGTTTTTGCATATTACCTAATGACTTCAACATTTTGCTCATTCCAGATGGATTCGCAAATTTCTTCATCATTTTCGCCATTTGAGCTTGTTGCTTAATTAATTTATTCACTTCAGCAACGTCCATCCCACAACCCGCAGCAATACGTTTTTTACGGCTTGGATTCATCAAATCTGGGTTACGGCGTTCTTTAATGGTCATCGATTGAATAATCGCTTCCATTTTTTTCACTTGCTTTTCAGGATTCGCTTGTGCAATTGCATCTTGGATACCCGAATTACTCATGCCAGGCAACTTATCCAAGAAGCCCATCATACCGCCCATCTTGCTCATTTGCTCAAATTGCATCAGCATATCTTCAAAGTTGAAGGTTCCGCCTTTCTGCAATTTCTTCGCCATTTTTTCGGCTTTTTCTTTGTCGATTTTGCGTTCAACTTCTTCGACTAAAGAAAGTACGTCACCCATACCTAAGATACGTTGCGCAACACGATCTGGATGGAATGGCTCTAATGCATCTAACTTCTCACCGATACCCAAGAACTTGATTGGTTTACCTGTGATCGCACGAACAGAAAGTGCTGCACCACCACGTGCATCACCATCAGTCTTGGTCAGAATGACGCCTGTCAACGCTAAAGCATCATTAAACGCTTTTGCTGTATTGGCAGCATCCTGACCTGTCATTGCATCAACGACAAACAAGGTTTCAGTTGGCTTAACAGCAGCGTGTAATTCTTTAATTTCATCCATCATGTCTTCATCGACATGGAGACGACCTGCGGTATCGACAATCAAAACATCAGCAAACTGGATTTTGGCTTGTTCAATCGCACGATTAACAATATCAATTGGCTTTTCAGTGGCTTCTGAAGCAATGAAACCAACACCCACTTCATTGGATACTGTTTCTAACTGTTTAATTGCCGCTGGACGATATACGTCAGCAGAAACAGTCATCACTTTTTTCTTTTGGCGCTCTTTCAAAAAACGCGCTAATTTTGCGGCCGTTGTTGTTTTACCCGCACCTTGCAAACCTGCAAGTAAAACCACGACAGGTGGCTTTGCACTTAAATCTAGAGTCTCATTTGCCTCACCCATCATTTTGGTGAGTTCATCATAGACAATTTTTACAAATGCCTGACCAGGAGAAAGCTGAGTCATCACTTCCTGCCCAAGGGCTTCTTCCTTAACCTTCGCGATGAATTCACGAGTTACAGGTAATGCCACATCGGCTTCAAGAAGTGCCATACGTACTTCACGTAAGGTATCTTTAATATTGTCTTCGGTCAGCTGCCCTGAGCCAGTAACATTTCTTAAACTCTGTGTGAGTCGTTCTGTTAAGGTATCAAACATTGCGAAATCCGCTTAAAATGGCTAGTTGCAAAAAAATCTTTCTTAAAATAGAAAATTTATGCGTAAGATGCTATAGGATACTGTAGTTCGAAGCGAATTTACATCTTATATAGTGAATATTATTCAACCCCCTGAAAAAGGTTTGACATGATCAGTCTCCCCTTGGTTTACACAATTTTGGCACTTGTAGCCTATACCAGTTCTTTTTGGTATTTGTTTATACGTTTGATGTCAAAACGTACTCCAAATCTTTGGTGTTATGGTCTTTTAATTACTTTAGGGTTGGTGTTACATAGCACCGTACTCTATCAAGATATGATGACACCAATCGGCATCAATTATGACGTATTTAACCTGATGTCCTTTACTTCAGGACTCATGTTAGCACTTAGCCTCATCTTGAGCTTAATTCGCCCTATTTTGCCTTTAAATTTAATTGGAACACCTGTCGCTGCATTTGGCTTAATTTTAGGCTATGGCTTTAGCCAACCAAACCAAGTGATTGAACAACATAGCTTGGGCTTAGACTTACATATTATTCTGTCATTATCTTCTTATGCAGTGCTGTTAATGGCAACGATTCATGCCGTATTACTTTGGTTCCAAGATCGTGAATTAAAAAAGAAGCAAAAACGACGTATTTGGGTGAATTTACTTCCTCCATTTCAGGTCATGGAATCAGTACTTTTTGATTTAATTATTACAGGTTTTGGTCTACTTACCGCAGCCCTGCTCTTTGGTTTCTTTACCATTGATAACTTCTTCGCACAACACCTTGCTCACAAAACTGCCTTTAGTATTATTTCATGGTTCTTATATGGCGCACTACTAATTGGACATTACAAGTTTGGTTGGCGCGGACGTAAAGCGATTCGCTTTACCATTACAGGTTTTATCTTGCTCGCAATTGGTTTTATCGGGAGTAAGTTTGTTTTAGAAATGATTTTGGGACGTTAAACAATACTACTCAGCCATTTGAGGAATAACTTTGTATTCATATTACAAATATATAGATACAGATGGGGAGATAACTTTATATGAATTTGATCAGGAATATTATTGTTTAAGGTCGATATTTGTTAACTCATCAGAATGTATAAATACAAATTTAAGCATAGAGCAAACTAATTTCTTCTTACCCGAAGATAATTTCTCCGAAAGCTTAGATATGTTGACTCCAATAAAAAAAGAAGAATTTTTAAATTTCTGGGATCAGTCGATATCTAAATATTTAAAGCGGTGGAACGAATTAAAAAACAAATTCAAAATCGGGGAAATGATCGAAACCGAAATTGTTTGTTTTTATCCTCAAGGAGTAACGTTCAATATAATGAAGAATTTTTTGGTTTCATTGACTACAAAGATTGTAAATCTGTTCTAGGTGCATCAAATATGTACCCTCAACAAAAAATTAAACTTTTTGTTGAAAATTTTGATGATGACAACTTATGGGTTAATTTTTCAATTAAATCTGTTTAAACACTTTTCCAACATTAGTAGACAGCCTATATGAAAATGCGTATAACGCAGTATTCGCTTCATTAGGTAATAATCATCGTGAAACTTGTGCTCGCTCCAATGGAAGGCTTAACTGATCCAATTATGCGTGATGTGCTCACTCATGTTGGCAGTTTTGATTGGTGTGTCACTGAGTTTATCCGTATTACTGACAGCATTCTTCCCGACCACATTTACTACAGTTTTTGTCCTGAATTAAAAAATGAGGGAAAGACCGCGGCTGGCACACCAGTTCATGTTCAATTTCTTGGTAATAACCCAGAAATGTTAGCAGCAAATGCAGCTAAAGTAGTCGAGCTTGGCGCTCCAGCGATTGATCTTAATTTCGGTTGTCCTGCCAAAACAGTGAATCGTCATCGTGGTGGTTCTGTATTGCTTGATGAGCCTGAAACAGTACATCAATTGGTCAAAGCAGTTCGTGACGCTGTTCCTAGTCATATTCCTGTTTCAGCAAAAATGCGTTTGGGTTATTTGGATGAAAACCACACTTTAGATAATGCACATGCGATAGAAGATGCTGGCGCAAATTGGCTTACCGTACATGCGCGTACCAAAGCAGATGGTTATACTCCACCTGCATATTGGGAAAAAATTCAACCGATTACCGAAGCATTAAAAATCAATGTGATTGCGAATGGTGAGATTTGGAATAATGCTGATGCTAAGGCATGTCTACAACAATCAAACTGTCAAGATATTATGATTGGTCGTGGTGCGGTGACTACACCAGATTTAACCTTGTGTATTCGTGAAAATAATGATAATTCAATCCTTTCTTGGCAAGATTTAGTTGAACTCCAACAACGGTTTTTAAGTGGTCAATTTAAAACTGAAATTGGAATGATTGGTCGTTATAAACAATGGCTGGGAATGATGACGAAAGCCTATCCTGAGGCTCAGGAGCTTTGGACTAAAGTAAAAAGAGAAAAACAACTCGAACTTATTCTTCAATACCTAAAATAAAAATAGGGAGTTTAACTCCCTATTTATCAGTTTATAGCAGATTACATCCCACTCACTTTCATTTTTAGATTCGTCACTGATGTTCCTATAGCTCCCATACTTCCAATAGAAGCATTAGGTAATCCATTAAAGGTAGCTGATGGATATACTGTTGAAGAACTTCCTGCTTGCCCAATCATCAAGTTATTTAAACTTAAGTTAAATTTATCTGAAGTTCCAACATTTCCAAAAACTAAACCACCAGTATCTGTACCATTTTTCCCTTCAATTCCTGCATAAAAACCAGTAAGCCCAAATGCAGCACCATTATAACCAGTGAATTGAAAATCAAAACTTACGCCATAAGGATTGTTACTCACATCATAATCAGAAACTACGACGATATTACAACCTGAACCAGTACCACAAATAGAATTAATTGCACCACCAAACATAACCATATGCCCTTGTGATGCTGCACCAAGCTGGATATTCATTGTGGGTTTATTTGCAGCAAAAGCAATATCAATCCCACTCGCACCACCTACTCGAAGTAATTCTTTGACTAAACCACTTTTAGGTTTTAATGTTGCAGAATCAAAAATTGTTCCTCTTGTATATACATTACTCACAATATCAGAAAGCGTATTTTCACTCGCTGTATATACCGAGAAAGGAGAAATACGAATACCTGTAATATTATTATTAAAAGATAAAGCAATATTTGTGAAAGCACCTTTATTGGCGACTGTTCCAGCATCTGAATCAATTACAGCTTGAAGACCAAGAATCGTCTCAGTAGAACCATTCAAGCCGACAATTCTAATAGGGCTAGAAGATGTTTGCCCTGCAATCACTAAACCTGCTCGTTTCGTATAGTCTGGAGATGTATATAAAGTAGAGCCACTTCCATAAGATAAACCATCATTATCTATCATAGAAAGTTGTTTGAATTCAACATTTGCCTGCGCTTGAATAGTCAAACCATCCTGCCCAGTCATTGTAGCAAGACTTTGGTCATCCATAGGTTGCATCGCCATAGTACATGGACTTAATAGCAATAAAGATAGACATCCTAGCTTTTTATTTTTTTTCATTGCCCTAATCCGTAGACAAATGTTTAAAATATATTCAGTAGATTAACATAGCTAATCATCTATTCAACTCTTTTTAGACCAAACAGATGAAGCACATATTAATTACGCGGCATAATACCAAATTGACTCGTTAAGCGACCACCAGTGATTGCTAACTCTCCCAAACGAGCACCTGCACCAGTATTCGGTGGATACAGATTTATATCTCTGGCACGAAATACGCCATCGGTTGTTCGATCTGGGTTAAATGTAAATGATGAGTTGAAGCTAACCATCCCTTCAGCACCATTTTGATTGGCTTTTGGCGCAATAACAATTGCATTATTAAATGCCATTTTACCCGTTAAATTATCTAAACCAATTGTAGAACCATCAAGAGGATCACTAATTTGAATGGTATTCCCTTGTTTTGGATCTAAGGTAAAATCACCAACAATATTCAAACTACTACCCGTACCATCTGACTGATATTCGCTATTCGGAATAAGTGAAAAGTCCATGCTACCACCAGCACGTAGTTTTATACCGAATAACACATCATTCGAAGTCGCAAAGTTATTCAATGCTACTTTATTATTTGCTGGGGTTGCACTACATCCAGCATTCGAAATCGATGCTACACAACTTTGATATGTTGTTCCTGGTAAATAACCAGCAGCCACTTGCGCAGCAGCCACAATTAACAAATCTTTTAAACTAACATTCAGACTGCCTTTTTCTACACCAATATTACCCGTTCCTTTTAACAACAAGTCAATATTACGTAGTCCCATATAGTAATCAACAGGCTGATTATTCGCACCTATTTTTTTACCATCAATAACCATAATAGATGTCGTTTTGCTACCATCAGAGCTTACCCCCTCTGTGCTCATCGCCATTGAAAAACCTAAACGTGGCGTTAGACCAGAACCTACAACAACCTTATTTGTACTTGATTTATTGTAGCCTTTATAATCAGATGTATATGCATAAGCTGTTGAAGCATCAACATTAGTACCAAAAATTGCCATATTGGCATTCAGGTTATAGAACGGTAATGCAAGCCCCCATTCATTCGTCCCATTATGCTCTGCAATATTTGGAACTGCTGCACCAGTCGCATCATTTGTTCGAGCACTATTGGTAAAACGACCACGTCGAGAAATTGCTTGGAACTCAGCACCACGAACTGCAACTAATAAACTATAAGGGTTTTGATTTGCACCAATACCATTTGGAGTATCTATATAAATATATTGAATGTAGTCATTATTATTGGTTAGAAAACTACCATTACCAAATCGACTCGTTTGAAATAACTTATTTGCAGGTAATAAGACTGTTCGAGTATCAGCAAGGTTAATATAAATATTACCACTGTCGAATGAACCTCGATCAGTTGATACCAAACCTGTTAAATTCCCAAATTCAAAGCCATAAGTATTTAAGCCAGCACTTCCAATTTCTAAGGTTGTTGCTTGACCGTCAGCTCCAAGCATTGGGTCATTATCTTTTGTAAATTCTGCAGCCATACGGAAAGCAATACCTGTGCTTCCCATAATATTATTGCCAGATGTTGTGGTAATCGGATTATTTGCAGCTATAGATAAATCAGTACTCAAATTATTCGTTTTACCAACAATATTACTTTGATCTGATTTACCGTAATTGACCCCAGTATAATCTGGGTTATTTTTATTGGTTGTATTTAAACCACGTAACTGTAAATAGCCATTAACCATTCGACCACTTGCACCTACACGTATTAACCCCTTAGCATTACTCGGGCTATTCGTATTATCAAGTGCATAAGGTGAACTTTGATTTACATTTTTATTTAATAAAATCTCTAGGTTCAAACCAGCATTTGTCGTATCACCACCAGCACCGACAATACCATTACCATAACTCCCAGTATTTCTTAAATTACTAGAAGCAGAATCCGTGGTTCTTCTAAAATCAACATAGCCATGTGTTGCATCTGGTTGAGTACTCGATGCTAAGTTTATTGTGCCATTTGAATTATATGCAATCGTTGCCTTACCTACGCCATCAGCATTCGTTTGCAATCTAAAACCACCAACGGCATCAACAAACATGACGCCTTTACCTAAAAAGTTAAAATTAAAGTTTTTAAATATTAATTGGTTTAACTCATTATTGACATCTTTTTGCCCTAAATAGATATTTGCATTTTTCAGCCCTAAATCTAATATTGCTTGCTTATCTTTGCTAAATAATCCATCACGGGTCTTAAAGCTGATATCAATCACTGAACTCGTTTGGATTGCCATATTTCCAATCGGAGCACTACAACGTTGTGTTGACTCAGTATCACAAATTTGAAATTTATCAATTGTAATTAAAGATGGATTTGTAGAGATTGCCAAGTCTAAACCTGTTTTACCTGCATCAGCACCAAGTCCACTTCCGATATTAATTTTATAATCAGTACCAGGAGTTCGATTCGCAACAGGTAAACTTGAAACATTCGCATTGGTCGACTGAATTTTAAAATTCTCAGCAGTCGCTTGTAAATTATTGTTTGTTCTGCTTGAACTACCTATTCCTGCATTATCTTGCCAATAGAATTTATCAACATTCACTTCATCATAAGATGTTGAAATATAGACACCATCTTGACCATTGACACTACGCAATGCACTATCATCTAAACTTTGTAGGGCATATGCAGAATTAATCAGAAGCATACTTGTTGCTAATGTATTTAGCGCAAACCATACCATCTTGTGATTTTGATTATTTTTTTTCATCACTTCAATCCTTTGATATCTTAATCATCTCTAGCAACGTGGGTGACTACTATCACAACCAAACATCATAATTTTACCTTGTAAGGCAAGATTACCATTCATCCGCATTCCAACAAATCCTGTTTCTTTCCCTTGATCATATAAAGAATTAGGGGCAGTAGTTGCATCATATGTTGTTGCTTTTAAATATCCATATCCACTAGTTGGTGGCGTACTCGGTGTCCCTTCAACTACTTTACCACTTGCATCGATATAACTTGTAAAGTCATCTTGTTCAATCGCAAGTGCGTTGTAACCAAAATTTCTCACTAAAATTGGTAAGCTTGCATCAAGACTCAGTTGAATAGCAGGTTTAATTTGATCAAGACCGCCATCATTTTTATAAACTAAATCAACACCGTCTAATCCTAATTTTTGAATATCGACAGTACCTTGAATGCCTTTAAAAACTAACCATAATTTTCGAGCAGGATTTCCAGCAGTTGGATCACTTTCAGGTACATCCCAAAAAGTATTCCCCCCTTGAACACGACTATTAACAAACCGCTTATTCACCGAAATACCTAAATGACAAAAACCTAAACCAGTATTACCGTTCGCTGTTTTATCGCAAGCACCACCAACACCATCATCAAATTGATAAGTACTCGTATGATTTAATGAAAATTTTAATGACAAATCCGCTCCAGCCTGGCCTTCAACTTCTCTTAGAGCCTGACTGTCTAAAGTTTTTAATTCAGCATGAGCAATACTTGTACTGAATAAGAGCAAAACCATCATTTTCTTCATTATAATATCCTTTAATTTATAGCATCCCAAAACAGCTATTACTTAGTAATCTACGATTTCCTTCCCGAAAATAGACATCAACAAGCGTTTAACCCACCCCAACAGTTGAATGAGAAATTTTGGTTGGTTAATTTAAGGTTACTAATATTTAAATTTAAAGCACTATCTTTTAAGTCAATATTACCGATATTCACCGTTAAATCTCCCGACCCTAATAAACCTCCAAGATCACTGGTATTTGCTTCATTGCCACCACCACGACGTAGGTAATAAGAAACAGAACTCGCAATTTGTGGAAAAAGTGGAGAAATATCAATTGGATCTTGCGGAATTACATAACCAATATTCACAGGGTCAGCAAATGACATCCACCATCCTTTCTGCGCTACATCATCCGATTTCGCCCCTGGCCACTGTAATGCTTGCTGCTGTAAAGACAAAGAAAACGGTGAGTTAATTGGTAAATTATGAATTAAGCCTAAAGACTGATTTAAATTTAAATTTGCAGTGATGTTTGAAATTTGTCCATTCATATACACATTTTGGAAAACATCTCCCTCCTGAGCAATAAGACAGGAAATTCCATAACATCTTGTTACCGTTGCTTCAACTCGACCGCCCTGTGTATAAATCCCTGTCGGCTCTTGATAAGTAGAATCGTGTGGACCACTTGAGTTATATTGCACAGACCCATTCACAGGGTAGTTTGCATCACCAGGTCCACCTACATAGATATTTGGAACCTTTACTGGAGCTGATAAAACTTTAGATTTTGCTCGAGTTTCATTCACCAAAATTGCAGGAATTTCAAAGTAGTTATTATTAATCTGTGGGATATTAAAACCACCAGCAGAGGTTTTAAAGTCAGCACCATTCAAACCTAATGCAGTTAAAGCACCTGTAATCACCAAATCATTTGGATTTAAATAGGTACCATACAAATTATCTCTGGTAGCGGCTGTCGTTGCATATCCCTTAATAATTCCTGAACTATCGGATTGAACTTTCATATAGCCTGAAATGGTATTAATACCATTGGGAGAACTTGAGTTCTCTGTACCTGCGGTTAATAAACCTATCGCTTTCTCCGCACTTAAACGGAATCCAACAACTTGACGCATAGAAGCAGACTCAGGATTTTTAACTGCAAATTCAATAAATGGATTGGTTATTTTTGCCGAAGAAGCAGCTCGCTCTTCATTCGTCATAGCAACAGGCTTACCATTACTATCTACTTTTAAACCACTTAGACTTAAATTCTCAATATCAATATCACAATCGCCAATACCATTCACACCACCACAACCTAATTGCAATCTTTTAATATTGGCATTTAATTCAATTTCAGCTTCCATACCTAATTTATAGAAACCAATATCTTTGCTACTTCCTGAACGGTTCGATTCCAAGTTCTTAGTATCGACAGGTGAAATATAAGACAGACTCATCAATGCTTGACCCTGTACTTTTGATAACTCATCGTCAGTCAAATCAACCATTGAAGATGCGTATAGCCCTTGACTAACTAAAACAGTAACAATACTAAAGCCCAAAACATTAAAATTAAACATAATGACTCCTGTCTTATAATCCCTTCGTTGTAATTTTTAAATGCTGTATTAATAAACCGTCAATCACAGCTGAACCAAAGTTATTTAATGCCGATGGATTCACACCACCTGTCACAGCCGTTGGCACAATATCAGAAGAGATAGCAGTTGAAGATCCTAAACCAGAACCATATGCGACAGCTGCCTGTCCACCCGCAACTCTAAACCAAGGTGCATTTGCACGTGTTCCATACGTCCAGTTTGTATTATTTACATGTGTTGGCGTTGGTGTATTAGAACTCCCACCATTATTTACCGCACTTAAACGAGACAATCCATATAACCCACCTGTTGTGGTACTACCAGAACTACCATTACATGCACCACCAGATTCACCAGGCCAACAGTCATCGGCACCACGCTGACCACTGCCAGGGTTAGCCATGCTATTCCCCACAATCTGATTCACATTGGTAACAGTCGCAGGATAACCGTTTCCTGTACCACCAGTACCCAATGCTGCTCCGTTATACCAAGTTAAACAGTCTGTTGTAGTATTAGTACAATAACGAGCATAAGTACCATCATCATTACCGAAAATTTTATTGCCACTGGCATCAACGTTGGTTAAATAAACCCAATCAACATGATTACCAGAAGTGTTATACCAACGATCTGTAGACGATGAACAACCACTAATCCAAGTATAATTACAAGAAATTGAAGCTTGACCATATGGATCGGCTCTAGTCGCTGTTCCACCGCCGCCAAACCCACCAGCACCATTAGAAACCGTGAGTCTATAACGATCTGTCACAATATAACTGGTATCAACACGTTGCTGACGTTGTTGATATTGAGCTTCTTTGAAAATCTGAGTCCCTGAAATATTTGTTCTATTTTGTGGTGTTCCAAAAAATATCCCCAATGCTTCAACACTACTATCCGCAACTAGAGTTTGCCCGCCATCATTACTCTTCACCGTACCAAAACTAATACTACTATGTGTTGCAAGTTTTTTACCGGCTAAAGCTGTAGATGAATAATCATTCAGAGCTGATCCACCCTGATACCCTGCAACAGTTGAACTACCACATTGGTAAACATTACAGGTTGAGCCATAGTAAGTTACACCTGCATCGCCCGTATCACCTGCATAGCGAGTATAAATTTTGGTATAAATTTCTTGTTTATTTGGAATCCGAGCTATTTCTAAACTAAAATTCTTCCCATCGGAACCAAAAACAACAGGTTGATAAAGCGAACCTAAGACCAAGTTTATATTTGGGTTATAAATAAAAATACCATCATCAGCAGCGAAAGTTGGCGCATTTCCACCACCCAAAGCAGGTGTTGACAATAAACCAGTATTTGTAGTTTCTCTTGTACTCAATCGTAAAACATTACTTCCATTTGGATCTGGTGCAGTCCATGATGCGCCAGAAACTGTGTCTTTAACAGCTCGATCTCTATAACGGAATTGACAAGCCACCGAACCAAATTGCACACCACCTGCATTACAGCCACCAGCAGAACCATTATCTCCGCCCAAAATACTGGTATTGGCATACGTATTCCATACATCTGTACTCGACCAACCAGCCGATCCAGCTGTTGCATTTCGATCGGTATTATATGTTCTTGAAGACACACCCGCATTATAGGTTGCTTTTACATTCGCTGCATCACCACTATTAAAACGCAATATTCCAGAAGCACCTAATGTATTATTATAGAATTTACTCATTCCATTATTTATACCAGTATCACCAGATAATCCAACTCCGCCTAAAGTTTGAAAGAGCTGAAGGTTACTACCATTTACACTAAAATTATTCCAAATCGCTTGTAAACGTAAACGATTTTCACGTGGAATTTGGGTTGTATTGACTGAACTTGTATTGCGCGTACAACCATTCAAACAGAATTGATTGGCATCCCCTTCAATTTTACTTGGATCTCGCACAAAAGCATCAGCCCATAAACCTAATTTGAGTTTATAAGCATCTAAGCCTGTATCAGACGTCAATGCTGCAATATTTTCATTATAAAGAGGTGCTTCTACAGAGAGATAGGTCACCGAACTTTTTGATGTACCGCCATTTGTACCACTTACATAAAAATCAGGCACATTATAAGCAGTACTTGCTTTTAACAACCAAGGGTTACTTGCTGTTCCCCAACTTTTGATGCTTGCATTCGCAGCCGTACTTGCTATTCTAGTATTGGTATTATTATCTGATTTAGAAACAGCCAAGCCATATAGGAATAAATCGGCTTTACCAGCGCCAGCTGTACTTGCTTCTGAAGTTAATGGACCAACAGGAATATAACGAATATAACCCGTATCATTTAAACGATCATCCGCATTGCCTGCAATTCCATCAGTTCCAGCTAAAGGCGTAGCTTCGTTAGCACCTGCGCCACGGAAAATCATATAAGTATCTTGGGGGAGTAATGCAATCCCCTCACCTGTGGTTTCACTTAAACCATCATCAGATAATTCCTGCAATGCAAAAACTGATTGACTTAAGCATAAACCAATCAAAGTTGCTAATACAGTTTTTTGAAATGATACCGTATGAAGTGTAGTCATCTTGACCTTCCCATTACGCGATGCTCCGCACCATCGTTATTTTTCTAACTTCCTTTTGAGTGATTCCCTAAACGAGAAACTGCTATCCAAACATCACTCAAACGTAGGTAATTTTACCCACATAAATTCATTCTTTATTATGCCGATTATTTACACAAATGCAAAATATATTAGGTAAATGGATTATTTTCCGATGAATGAATCAAATTTCTAGCACAATTTTTTTTTAAATATATCTATGAATATTATATTGTTAATTTTAAATACATAATTTGCATTGCAACAATCAAAATTTATTATGATTGTTGCAAAATGTAAGATAAAAATTATGTTCTTGGTAAAGTAACGCCAGTTTGTCCTTGATATTTACCACCACGATCTTTATAAGAGGTTTCACACACTTCATCACTTTCAAAAAATAGCATTTGTGCTACGCCTTCACCAGCATAGATACGCGCTGGTAAATTTGTTGTATTCGAAAATTCAAGTGTGACATGACCTTCCCATTCTGGTTCTAATGGCGTCACATTCACAATAATGCCACAACGTGCATAGGTTGATTTACCCAAACATACCGTTAGGACATTACGAGGAATGCGGAAGTATTCAATGGTACGTGCTAGAGCAAACGAGTTAGGTGGAATAATACAAACATCTGATTCAATATCAATAAAGCTTTTATCATCAAAATTTTTCGGATCAACAATTGCAGAGTGAACATTGGTAAAAACTTTAAATTCACGTGCACAACGAACATCATAGCCATAGCTAGATACCCCATAAGAAATCAATTTTTCCCCGTTTTCATCAAAACGGACTTGATTTTCTGCATAAGGTTCAATCATGCCGTGTTTTTCGCTCATTTCACGAATCCAACGATCAGATTTTATTGCCATGACTTTTATCCAAAATCTAAGTTAATGATTGACGAGTACTTTAACCCAAAATGACATGAATAGAAACAACAGCACCCTGCTAGCAAAATGATCTTGAGCCAACAAGGCTATAGTTATAAATTAATCAAAGCTGAATAGCTGATCGGAATAGCAAAGCTGACAAGTACAACAGATGCTGTTCGTTGTAGTTTAGCCTGAGATAACCATTTGACTTTATTAGTTGCTAATACTGCACCGACAGAAATCCAAAATAAAGCAATCGGAAGAATCATTCCCACAAAACTACTCATATGAACAATGTATATTTCTTGACTTTTCCATGCTGCTGTTGGAAAAATTGCTGAAGCAAATAATAATGCTTTAGGATTTAATAATGTTGCACATAGCAATTCTCTAGGGCGAATTGTAGGTTGATTTAAAACAACTTCTTGGTTTGCTGTACGCCATAGTTTAATTGCAAGGAAAACAATATAGCCTGCACTTAATAATTTCAAAAATGTGGGTAGCAAAGGTAGCGTTGCTGAAACTTTACCAATCAGCATTCCCCAAGCACTAATTGCAAGAATATAACCAATCGCTTCTGCTGGAATCAGTAACAGAGACTTACGCAATCCAACCTGAATACCAGAAGATGCCAGTAAGGTATTTGTTGGACCAGGAGTCAGCAGAATGGTTATGACTAAACCAATAAAGAACCATGAAATCATCGAATGACCTCACTAAAAGATACTCTCAGATTAATCTAATTGTGTATTGATAGCAAAAAATTAACTGTAAACACTTATGACCAAAGAATATTTAAGCAAATGTTTTCTCTATAGTTTATCAATTACAAGCCCATTCTACTCTAGAGTCATAGTGCAAAATATAGGGGCTTAAATAGAAGAAATGTAACGTATTTGCAATATTCTATTTTGAGCCGAAATAAACTTTGGTGCTATTTTAAGTTTTCAATAAGTAAATAATGTTATTTTATATACATTCGTTCACTTTTTCTTTCAATGTGCTTCTTCGCTTATGCCTAAGAAATTTTTTAATAAGTGGCTGCCTTCATCAGAGAAAGTCGCTCGTCTAAAATTTATGAGAATTTTTGGTGAACGTACCTTAAATCCTTTGCTTTGGTATGTGAACCGTCGTTCGATCGCTAAAGCCATGTTTATTGGAACATTTTGGGGCATATTACCTGTACCCTTTCATAGCCTATTTATTATTCTGACGGTGTTATGGTTTGAAGTGAACTTACCGATTGGACTATGTATGGCATGGTTAACCAATCCCCTAACTGTCGTTCCAATTCTTTACTTAGGCTTTTGGTTTGGCACTAAAATTTATCATGTAAATATGATCAATACAGACATGTTATTGGGTGTTCTACATCAAATATTGAATTGGCTTAAAAATTTGGGGCATGGTCATATTGATTTTAGTCTTGCAAAGATTTTAGTGTCAGGACTTGTCATTGAAGCGGTATTATTTGCGATTAGCTTTTATTTAATTACACATTTACTTTGGCGCTGGAGCGTGGTGAACGCGTGGAAAAAAAGAAAACAAGCTCAGCTCTCAAATCACGAAATTAATAAAAGCCTCTAAAATTTATTTAGAGGCTTTTGCATTTAGAGTTAGAAAATACGATTTTCATCTCGTTGACGTTTTGGCAGCTTACCCATTTGTTGCAACACAGCTTGGGCAATATTGAGATAACTTTCTGCCGCTGCATCTTGAGCAATCACACTCGGTTTTCCATTATCCGCATGCTCACGAATCTTCGCATCCAAAGGTAGACGTCCCAAAAGTGGAATATCGTATTGCTCAGACAATTGATCTCCACCACCAATACCAAAAATCTGTTCTTCATAACCACAATTAGAACAAATATGTGTCGACATATTTTCAATGACACCCAACACAGGAATATTCACTCTATTAAAAAGCTCAATTCCTTTTACAGCATCCATGAGTGCAACATTTTGAGGTGTCGTCACGATCACTGCACCTGTCACAGGAATACGCTGCGCCAAAGTCAATTGAATATCGCCTGTACCTGGTGGCATATCAATCACTAATACATCTAAATCTGGCCATAAGGTTTGATTAAACAGTTGCATCAAAGCACCCGTTGCTTTCGGCCCACGCCAAGCAACAGGTGTATTGTGCGCACCAATTAAATGCCCAATTGAAAGTACCGCCATACCATAGGCATCTAAAGGTACAAAATTTTCATTTTCAATTTGTGGCGTACGGCCTGCATTACCCAACATCGTTGGAATACTGGGTCCATAAATATCTGCGTCTAAAACACCAACCTTTAAACCAAGTTGTTGTAAAGCAAGTGCAAGGTTCACTGTTGTCGTTGATTTACCAACGCCACCTTTACCTGACGACACCAAAATTACATTCTGAATACGAGGGTGTGCAGCAACATCACGTTGTTGTGGCGCAGCTTTTTGAATAGGTGGATTATTGGGGTCAACTTCAGCTTTAGGCGATGCATCCATCACTGGGGGTAAATTGCTATTTTCAGCTTTGGGTTTAGATGAACAGCTATGACCTGCTTCACCATGCGCTGCATGTTTTTGTTGAATAATATGTAAATTTAACTCTTGGATACCGCATTTTTCCAGAGCTTCAGCGAGTTCATCGTGAATCTGTTGTAAATGGTCTTTTTCTTGAGGGAACGTATTGATCGTGAGTTGTAAAATTCGACCTTGCACATTGACTTGACTGATACGATCTTTCAAACCATTTTCAGAGTGTGGCAGTACATAATTTTGTAAAACGGTTTGAATCTCGTCTTCCTTCACTTCTTGTGCTGGTGAAAAAACAGATTTTAAGGAAGAAAGCCACGACATTTTATTTACTCCAAAAACAGATGATCAACATATCACTGAATTTGGCTAGTTTATCAGTATTGAAGATACGACGCTCATATCAGAGAAGATAATTACTCATTTTTATAGCAATTTTCTTCTCTCAATATAAGCGTGAATTGTTAAAACGAATTCAAAAATCAACCTTTGAATTTGTTAAATGTATCCGTTGCTGCTTTTTTTAACTCGTCCAATTTACTACTCGCTTGAACCTTAATATCCTCAAACTTTGCAGCAGCTTCTTCTTTTAATTCGGTCGCTTTTGCTTTTGCATCATCAAGCTTGTTGCTTGCTTCATCTTTTAAATGCTCAATTTTCTCTTTCGCTGATTGTTGTGTCTCAGCCAATTTATCTTTGATTTCATCAGTCTTGGCAGCCAATGCAGCTTTACTTTCACTGTGTTTTTCAGCAACACTGGTTTTGACTTCATCAAAAGCCTGTTCACCTTTCTGTTTCAGTTCATTGGCTTTTTCTTTTGCTTGTTGCAAATCTGCTTTAGTTTGCTCAAGATCTTTTGCTGCAAAGTTTTTTACATCTTCGACAGTTTCCTGACCTTTTTGTTTAATTTCATTTCCAAGCTCGCTGACTTTATCTTTCGCTTGCTGTAAATCAGCTTTAGTTTGCGCAAGGTCTTTAGCGACCAAATCTTTTAATTGATCAATTTTATCGTTAATCATCGTATTATTCCTCATTGTTATGTTGTGAAAGATAGATGCTTTTTCTACTTTATTTATACAGGGTTATTCTCAAAATTGGCGAAATTTCTGCAAATTGAAACAAATGGGATACAGTCTGATTAAAATGTTTGCGGATTGATAAAGCTTTTAACTTTCAGCCATAAAAATCATATAAATGAATGACCTCTCATTTACTCAACAAAATTCGTTTCTAATATTTCGTAAAGTACATGCCAACTGAGTGGATGATCTTTTGCTAAAGCAGGATGTTGAAATTCGTTCACTTTTCGCATACCTATTTTCCGCATCAATCATTCTGACTTTGAATTTTCCAAAGTCGTAAATGATACGACCTTTTGAAGCTTTAGCCGTCTAAAAGCAAGGTGTAAAACTGCTTGAGCAGCTTCTGTTGCATATCCTTTCCCCCAATAAACCTGATCTAAACGCCAACCAATTTCAACGCAAGGCGAAAATGAAAACTGTGTCGGCTGCGAATGTAAGCCAACAAAACCAATAAATTGATGATTTGACTTTAATTCAACTGCCCAAAAGCCCCAACCTTGTAACTCAATGATCGCTCTAACTTTATCAATAAAAGCATCACTTTCGGTTCGGGTCAGTAATTTAGGGAAATATTGCATCACTTGGGGATTTGTACTCATTTGGGCGAAATAAGAATAATCTTCGGGCAACCATTGCCTTAAAGTCAGTCGTGCTGTTTCGATCATTTTTAAAACCATTAGTCATTCATTAAAAACTATTCACAATATACAGAAATAGTTCAGATATACTTTTGCGCTATCAGAATCCATACCTTATTTATAAAGCTTTATATATGAATGAAAATGAACTCTTAGACATCCAAAATGAACTTCAAGCCCAAGAAAAACGTTTGAACTATATCCTTTCAAGCAAGAAAAGAATCCAGAACATGATTGATTCTTTTGAAGGTGATTTAGCAGAGCAACTCCTTCCTGCTATTCATCATGAAAAAAATGATTATGCTGGAATTGCATCAAGCCTAGCACTTTCGATCTGTTGGAAATTTTCAAAAGTTGAATTTCCGAAAACTGTTCATTGGTGCAGCGAAATGAGCATTAGCGACTTACAAGTTAAAGATGAATTTACCACTGTAATTAAAGCTCAAGCTTGGTTGGGAACTTTAGGAAGTGATGAACTTTGGCAAACGCCACTTTTTGCCGAAATCACAGTTGACCCAAAAACCAACAGCTTAAAGAGCTATCACATTCATTTCTTGTCTAAAGGAAAAATCATCTCTTTAAGAAAGAACTCTAAGCAAAGCATTACAGTAAAACAGTTTTAAAGATAGATATTGGGTATTCTCTTGAATAGTGAAAACCCAATACAAGAAAGACGAATCATTTAATTTATATCGTACACGCTAAAGAGTAAATTTTCCTTTTCAGAAATTGCCCAATAGCGATGCGGAAATTTTTCAGGATCAGCAAGTACTTTAAACTTAGCATCTGCACATGATTTCTCGACTATTTTAATATGTTTTTCAGAACCATACACAATAAATGAATCATGAACTTTATAGTCATCATGACCTTTTGCCCATTCACTTGGTTGCACATAATGAATATTTGAATGCCATGATCTCCAACGTTTTTTTAGCGTAGGTTGGATACATTCAATATTTTGTGTTTTATCAGGACTTATCTGTGCTCGGTATTTAGCTAAAAATTTGTTTTTAGCCGCTATATCGAGTTGATATCTGATTAAAAATTCATGTTTCGTCGCCGTATCTAAAGGATAAACAACAACCCAATTTCCGTTATCCCCTACATGCATTCGTTTATAAAAAAAGATAGAATCCAATAAATATGGAAACACTTCTTGATCGTATGAATGACTCTCAATCAAGCGCGTCTCGTTAGTCTCATCTCGAGTTTGACCATTCCTGATCAAAAATATAAGAGCGAAAATAACAACCCCAAATAGCATAGAAGCCATGATATAAAGAATCAGTTTAAAAAAATATTCAAAAAATGGTGTATTTGTTCTAACACGCTTATCATCTCAACAATTAATCTTGACCCTATTTTCAAGAACAGCGATGTGTTTTGATTGAAGCCAAAGTGAAGCTTGAGTGAAATTTTAAATAATAATTTTTAGGAATAATTCAAACATACTGCTTTTTACACATCAGAAAATAGCAACTATTCGCACTCATACATCCTAAGGCCAGAATCGGTAGCATGATGAAATACATCACAATACCGATCTTTAAAGCTGAGAAATCAATCTGATTCACCTGATCTTCGAATAGAATCATTGCAACGAGGAATGTCCAAGCAATTAAAATGACAAGGCTTATTTTTAAAAACTGCAATAAATCAAAAATCTGCATGGGTAATTTCAATACTACTAAAACAATCAAGTAAAAGATAAAAGCCAAAACAATCAGGATTGGGGTCAGATACATCATGACTTCCATCCCATCACTGACCACATGAATAAGATGATTCTGTCGAAAATTTAAGAACAAACAGAATGGAATCACAAAACTAAAAACAGAGACTAAACTGGCTGAGAACGATGCACAGACTAAAGACCAAGACCTCATTTCTATTCCTTTATTTTTGAAATTGTACTTATTATTAACAAATGAAATGTGTTTTGGTTGAAGCCAAAGTGAAGCTTGTATGAAGTTTGAAAATAATAATTCCCCATCAGGCTAAAAAGATTTCACCGATTCCCTTGTGCAAGTCGCTCTTAAGTCATGTAAAATCATCTGCCTTGTAAATACGAATGAGAGAACAATATCCGTGCGTAAAATTTTAGTCACCAATGCCCTTCCTTATGCCAATGGTCCTATCCATATGGGTCACTTACTCGGTTATATCCAAGCAGATATTTGGGTTCGTGCGATGCGTGCAATGGGTCATGACGTGACTTACGTATGTGCGGATGATGCTCATGGTACAGCGATCATGTTACGTGCCGAAGCTAATGGCATCAGCCCTGAAGCACAAATCGCCAATGTTCAGAAAGAACACATTCGTGATTTTGATGGTTTTGGCGTACATTTCGATCACTATGATTCAACCAATAGTGACGAAAACAAAGCGCGTTCAGAAGAAATTTATATTAAGAACCGTGAAGCAGGCAATATTGCAATTCGCCCTGTAAATCAGCTTTTTGATCCTGAAAAAGGCATGTTCCTGTCTGACCGTTTCATTAAAGGCACATGCCCGAAATGTAAATCAGAAGATCAATACGGCGATGCCTGTGAAGTCTGTGGTACAACTTATAATGCAACAGAATTAGAAAATCCACGTTCAACCTTAAGTGGTGCAACACCTGTTGAGAAATCATCAGATCACTATTTCTTTAAACTTCCGAATTTCTCAGAATACTTACAGAAATGGACGCGTGATCAAGGTCGTTTACCCGTTTCGATCGCCAATAAGCTAGATGAATGGTTTGAAGCAGGTTTATCCGATTGGGATATTTCGCGTGATGCACCTTATTTCGGTTTTGAAATTCCAGATGCACCAAACAAATATTTCTATGTTTGGGTCGATGCACCGATTGGTTATATGTCGAGTTTTGAAAACTACATCAAAACCAAACGTCCTGATTTAAGCTTTGATGACTTCTGGAAAAAAGATAGCGATAAAGAGGTTTATCACTTCATTGGTAAAGACATCGTTTATTTCCACGCGCTGTTCTGGCCTGCAATGCTTGAAGGTGCTAACTACCGTACCCCATCAGGTTTATTCGTGAATGGTTTCTTAACCGTGAATGGTCAGAAGATGTCGAAGTCTCGCGGTACATTCATTAAAGCTGAAACTTATTTACAGCACTTGAATCCTGAATATTTACGTTATTACTTTGCTTCTAAGCTTTCTGACAAAGTTGAAGATTCAGATTTGAATTTGGATGACTTTGTTCAAAAAGTGAATTCTGACCTTGTTGGTAAAGTCGTGAATATTGCCAGCCGTTGTGCAAAATTCATTAACAGCAATTTCAATAATACGCTTTCCAACACTTGTGCTGAGCCTGAATTGGTTCAAAGCTTTATTGATGCAGGTGATTCGATTGCTCAAGCTTATGAATCACGTGAATTCTCTGCTGCTGTTCGTGAAATCATGGCACTTGCGGATAAAGCGAATCAATATATTGATGAGAAAAAACCGTGGGCACTTGCGAAGCAAGAAGGTCAAGAGCAACAAGTTCATGATGTTTGCTCAGTCGGTATTAACTTATTCCGTCAACTTGCGATTTACTTGGCTCCTGTTCTTCCAACACTTGCGACTCAAGTTCAGACTTTCTTACAACTTGAAAGCTTTGATTTTGCATCACGTCAGCAAATCTTAGTTGCACATGAAATTGCTCAATTCCAACCACTTATGCAGCGTGTTGATCCTAAAGCAGTTGCAGCAATGGTAGATGCATCGAAAGATTCTTTAGCCGCTGCGGCAGAAGCGCCAAAAGTAGAAAAGAAAAAAGAGAAGAAAGCCGAGAAGAAGCCTGAACCAAAAGTAGGTGAAGCTGAAATAATTGGTATTGAAGACTTTATGAAAGTTGACCTACGTGTAGCTGAAGTTTTAGAAGCTTCAACTGTAGAAGGTTCTGATAAATTACTTCAACTCACTTTAAATGTAGGTGAAGTTGAACCACGCAATGTGTTTAGTGGTATTCGTGAGTATTATCAACCAGAAGACTTAAAAGGCAAATTGGTGGTGATGGTTGCTAACCTTGCACCTCGTAAAATGCGTTTTGGTATTTCTAATGGTATGGTACTTGCAGCGGGTAATGGCGAAGGTGTGTGGGTGATTTCACCTGAATCTGGTGCTAAAGCTGGCGATAAAGTGTCTTAAGATTTAGTTCTTAAATAAGAAAGAGCCTCTACGTTGTAGGGGCTTTTAATTAATTCCACTATTTAATATGTCTAGAAATATATATTCTAGGTTTTAAGCCAAAAAACTCTACACGTTTTTTCCATGAATCAAGAGCTAACAAAAATTGAATAGAATTTATTTCAATGATAGATGAAATAGATTTCTCATAAACAATCCATAATGCCACTGCTTTTAATTCACAATGAAGTGAAATTATATTTTGTTTAATTAACTCGAGTGAGCTTTTTGATTGCTCAATATTATAAATTAAATCCTGAGTAGTACTTGGAATTTTCACAGAAATTATTTCCTCATCCTTAAGCAAATCAGCTACTTCTATTTTATATTTTTTACCATCTGGATCTAATGATCGTATTATTTCCAATTGACGATCTAACAACTCATATCCATTAACATCGCTCATTTTTTTATTAAAGTAATATTCACGATATTTTAACTTATCAGAACCAGTGTCATCAGCTATTTCTTTTTCTTTTTGTGATTTCCAATCTAAATATTCTTTCTCAATTAGATCATCACTGCGAACCATTTCAATCCCTACCAATGATCTTTTTAAATAATCCATAAATGTTTGATTAAACTTAAACCATTTTCCATTTTTTAGAAAATAATTATATCCCTCATATTCTGTATAAAAATCTAAAAGTTCTTTTAAGTCTTTAGTTAATCTACTAGTTTCTTCGCGCTTGAGTTTTACTTTTACATCATCAAGATTATTTATTTTATTTTCTTTCAAAAAGTTTGAAATTTTTACAATATCTAAACTATTTCCTATATCAAGTTTTGCAACTTCTTTTCGTCCTTGTTTAAAAATCAACTCATAATTATATTCATTAAATCTAAAAATAATAGATCTCTTGCGAAAGTAAGAAATGTTTTATACTGATCAGATGAGATATGAAAATTTAACACGATTTAATGATAAGGAATTCAAACGA
>NZ_JAKZGD010000014.1 GCF_022549495.1 Acinetobacter sp. ANC 4805
CGATGATTCGTCATCATCAAGCTAGGTCGGCTATGTTACTCTAATCTATACTAAAGTCAACAGGTAATTTCGATATTTTTAAAACCTATCAATCACTCTAAGAATCCAACCTTTCTAGCCAAATCCTTGTTTCTCAACAAGTTTTTATCTGCATCACCGCCGATGGATGTGCATTCTACAGTATTCCAAAATCAATACAACCCCCTTTTTTCTTATTTCTTTTTGAACGATTGTTTTTCAGGCTAAATCTGCTTTTTTAGTGATAGATCGTATATTTTCCACACTAAATCAGCAGTTTTAGACTTTTTGGTCGCTCATCTTTTCAGCATTAAGCTGATGCTGAAAAGCCTATCGTTTGAGAAACTTGGTATTTCACAGCCATTTCAGCATTTAAATGCTGCAATATTTCATCGGCATGTTGAAATGGATGAAAACGGGCTTGTCGAATAATCACAGCAAAATCTCCTGCACATAGGCGGTTAAGCTGTTTTAGTTTGACTGAAATCTGCTGTTCATTCATTTCAATACTTAACTGCTGACATACTTGCTTAAATAGCTGCAAGCGTTGTATGTAAGTTAAATAGTCAAAATGGATTTTGAAATCAAAACGGCGCAAGGCAGCTTGATCAAGATCATCAAAACGATTGGTGGTGGTAATCACAATGCCATTAAAGCTTTCCATTTGTACGAGGAACTCATTGACCTGGGCAATTTCCCAAGACCGAACTGCATTACGGCGGTCTTGTAATAAGCTGTCCACTTCATCTAGCAGTAAGACTGCTTTTTGTTCCTCTGCCTCAGCAAACGCTTTTGCTAGATTTTGTTCCATTTCGCCAATATAAGGTGATTGTAGGTCTGAACCTCGCTTAATCAGTAAAGGTTGTCCAATATGATCCGCTAACCAACGAGCAAATGCCGTTTTCCCCGTACCTGATGCACCATATAAGCACAATCGCCCAAAGCCATGTTGTTTAATCCCTGCTGCAATCTGCATCATGTTGGCTTTGGTATTGATATATTCCAAATCATAGAATTTGGGTAAGCCAGTACTATCATATAATTTAATCCGATTGTGCCCCTGAGCAACTAACGTATTAGAAACAAGTTGCAGCATGGTATTTTGAATTTGCAGGCTTTGATTAGCACGTTTTGCTGTCTTAGCCACACGATAGGCACGGCGCAATAATGCTGGTGATAAATGAGCAGCATTTGCCAAAGCTTGCTGGTGCTGCTCACTGAGTTGGTCACCACAGTATTGCTCAATCATCTTCATTCTTTGTTGTTTCGGCGGAATCGTGACTTCAAGGATCAAATCAAAACGACGCAAGAATGCTGGGTCAATCTGATCAGAATTGGATACCCAAATCGCTGGGGTACGATTCTGTTCCAGTATGCGATTGACCCAAGCCTTTCGACTTTGTGCCGTACTTTTCATACCCGCGCCTTTTTCTGTGTCATTAAATACATCTTCAACTTCATCAAAAAGTAATAAAGCCGTCTGACCATCAAACACACTTTGCGCGGCACGATAGGCACATAATCGCCCTGTTGCAGTAATGGCATCACCATCCTCATCTTCACAAGCAATTTCAAACAGTTGTACCTGTAATGCCTCAGCCAGTACTTTGCACAACTGAGTCTTACCTGTGCCTGAGCTGCCATAGATAAAAATATTGACGCCCACTTGCGCCTGTTGTTTCACCTGTTGGAGATAAGCAAGCAGTAAATCCAGTTGTGATTGAAGATGAGGGTAATCTTCTAGTGTCAATTCAGCTGCTGCACTTTTATTAATTGTGCCTACAAATAAGTCCATCACATCATTGGCTTTGACCAATAATTTATCCACCAACTGAGCAGAAACCAAATCCAATTTACTGCGTAAATAACTGCTATATTCACGCTGTAAATGAATGAGTCCGCTTCGATGTAAGCACCCCTGTACTGCCAATGCCTGACGTACATCTTCATAAGGAATTGCCAAAATAATCGCTAAAGCTTTCATACTTTTTGCGGCAGTTAATGTACCCAAATGATCTGCAATATCATCGAGTAATTGTTCACTATGTACCAACACCACAAAACCGAGAATTAAACATTCAACTTCGTTTAAACCAAGCAATCGTTGCAACAGTTTCAGGTTATACGACAATTCCGCACTAAATTGAGCAGGATTTTGTACCTGTACAATTTCAGCCATCTGATGAAGTTGAGCTAATTCCTGATATGCTATTTGTGAATTAAATTGTTCACCCAATAAAGCTTCAGAAAAGCCTAAATGTTTAGCAATCCATTGATGACTAAAACAATTATCATTGATAAATTCTTTCGCACCACCAAGCTCAACCAAAATACGTAATGCCCATAATTTTGCTAAAGGGTGTACTTCAGTTAAATATCGGTCTTCCTCTTGCTGCATATTTTGCATAAAAGGGTTATTCATAAAATCATTCATATTATTTTGA
Source organism: Acinetobacter sp. ANC 4805 (assembly GCF_022549495.1). Classification (GTDB taxonomy): domain Bacteria; phylum Pseudomonadota; class Gammaproteobacteria; order Pseudomonadales; family Moraxellaceae; genus Acinetobacter. Next base: position 2,463 of record NZ_JAKZGD010000014.1, read on the forward strand.
TATTATTTCTAAATGTCGTGCAGATTTAATCCTTGCCATTTTTATTTAAAGGCAATAATCATCTACAAGAACATATTCATTCTTGGGAAATAAGATTTAAATTTTTTACTTCAATTAAATCTGGATAATAGAAAATATTATCCTGTATTTAAATAAAGCCGATAAAGTAAGTTATTACACGCATGATTTCTCTCCCGAAGATGGCATACAGCCAAACATTCTTAAAACCAACAATCCATGATTGCTGTGTATTGGGTTAAATCAAGATATTATGGTCATCCTGCAACCAGTCATTGTTTTAGGGCAATCTTGTCAAAGGCAACGGTACAAGATCAATATTGAAGTGAGTGGAATTAAATAGAAGTCATTTTGGTTTTTAAGCGATTGACGCTTGATTTTGGCGTTATTCTAAAATGCTTATTATAAGTTCGCAAGAGTTTTTATTTATTATTAATAAAAATAATGCCCATTTTAACAAATGGGCATTATTTAAAGATCATTTAAAAATTAAATTAATCTGTAAATGTCACACGTGCAATCGCTTTTTTACCTGACTGGATAATGACAGTGACATTCTCTTTAACAGAGAAACTCATATCCACCACATTCCAATCTACTTTTACTGCACCACGACCGACAGCGTCTTTGGCTGCTGCTGCATTCGGGTTTAAACCTGCAACACGTAGAATCGTTGCAATAAACAACTCTCCACCAAACTCTCCACGAGAAATGGTGACTTCTGGTGTACCTTCTGGCACTTCGCCTTCTGTGACACGGTTACCCGCGCTCTTGTGTGCATTTTCCGCGGCTTCAGCATCGTGGAAACGTTCCACCAGCTCAAGTGCTAAAATACGTTTGATTTCTTGTGGATTGCGACCCGCAGCCATTTCATCAAGTAGGGCTTTGATTTCATCGAGTGATTTAAAGCTGAGTAAATCAAAATAACGTTCAATCAAGCTGTCTGGCATCGACAAGATTTTTTGGTACATCGCGCCAGGGGCATCAAACACACCAATATAGTTGCCTAAAGATTTAGACATTTTATTGACGCCATCCAAACCTTCAAGGATCGGCACAGTAATACAGACTTGTGATTCTTGACCATAACGACCTTGTAAGGTACGTCCCATGAGTAAGTTGAAGGTTTGGTCTGTACCACCTAACTCGACATCTGCCTCAAGCGCAATCGAGTCATAACCTTGTACCAATGGATATAAGAATTCATGAATTGCGATTGGCTGATGATTGCTATAACGCTTGGTAAAGTCATCACGTTCTAACATACGTGATACAGTTTGTTGACTTGCCAATTGAATTAAGTCAGCAGCAGATTTTTGATTAAACCATTCCGAGTTAAAACGGACTTTGGTCTTATTTGGATCTAAGATTTTAAATACTTGTTCTTGATAAGTCTTGGCATTGGCAAGCACTTGTTCTTTTGACAGAGGTGGACGTGTTGCGCTTTTACCTGTTGGGTCACCGATCATTGCGGTATAGTCACCAATCAAGAACGTAACTTCATGACCCAAGTCTTGAAAAGTTTTTAATTTATTAATCAGAACCGTATGCCCTAAGTGTAAATCAGGAGCCGTTGGGTCAAAGCCTGCTTTTACACGGAGTGGACGATTCTCTTTGAGTTTTTTCAATAAATCTTCGTTAGAGATAATCTCGTGCGTGCCTCGTTGAATGAGAGCAAGCTGTTCTTCGGCTGGCAAGAAATTTGACATCACAAAACCTAAACACATCAGTTATTCAATTTGTGCGATATACTAACATTTTTTCAGCATCTTGCAGGATAAGTTGTATATGAGCGCAATCTATATTGGTGTAATGACAGGCACGAGCATGGATGGTGTTGATATTGTTGCAACTTCATTTGATCCTTTAACCTTACATGCCACACTCACCGTACCTTTTGAACAAGATTTACGTGATGAGTTAATGGCGTTGACCCTTCCAGATGACAATGAAATTGATCGTATGGGCAAAGCCGATGTCGCTTTGGCACAAATGATTGGAAATGGGATCAATCTGCTGATTGAAAAGCATAATTTAGACCGAACTCAAATTAAAGCCATTGGTTCACATGGACAGACGATTCGTCATCGTCCAGAACATGGTTTTACCTTACAAATCGGCGACCCGAATATCATCACAGAAATTACACAACTACCTGTGGTCTCTGATTTCCGTCGTCGTGACATGGCAGCAGGTGGTCAAGGTGCACCTTTAGTTCCCGCCTTCCATCAAGCACTGTTTCAACATGACAATATCCATCGCGTGATTTTGAATTTGGGTGGGATTGCCAATGTCAGCATGTTGCCTGCAAATGACGTAGAAGGTGTGTATGGCTTTGATACAGGCCCTGCCAATATGCTCATGGATGCGTGGTGTCATCGTCATACAGGACACCCTTATGATGAAAATGGCGATTGGGCAGCCTACGGTCACCCGATTCGTTCTTTATTAGATCGTTTACATTCACATGAGTACTTTTCAAAAGAACCGCCAAAAAGTACAGGACGTGAAGACTTCCATATTGATTGGTTGGATGATCAACTGATCGATTGGCGTAATGATTTAACCTATGATGAACTCGAAGATACCCCTGAAAATATTCAAGCGACCTTACTCAAACTGACAGTAAGAGCGATTCAAAAAGCCGTCTATCGCTCTAGTATGGAAACAGGTGAACTCTATGTTTGTGGTGGTGGCGCTTATAATTCTTATCTACTAGAACAATTACGTTGGCGTTTGCGTAAACACAATTGGTCTGTACAAACCACGGATGCACTCGGTTTAGCACCGACATGGGTCGAAGCAACGGCGTTTGCTTGGCTTGCAATGCGTTTCGTTGAACAACTGAGTGGGAATTTACCAGCCGTCACAGGTGCAGTAGGTGATCGTATTCTTGGAACAGTCACTATCGTTTAATGCCAATAAAAAAAGCTTCTCAATTGGAGAAGCTTTTTTTGATATCAACAAATTTTTAAATCGAGAAAGATGACCCACAACCGCATGTGGTTGTTGCATTTGGGTTTTGAATAATAAAACGTGAGCCATCTAAGCCTTCTGTATAGTCGACAACTGAACCGACTAAATACTGATAGCTGAGTGAATCCACGAGCATTTTTACATCACCATTCATGAATTCAGCATCATCTTCATTGACGCTTTCTGCAAAGTTAAAACCATAAGAAAATCCTGAGCATCCACCACCTGTTACATAGACACGTAACATCAGATCGTTATTCCCTTCACTTTCGCGTAGTTGGCGAACTTTGTTGGCAGCATTATCTGACAATTCTAGAGCTTGGGCGTTCATGGTCGGTATTCCTCAGACTTCAATATGTCTTTCATAAATAAAAGACCTGATATTTAGTATAGCATACTCAATATCGGGTCTGTATTTGAAGTTTAAAGTACGATTACCGCATTTTTAGCAGATTATTTATAATTCTCTTCTTGTAATGCACATTCAAAATTCTTGGCATCTTCACGACAACGGAATTGCCATAACAATTTCATCATACGCTTGTCATAGATTCCTCTTGCGGTCAGGTTAATACGTGCTTCTCGCATAAGTTTTTGATAACCTGGTTTGTCAGAGGCAGGAACTTCCATCCAATATTTTTGCGGAATGTCAGCTTTCATTTTACCCAAGATACCAAAAGCACGTGGTAATTGAGCCTTCACCCATTCTCTTGATTTTTGACCAAAACCTGCTGGGAATTTATCCGGATGAATAATTAAATTACCTGTCACTTGCAAGATCGGGTAATTCACAATCGCACCTTTAGTACCCAGTCCTTTATGAAGCTCCAGCGGTTTAAATGCAGCCGCAGGTGCACCAATAATATCCACCTGACCATTATTAAACTTGGCACCAAAGTTAGTAATATCAGAATTTACAGCTTGTGCACCCACCTGTGAGGCCATAATTTTTTGCGCTTCATCATAGTCTAAAACGGCAATTTTTTTACCCGCAGCTTTAGCAACCGTATTGATATTACGGTCATTGACCAATAAATATGCATCACCAATAGGGATTACGCCGACAACTTCATATTTACCATTCACCATCGCTTTAGCAAAAGTTGGACTTGCCAAACCTTGCATCACTTTCACAGCAAGCTTAAGGTCTGTGATTGCACCAATCGCATCTAATGACCCTGTAAATTGGTTAAACTGGCGACCACGCATTCCTGTAATGCTCACGCCATCACATTTTCCTGCTTTAAAATCTTCTGCAATAACCGCTTCATTGGTTCCCACTTTGAGCTCAATATCAGCCCCCCAAGTTTTAGCAGCAAGCTGATAATCTTTCATTAATGCATAGACATCACCGCTTTTTCCAACAATGTCAAATACACAAATCGTTTGTTTTGCCTGTGCTCCAGCAGACACCGCAGCAATCCCTGTCGCAAGTAGTAAAGTTTTAGACCATTGCATGTTATTTTTTCCTTTGCATCTATACTGTTTGTTGTTGCATAACACTTCGTATATGAAAAGCAACATTCCATATTAATCGGGTGTTTAAATGAATATATGTTCAAATTCAGTGCTGTTTAATCGTCCTGATTAAAACATATTTTAAATCTTCACGATTTCATTTGGTTTTTTATATGTTGGTATGATTGCGATCTTTCTATATAAAGACAATGACTTAAATGACAAGCACTTAAAAACAAAAAGCCTAGAAAAATCTAGGCCTTAAGTTATATCTATAGCAATTGATGATTATTCACCAGGTAATGCACATTCAAAGTTCGCTTTGTCTACTGAACAACGTGCTTTTTTCAATACAGTCATCATACTTGCATCATAAATACCACGTTTAGTCATTTCCAAACGACCATCGCGCATTAATTTTTGATACTTCAACTTATCTTCAGGCGTTAAGTTCATTTTGTATTTCGCTGGAATTTCAGCTTCGTAACGTTTGATCATTGCAAAAGCTTTTGGAAGTTGCTTCACAAAATAATCACGAGATTTTTGACCAAAACCAGCTGGGAATTTCTCTGGACGTAAAACAAGATCCGCAGTCACTTGTAACACTGGGAAGTTAAACATCGCACCATTTGCACCTAAACCTTTGCTTAATTCTAATGGTTTATAAGCATAAGCAGGCGCACCAACCATGTCTACTTGACCATTGTTAAATTTCGCCGCGAAGTTTGAAATGTCAGAAAGTACAGCTTGAGCACCTACGCGTTGTACCATGATTTTTTGTGCATCATCATAACCCAATACTGCGAATTTTTTACCCGCTGCTTTTTCGATTGAGTTAATGCTCTTATCACGTACAAAGATATATGCTGCACCTAGTGGAGCAATACCACCAACTTCGTATTTATTACCACCAAGATTCGTGGTCATCTTTGCTGCATTACGCGCATCTAAAACATAAGTGATTGCACGTTGAGCAATTTCATTACTCGGTGCACCACCTAAAGAATCAATAGAACCCGCAAACTTGTTATATGGACGAGCACGCATTGCTGTCATTGCTACAGCAGCACATTTACCCGCTTTAAAGTTATTGTCCGCAACTTGCTCATCAGTAATCGCAAGAAGATTTACGTCAGCCCCCCAGCCTTTTGCTGCAAGTGCCCAATCCTGCATCATTTTGTATGATTCACCTGACTTTCCTAATAAGTCGAATACACACACATCAATTGCTGCTTGAGTAGAAGCAGATACGCTTAAGATCGAAGTTGCTGCAATGGCCAATGCAATTTTTTTCATATTTTTCATCCTTTCACAAACTTGAAGTTTGTCTCCTTGTTCGAAGCAAATATTAATCATGTTTTCCAAAAAAAAATAGAGCTCGTACTCTATTTTTATGTCAATACTGTTTGTTTTTTGTCCTGATTTATCTTATTCACATATTTTCATAAATTTATTGGTTTAATTCACTCACTTTTTACTGATTTATAAACCTAGAATTCCTGAGCAGCTTTTATTCGCCACTCAAAGAACATTCAAAGTTTGTACGTTCAACCGTACAACGTGCTCTTTTAAGCACATTCATCATGCTCGCATCATATACACCTTGTCTAGTGAGATTCATTCGACCATCACGCAACATCTTTTGGTAACGAATTTTGTCTTCATTGGATAATGTGATTCTTTTTGCACTCATACCCGCTTCTAAACGCTGTACCATTGCAAAGTTACTTGGCAATTTATTCACAAACCATTGTCTAGATTGGGATCCAAAATTCGCAGGGAATTTACTTGGACGAATCACCAAATCCCCTGTAATGTTGACAACAGGGAAATTAAATAATGCTCCATTCACTAAACCTTTACTAATTTCTAAAGGTTTATAAGCATAAGCAGGTGCAGCAATAACATCCACTTGACCACTGTTAAATTTCTTCACAAAATCTGAAATATCAGAGGGCACAGCAACAAGATCTATACTTTCAACAATCGTTCTTTGCGCTTGATCATAATGTAAATATGCAAATTTTTTGCCTTTGGCTTTTTCAATCGTATCTAAGTTTTTATCACGAACGAAAATGTAGGCTAAACCAACTTGAATAATACCAACAACTTCATATTTTTCACCATTGGTTGTTGCTGTTAAACGATGCTGATTTCGCTTATCAAGGACATACGTAATTGCTTTTTGCGCAATTGCATTACTGGTTACGGCACCCACTGCATCGACAGATCCTGCAAACTTATTATATTTACGAGCGCGCATCGAAGTCATATAAACGCCGTCACATTTGCCCGCATCAAAATCTCTTTCAGCTTTTTCTTCATCTTGATAAGGGATCAGTTCAATATCTCCTTGCCAAGTTTTAGACGCGAGTTTCCACTCTTCAACAAGTTTGTAAGATTCTCCAGCTTTGCCTAGTAAATCGAATACACAAATTTCTTGTTTTGCTTGTACAGAAGTGCTCATGACAAATAGAGTAGCTGCACCCAATGTCCAAATTCCTTTTTTCATCTTGTTTTCCCTTATTTGCTGTTCTTGCATATTTTTCCACCAAATTGAGTCAAATATAGTCAAATATAGTCAAATATAGTCAAATACTGCTTAAAAACCTAGTGATTTTATCGACATACGTCGGTTTTTTATAATTTTTTACATAATTCATCACATTTTCACAAATAACTTGATGAATATTTTGATGGAGTGATCATTTATTAAAAATAATCACTCTATTAAATTTATATAATAAAAATAACTTATTCACCGCCTAAAGAACATTCAAAACTTGTTCTTTCCACTGTACAACGAGCGCGCTTCAGTACACTCATCATAATCGGATCATAAACCCCTTGTTTAGTTAAACGAATACGACCATCTCTTAGAATCCTCTGATAACGAACTTCATCTTCTTTTGGAAGATTGAGTTTATATTTAGCAGGAATTCCATTTTCTAGACGTTTTACCATTGCAAAACTTCTTGGCAATTGACCAATAAACCACTCTCTTGATTGCAAACCAAAATTTGTAGGGAATTTCTCTGGGCGAATAATCAAGTCACCCGTAATATTGACCACGGGAAATGAGAACATAGCGCCACCTTTTGCAATACCACGTTCAATTTCAAGTGGTTTAAATGCATAGGCTGGTGAAGCAATCACGTCTACTTGATAACTATTGAATTTTTTAACGAAATCTGAAATTTCAGAAGGGACTGAAACCATTTCTAAGCTATCAACGATCTCTTTTTGTGCAATATCATAGTGTAAGTAAGCAAACTTTTTACCCTTTGCTTTTTCGATCGTATTTAAATTTCGATCGTGTACAAATACATATGCCAAACCAAATTGTAAGATACCTGCGACTTCGTAATTCTGATTATCAACATTCGCCAACAGACGGCGCTTATTTCGCTTGTCTAGAGCAAAACTAATCGCCTTTTGCGCAACATGATTACTTGTAACCCCGCCAATCGCATCAATCGATCCTGCAAAACGATTATATTTACGAGCACGCATTGAAGTCATATAAACCGCATCACATTTACCCGCCTCAAAATCATTTTGTGCTTTGGCTTCATCTTGATATGAGATCAAGCGAATATCTGCTTTCCATTCTTTTGCTGCAACAGCCCACTCTTCAGTAATTTTAAATGTCTCACCTGCTTTACCAAGTAAATCAAATACGCATACATTTTGTTTAGCCTGAACTTGGCTAGTTACACCCATACCCATGAATGCCAAACCAGCCAAAACAAACAACCCCTTTTTCATTTCATTTCCCTACAAAGAATCAAATTATCAAACACACAAACAAAAATTAAAAAACTATTCTCCACCCAAAGTACATTCAAAATTGGTACGCTCCACCGTACAACGTGCACGCTTCAAAACGCTCATCATACTGGCATCGTAAATGCCACGTTTAGTTAACCCAATCCGAGCTTCACGCAAAATCTGCTGATAACGTATTTTGTCTTCATTGTTCAGATTAATTTTGTATTTCGCTGGTAGTTCCGTCTCAATTTTTTGAATTAACGTAAAATTATTATTCAAACGATTCAAAAACCATGTTCTCGAATTTTGACCAAAGTTACTGGAAAATTTTTCTGGGCGAATGATCAAATCCATGGTCATATTGACTGCTGGAAAGGTAATAATTGCACCGTCATTTCCTAAACCTTTATATAATTCTAATGGCTTATAGGCATAAGCAGGTGCAGCCATAATATCGGCTTGGCCATTATTAAATTTTTTCGCAATGTCAGAAATATCAGAAAGTACAGCCTGTCCACCCAGACTTTTTACAACAATTTTTTGTGCTTCGTCATATGCGAGAACAGCGAATTTTTTACCTTTGATTTGCTCAATGGTATTCATCTTTTTATCTTTAACAAAAATATAAGCTAAACCGATTTGCGAAATCCCAACGACCTCATAAACCTGATGACCAACCGTACTGGTCAAACGGCGTTGATTACGTTGATCTAAGGCAAAACTAATTGCTTTTTGCGCAATCGCATAGCTGGGTACAGCACCAATAGCATCGACAGAACCTGCAAATTTATTATAACGACGCGCACGCATGGAGGTCATGTATACACCATCACATTTGCCTTGCTCAAAATCGTTCTCAGCTTGTGCTTCACTTTGATAACTCACTAAACGAACGTCAGCACGCCATGTTTTAGCAGTAAGTGCCCATTCTTCCATAACTTTATAGGCTTCACCTGATTTACCCAATAAGTCAAAAACACAAACGGTCGTTGAGGCATTCGCTTGGGTGTTTACACCCAAAAGTAACATTGCCCCTAATGCAAGAATTCCATTCTTCATTATTCATAATCCTGTTTCTATATTTCTAGTCTTGTTACTTATTTTTTCATATAAACTAAATAATAATCTGATTTGAATGACAAAAGTAGAGTTTTTACTCTATTTTTTATTGATTGAATAACTTAACTTGATCAGTTTGATCTGTAATATAAAAATTTGCATTCATGAGCGATCACCTTAAAATGCAGCTATCTCTTTGCGACCTTGCATACTCATGATTCAATTTGACCAAGTTTCTTTACGCCGTGGTGGGCGAGTCCTATTTCAAAAAGCCTCTATGCAGCTTCATCCAGGCTGGAAAATTGGTCTTACAGGGGTCAATGGTGCAGGTAAATCAACACTCTTTTCCGCTTTCTTGGGTGGCTTGGTTGCTGATGAAGGGAATCTAACCCGCCCTGCGGTATGGACTGTGGCACACATGGCACAAGAAATCAAAGCCTTGGAAATGCCAGCAATTGATTTTGTTTTATCAGGCGATGAAGAGTATTGGGACATTCAAGAAAAATTAGCCCACCCAGATCAGCTAAGTAATGATGATTTGGCTAGATTGCATGGTCGCTTTGATGAAATCCACGGCTATGCTGCACCCGCAAAAGCCGCCCAACTAATGGCAGGTTTAGGCTTTCTTGATTATCAAATCCGTTTAAATGTCGCAAGCTTCTCAGGTGGTTGGCGAATGCGTTTAAACTTAGCACGTACCTTGATGAGTCGTTCAGATCTCCTATTACTGGATGAACCGACTAACCATTTGGATTTAGATGCGATCTTATGGTTAGAAGATTGGCTCAAAGCCTATGAAGGAACCTTAGTCCTCATTTCGCATGATCGTGACTTTTTAGATGCGATTACCGACCATATTCTACATATCGAAAATCAAGAATTAACCTTATATACAGGGAACTACTCGACCTTTGAAACCACTCGTGCAGAACGTTTGGCACAACAACAACAAGCTTATGAAAAGCAACTTGAAACACGCGCACATATTCAAAAATATATTGACCGCTTTAAAGCCCAAGCCACCAAAGCACGCCAAGCACAAAGCCGTATTAAACAGCTTGAACGGATGCAGCAGCTTGCACCTGCCCATGTCGACACCCCGTTTACCTTTAGTTTTCGTGAACCCACTAAAATGAGTTCACCACTCCTCAGTCTAGATGCAGCCACGATTGGTTATGGTGACAAAATAATTGCAGAAAAGATTCGCCTGCAAATCACACCAAGTTCGCGTATTGGCTTATTAGGGATGAATGGCGCAGGTAAATCTACGCTCATCAAAACTTTGGTTGGGGATTTACCTCTGCTCGCAGGTGAACGAAAAGCCTCTGAACTATTAAATATTGGCTACTTTGCTCAACATCAAATGGATGCCTTAGATGCCAATGCAAGCCCTATGCTACAGTTGGCTCGCATAGCAGATAGAAAAATTAGTGAAGCCACTTTACGGTCATTTTTAGGTGGTTTTGGTTTTAGTGGCGAACGCATGGATACACCGTGTGAAAGTTTTTCAGGTGGTGAACGTGCCCGTTTAGCTTTAGCCCTCATCGTGTGGCAACGTCCCAATGTACTCATTCTAGATGAACCCACCAACCATTTAGACTTAGATATGCGCCATGCGCTCAGTATGGCACTGCAAGACTTTGATGGTGCTGTGGTATTGGTTTCACACGAACGCCAATTGATTGCCAGTGTCTGTGATGACTTACTTTTGGTTCATGCAGGTCAATGCTCTGAATTTGAGGGTGATTTACAAGACTATGCGAAATGGTTACGTGAAGCACGCCAACAACAAATCAATGCACAAAATACACAACAGCAGCAAACAGCAAACCCTCAAACCTCGACAACAAAAGTAGACAAAGAAGCACAACGTAAAGAAGCAGCACGTCGCCGTGAGTTAACCCGACCAATCCGTAAAAACATTGAGAAAGTTGAAGCGCAAATTGAGAAAGTTCAGCCTCGCTTAGCCACTATTGAACATGCTTTGGCAGACAGTGCTTTATACGAAGCCAATCAAAAAGATAATCTAATGAAACTCATGGATGAACAAAATGAGCTTAAAGTAAAGTTAGAACAGCATGAAGAGCAATTATTAGAACTCATGATGGAACTCGAAGAGCTAGAAAGTTCTTTTGAGGTCTGAAAAGCAATGCCTAATTCTCTCTCGATGATGAATTAGGCATTATCTAATCACAGAGGAAAAGGTTGTCTTACAGTTTTCTAGGATACTAAAAAATACTAAGAATCCTGCTAAAAATGTCATGATTCTGCCAATCATTTCAGATAAGGTTAAAATTGGAATTTTCTCATAAAATTGAGCTTTAGGTTCAGGCTAGATATACTCAACTCCATCATTTTAAAGTTATTACTTTTAAATGAGTGCTGAGAACTAGCTTCATTTTATATTTTTGTACTTCAATTTGGTGAGTACTCTATTTTGGGATCATACAAACTGAATGAATTCGTTAGATTTTATTTTTAATTTTGAACATGTCCTTCCCATCCTGGTTCAAGAATATGGCTTATGGATTTATGTGATCCTCTTCTTGATTATTTTTTCAGAAACCGCCTTTGTTTTTATGTTTTTTCTACCAGGTGATAGTCTTCTACTCACCGTTGGTGCTCTATGTGCTGTAATCGAGATTATGCATCTAGGCTATATCATCAGCTTACTTTTTATGGCTGCTGCTTTAGGCTATATGGTGAATTATCATATCGGTCGTCATTTTGGTGATCGTATTTTTAAGATGGAATCTCGATTTATCAAACAAGAATATCTAAAGAAAACCAACACATTTTTCTTAAAACATGGCGGGAAAACCATTTTGTTGGCCCGATTCATTCCATTTGCTCGCTCATTTGCCCCCTTAGCAGCAGGCTCGAGTAATATGAATTATACGCATTTTGTGATTTATAATATTTTGGGTGCACTATTGTGGATTAGTGTGTTAGTTACTGCAGGCTATTTATTTGGACATGCACTGATCCAAGTCGGCGATTTAGTCGATAAATAAAAAACCAGTGATGTTCCACGTGAAACAAAACATTTAGAAAAAAAACAAGGCGATGGGCTGCGACCCATCGCCTTATTCATGACGCATCATCATGTATCTAAACAATAAATTTACTTAAATTTCTTATGATTTTCATCCCGAATTGTAAGTAAATTCTTTGCTTCAATTTTTGCTTGATCTAGCTGATTTGCTTGAACAAGTGTTGCTGTTTTATCAATTTCTGCAATTAAAGCATCTAAACCAGCCTGATACCCAACGACCTGAACATCATCTTTTGCTAAAGATTTAAGCTTGTTTGGAACAGACTGTTTAGCATCATTGGCTGCAAACTTCATTGCATCCAATGACTTTAAGGCATCTGATATATTTTCAGCTTTATTGAAGGCTTTATAGTTTTTAGCTAAAGCCCACATATCTGTGTCCAAATCAGCTGCTATCGTATTTTGACTCAGGATAGCAGCAGCACTGATCAGCAAACTAATTATCAATTTTTTCATTTATTCCATCCCTAGAAATTAATGCTCAATCTTAATTAAGCATCAATATCTGCATTCAATGCATTTTCTTCAATGAATGCACGACGTGGCTCGACATCATCACCCATTAAGCATGAGAACATGCGGTCTGCTTCAATCGCATCATCAATAGTCACTTGCAACATATTACGATTTTCAGGATCCATTGTGGTTTCCCAAAGCTGCTCAGCATTCATCTCACCCAAACCTTTATAGCGTTGGATCATCATGCCACGACGAGAGTCTTGTAAAATATGCTGCCACACTTGATGGAAATTACTCACCTGAATACGACGATCACCTTTCTGTAAGTATGCCCCTTCTTCAAGCAACTTGAACCAGCTTTTCGAGTTTTTCAGCAAGCGTGCATATTCAGCAGAGTTTAATAAACCTGCATCTAATAAATAAGCGTGCGGTAAATTATGCACATAAACGGTGACACGCGGCCAATAATGCGCTGATTTTTCACCTTGCGCATTTTCACGTTCAAATGTTTCTAAGCTAATTTCGGGACGCAAACTTGGTTGTAACTTTTCAATTGCAACACGTAATTGCTCTGCCCATGTTTCAACATAGTCACGCTCATGGTTATGATCAGCTTTGAATGCTTCTAATTCAAGCAAACCATCCAATAAACTTGCAGGATAGCGTTGTGTTAAACGTTGTAAGCTTTTTTGTGACACTTGATAATCAGCAATTACACTTGCTATTGCTGCACCAGTAATCGCAGGTGCTTCAGCACTAATATGCAAAGCAAGTTCATCAATGGCATTGGAAATCAGGAAATTTTCCAACGCATCATTATCTTTGATGTACTGCTCATGTTTACCTTTTTTCAACTTGTACAATGGTGGTTGTGCAATATAAATATAGCCACGCTCGACTAACTCAGGCATTTGGCGGAAGAAGAAGGTCAATAACAAAGTACGAATATGTGAACCATCCACGTCCGCATCGGTCATGATAATGATTTTATGATAACGTAATTTGTCAGGATTATATTCCTCACGACCAATACCACAGCCCAAAGCAGTAATTAAGGTACCGACTTCTTGGCTTGAGATCATCTTGTCAAAACGCGCACGCTCAACGTTTAGGATTTTACCTTTCAATGGTAAAATTGCCTGCATTTTACGGTTACGCCCTTGTTTCGCACTACCACCCGCAGAGTCACCCTCGACTAGATACAGTTCAGATAATGCAGGATCTTTTTCCTGACAGTCTGCCAATTTACCCGGTAAACCTGCGATGTCTAATGCACTTTTACGACGTGTCATTTCACGTGCTTTACGTGCCGCATCACGCGCACGTGCTGCATCAATGATCTTGCCTGCAATTGATTTAGCAGCTTGCGGATTTTCGAGCAAATAAGCAGAAAACTCTTTGTTCATTGCCTGCTCTACCGCAGGTTTAACTTCACTTGAAACTAGCTTTTCTTTGGTTTGCGATGAGAATTTTGGATCTGGCACTTTCACTGAAATAATCGCAGTTAAGCCTTCACGCGCATCATCACCTGTAACTGCGACTTTTTCTTTTTTCAGTAGGTTTTCATTTTCCATGTAGCTATTTAAACCACGTGTTAACGCTGCACGGAAACCAGCAAGGTGTGTACCACCATCTTTTTGTGGAATATTGTTGGTAAAACAGCGAACATTTTCTTGGTAGCTATCATTCCATTGCAAAGCAACTTCAACTCCAATACCATTTTCAGTATCGGCAGTGAAATGAAAAATATCATTTAGATGCGTTTTGCCTTCGTTAATATATTTAACAAACTCGGATAAACCACCTTCATAATCATAAATATGCTCAAAATTGACACGCTCATCACGTAATACAATACGTACACCGGCATTCAAGAATGAAAGCTCTCTTAAGCGACGTGCAAGAATATCAACACTGAAAATAGTTTGGCTGAAAGTCAACTCACTTGGCCAGAAACGTACCACTGTACCTGTGCGGTCTGTTTCACCAACAACTTTCAAAGGATATTGCGGATCACCATGTTGGTATTCTTGCTCATGCATTTGACCAGCACGATAAATCGTCAATTGTAATTTTTTTGACAACGCATTTACAACGGAAACACCTACGCCGTGTAAACCACCGGAGACTTTATAACTATTGTCATCAAACTTACCACCCGCATGCAGGATGGTTAAAATCACTTCTGCCGCAGACACCCCTTCTTCAGGGTGAATATCCGTTGGAATACCACGACCGTTATCTGAAACGCTGACTGATTCATCTTCGTGAATCGTCACTAAGATTTCATCACAATGACCTGCTAAGGCTTCATCGATGGCATTATCCACCACCTCAAATACCATGTGATGTAAACCTGTACCATCATCAGTGTCACCGATATACATCCCAGGACGTTTACGAACCGCATCTAATCCACGTAATACTTTGATACTAGAGGAATCATAAGCCTTTTCATTTGTTTGTTCTGTTTGAGAGACTGATTGAGACTCTGAACTCATGGTTACTCCCTAGTAAATATTGATCTATCCAAAAATGAGGAAATAAAATTATGGTGCAGCAAGACTGACTTGACCGTGAACAACATGGAACAATTGAAAAGGAATCGATAAATCATGTAAGTGTTTTAATACCGACGTATGGTCTAAGGTTGTCATAAAAACTTGACTTCCTAATTGACTCAGCCGCTCAATTAAACGTTGTTGTGCAGCTAGATCTAATTCTGCTGTCAGATCATCTAATAATACCACAGTTTCCTTGTTACTCGCATGCAGCATTGCAATTTGTGACAGTTTTAATGCCATGATTAACAACTTTTTTTGTCCGCGAGACAACACATCATCCGCATTGCCAAAAGGTGTTTTTAAACGTAAATCTGCCCGATGTGGCCCATACTCGGTATAACGTCGATCTAGGTCTTTTTGATGCTGCTGTACTAAATTTTGAAATAAACCTTGCTCGGTATGAAAACCCGGACAGTATTCCAGTTCAATTTCAAGGTTTGGCAATAATTTTTGTAAATCTTCAAGAAAAAACTGGTTCCATTGCTCAACAATCCCCACGCGTTGTGAGTGCAAAATTTCACCATAATCACTCAACATCTTGTTCCACGGCTCTAAATCAACCAAAGTTAGGTTACGTCGTGTTTTCAATAAACTATTACGCTGTTTTAATGCACGCGAATAATATTGCCATGCAAAATAAAACTCAGGTTCCACGTGAAACATCAACCAATCGAGCAACTGTCTCCGAGGTTTAGCGCCATGGTCAATAATATCGGTACTTTGTGGATCAATGTGCTGTAATGGCAATAGTTTTGCCAATTGCCCTTGTGTCGCAATCGTGTCGCCATTGACCTTAATCAGTTGCTCACCTGATATCAGTTTTTGCATACCAATACGTTCATGTGTGGATTGTGCAAATACAATCGCATCACTCGCCTCGTACTGAATATAATGTTTTGGAATATGAGTGCGAAATGATCGCCCTGTTGCTAACAAATGAATGGCTTCTAAAATCGACGTTTTACCAGAACCATTTGCCCCATAAAAAATATTAAACGGTTGCAACTCACTGAGTGCAACCGTTTGTAAGTTACGTACACGCTCGATATTTAAACGCGTAATTTGCATCATTGAAAGCCCGAATTAAACTCGCATCGGCATGACCACATAGGTTTGATCTGGATGCTCAGGGTCTTGCACAAGAACAGACTGGTTTGCTTCAGACATACTCATTTTTACATCATCACCATCAAGCACCCCCAAGACTTCAAGGATATATTGCGCATTAAATGACATCTCTAATGGCGCATCTTGATATTGAATCGCAATATCTTCAACGGCTTCATCTTGCTCAGGGTTATTCGCACGCAATTGCAATGAATCTTGGTTAAAATTCAAAAATACACCACGTAATTTCTCATTACTCAAAATTGCCACACGTTGCAAAGATTGTTTAAATACATCATGTGCAATCAAGACGTGTTTATCGCCACCTTTTGGAATAACACGGCGATAGTCTGGGAATTTCCCATCAATTAATTTAGTGGTAAAGCGAACGGTAATATCACCTTGCTCTTTGTCACGGCTTGGCGTATTGATCGTCACGTTTAACAATTCACGACCAATCAACAAGGTCAATTGTTCATCTTCAATACTGAGTAAACGCTGTAATTCACCTACTGCTTTACGAGGAACAATCGCTTGAATTGCCCCAGAAGCTGTTGATGAAGCCGATACTTCACATAAAGCCAAACGATGACCATCTGTTGTGACTGTACGTAATTGATTTTGATCAATTTCAAGTAAAGTACCTGTTAAATAAAAACGTACGTCTTGCACTGCCATTGCAAAGGCTGTTTTTTCAAATAAACGTTTCAATTCACGTTGCGT
This sequence comes from Acinetobacter sp. ANC 4805, assembly GCF_022549495.1. GTDB lineage: Bacteria > Pseudomonadota > Gammaproteobacteria > Pseudomonadales > Moraxellaceae > Acinetobacter. Next base: position 19,653 of record NZ_JAKZGD010000014.1, read on the forward strand.
GACTTGAACTTGCGTACCTTGACTATTTTCAGTAGTTAATAAAGGATAATCTTCAGCAGGCAGCGTGCCTAAGACAAAACGGCTATTGCCTGATTTTAAAATACAGCGCTGATCTTCTGTAATTTGTAAATCAATAAGTGCAGCCGTTGGAAGAGATTTACAAATCTCGACGAGTTTTCGTGCAGGAACTGTGGTTTCACCTGCTTGCAAACAAGCCCCTTCGATTAGAGTTGTGCTTGCAACCAATTCGACTTCTAAATCTGAACCTGTAATGGTGAGAGCTTGTTGAGTGGTTTGAATTTTAACATTTGAAAGAATATTCAAAGTATGACGGCGCTCAACAGCCCCCACGACATGTGATAAAACATTGAGTAAACTTTCTTTAGCGATTTTCAAACGCACGATTTATTCCTCTTAACAACAGAAGCCGATATGAATGTTAGCAGTGTACTATGCTGCACTTAAAAGCAGTTTGCAACTCTGAAAAATAGATTAACTTTGTAACAGACGAAGTAAGTTTTTATAGTCTTCATTAAAAATTGGGTCTTCTTCCCGCAAACTCATCACTTTTTCACAAGCATGCATCACGGTACTATGGTCACGACCACCAAATGCCATCCCAATTTCAGGGAAACTATCCCCTGTCAGTTCACGCGCTAAGCCCATTGCAAGTTGACGTGGGCGCGCATAAATACGGGTACGTTTTGGACCAACCAATTCTTTGAGTGGGATACGGAAATATTCACTGACCACACGCTGAATATTTTCAACACTAATAGTACGCGCACGAATGGCAAGGACATCTTTTAAAGACTCACGCACCACATCAAGATCAATCGCCGTACCTTTGAAACGAGAAATCGCAACAACTTTATTCAATGCACCTTCAAGTTCACGAACATTCGCAACCACTTGTTGTGCAATAAATAAAGCACAATTCCGTGGTAAATCCACACCACTATTTTCAGCTTTTTTCAACAAAATTTCGATCCGTGTTTCAATATCTGGTGGTTCAACCCCCACCGATAAGCCCCATGAAAAACGAGAGACTAAACGCGGATCAAGTTCAGTTAATTCTTTTGGATAACGGTCAGATGTCAAAATAATTTGTTTAGATTCATCGAGTAAAGCATTAAAAGTATAGAAAAACTCGACCAAACTCGCCTCTTTACCTGCGAGTAAATGAATATCATCCACCAATAGCAAATCTAAAGAACGACAGTTTTTCTTAAATTCCTCTACCTTCCCCTTCTGTAATGAACTAACAAAGTCTTGGACAAAACTCTCTGAAGTCATATACATCACACGCGCATTCGGTTTGGCTTGCAATAAAGCATTACCAACTGCTTGCATTAAATGTGTTTTACCTAAACCTGTTGGGCCATATAAAAATAAAGGATTGTGTTGAGATGCACCTAATTGCGTTAACACTTTACGGCAAGTTTCAGCCGCCATCTGGTTGGAACGACCTTCCACAAACAAAGAAAATGTAAATAGAGGATTTAATTGTCTTTTTTTCGGTATTTTGGTGACATTTTGGCTTGGTTGCACCAAATCTGAATCTTTTTTAACTTTGGTAGGTACAGAAACTGGCGTATTTAAAGCAGCTGTCGTTGTTGCTGGTTGTTCACTAGAAGATAAGATCGTTCCAGGACGGGAATCGACTAAAATCTCAACTTGACGTACTCGACCTTCAGAAAGTTGTTCAGCAAGAATTGAAATCAACTCTAGATGATTATCTTGAATATAACGTGTCCAATAAGGGTTAGGTGCGTATAAACGCATGACTCCATCAACCTCTTCGGCAACCAAAGGACGAATCCACATCGCAAAGACGTTATCAGAGAGCTCTTGTCGCAAGCGAGTTAAGCAGTCTGTCCAAAGCATGTGCATCCCCTAATCCATCCATTTTAAATTCAAAAATAAAAACCAACACCCTATTTTCAAAGGGGTCGCCATTCTAACCAAGTTATCCACATCTGTCAGGCAAATTTATGAGACTTTTGCTGAAAAAGAAAACATTCGCTTTTAAATTTAAATTCAAACCACATGTGCATAACTTTTTGAACAACCTGTGGATACTTTTTAGCACAAAGTTATCCACAAACTATAAAAACAATAAAAACACGGTTATCCACAAACCAACTAACTGTTTATCTAAGTGAAAAAGTAGATTTCCACAGAATTTATCAACACTAATAGTAATAAATTTAAATTTTAAAATTTGAATTTACTTATAAGGCTCACACGATTTGTGGATAAGTGAGCATATCGAAAATTAAATTTAAAATCCAAGAATTAAATTTATAACTGAAATTAAATTGTTGATAAACTTGTTTGTAAACTGTGAATATATATTAATATTGATATAATTTAAATAGATAGCTTGTGTATATTTTTTGTTTTCAATAAAAGCATTTGATCGCTTGTTGCTTTCTTGCTTCAAAACAACATAAACAAAATGTAAAGTTTTTGATTTTTGATTGACAGCGTAAACATTGCACAATAAAATCGCGGACCTTTATAGAAAGATCATTTTGGAGTTTCGAAATGAAACGTACTTTCCAACCATCTGAATTAAAGCGTAAACGCGTTCATGGTTTCCGCGCTCGTATGGCTACTAAAGCAGGTCGTCAAGTTTTAGCTCGTCGTCGTGCGAAAGGTCGTCACAGCTTAACTGTTTAATTACTGTTAAGCCGACCAGACTTGGGTGATGGCACTTTACAGTTTCGGCACAGAATCTCGTATTCGTTGTGCTGCTGATTATAAAAGTGTATTTGATGGTGCGCTTTTTAAAGTGCACCAGCCCCATTTCCTTTTTTTAGCAAAATTAACCGAACAGCCGAATAGCCGTTTGGGTATTGTTGTTGCTAAAAAGAAAGTCCGTCGGGCACATGAACGAAATCGAATAAAACGTCTTGCTCGGGAGAGCTTTCGCTTACATCAAGCGCAATTTAATGCTGATATTGATATTGTAGTGATGCCTAAAGTTGGTATAGAAGCAATCGCAAATCAAGAATTACATCAACAATTAGATTTTGCTTGGCAGAAATTACAACGCTTAGCAAAAAAGCATTCCAAAGTTGTTGTAACATCCTCAAAAAATTAGAGATATCCAATGGTACGTTTACTACATTGGTTGATTAGATGTTACCAAATTGCAATTAGTCCATTATTGGGTCCTCGTTGTCGCTATATCCCCACTTGCTCGCAATATGCAATCGAAGCATTGCAAACTCATGGTACGGTCAAAGGTGTATGGTTATCAACCAAACGAGTTTGCCGTTGTCATCCTTGGGGTGGTTCAGGCTACGATCCAGTACCATGCAAAGCACTTCGTTTTATTTCGTTTCATCAAATAGATTCTCAAATGCATCACGTTGCTGTACCCTTTCGTGATCGTTTACTCAAGCAAAATCTCTCTAACCATTTGGGATAATAGATATGCAACAATGGGCCAGATTTGCAATTCTTGGAGCCATGTTTGTTACCGCATATTTGCTTATTTTGGCTTGGCAAAAAGATTATGGTCATGCTGCACCAGCACCGCAACAACAAGCGGCGGTTGTAAGTGCTCATGAAGTATCTGCAGATTTGCCAAATGCTCAAAATGCAACAGCGGCTTCAGACTTGCCACAAGCAAATGTGACTACATCACAAACGACAGAAACTCCTTCTGTTAGTCAGCAACTGATTTCAGTACAAACGGATCTTTACCATCTTTGGATCAATCCAAAAGGTGGTGATATTGTTCGTATTGAGTTATTAAGCCATGATGAAAGTAAAGACAGCGATAAACCGTTTGTCATGCTGGAAAGTGATGCGAAACGTACTTACGTCGCTCAATCTGGTTTAATTGGTTTAAATGGACCTGATAGTAGCCGGAATGGTCGACCAATGTATCATGTTGAAAAAACAGCATATACTTTGGCTGATGCGAAAACTGTAGCGACTAAAGATGGAAAAACACATCAAGTATTGACTGTGCCGTTGGTATTTAAAACACCAGAAGGCGTGGAAGTTATTAAGTCATTTACATTTACGCAAGGTGATTATCCAATCACGGTGAAGCATCAAGTCATTAACCGTAGTCAGCAGAACTGGCAAGGTCAAATGTTTGGTCAGTTAAAGCGTGATGATTCAGATGACCCAGGTAAATCTTCACAAGGTATTTTCACTTTAGGTACTTATCTTGGTGGGGCATGGGGTACACCTGATGCAAATTATAATAAGTTAAAGTTTACTAATTTTAATGATGAAAAATTAAATGTTGAAGCCAAGGGCGGTTGGGTTGCCATGGTTCAGCATTATTTTGTCAGTGCCTGGATTCCAGGGAATCTAAAACAGACTCAACCTGATGGCCAGCCTTATATAGCTAAATTAGAGTCACGTCAGTCTACTGATAAAATGAACATTATGAGTTTCACCTCTCCAGTGATTAATGTACCTGTTGGTACTTCAATGGAAGTCGATGCGAAACTCTATGCAGGTCCAAAGGTTCAATCTGAGCTGAAAGATTTAGCCGCTGGTTTAAACCAAACTGTAGATTATGGTTGGTTATGGCCGATCGCTAAATTATTGTTCCTTGGTCTACAATTCTTCCATAATTTGGTGGGTAACTGGGGTTGGTCAATTATTTTGTTGACGATCTTAGTGAAGTTGATTTTATGGCCACTTTCTTCGAAAAGTTATCGCTCAATGGCGAAAATGCGTGTGATTGCACCAGAAATGCAACGCATGAAAGAAGAATTTGGTGAAGATCGTATGCGTTTCTCTCAAGAAATGATGGCGCTTTATAAGCGTGAACAAGTCAATCCATTGTCTGGTTGCTTGCCATTGCTGTTACAAATGCCGATTTTCTTAGCCTTATACTGGGTATTGATGGAATCGGTTGAACTTCGCCATGCACCGTGGTTAGGTTGGATTCAAGATTTATCTGCGATGGATCCGTGGTTTATCTTGCCATTGATCATGGGTGTGACCATGTATGTTCAGCAAATGCTGAATCCACAACCGACAGATCCAATGCAAGCGAAAGTATTCCGTATTATGCCAATCATGTTTACGGTCTTCATGCTGTTCTTCCCTGCGGGCTTGGTACTTTACTGGATCGTCAACAACAGTATTACCATTTTACAACAATGGTTTATTAACAAAGGTGTCGAAAAAGATCGTCTCAACAAGGTTGAGCCGAGCGCTTAAGTTCGAACTTTTACTGAATAAATCCGCTTAAGATGGTAATCTTAGGCGGATTTTTCTTTGTCTGTATTTAGGGTTATCCATTGTATAACCCGCTCGTTTTTAGGTGAATTTAAGATGCAATATCAAACCACAATTGCTGCGATTGCTACCCCATTAGGTCGTGGTGGTGTGGGGGTAATTCGGCTCTCTGGACCTAAAGCCTATGAGATTGCTGAGCAATTGACCCAGAAAAGTCTTCCTGCGGCACGAATGGCAGGTTTTCGTCAGTTTTGTGATGCTGATGGTTCGGTGATGGATGAAGGGATCGTATTATGTTTTCCAAATCCACATTCCTTTACTGGTGAAGATGTGGTGGAACTACAGGGGCATGGTGGTCCTGTGATTCAGAATGCCTTGTTGGCGCGCTTGCTTGATTTGGGCGCAATGGCTGCAAAGGCAGGTGAATTTTCCATGCGTGCTTTTGAAAATGGCAAAATGGATTTGGTTCAAGCCGAAGCGATTGCTGATTTGATTGATGCGACTTCACAAGCTGCGGCACGTTCGGCAGTTCGTTCCTTGCAGGGGGTATTTTCAACTAAAATTAATACAGTTTTAGAAAAATTGATTCATTTGCGTTTGCATGTTGAAGCTGCGATTGATTTTCCAGAAGAGGAAATTGATTTTCTTGCTGATGGCAAGATTTTGGCTTTGCTAGATGATGTACAGGACTCCGTCAAAGTTGTTCAACAGTCTGCACGTCAAGGACAGCTATTACGCGAAGGTTTACAGGTCGTGATTGCAGGTAAGCCCAATGCTGGTAAATCTAGTCTGTTAAATACATTGGCGGGGCATGAGCGTGCGATCGTGACGGATATTGCAGGAACAACGCGTGACGTTTTACATGAAAAGATCAGTCTAAATGGTTTGCCGATTACTTTAACTGATACTGCGGGTTTGCGCGAAACGGGTGATCTTGTCGAGCAAGAAGGAATCCGTCGTGCCATCAAAGAAATTGAACAGGCAGATTTATTGCTGTTGGTCTATGATTTAAATCAAGGTGATGAACCTTTGCAGTTAGCACAGCAATATTTTGCCGATCATCTTGAACCAAAGCGGTTGTTGTTGATTGGTAATAAGTGTGATTTAACAGATCAGGCTGCAGAACTGAGCGATTATCAAGGTTTTCGTCATATCCGTGTCTCAGCGAAACAAGATATGGGTGTTCAGGCGCTCATAGATGCGATTACAGCGCATGCAGGCTTTCAACCTGAGGAAGACACCTTTATTGCTAGAACGCGCCATTTAGACGCAATGAAGCGCACTCAGCGCTATTTGTCGGAAGCTCGTGAGCAACTTGTGGTATTTAATGCGGGTGAACTAGTCGCAGAGTCACTACGTTTGGCTCAAAATGCATTAGGTGAAATCACGGGTGATTTTAGTGCCGATGATTTATTGGGTAAGATTTTTGGTTCGTTTTGTATTGGAAAGTAATTTATTTCGAATAATTGTTCGAGCTTAGAAAGCGAGATAAGCATTAAGATATTAACTTAGTGCTTTTTTATGGTTTTTTTAGATAGGATATAACCATTTTTAATTTTAAAATAACGTGATATTTTAAATAAAAATTATTTTCTTACATTATTTTAATGGCATATCTTTGATCTTTATTATGCATATGAATTAATATGGTTGAGTTTTTATAAATTTATTAAATTTGAGAATATTAGGTTATATACCGTGAATTATTTTATTTTGGCTATATTTTGCATATTTTTAACATCATCTCTCTCTATCTATGCTCAAACTGAAGTTTATCAATGCAAAGAGAATGGCGCCGTTGTATTTCAATCAAAGCCTTGTAAGGGTACAGGGAAGACAGTAGCAGATAAATTAAAAGAAGAGAAAGAAGCAAAAGAACAGAAACTCGCTGAAATTCAAGCCAAAGAAAAACGTTTGCAAGATCGGTTGAAACAACAAGATAAAAAAGAATTAGGCTTTAAAGCATTTCTTATAAATTTTAAAAATAAGATTGTGAGTTATTGGCATGCTTTAAAGAAAAAATTCGCTATTGATTCTTAAAAAATCATCAATTAATTTATATTTTAATCTTATATTCCTCAATATAAAGTAAAAAGCAGCTTAGTTACTTATTTCTATTATCTAAGCTGCGTTAATATCAAGCTTCTTCTTGTTCGCCCTCTTTTACCATATTAAGTGATGTCGCAGCGCTAGCAGGAACACCTTCTTGGCGAGTACTTTTCAGTTTAATCTGTAGACGCAATTCATTGAGTGAGTCAGCATTACGTAATGCCTCGTCATAACTAATTGCACCTTCATTATATAAATCAAATAAAGCCTGATCAAAAGTCTGCATACCTAATTCACGAGACTTGGTCATAATTTCTTTGAGATTATGAAATTGACCTTTCAGGATATTTTCTGCAATTAACGGCGTATTTAGTAAAATTTCTACCGCTGCACGACGACCGTGACCATCTTGAGTACGTACCAAACGTTGAGAAATAATGGCTTTCATATTGGATGAAAGATCCATCAGTAATTGATTGCGACGTTCATCTGGAAAGAAGTTGATGATTCGATCTAAGGCTTGGTTGGCATTGTTGGCGTGGAGCGTCCCTAAACACAGATGCCCTGTTTCAGCGAAAGCAATCGCATGTTCCATGGTTTCAGTATCACGGATTTCGCCGATCAGAATCACATCAGGTGCCTGACGCAAGGTATTTTTTAAAGCATGGTGCCAAGTATGGCAATCTACACCGACTTCTCGATGGGTAATCATTGATTTCTTATGTTTGTGTACATATTCCACGGGATCTTCAACCGTAATAATATGCCCCGCAGAATTTTCATTACGATAATCAATCATTGCCGCCAATGAGGTTGATTTACCTGACCCCGTACTTCCAACGACTAATACTAAGCCACGTTTTTCCATCATGACATTTTTCAATGATTCTGGGAGTTTGAGCTTTTGGAAGGTTGGGATTTCTGAGGTAATGGTTCGGATGACCATGCCAATCTGAAGTTGTTGTTTAAATACATTAACACGAAAGCGAGATACATCAGGAATGTTGATAGCGAAATTACATTCCCATTCGTTTTCAAACTCTTGGCGTTGTTTTTCATTCATTAGGCTATATGCAAATAGCTTAGTTTTTTCTGCTGTTAAGATTTGCTGTCCCAAAGGGCGCATCAAACCTTGTAATTTTATACTCGGTGGAAAATCTGCTGTAATAAATAAATCTGAGCCGCCATATTCGACCACTTTGGTCAGCATATGAAACATAAACGTTTTGGCTTCTTCTAATAGTTCCGAATTATACATGGGTATACCTAAATTTTAAGACAAGACTGAACACAGTCAGAGGATGTGAAGTTAAAAGTAATCATGCAAAGGAAAACATATCCTTATTTCTTTAAAATGAAGCCCCAAAAGTTCTGTAATTCATCTCTGTCTATTCAAGCATAATGAAAACACAGAAGTTGCCTTGCTGATTGTGCTTTAATTATTCCAAAAATAAACCAAACGATCTAGTTTGATTTTAATTTATGGCATAAATATCAATATGGTGTGAGAATTTTTGTCATCTTTTTACCAAAAATAGTCTTTTTATCTGTGATGTGAATCTACCCTTAAAAAATCGGATGTTCCACGTGAAACATCGCAGTGCTTGGTTGGGTTTTAGTTGTTACTCGGTAAGCTAGGCGGTTTATCGGATCAAGCCTGATTAGAATAGTGCTGATTTTTAAATTGAGTATCTGTCATGTTTAGAAGAATTGGGGTATTTTCATTATTAAGTAGTTTGTCTGTGCTAAGTTTTGCAAATGTGGAAACCCTAAAAAATAATTTAAATCAGCAATATCCTAATATCCATGTGAGCAATATCCAAACGACAGAAATGACAGGCTTATACAGTGCAAGTTTAGATCAACAGATTATTTATTTGGATGAAACAGCTCAACATATGTTTATTGGTTCGATGGTTCGTTTAAAAGATCAAAAGAACCTGACCAAGGACTTGGTTCTAAAGCAAAATTCAATTGACTGGAAACAACTTCCTCTAAAAGATGCAATTAAAACTGTAAAAGGCAATGGTAAACAGCAGCTTGCTATTTTTTCAGATCCGAATTGCCCCTATTGTAAAAAATTAGAAGTTGAACTGGATAAGCTCAATGATGTCACGATTTACACCTTTATCTACCCATTAAAAGCGCAATCAATTGCGATCTCAAAATCGGTTTGGTGTGATCCTAACCAAGCTTACGCTTGGAAAAACTTATTGCAAAAGAATGTACAGCCTAAAGAGAAAAGCTGTGCTAATCCGATTGATCGCAATCTAGAATTAGGGAAGAAATTAGGCATAGAAGGAACGCCAACGCTGATATTCGGGAATGGCTTGAAAATGGTTGGTGGGCGAAGTGCTGAGGAAATTCAGATGATTTGGAAGGAATTAGGACTCTAAATCAGAAAACTCCCAATCCATTGATTGTAATGGATTGGGAGTATCAGTTTGTTCTAGCTTTTTTTGGTGATTAATTTATACATGAATAAGATAATCACCGCACCAATCACAGATGCAATAAAACCGGCAGCTGAGTTTTCACCATAAAACCCAAGTAAACGACCGCCATAAGTCGCAAGTAATGAGCCTGCAATCCCCAATAACGTTGTCACAATAAAGCCTGCTTTATCTTCACCAGGATGTAATGCACGCGCAATTAAACCTGCAAAAAACCCCACCACAATCGCTACAATGAGAGACCACATCGCCTTTTCTCCTTGTTTTAACAATATATTTCGTACATCCTGCTAGATTAGATCGTATTTTGTCTGTAGAAGATTCCTTATTTATGTCGTATTTTTGTGCAGTTGTTGGATTGAGTTAAGCAAAGAATAATAAAAAAGGTGCTTTTAGCACCTGAGTAATGCACTGCTTTGATTACAGCGCAAGATGAAGCTTATAATTTATATATCGCTAGAGCATGTATTGATTAAAGACCAATTTCACCGATAAAAGGAAGGTGACGATACTTCTGATCAAAATCCAGTCCATAGCCAACAATAAAGCGATCTTCGACTTCAAAACCTAAGAATTTTACGTCCAAATCAATTTCACGGCGTGATGGTTTACTCACTAAAGTACACAGTTCAATTGAATTCGGGTTACGTGTTTTAAGCATTTCAACCACTTTGCTCAAGGTATTGCCTGAGTCAATAATGTCTTCAACCACGAGAACGTCTTTACCGTGAATTTCACCATCAAGGTCTTTTAAAATTTTGACATCGCGGGTTGAAACCGTCCCGCCACCATAGCTAGACACGGTCATAAAATCGAGTTCGTGTGGTTTTTCGATTGAACGGCATAAATCTGCCATAAAAATGACTGAGCCACGCAGCAAACCAATTAATACCAGTTCTTTATCACTTTGAGCATAGTGTGCATTGATTTTGTCACCAAGTTCTTTGACTTTGGCTTGAATCTCTTCACTCGAAATCATAATGCGCATTGCAATGGTCATCGGTAGATTCCTAAAACTTAAAAAAGGGAAAATAAAAAAGGTGTTGACCTGCAACACCTCGTAATCTTGAGCTAATGTGGCAATTTTAAAACAAAATCACATTTCATGCACCTTTTGATGGTGAAGAAGATGTTTCATTTTGAGTAAGTGTACTGTCATGGTTCAATAGAACAGCACATTCAGTAGCCCATAGTAGAAATCCAAGCCGTTGTTTGCTTAGAAATTTAGTTTTGGCTATAGGCTTTTTGTCCATAGATATAGGTTGCCTCAATATTTCGGTCATCCCCCATGGTAAATAAAGCAAATAGACTATCTTCAAGTGATTTAGCGCGAGACTGACGTAATTGTTGCAATGCGGTTGGTTTAATATTTAACACCACAAAATCGGCTTCTTTACCGACGTTGAAATTGCCTAGCTTGTCATCTAAGTCTAACGCTTTTGCGCCACCGAGTGTTGCATGGTATAGTGATTCGAAAGCTGATAATTTGTCGCCCTGTAACTGTTGTACTTTGTAAGCTTCATTGACCGTTTGCAATAGACTAAAAGAAGTCCCTGCCCCAATATCGGTTCCTAAACCGACTTTAACCTGTTGCTGCCATGTCTTTTTCAATGGGAATAAACCACTGCCGAGGAACAGGTTTGAGGTTGGGCAGAACGCAATTGCAGAGTCAGTCTCATGCATACATTGCCATTCAGCATCTTCTAGATGGACACAGTGAGCAAACACAGAACGCTGACCCGTTAAGCCATAATGATGATAGACATCTAGATAACCTTTTTGCGCTGGGAATAAATCTTTAACCCATGCAATTTCATCTTTATTTTCGCTTAGATGTGTATGTACATAAACATCAGGATATTCAGCTTTGAGTTGCCCTGCTCTTTCAAGTTGTTTAGGTGTAGAAGTTGGAGCAAAGCGTGGTGTGATGGCATACAGCGCACGACCTTGACCATGCCATTTCTCAATGAGTGCCTTAGAATCATCATAGGCGCTCTCTGCGGTATCGCACAGTGCTTCAGGTGCATGACGATCCATCATGACTTTACCTGCAATGAGACGCATCTGATGCTGTTCTGCGGCTTCAAATAAAGCATCTACCGATTCAGGATGTACCGTACAAAAAACTAATGCCGTGGTCGTACCATTTTTGAGGAGTTCTTGCACAAAGAATTTGGCAATCTCCTGCGCATAGGCTTTATCTTTAAACTGGATTTCAGTTGGGAAGGTATAAGTATTCAGCCAACTCAGGAGTTGTTCGCCGTAAGCACCAACCATTTCAGTTTGAGGGAAATGAATATGAGTATCGATCATGCCTGGAATGATCAATTGTTCTGGATAATGCTGAATTTCAATTTGTGTAGGTAACTGTGCTTGAGCATCTTCCCATGTTCCAAACCAGCGAATTTTGCCCTGTTCAGTGATCAAGACACCATCTTCGATATAACGGACTTGATCTGCAATTTCACTCGCTTGAGAAACGATTTTTTGAATATCTAAGAAGCGACCACGAATAACTGTGATGGGAGTAGCCAAAGTCATAACAACCTACCAATTTATTTTTTCGGTTGATTGTACCTGATTTTGTCGAGTTTACTGGATTATTCTCCTAATTTAAGCGAATGGAACGTGTGTAAATGTGAGTAATTGACTGAATCAACTCACTTTACTTTTGAGTGGAAATGGGTAAATTGTCAGCAATAATTATACTTTTTGGAAAAAATAAGCATGTATTATTGGAATACCAAAGCGTTAGCGCATGAGTTGGCTGAGGATACTTTAAGTAAACAACATTATAAGAACTATTATCTCGCAGCGGCATTGGTGGTGAGTGCGGTGTACTACTATGGTATGTATTCGCCTTATTATGATGTTCGTGTAATTGGGGTTGAAGCAGTATTAACACTTGTGATTATGTTGATCGGTGTGCAGAGGGTGTATCAAGCCAATGGTGGTGATCAAGGGATTCATTTTTTGAATAGAATCACGGCATTGTCCTTTCCTATTTTGATGCAAAATACCGTATTTGGCGTGGTTTTTGGTGTGGTGTTATTGGCGATTTATCAGTATTTTGGTTTAGCGCAAACCGCATTTGAAATGTGGTACGAATGGTGTGTTTCGGCTTTTACCATTTTCCTGCAAATTTTATTTTTCACTCGTTTGGTGTCTTATATGAAACGGGTTGCAGCGCATACGATTTAAATTAGTATAATTTTGATCTGAGAGGTGTGCCATGAAAGATGCCATTATTCTAAAATTTATCAATATCATCTTGGCAGTTTTATGGGTCTATCAAGGATTGATTCCTAAACTAATTTTTACCAGTCCTGATGAAATTGCAGTTTGGCAATGGATGGGGTTATCACCTGAATTTGCTAAGTTGGCAGGTCAAGCCACAGGAATTGCCGAAATACTATTTGGGCTTTGCTTTATGATGATCTATCACAAGATTATGCATTATCTGAGTATATTGGGACTACTTTTTCTGCTTATTTTAATTGGGCTATTGCTTCCAGATACTTTGCTTCGTGCTTTTAATCCAGTGGTCATGAATCTTGCTATGATCAGTTTATCTTGTATTTTTCTAATGCTATCTCGTCAGTCAGATTTAAATTAACCATAGGTAATAGATGCATGAGTAATGTGAGTTTGCTGGATTGTGTGGTGATTACGGGGAGTAGTAAAGGGATTGGTTTGGGGTTGGCAAAAGCTTTTTTGAGTTTGGGGTGGGCTGTGGTGATTTCAGCTCGAAATGAAGAACAAATACAACAAACAATTCAGCAATTAACTGAGCAGTTTGAGAGCAAAAATATTTTAGGTTTATGTTGTGATGTCACACAAAAAGATCAGTTACAGCAGTTATGGAATACAGCCATTCAGCATTTTGGCAGAATCAATGTTTGGATTAATAATGCAGGTAATTGTCATGCCACCCAAGCATTTATAGGAATGACGGAATATGAACTGAATAGCGTACTACAGACGAATCTTTTGGGAACGATGTTAGGTTCACAAATTGCTTTACAAGGCATGCTAAAACAGGGCTTTGGACAGATTTTTAATATGGAGGGTTGGGGTAGTCGAGGTGAATGGAGTGCTGGCATGACGGTATATGGCACGACAAAACGAGCAATCAGTTATTTTAGTCAGGCACTTTATAGGGAAAGTAAATCTACTCCGATTTTGGTTGGAACACTCAGTCCAGGTATGGTTGCTACGGATTTACTGATTTCTTCATGGCAAAATGGTAATGTCCAGAACTGGAAGAAAATGAAACGTCTATTTTTATTTATTATTGATCCTCCAGAAAAAGTCTGTGCCTATTTAGCTCAAGGGATAATTAATAATAAAAAGACGAATGTGCGTATTGTATGGATGACACCATGGCGATTATTGATTCGCTTTTTTCAGCCCTATTATTGGCGTAGAAATCCAATCAAAGATACGGCTTTAGAACATCTCAAATAACGCGAGCATACTATTTCTGTCCTTGTGTCTGCTTGCTGGAGTTGTTGATCTTACTCTGCATCACCAACCAGCTTGTCATAAGCGACTGTTAAGATTGAAGCAAAGGCTACAATCAAAGAAAAATAGCAAAAGGCTCTGAGAGCTTGATCAAATTCTTTTGCTTGATTTATTTTTATTTCACTCCACAAAATAATGCGCTGCAAAATGGGCATCATTGCCGATAATGTCATAGCAGTCTTCTCGAATTGACATGCCCGCACATTGATGTCCGACCATCCATAAACCGAGCGTTGGTAACTGCCCTGCAAATAATGGAGTATCTACCCATTCTTGCACCACATAACCATATTTATCATAGTCATCAAAATAGAAACTGCCAGAAGCAGCCCCTTGATCTTGACCATCTTGCAACACTCGGATATTCGCCCCTTCCCTTGCTAAAATCGGTTTTTTGACCCATTTGCCAGAGAGTTTTTGCTGTGGATCAAAATGATGGGTCTCAACTAAAAGAGGGTGATTTGGATAGCGTTTCCAAAGCTCCACTAAAATTGCTTTATTAGAGAGCAGCATTTTCCAACATGGTTCGATCCAATTCGATTGCGGACTCAGATATTGAGAGAATGATTCTTCCCAAATCCATTCCCAAGGGTATAACTTGAATAGGTTTTGAATCGGTCGATTGTTCAGATCAACAAAACTTTGTCCATTCCAGCCAATATTTTCCATTGAAAGTTCAGAAACTTGTAGATGCGCTTGAAAAGCCGTATCCATTAAATATTCTAGATTGCCCCAATCCTCTCGCCCTGCCTCCTGACAGGCTGCAAAATGCACATGACTGCCTCGCGGTAGAATCGTTTTCCAACGTTTAATTAAATCTTCGTGAATACTATTAAATTGATCGCGATTTGGAATTCCTGATACCTGTTCTATCCAGAGCCATTGTGCTACTGAGGCTTCTAACAGTCCTGTGGGGGTATCAGCATTGTATTCCAGCATTTTGATATTGCGCCCGTCATAAGCAAAGTCAAAACGTCCATATAGCATCGGCGCATTGTGTCGCCAAGACTGCTCGATATGTGCAATTGCGGCAGATGGAATCTGGAAATAATCAGGATAATTACCGCGTTGAATCAAATCACTTGTCACAGCTAAGCACATTTGGTGGAGCTCATTGGCTGCATCTTCAAGCTGTTCAATTTGCTTCAGTGTAAATTCGTAGGCAATTCCTTCTGACCAGTAAATTGAGCCATCAAGTGAAGGTAAATTAAAATAATCGAAACCAATTTTTTGGTGTTCGAGTTGCCAGTCTGTGCGGGGTGCTAAAATTTTTCTTTTCATCTTGAGTTTCAGTCTTTTAATTAGCCGCCAAATGATGAGCCGCCACGACCAAAGCCACCACGAATGGGGGATGATACAGAATAGCGTTTTGCAGTGGTTGAAATTGAGGGTTGACCCACGCTGAGATTGCTGCGTGGATGTAAAGTATTGCCACGGAACGAAACTTCACGGTTATTTTGATAATATTGTGGTCCTAAATAACGACCTGAACCAAAACCACCATAATAGCGAACCCCCGCACTTGAATCACTGTTGCCTGAATGGTTTTCTTCTTCACAGGTTTCCGTATTCCAGTCAGCTGCACAGTCGTATTGGTTGTTGTAGACATCTTGTACCAGTGGACCGTCATTATGACTACAGGCAGATAATAATAATGGCACAACCACAAGACTAATTTTTTTGGAACGCATGAAACCCCACTCATTTTAATTGGCATGGTTAATATCAATATGTGAATTAACCTTGGTTATTATGTTTCTGATTAAGAAAGATAAAAGTGATAAACCAACATATCATATTGATCTGTTTTTTTAATGTATAGTCTGTTCTGATCTTTTAAAGAACAAGGCATCTAAATTTCATGAGATGCCTTGAGTTGTGCATTAAGATTGCAATTGTTTTTTATTATGACGCAGTGACAAATACGCAGTGATTGTCAAAGTTACAATAATAAAGCCGAGTGAAATCCAAATTGGCATATGGAATACATCGAGCAATAGCATTTTCGCACCAATAAATAATAAGATAATGCCTAAGCCATAAGGTAAATAATGCAATTTAGATGCAGCGCCAGCAAGTAAGAAGAACATTGCACGTAAACCCAAAATCGCCATTAAGTTTGCAGTTAAAACAATGAATGGGTCACTGGTCACCGCAAAAATAGCAGGAATAGAGTCGACCGCAAAAATGACATCTGAAGCTTCAACTAAGATTAAGACTAGAAATAAAGGTGTTGCCCATAACACGCCATTCTGACGAACGAAGAATTTATTACCTTCAAGTTGTGGGGTAATATGCATATGTTTACGTAACCATTTGAGTAATTTAATGTCTTCAATATTGGTTTCTTCATCTTGTCCTTTCAGGAATTTAAAACCTGTATACACAAGGAATGCACCGAAGATATAAAGTACCCAAGAAAACTCTTGAACGAACCAAGCACCAATAAAGATAAAGATGGTTCTTAAAACAATCGCGCCTAATACACCATAAAGTAAGATTTTACGTTGCAATGCAGGTGGAATTGCAAAAGCTGCAAAAATCATGAGCCAAACGAAGACGTTATCAATTGCCAGTGATTTTTCCAGTAGATAACCTGCGAAGTATTCCATGGTTTTTTGATTCGCAAGGGTGAGCCCTACTGTTTGCTGTAGATAGAGCCACAAGCCTCCACCAAATAGCGTTGCTACAGTGACCCAAGCAATACTCCAGTAAGCGGCTTGCTTGATTGGAACATCTTGATTTTGTTTTTGTTTAAAGCCTAAAAAATCGACCAAAAGCATGACTGTGACAAGGCCGAAGAATACGACGTACAGCCATAGATTACCGATAGTTTCCATCACAACTCCCTATCTGGCAACTGGGCATAAAAAAACCTTGACCAGTTGCCAGATGAATAAATACATCTGTTTCAACATGATCAAGGTCTTGCCTACATCACGATGGGTTGTGATGCTCAGAGTCCGACTTTTTGCAAAGTGTAATGACGAAACTCTGACACCTAAGCACTTAAATTTCAGTCCTTAGGCTTGGAGAGGCTACTCCCCTTGTCAAACGAATTTTGTATGGATGGTGACATCCAAATGTGTATATAGAATTACACATTTTTAGCAAATGTGCAAATCTTCAGCAAATTAAGTCAGGATTAAAAATTTTCAAAATCTCTGTGCGTAAAAATTGATGTCGAGGATTGTATTTTACATGCTCATGCCAATACATGCCCATATTGATTTTGGGTAACTCGATGGGGAGCGCATGAATCTGTAAATCCTTTGAATAGTGCAAATGTTTAAGGATACTTTGTGGGATGGTAAGAATCGCATTTGGATATTGTGCCAAGACTTGTAACGCTGTTGCATAATGCTGACAACGTAGAAAAATTTGTCGAGACAATTGTTGGCGATTAAGATAAATATCTTCCAATAATAAGCCTGTACGCCGTGATGAGACACCAATGTGTGGTGATGATAAATACAAGGATAAATCCATTTCAGCTTGCTGAGTACAGACCACAAAATGATCTTCAATCAGGTTTTCAAACTGTAAATTGGCTTGATACGGCTGTACTAAATCAATCACAAAATCAATTTGTTGTGCAGAAAGATCAGCCAACATATTTTTACGATCGAGTTTAGAGCTAAAAAACTGGATATTCAGGTTTTGTTTCGCAAAGTGATTGACCAATTGAGGAAAAATAATGGGTTCGATTTCATCATGAATCGCAATCTTTATACTTTGCAGCATACTTGGTTGAAAATCTTGTTGGGGAATCGCGATATTTTGGATGGCCAATAATGCAATTTGGATTGGCTGATAAATTTGCTCGGCATAGGGGGTGGGTAGCATTTTTTGCCCACTACGCACAAACAGCTCATCTTTAAGTTGTACACGTAAACGTTGTAAAGCATGACTGACCGCAGATTGGCTGATACAGAGCAGTTGTGCAGCTTTAGAAATACTTTTTTGTTCAAAAATCGCAATAAAAAGCGGATATAAATTAATATCAATTCGATGAAAATGTCCCACTTCCAATGGGTTGCTATTATGAATCTGATTCATAGTTTTGAATAAAATAAAATCATTTCATTCATAATAAATTTTCGCTTATGGTGATGTAAAGCAGCGAATGATTTTTTCGCTAAATTTTATCTTAAGGGAGATGCAAATGTTTGCATTATCTGAGCGCACACAGGATTTTATTGCACGAACGCAAGCCTTTATTCAACAAGAAATAGAACCAATTGAAAAAGCATTTTGGGATGAAGTGCATCATTTAAATGTCGATGGGGACTGGACGAAATGGCAATGGCCAGTGCAGCTCGAACAGCTCAAGAATAAAGCTAAAGTGGCTGGCTTATGGAATATGTTTTTGCCTGATGCTGAACTTGGAGCAGGTTTATCCGTTCAGGAATATGCACATATTGCTGAGCTGACAGGGCGTAGTTTGCTCGCCCCGACAGTATTTAACTGTAATGCGCCTGATAGCGGCAATATGGAAGTGTTGTGGCGCTATGGCAGTGACGAGCAAAAACAACAATGGCTGCACCCCTTACTCACGGGTCAAATTCGTTCAGTATTTTGTATGACTGAACCTGCGGTGGCTTCTAGTGATGCAACTAATATGCAAGCCACGGCGGTGATTGATGGTGATGAAATCGTCCTGAATGGGCGTAAATGGTGGTCATCGGGCTTGGGTGATCCCAATGCCAAAGTGATTATCTTCATGGCTTATACCCCTGACGAGAGCAAAGACCGTCATCATCAACATTCGATGGTCTTAGTACCGATTGATGCGCAAGGTGTCACGATTGAGCGAATGCTCCCCGTGTTTGGTGACTATGATGCACCGCATGGACATGGACAAGTCAGCTTTGACAATGTACGTGTACCTGTCGGTAACTTTATTGGTGGCGCAGGACAAGGTTTTGAAATTGCGCAAGGGCGTTTAGGGCCTGGGCGAATCCATCATTGTATGCGTTGTATCGGTGCTGCTGAAAAAGCCTTGGAGCTAATGATTGATCGTGGTATGTCACGTAAAGCCTTTGGCAAAGAGTTACTTAAATTAGGCGGCAATTTAGAACGAGTCGCGGAAGCACGTGTGCAAATCGACCAAGCCCGTTTATTAACGCTGTATGCCGCTTACAAAATGGACACTTTAGGTAATATGGCGGCACTCACGGAAATCTCAGCGATTAAAGTCGTTGCACCAACCGTATTGCAAAACGTGGTGGATATGGCAATTCAGATTCATGGTGGCGAAGGTGTGTCACGTGATACCCCATTGACTGCATTTTTTAATCAAGCACGCAGTTTACGTTTAGCTGATGGACCAGACGAAGTACATAAGGGCATGATTGCTAAACTAGAACTCAAAAAACGTGGCTATGGTCGTTGATAAGGATATAAGAAAATGGCAGTGATTGATGTTGGTGGTCAGGTTCGTCATGGCGAAGAACTGGATATTTCCGCAGTGGAAATGTGGTTAAAAGACCAAGGTGTAAATCTACAAGGACAGGCACAAGTGACCCAATATTCGGGGGGTGCATCCAATTGGACTTATCGCCTGCAATATGACAATGCAGATCTGATTTTACGCCGTCCGCCGAAAGGAACTAAAGCCAAATCAGCGCATGATATGGCGCGTGAATATCTGGTACAAAAACATCTGGCGCCGTTCTACCCTGTGCTGCCTGACATGGTGGCATTGTGCCAAGATGAGAACGTCATTGGCTGTGATTTCTATGTGATGAATCGGATTGAGGGCATCATTCCACGCGCCAATTTACCGAAAGAATTACAGTTAGATGAGCAACAGGTACAGCAATTGTGCCTGAATGTTCTAGATAAATTGATCGAGCTGCATCAAGTGCCGTATCAAGGTACAGAATTGGAACAACTGGGCAAAGGTGAAGGTTATTGTCGCCGTCAAGTCGAAGGTTGGGATGCACGTTATAGCAAAGCACTCACGCCGAATGTGCCTGATTTTGCCTTTGTTCGCCAATGGCTACAGCAACATATTCCTGCCGATTCTAAAACTTGTGTAATTCATAATGACTGGCGTTTTGATAATGTCATCTTAGATCCACAACAACCGACTCAAGTGATTGGGGTACTAGATTGGGAAATGGCGACACTTGGTGATCCATTGATGGATTTGGGCAGTGCCCTCGCCTACTGGATTCAAGAGGATGATGATGTGCTGATGAAATCAAGTCGCCGTCAACCGACCAATTTAAAAGGTATGCTGACACGTCAACAGGTGGTGGATTACTATCTGGAAAAAACAGGTTTGCAACCAACGAATTGGGCTTTTTATGAAGTGTTTGGTTTGTTCCGATTAGCTGTGATTGCGCAACAGATTTATTATCGTTATTACCATCAGCAAACTGATAATCCCGCCTTTAAGGGTTTTTGGATTTTGATTCATGCCTTACATATTCGGGCTTTAAAACTGATAACCCAAAACAATACTGAAGCACAGCAGTTGATTCCTGAATATGCTGCAAAACTACAGGATATTTTAAAACAATGAGCACGATTTATTTGGTGCGGCATGGGCAAGCGTCGTTTGGTGCAGCGAGCTATGATCAGCTTTCAGCTAAAGGTGAACAACAGGCACAGGTTGTGGGTGATTTTTTTAAACAAACCCTAAAACAAACGCCTTTAGTGGTTGCAGGTTCAATGCAACGTCATCAGCAGACGGCGCAACTCGCTTTATCGCAAAGTTTCCATAATGCATCCATTCAAACCGAATCGGCGTGGAATGAGTTTGATCATCAGCATGTATTTGCTCAATATGAACCGCGTTTTAATCAGCCTGAATTGCTCAAACAAGATGTCGATTTGCTTGCCAATCCACGTGCTTATCTCGCTAAAATTTTTGATGGTGCGATTGATCGTTGGATTGGAGCGCAATATGACTATGAATATCATGAAACATGGTTAGGCTTTCAATCACGTGTTGAGCAAGCACTGCAATCGCTTTGCGAAAGTATTGATATGACAAAGCATCGTCAAGCCGTCGTATTTAGTTCAGGCGGCGTGATTTCTGTGGCGGTAGGTAAAGTATTGGGTTTGAATGCAAAGCAGATCTTTGCGCTAAATTGGTCGATTGCCAATGCCAGTATTACCACACTACGTTGGACAGATGGACGTTTGCAATTACTGAGCTTTAATGAGCATCATTATTTAAAAACACGTGATGCTGAACTTTTAACATGGATTTAAAAATATAGGTGGCAGGCATGGCAAAGACCATTTTAATTACAGGGGCAAGCTCGGGTTTGGGCGCAGGCATGGCGCGTGAATTTGCGGCTAAAGGTTACAATTTGGCATTGTGTGCACGACGTTTAGAGCGTTTAGAAACACTAAAGCAAGAATTACAAGGCCAGTATTCAATTCAAGTGGGTATCAAGGTATTGGATGTCACTCATTACGATGATGTGTTTACGGTATTTAAAGCGTTTCAGCAAGATTTTGGGACAATTGACCGAATTATTGTCAATGCAGGTGTGGGCGAAGGTCGTCGTATTGGTAAGGGTCATTTTGATGTAAACCGCGCTACGGCTGAAACCAATTTTATTTCGGCATTGGCGCAATGTGAAGCAGCAGTAGAAATCTTTAGAGCGCAAAATAAAGGGCATTTGGTGGTGATTTCTTCTATGAGTGCAATGCGTGGTTTACCAAAGCATTTATCGACCTATGCCGCCAGTAAGGCAGCGGTGGCACATTTGGCTGAAGGGATTCGTGCTGAGTTACTGCATACCCCAATTAAAGTCTCGACGATTTTCCCTGGTTATATTCGAACTGAGTTGAATGAAGGTGCGAAGAAGTTACCATTTGAGGTGGATGAGAAAACGGGTTGTAAGGCTTTGGTTAAAGCAATTGAGAAAGCGCCTGTGAAGGCGTATGTGCCACAGTGGCCGTGGTTGCCAATGGGGATTGCAATGAAGATTTTGCCGTTGAAATTGTTGAATAAACTGAGTTGATTGCAATTTAAAGTGGGTGGGAGATATCTCTATTCGACAAGTTTGCACAGCCTCATATAGGCTGAATCATTGACTTGTTTGGGTATAGGCATTTCCTTACTTTTCAAAGATGAAAAGTAACAAAAATCTTTTGTTGAGCAGAGGGTACATCCATGTAACCGCTGCTCAACTGGCGGCATCCATGCCGCCTGTCACGATAGTGAATACCGTGACAAAATTAGATGATGAAAATAGGCTACCGGCTAGATTACGATAAAGCCGTAATCAACTTTTGGTGTAATCCACCAAAACCACCATTGGACATGATCACTACAGCATCGCCCTCACCTGCTTCATTGACCACGCGGGCAATGATGTCATCTAATGAACGGCTGACTTCAGCCTTGTTTGATGACGCAGAGATGACAGGTTGTAGATCCCAATCCAAGCCCTCTGGCTGATACCAAATCACTTCATCCGCTAAACGTGCCGAATGTGCCAAACTATCTTTATGGCTGCCCATACGCATGGTGTTAGAACGTGGTTCAATGATCGCCCACAACTTACGTTCGCCTAGACGTTTACGTGCGCCGTCCAGCGTGGTTTCAATTGCGGTTGGGTGATGGGCAAAATCATCATAGACTTCGATGCCACGCACCGTGCCTAACAGCTCCATACGGCGTTTAACACCGCCGAAGTTGGATAAAGCTTCACAAGCTTGTTCAATCGACACACCGACATGTTGCGCCGCAGCAATCGTCGCCAAAGCATTGGCAACGCTATGTTGCCCTGTCATATTCCATTTGACTGTACCGATCACTTGACCGTGTTCAAGCACGTTAAAATGACTGCCATCAGTACTGATCAGCGCCGCAGATAAAGCAGCTTGGTCATTTGGCTCAAGACTAGTACGAACCACAGGCGTCCAGCAGCCCTGTTCTAGCACTTCATCAATATTGGTTTCAGTAATCGGGGCAATAATACGACCTTCACTTGGAATGGTACGCACTAAATGATGGAATTGTTTTTGAATGGCAGCGAGGTCATCAAAAATGTCGGCATGATCAAATTCAAGGTTATTTAAAATCGCAGTTTTTGGATGATAGTGAACAAATTTAGAACGTTTATCGAAGAAGGCAGAGTCATACTCATCGGCTTCAACACAGAAATATTTTCCACCACCTAAACGTGCGCTCTCACTAAAACCTAACGGCACACCACCGATCAAGAAACCCGGATTTAAACCTGCTTGATCCAATACCCAAGCCAACATGGTTGTGGTTGTGGTTTTACCATGTGTACCTGCGACACCGAGTACATGTTTGCCTTGTAGTACATGATCAGCTAAAAATTGTGGACCTGAAATATAAGGGAGTCCTTCGTTGAGCATGTATTCAATCGCATCAATACCACGTTTCATGGCATTGCCGACAATGACAAGATCGGGATGCGGTTGTAAATGGCTACGATCATAGCCTTGCATTAACCCGATACCCGCATTTTCTAGTTGAGTTGACATCGGTGGATAAACATTGGCATCTGAGCCTGTGACTTTATGTCCTAAATCTCGTGCTAATAGAGCCAAAGACCCCATAAATGTGCCACAAATACCCAAAATATGCAGATGCATAATGCGCCTTCTCCACTGCTTTGCATACAGCACTAATCTCGTGTGTATGATTGTCGTTATCAATAAAAATCAATCGCAACGATAGCAAGGCTGACATTGAAAAGATAGTCAAAATTCGTTGTTGTTATTAACTTAAAATTGAGTGATTTTAACGTTATTCTGATGTATTCAAATGCAAATGATTCAGCCCTTATTTTTATAAAAGGACATCCGATTGAGCCCTACACTTTTAGCATTATGTTTGTTGATCATTTCTAACTGTTTTATGACGATGGCGTGGTATGGGCATCTGAAAATTTTACACAATGCGCCGCTTTGGCAAGCGATTTTGTTTAGTTGGTTGATTGCCCTATTGGAATATAGTTTTATGATTCCTGCAACTAAACTATTAAATCAACAGGGTTGGGGTTTGGGCGAAATGAAAATCACCCAAGAAGTCGTTACGCTGATTGTGTTTGTGCCCTTTATGATTTTTCTGTTTAAACAACCATTCAAGTTGGATTATGTCTGGGCGATGCTTTGTTTAATGGGCTGTGTCTATTTTGTTTTTCGTCATCAAAGCTAATTTTTGGGGATCAGTAAAAATGTTCTTTAGTTGGGGATGCTTGAAAAAACCGCTATAATATTTGCCAATTTCTTCCTTTGTACTTGGCGTAAGTCGAGATACTTCTCTATTTTTATCATGTTTTGGAAAAGCCAATGAATGCGGTCGCAACAGATAGCCAACCTTTAGTCGGAATTATCATGGGTTCTCAATCAGATTGGGCAACACTTGAACATACCGCTAACATGCTCAAACAATTGGGTGTGCCTTTTGAAGCTGAAGTGGTTTCTGCGCACCGTACGCCAGATCGTTTGTTTGAATATGCTGAAACAGCACGTGATCGTGGTATTCAGGTGATTATTGCAGGTGCGGGTGGTGCGGCACATTTACCGGGGATGTGTGCTGCTAAAACTGATTTACCTGTGCTTGGCGTGCCTGTTAAATCTTCGATTTTAAATGGCGTGGATTCATTACTTTCGATTGTACAAATGCCAGCGGGTATTGCTGTGGGGACTTTAGCGATTGGTCAGGCAGGTGCAACCAATGCTGCGATTCTTGCGGCGCAAATTCTTGGTTTAACACGTCCAGATATTGCTAAAAATGTGGCTGATTTCCGTAGTGCACAAACGGAAAAAGTATCGAGCAATAATATTCCTGGTCAAGTGTAACGAGGCCAATCATGAATAAAACCATCGGTATTTTTGGTGGCGGACAGCTTGGACGCATGATGGCGCAAGCAGCTTTACCACTCAATCTTCAATGTACTTTTTTTGAAGCAGAAACAAATTGTCCTGCAGCAATTTTAGGTCCTGTATTTTCCAGTAAAAATGAACAAGGCTTACAAGATTTCATCGCAAGTGCCGATGTCTTTAGCCTTGAATTTGAAAATACACCTGTTGCCGACGTAGATGTGTTGACCCAAACCAAAACACTACACCCTCCTCGCCTTGCTTTAGCAACAGCCCAAAACCGCTTGGCTGAAAAAGCTTTATTTGATCAATTGGCTATTCCAGTTGCACCCTATCGTGCTGTGGATAGCTTAGAGAGCTTAAAGCAAGCCGTGGCTGTGCTTGGATTACCTATCGTTTTAAAAACCGTAACAGGTGGCTACGATGGTAAAGGTCAGTTTGTGTTACGTTCAGAGGATCAAATTGATACGGCTTGGGCTGAATTAGGGCCTGCAAAAAGCTTGATTGCTGAAAGTTTTGTGAAATTCAGCCGTGAAGTGTCGATTATTGCAGTACGCGGACAAAATGGTGATGTGAAAACTTGGGCTTTGGCAGAAAACCACCATCACAATGGTATCTTGTCACACTCTATTGTTCCTGCACCAAATAGCACAGATTTACAGCCAGTTGCGCAAGATTATATTACTCGTTTGTTGAATCACCTCAATTATGTGGGTGTATTGACACTTGAACTGTTCGTGACTGAGCAAGGTTTATATGCCAATGAAATGGCATGTCGTGTCCATAACTCAGGTCATTGGTCAATTGAAGGTGCGATTTGCTCGCAATTTGAAAATCATATTCGTGCGGTTGCAGGCTTGCCACTCGGTTCAACCGATGTTGTTCGTCCAACAGTGATGATTAATATCATTGGTCAACACCCGAAATCAGAAGATGTTTTGGCACTGAAAGGTGCGCATTTACATCTTTATAATAAGTCTGAGCGTACAGGTCGTAAGCTTGGTCATATTACTTTGATGCCGAACAATAGTGATGAATTGACCGTATTGTGTCGTCAATTGGCAAAGATTTTGCCTGTGCCATTAGCGCTAACAGATGATATGAATCTCTAAACTTATCCACATTATCTAAAAGCGATCTTCGGATCGCTTTTTTTATTGCGTATGATTTTTAAATTTAAAGTTTTTGAATTTAAAAAATTATGGATTGTTATGGTGGGTGTGGCTGTGGATAATTTGGTGGTGGGTTTTGAATTTAAAATTATGTAAAAGATTTGAATTTAAATAATGACGCGTGGTTAAGATATTCCTGATATTGTATAAAAAAATCGATTACTTGCTAAATAAGCCTTACTTCTAATTGATGAAAAGAGAAATTAAATTCAAAAATTTTTATAAACTTTAAGGATTGTCTATGTCTGACAAAATTGAAATTGCTCGAATAAAAATGCAAAACCCTTTAACGAATGCGCTTGATGGTGATGTGAAGTGGTCGCCTGTAAAATCTTTATGGGTGTTTAGTCATTTGCTGATCGCTGTGGTGGGCGGGGTGCTAACTTTTTCTCTCGATGCTTTATTGGTCTTTCTTGTTGCGACAGCATTTACACTATGCTTTGGTCATTCGTTGGGAATGCATCGTAAGTTGATTCACCATAGTTATCAATGCCCTAAGTGGTTGGAGTATTTCTTGGTTCATCTTGGTGTGCTTGTTGGGTTGGCTGGACCGTTTGGCATGGTACATACACATGATTTAAGGGATTGGGCACAAAGGCAGAAAGATTGTCATTCCTATTTACGTCATGGCGAGAATATTTTGAAGGATGGTTGGTGGCAATTACATTGTGATCTGAAACTCGAACATCCTCCTGTTTTTACGCCTGAATCCCGTTTAAAAGATGATTTTGTTTATCGATTTATGGAAAAAACGTGGATGTTTCAGCAGTTGCCATTAGCACTCATTTTATTTGCTTGCGGTGGGGCTGCGTGGGTGATTTGGGGGATTTCAGCTCGTATAGTGGTGTCTGTTACAGGTCATTGGTTGATTGGTTATTTTGCCCATAATCATGGGGAAATGGATAATGAGGTTGTGGGTGCTGCAGTTCAGGGGCATAACGTAAAGTGGGCTTCTTATATTACGATGGGAGAATCATGGCATAACAATCACCATGCTTATCCAGAGTCAGCAATTTTGGGTATCTATGCAAACCAGCCAGACCCAGGTTGGTGGGCGCTCAATGCACTCAATAATTTGGGTTTGGTATGGGATATTGTATTGCCTGAAGCTGTACCATATCGTAAAAATTTACATGCGCTTACTTATCGAGCTATACAGGGTACTGGGAATAAAGTGCCTTATAAATGTCCTGTATTGGGCTTGATTCGTTAAATAAAAAAGACTCGATGAAATTTTTCATCGAGTCTTTTTTTAATCGTTTTATGCCACTGGTTGATGAAATGTAAAATAGATTGTGGATAACTTGGTGGTTGGTTTTGAATTTAAAATTATGTGAAAGATTTGAATTTAAATTAGGTTGGTTGTGAAAGAGTGCGGTTTAAATTTAAAAATACGAGTATGGTTGTGCTTCTAATTTAAATTTTTAGATTGTGGATATTTATTTTTTGATCTTAATTTTATGAAATGTAAGGAATAATTGGTGTATTTAAGCTGTTTTAATGGGTTGGAATGAATTTAAGTTGAGTGGGGGTTTTTGAATTCAAAAATATGATCGATATGAAGTTATCTTTTGAATTTAAAATTTCTGTTGGTTGAATTGCGTATTTTGAATTCAAATTGCGGTGTTGGTAGCTTTTAAATTTAAAAACATGTGTTCATTTTGAATTTAAACATAACGTTTTAAATTTAAAAACAAAAAATGAATTCAAAGTTACGTTTCCAAACGATACATACTCAAGCAGCGTGTTAAGGTGATATGGAAATTTGAATTCAAATATTTTGGTTAAGTCATGAAACATTATTTTTCTTTTTTTCTAGGCACTGCCTTTTTTACGTTTTTCAGTCAGGCACATGCTGAACTTGTGATTAATGGTGCAGCATTTTCTCCTTCTGCAACAATTGTTTCACGTCCGAGTACATATACTTCAAATTCAGATTTTCAAGGTTGCTTAGCAAATTTACGCTCGCAAGCAATTGCTTCTGGTGTTTCGGCTTCGAGCTATGATCGCTATACCCAAAACCTAAACCCCGATTATTCAGTGATTGATAAATTAAATTATCAACCTGAGTTTTCAACTGCAATTTGGGACTATTTATCAGGTTTGGTTGATGATGAGCGTGTCCAAACAGGTAAGCAGAAACTTGCTCAACATCGTGCTGTTTTAAATCGGGTTGAACAGGCTTATGGCGTACCTGCGGAAACTGTGGTGGCAGTTTGGGGAGTAGAGAGTAATTATGGAGATATTTCAGGTAAATATCCTTTATTGCAAGCATTAGGAACTTTAAGTTGTGAGGGACGTCGTCAAAGTTATTTCCGAGGTGAGCTTTTTGCCGCGATGCGTATTTTACAGCGCGGTGATTTAACCCAAGATCAGCTTTATGGTTCTTGGGCAGGTGCATTTGGGCATACCCAGTTTATGCCATCGACTTATGAACGTTTGGCGGTAGACTTTGATGGTGATGGTCGCCGTGATTTAGTTTCAAGTACAGCAGATGCTTTGGCTTCAACTGCAAACTTTTTAAAGCAAGCAGGTTGGCAAACAGGATTGCCATGGGGTTTTGAAGTGAAAATTCCACAAGGTATGTCGATTGCGGGTGAAAGTCGTCGTAATAAAAAATCTCTAAATAGTTGGATTGAGCAAGGACTGATACGTGCTGATGGTACAGCTTTAATTCAAGGTAATTTATCGGGTAGTACGCCAGCGGGGTTGATTTCACCAGCAGGAGCAAATGGCCCAGTATTTTTGGTCTTTAAAAATTTTGATGCGATTTATAGTTATAACGCCGCTGAAAGTTATGGTTTGGCGATTGCCCATTTATCCGATCGCTTGAAGGGCGGGGCGTCATTTTTAACACCATGGCCAACCGATGATGCGGGGACGTCTCGTGCAGAGCGTCGTGAAATTCAGCAGTTTTTGGTTAAGCGCGGTTATGATATTGGTGTTGTAGATGGATTGATTGGGGATAAAAGTCGTCAAGCTATTCGTCAAGAGCAAAGTCGTTTAGGTTTGAATCCAACAGGTCGCGCTGGACAGCAGATTTTACGTGCATTTAGACAAGAGCAAGCCAAGCAAATGATGCAATAAAAATCTATTGAAGCAAGTCAAAAGGTCTGCGTATGAGCAGACCTTTTTTATTTAGGGAGCAGCATCTAGCTTTATAGCTTCTAAAATATCAAAAATCACAGCAGTGACATCTTGGCTGAGATCACGGTCATTAAAAATCTCATAGGCAGTAATTGTGACATCGGTATCACTTGGTAATTGTTTTTGTTCTTCTTCAATCAAGTGCTCAATTGGTAAGAGCGTCTGTTTGATTTCGAGATGCAACACTTCATTATACGCAAGATTTTCATCTTCAAGCTCTAATTCATGCTCATTGAAATAGGGGATCAAAATCGAATGAAGATATGGACTAAGATCCTGAATATCCAAAATTTCAATATCACGAGTCTGTTCAATCGTACTGATGTGGTCACTCACTTCAATTAAGATATGATAATAGCTCATGCTGATCTCCATTAAGACTAAGATGATATTTTGACACCACAATAGCATGAATAAATCAAAAGAATTGCTCATTCTTGTTATCTTTTAAAAACATCATCTTATATAGCTGTTGTATCTTAATGATTGAGGCTTAACCACAAAAAGGAAGTCGTTTTAAACTACTATTTGTTGGTTGAAAGTTCTTTTTACGTTCCGTTTTCTAATGTGTGGCGACATATTTGAGATCTGAAATCACGAGGAATATTTCAAGCACGATCTATTTCACAAGAATAAGTGCCATTTTATGCTACCAAATATATTAACTGATCAGTTTATTAGGAAGAGATGTACTTAGTTGCTTGCAGATAGGATCGGGGTAGTTGCCCTAACAAGGTCTCGGTCTGCTTCTGTGAGTGATAATTTCTGAATATTTTGCTGTTGGATGATGGGGTACATCAATGATGTTGGATCATTGGTATGTTCTAGCCCTAGCGCATGTCCAAATTCATGTGCAAGTGTTAAACGTAGATCATTCTTAGATGAAAACTCGTAAACATAAATCTGTTTACCATTGAAATGTCCTTTATGAAACAAGCGTGGTTCGAAGGTCTGGTTAAATTGATTGGCTGAGGCAACCAATTGTTTATTATTTTGGTTAAGTATTTTGATATCGTGATTCAGCTGTTGAGTTTTCTGGTTATGCTGTTGAACTTCTTGCTGCAACGCAGCAGATTGAAGCTGCAATACTTTTTGACGTTGGGTCAACTGGTCTGCTAATTCTTTAGAAGAAGAACGCATCTGATTAAAACGTTGTACATCAATATTATACTGTTGAAATTGTGCTGCCAGTTGAGATTGTTTGCTGGCAATCAAAAGGGTAGTTTTTTGAACCTCATCTTTGAACTGTTGTAACTGTTTATTTTGTTGTTCCCATTGCCCTTGTTGTTGCTTAAGTTGATCTAGGTTTTGAACACGTTCAGTACTGCGTTGTTGGCGTTCATCAAAAATGAGATTAATCGTGAACTCTGCTTGAGGGTCATAAATAAAATGTTGTTGACCTGTTTCTTTTTCCCAAATCTGAGCAGCTTGTTGGGTTAACTCGAGTACTTGTTGTGTGCTTAAGTTAAATCGAGGGTCAATATCAGCAATACGATAATGTAGAGGAGCTTTCACCAGTTCATGTGTGTGCGTGTCAGTATTTGTTGAGTTATTTTGCGCATAACTGAGGTTAGATATTCCCATACATATACATGCAGCAAAAAAAGCAAAATGATGGTAGCGCATGAGTAATCTCCCCCTGAATAAAGCTTATTTTTAAGCAATCTTTTGGGTTCGTCAAAACGCTATAGATTTAATAAATATAAGTAAAAAGTGTGATTTTTTTCTAATAAATAAAAAAATGAATCGAATGATTTACAGAATGAAAAAGGAGCATATTTGTTTTTTTTTATTCTTAAATCAAAGAATATCAAAGTATTAAATTTAAAAAGATAAAAACTCCCTAAAAGGAAGTGAGAAAACCATCAAATTGTTAACTTTTGTAAAGATTACGAAAAAATGGGAATTATTTTACTTTTTAGTGAAAAATTGTTTGTTTGTGACATTTAAAGTCCACTGGAATTTTAACCTTTTTCTGCTTTGATGAGATCATCAGCCTTGTTGAGCTTATCTCGTTAACAACAAATTACGATCTGCTGGAGTCAGACGGAAATGAGCCATATCTTGATCCTGCATCATTGGATACATCAACGCCTGTGGATCATTTGCATGCTGTAGACCCAAGGCATGACCTAATTCATGTGCTAGCGTTAATTTTAGATCATCTTCAGATTCAAACTCATAAATTAATATCTGTTTACCATTAAATAAACCTTTATGGAATAAATGGGGCTGAAAGCGTTGTTTGTATTGTGTGACGGAGGAATCTAGTTGTTGATTAAGTGAATTAAGTTCATCAACTTGCTGGTTTAATTGATTGATTTTTTGATTATGTGTATTTATTTCTTGTTGAATTAATTCAATTTTTTGCTGTAGTTCCTGTTGTCGTTGTTGAGCGTATTCAGGATTTTCAAAAGCAGATTGATTTTGTTGAGTAGAGAGCTGTTCTTGATTGTATTGCTGAATTTGTTGATTTAACAGCTGTTGTTTGAGATCTAAAAACTGTTTATTTTGAACTACTTCTCGTTCAATTTGATCTAATTGTTCTTTTTTATCAAGCCAAACCTGCTGATTCGACTCGAGCTGATTTAAATGTTCTCGACGTTGTTCGCTTTCAAACTGGCGTTCGTCATAAATCAGGTGGATTGCAAGTTTGGCATTTGGATCATAGACAAAATAATCCTGCCCAGTACCATCTTTCCAAATTTGAGTTGCCTGCTGAGTTATTGCTTTAACCTGTTCAATACTTAGTTTAAAACGAGAGTCGACTTCAGCAATTCGATAATGCAGTCGTGTATCTAGTGGGCTGCTCATACGGTCGGCCAATGAGTTAAATTTGAGTTGAGGGTGTTGGTGAGTTTGATAACCCGACCATAGGATGAAAACTGCGATAACAATAAAAATTATTCGTTTCATTCAATATTTTTTTTAAATAAGGGTTGGTATAGGCTTGGTACAATCAAAATTCCCAAGATTAATGTAGATAGAATACAGCTTATTTCATAAAAAATAGCACCTAGACCCGATATGAATATCCAAGAAAAACTAGGTAAGAGATAAATGAGTAAGAGAGGGAAAAAGCTATAAACATATAATTTTCTTGCCCATTCTTTGAATAGAAGTAAACCTATCGCTACAACAAAAAGACCAATTGAAAGAATAAAGGTAATGGCTAACTCCCAGTTTTGGGGATCCTTTGATAAAGCCTCATTAATCAAGATGGATGTTTCATCATATGCATCAAAGATTGTACTAATAAAGACACAGAGTAGAGATGCAAGAAGCATTCCTCTAAATTTGGTTTTGGTGATAATGGGGTCAGTTTTCATTTTTATAAATAGTGTGATGTTTTAATGCTTTAGATTATACATACAATATTTTAGCTGTATCAAATTGATATTACTTGATTGATTATAATTGAATGTGCTCGAATTTTGGCTATTACTTGTTATTCATGTCTACAGCTGCCATATTTACGAGACTTTGATCAAATACCAATCAACACATAAAATGCAAAGGAATATGCATGCTGAAATATTTACTGAAAGCACCTGATTCAACATGGGTTGCCACTTCTCCAGCTCAGGCAAAAGCTGAAAATTTAAAAATTAAATATTTGGGGACAGCGGGATTTATTCTTTCTGATCAGCATCGTACAGTTGTACTTGACCCTTTTATTAGCCGTCCTAATCTTTGGCAAACCTTTAGCCAACCGTTATTGAGTGATCCAGTATTAGTTAAACAATATATTCCATACGCTGATGATGTACTGATTGGGCATGCACATTATGACCATATTCTGGATGCACCAGAGCTTTGTAAACAAACTGGGGCAAGGTTAATTGGTTCGCAAGCAACTTTAATGTATGGACGATCAGCAGGTTTATCTGAGCAACAAATGCTTGAGACAACGGGGCGGGAAGCGATTCAATGTGGAAAATGGCAAGTGGTTGGTCTGCCATCCATTCATGGTAAAGCATTGTTTGGTCGTGTTCCATTACCAGGGGATATGACCACACCACCACCGTTTCCACCGAAATTTCATCATCTACGGCATGGGCAAGTTTTTAATTGGTGGATTAATACGGGGCAGCTTAGTGTTGTACATATTGATTCAGCCGATTTTATTGAACAAGAGTTGCAGGGCAGGCAGGCAGATATCGTCTGTCTATGTGCGATTGGACGGAAATATCGCCCCAATTATGTCAAAGATGTGGTGCGTTTGCTAAAACCCAAATACATTATTCCATGTCATTGGGATAGCATGGTGACACCGATTGATGCACCACCACAGTTATTACCTGGGGTGAACATTCCTGAGTTTCTTGATGAAATAAAAGCCTGTGGCGTTATACCTTTGTTTATGCCGATTTTAGGCGAACTGTATTTTGATCAAAATACAGAACTTTAAAACATAAAAAAACCGCGCAAAAGCGCGGTTTTTTTTAAAGAGACAAATTATTTTTTGTCGTCTTTTACTTCTGTGAACTCAGCATCTACAACGCCATCGTCCGCTTTCTGTTGTTGACCTGCATCACCACCTTGGAATGCATTTGGATCAAAACCTTCTGCACCGCCAGCACCTTGTGCTTGTTCATAAGCACGTTGAGTGATCGGCATCAAGAT
Source organism: Acinetobacter sp. ANC 4805 (assembly GCF_022549495.1). Lineage (GTDB taxonomy): Bacteria > Pseudomonadota > Gammaproteobacteria > Pseudomonadales > Moraxellaceae > Acinetobacter. The sequence continues at coordinate 53,674 of NZ_JAKZGD010000014.1, forward strand.
GTTTTGTAAAGCTTCAGTTTTCGCTTTGATGTCTTCAACATCATTTTCTTTGGTTGCTGCTTCAAGCTCAGAAACCGCAGTCGCGATTGCAGTTTTTTCATCTTCAGTGACTTTGTCACCAAGATCTTTCACTGCTTTGTTCGAGCTAGACACTAAAGCATCCGCTTCGTTGCGTGCTTTTGCTAACTCTTCAAACTTACGGTCTTCTTCAGCATTCGCTTCAGCATCTTTAATCATTGCTTCGATTTCAGCATCAGACAAACCTGAGTTTGCTTTAATCTGGATTGATTGCTCTTTACCAGTGCTCTTATCTTTAGCCGATACTTTCAAGATACCGTCAGCGTTGATGTCGAACGATACTTCAATTTGCGGTACACCACGTGGAGCAGGTGGGATATCGCCTAATTGGAAGTTACCCAACAATTTATTTTGTTGAGCCATTTTACGTTCACCTTGGAACACTGAAATGTCGACAGCAGGTTGGTTGTCAGCAGCAGTAGAGAACACTTGAGATTTCTTCGCAGGAATCGTTGTGTTTTTCTCAATGATTGCTGTTAATACGCCACCCATGGTTTCGATACCAAGTGTTAACGGTGTTACGTCTAATAAAAGTACGTCAGTTTTGTCACCAGACAATACCGCACCTTGAATCGCTGCACCAATCGCAACTGCTTCGTCAGGGTTCACGTCTTTACGTGGCTCTTTACCAAAGAATTCTTGTACTTTTTGTTGTACAAGTGGCATACGAGACTGTCCACCAACTAAAATTACGTCAGAGATGTCAGACGTCGAAAGACCAGCATCTTTAAGCGCAATACGGCAAGGCTCAATGGTACGAGCAACTAAATCAGCAACCAAGCCTTCAAGTTTCGCACGCGTTACGTTGATCACTAAGTGTTTAGGACCAGTCGCATCAGCCGTGATGTATGGCAGGTTGATTTCAGTTGCATTCGATGAAGAAAGCTCGATTTTTGCTTTTTCAGCAGCTTCTTTCAAACGTTGTAACGCAAGTGGATCATTTTTCAAGTTCACACTTTGTTCTTTCTTGAACTCTTCAACCAAGAATTCAATTAATGCGTTATCAAAGTCCTCACCACCAAGGAAAGTATCACCATTGGTTGATAACACTTCGATTTGTTGGTCGCCATCAAGGTCAGCGATTTCAATGATTGATACGTCGAATGTACCACCACCTAAGTCGTAAACCGCGATTTTACGATCGCCTTCTTTTTTGTCCATACCGAACGCAAGCGCAGCAGCAGTTGGTTCGTTAATGATACGTTTAACATCAAGACCTGCAATTTTACCTGCATCTTTAGTTGCTTGACGTTGTGCATCGTTAAAGTAAGCAGGTACCGTAATCACGGCTTCAGTAACCGTTTCACCTAAATAATCTTCTGCAGTTTTCTTCATCTTTTTCAAGATTTCAGCAGAGATTTGTTGAGGTGCTAATTTTTTATCGTTTACATCAACCCAAGCGTCGCCATTGTCTGCTTTGATGATTTTGTAAGGTACAAGACCGATATCTTTTTGTACCGCTTGATCTTCATAACGACGACCAATTAAACGTTTGATCGCGAACAATGTATTTTTTGGGTTAGTGACAGCCTGACGCTTCGCACTTTGACCAACTAGGATTTCACCATCTTTGTATGCAATGATTGATGGAGTTGTACGTGCGCCTTCTGCGTTTTCGATTACTTTTACTTTATCGCCTTCAAGTACAGCAACACATGAGTTGGTAGTACCTAAGTCAATACCAATAATTTTTGCCATTTGGGATGTTCCTCTAAAATTTTGTGAATCCCCTAATTTCCTCTTTGGTCAAGGAGACTTAAAAAGGGGATTTGCTTGTTATTCGATATGAGAGTGAATCGGTTTTTTTCAAGCATATTTATGAAAAAAAATCAAAAAACTCTCAAAAAACTAGGTTTTACTGACCGACCAAAACCATTGCTGGGCGGAGTAGGCGACCATTTAAGGTATAGCCTTTCTGTAAAACAGTGCCAATTTGATTGGCAGTAGCATTTGGATCAATGCCCACCGCTTGGTGTAAATCGGCATTGAAACCATTTTGGGTATCTGCTTCAACCACGCCAAATTTCTCAAGTGCAGTTAATAGTGATTTCAACGTTAATTTTACACCTTCAAGTACAGGTGTCTCTTCTTCACCCGCAGCTTGAATCGCACGTTCAAGGTTGTCGACAGAATCCAAAAGTTCTTTTGCGAATTTCTCTAGCACGGTTTCTTTATGCTTTTCAGATTCACGTTGGATACGTTCTACGCTTTTCTGTGCTTCATAAACTGCATTGGCTGTACGAGCTTTTTCTAATTTCAAACTTTCTTCAAGTTTGGTGATTTGCGCTTGTAAATCTTCAACGCTAAGCTCGTTTGCTTGCTCTACACCTTCAGCTTGAGTTTGTTCAGTTTGTTGCTCATTTTGAATGTCTTGAGCTTGCTCATTGTGCTCATTAGCCATTGATGATCTCCGTTTAAAAAGGTTCTTAAACATGTACAGTCCTTTTAGCGTGAATGCTTATAGGGTCAAACCCGAACCGCCACATATTCGTCATTCATAGATAGGGATGAAGTATGGGCAACGCGACAAAATTCAAGCGTTCAGGTTGATTTAAATCTTTTAATTTTGTTGATTTAAGTAAAAACCTAAGTTTTCGATCACGAAAGCAATAAATTCTTGAGTCATTTTGGGTAAATGTTGCCTTGAAGCATAGACTAAGGACAAGGTCAGATCAGGTGCAGAAAAATCTGTAAATACCTGTTGCAAATGCTGTTGCGCAATATCCTTGCGCACCAGTAAAGTTGGTAGCATCGCAATACCCTCAGCTTTGAGACACATTTGGTAAAGCGCAATCACATCATTACTTTTAAAGCTAACATTTAAAGGGTAGTTCTGCGGTTGCTGATCTGTATCAAATAAGGTCCAATATTGGTTATGTGTGTGATGTGCAATGCACTCATGTTGCAATAGTTGGCTTGGGTGTAACAGGGGAGTGTGGTCTTGTAAATAATGTGGGTGCGCACAAAAGACCGATTCGATTTGGCAGACGGGGCGTGCAATTAAACCATCCGCGACTTTTTGGGTGATACGTAATGCTAGATCAACTTGAGCATCCATGAGATCGACGGTATCTTCAGTTAAATACACGTCAAAATGAATCTGTGGGTAACGTTGCTTAAATTGTTTTATACATTCATTGACACCCAACTGAAATAAAAACAAGCCACAGGTAAAGCGAATCGTACCGCGATGTTGTTCAGGTGCAGCTAAGCCTTCGAGAAGTTGTTGCTGTTGTAAAATATTTTCACAATACAACAATGCTTTTTCGCCTGCTGGGGTCAGTGAAACTTTACGCGTATTGCGTTGAAACAGTCGAGTTGAAAACGTTTGCTCGAGATGTTCTAAGTAACGAGAGACCATGGCTTTCGAATAATCGAGATGTTCAGCGGCTTTGCTAAGATTGCCTTGTTGGGCAATACAAACAAAGACTTGGATGGCTTTTAAGGTATCCATATTTATTATCATTGTTGCAATATATGCAACATTTTATCTTAATTTAGTGTGTTTATTCAGCAATAATTGCAACGTAAAGTAGCTCTTATCAGATTGGAGACGATAAGATGAATATCAAACTTTATACGATTGCCTTAACTACTTTAGCAGCAACATCAGTCGCTTCTGCACAAGATTTAAAAATCCAAAATTTTTTAGCAAAACCTGAACACTTTGGTGTGACGTCTACCTTAATTGAAGGGGATAAAGAAGTCTTATTAGTCAATGCCCAATTCTCTAAATCAGAAGCTTTGCGTATTGCTGCCGATATTTTAGATCGTGGGAAAACCTTGAAAACTATTTTTGTCAGTTATGGCGATCCAGATTTCTATTTTGGTTTAGATGTCTTTAAACAATACTTCCCGAATGTGCAAATTATTGCGACACCAGAAACGGTAAAACATATTCAGGATACACAAGCGTTGAAAGTCGCGTATTGGGGACCGAAAATGGGCGCCAATGCACCGAGCAAAATTATTGTTCCGCAAGCATACACAGCTAAAACTTTAAAATTAGAAAATGAAAGTATCGAAATTAAAGGTCAAAAAGAACTGACTTATTTATGGATTCCGAGTACCAAAGCGGTTGTTGGGGGTATTCCAGTTTCATCAGGTATACATTTATGGATGGCGGATACACCTACGACAAAAGATCGCAATGAAGTAATACAAGCATTAGAAAATATTAAAGCATTAAATCCTAAAGTTGTTGTGCCTGCACATATGAAAGAAGGGGCAGCAGAAGGATTGAATGCCGTTAATTTTTCAATTGATTATTTAAAACAGTATGAAAAAGTTGCGAAGGCAACAAAAAGCTCAGCTGATTTAATCCAAATGATGCAAAAACAATATCCAGATTTAGCTGAATCTGGCAGTTTAGAGTTAGGCGCTAAAGTCGTTAAAGGTGAGATGCAATGGCCTTAAATACACACTAGAACATACTTGAAACCGTGAGAATAATTCACGGTTTTTTTATTTTCTGCTTATTTTAAAAAACAATGATACGGTTTTCTGATTGGATAACAACGACAACATAGATGAAACTTGCCAACAAATCCAAATCATTTAGCCAGTTGTTTTGGTCATTTCTATGAACCTAAGTTTTCCATATTGGATTTGATTCTGCTATTTACTAAGTTGATCTCGGACATAGAATGCAAAGCGGAGGCGAGATCATAGGTGGGTTGGTGAAATGAATAATTTTATCTGTAGATATGGACTTGAGGTGATTCAAATCAAAAATAGCTTTATTCCTCTTTTTGATTTGTTGTCATAGATGCAAATTTGTTGTTTTCTCTATGTAGCAATGGATGTGATTAAACTTGCTCTGGCGTTATATCTTGTGGGCTTAAATACCCAATTAGTTTAAACCAATCAATATCGATATTTTAGATTCAAGCTGAGTCGAATATACAATTCAGTTTAGAAATAGAGCGTCGCTTTAAAAGTATTTTTATATTTTTAGCAATATCTATTGGCATAAAAAGCAAGTAGTGATTAGCAGAATGGTTAATGACTTTTTAAAGCAAGCCATTTAGGTTACAGCATAATTTTGAATTCTTTATCTTGATCTACGACTTTATAAAGGCATATAGTCGATCGGAACAAGAACTATGGACAGAGCGAGAAAGGGGAAGAACGTGTCAGCATTACCTCAGAAAATTCAGATGATTTTAGACAAAGGACAAGGTTCTGCTGCACGAGCATTAGATAAGTTGCCCAAAATCGTACAAGAATCTCTTGCTAAGCTTCTAGGCTATCCTTACCAATACCCAGATTTAGATGCGTTCACTAAGTGCTTAATGGCGGTTCAAATTAAACAAGGACGTATAGGTTTTATTGGAGACGATCCAATTGAGTCTCGACGTCAGTTTGACGCTCAAATGCTCGCAATTCTAAACAAATCGACATTTATAGAATCTGTTGAAGATATTCGTCTGCCTTTACAGAGTGGCACAGTCTTCGCAAGACACTATCACCCAGCCACAAATAAAAAACTACCAATGATCGTGTTTTACCACGGTGGTGGATTTGTGGTGGGTGGACTGGATACACATGATGAAGCTTGTCGCCTGATTGCCAAGTATGCAAAAGTACAAGTCTTGAGTGTGGATTATCCGCTTGCACCTGAAGCATCACCACAGTTATTGATTAAATCTTGTGAAGATGCGTTGGCATGGGTATATCAAAATCGCCGTCAACTTAAAATTTATAAAAACCGTATTGCTGTTGCAGGTGATAGTGCAGGTGGGAATATTAGTACCGTGGTTGCACAAAATGCTGTCGGAAAGTCCTATGCACCACAAGCACAATTACTTTTTTATCCAGTTGTTGATTTTAAAAGTAAACACCCTTCTTTCTACGCCTATGGTCAAGGTTTAGTGTTAACAAGCAGAGATGTGGACTACGTTACCAAATACTATTCAAACCATCATCAAGTTGCTTTAGATGATCCATTAATTTCTCCAACCTTTGGTAATCTTAAAAGATTAGCGCCAGCTTTCGTGGTTACAGCGGGTCATGACTTGTTACATGATGAAGGAAAGATCTATAGCCATAAGTTAAGACAAAGTGGTGTTAAAGTTGATTATGTGGATTATCCAGATCAAACACATGGGTTTATTAACTTAACGCCTGTTTCTAGCAAGGCTAAACGGAATACCATTGAGATTGCAAAGAACTTTAGAAAGTTTTGGGATAAGCACCATTAATTTAATTAAACCTATGTTTCACGTGGAACATAGGTTTTTATTTCAGATAACAAATAAGAAATAGCAAAAATAAATTTGTAAACTTAATATTATGATTTACAACTGACCACTCATCTAAATTAGAGAAAAGCAATCATGAAAAAGTTGTTGATTACAACGAGCCTACTATTAGCCAGCAGCCATTTATTTGCAAATACGATGGTTGATATGAAAACCAGTATGGGGAATATTGAGATAGAGCTTTATGATGATAAAGCCCCTATATCTGCAAAGAATTTTGAAAGCTATGTAAAAAGTAACTTCTATGCAGGTACGATCTTTCATCGTGTTATTCCAGGCTTTATGGTTCAAGGCGGTGGTTTAGATGTAAATATGATTGAGAAAACAACTAAAGCACCTATTAGTAATGAAGCAAATAATGGTTTGAAAAATACACGCGGTACTTTAGCAATGGCACGTACTAGTGATCCTAACTCTGCTACGAGTCAATTTTTTATTAACGTTGCTGACAACACTTTCCTAAATCGTTCACAAATGGATGCTGGTTATGCTGTATTTGGTAAAGTAACGAAAGGAATGGATATTGTTGATAAAATTGTTAGTGTTCCTACAGGTAACTATGGAATGCATCAAAATGTCCCTAAGCAACCAATTAAAATTATGAGTGTTCAGATAAAGACTAAGAAATAAAAAGCAAAGCAGAAATATGAATGAAATATTTCTGCTTTAATTTATGTGATCATTTAAAATTAGATGGAATTACATCCATATTTAACAAAAAGTCTTTAAATTACAGTTACTTATGTTATTAAAGCTGTTTTTTAAAGTAGTTAAATAAATTTAAATGATATAAATCAGTAATTTGAGTTGGTTATGGTTTAAAAATAAAACAACCGAATTATTAAATTTTTAAAAGGTGTTGCGTTGGACCTGAAATGCTGTAGAATGCACATCCATCGGCGGTGATGCGGATAAAAACTTGTTGAGAAACAAGGATTTGGCTAGAAAGGTTAGATTCTTGGAGTGATTGGTGGGTTTTAAAAATATCGAAATTACCTGTTGACTTTAGTATAGATTAGAGTAACATAGCCGACCTAGCTTGATGATGACGAATCATCGAGAAGATCA
>NZ_JAKZGD010000015.1 GCF_022549495.1 Acinetobacter sp. ANC 4805
GTGTTTAAGTGTTTAAGTGTTTAAGTGTTTAAGTGTTTAAGTGTTTAAGTGTTTAAGTGTTTAAGTGTTTAAGTGTTTAAGTGTTTAAGTGTTTAAGTGTTTATAAAATAACAATATTTTAAATTCATTATCAAGAGTATAAATCTAAATAAAAATAATATTGTAGAGTCTGTTGATATTTTAGCCATACCTTGTGTTATTGGCTAAAGTGACATAAACACGGTATGAAACATAGTAAAGGAATCCCTCCTTGTCGAGTTTCATAACGCAGTTTAGGGAAGCTTTAGCCATAACCCTACGGGACAGGGACATTTTTGCCGCCGCTGAGGTATGTTTTGCCTACTCAGTGAGCAAGACATACCTATATCGTCTAAAAATGTCCTCTGTCACAATGAGAGCGACAGCTTGTAAAGTGAAATGTCAACAGACCCTATTGTAAGTCTGTATTTTTTAGATGAAAATTTGAGCTCAATAATTATAAACTTCAAGCAAAAAGGATAAATATATGATGCATCGTAGAATTCTATCTACTCTAATTGTTGGTAGTTTGGGGTTTGGTACAATAGTGCAAGGCTATGCTCAGGACACCAAACAATTGATTGAGCAAAGTGTCAGCCAAAATAATGATAAGTTTGTCAAAATTTTTAAAGATATTCATCAAAACCCTGAACTCGGTTTTATGGAGTTTAGAACAGCAGCTATTGTGGCAAAAGAACTTAAATCCTATGGATATAACACCACTGAACGGATTGGTAAAACGGGTGTTGCTGCTGTCATGAAAAATGGGGATGGTCCAATTGTCATGTACCGAGCCGACATGGATGCCAATGCTGTTAAAGAAACAACAGGGCTTCCATATGCCAGTAATAAGATTGTAAAACTGGATGATGGGACTGAAACACCCGTTGCACATACATGTGGGCATGATGCTCATGTTGCATGGATGTTAGGCACAGCAAAGTTTCTTGCCGAACATAAAGATCTGTGGAAAGGAACGGTGGTCTTTATTGGGCAACCTGCGGAAGAACCAATTTTAGGTGCAGAAGCAATGGTCAATGATGGGCTCTATAAAAAATATAAGATTCCTGAACCTGATTATCTATTTGGTATTCATGCTGCTCCTGTTGCCGTTGGTGTCATTGCTGCTGCAACAGGGGTTCGTATGGCAGGAACAGATCAATTTGATGTCACATTCCATGGTATTGGCGGGCATGGTTCTACGCCAAATTTATCCAAAGATCCGATTGTGATGGCGGCAACCGCGATTACCCAATACCAAACGATTATCAGCCGAGGCATTGATCCTAAAAATGCAGCTGTGATTACGGTTGGTTCTATTCAAGCAGGAAGCAATAACAATGTCATACCTGCATCAGCCTTACTTAAAATTAATCTGCGTTGGTTTAATGAACGTGATCGTAAGTTGATGATTGATGGAATTACACGCATCAATGAAAGTATTGCTTATGCTTATAATATGCCAAAAGATAAATACCCAACGACTGAATTCAAAGGTTGGGCACATCCTTTGGATAATGATGTTGCATTAACTAAAGTAGTGAAAAATGCATTATCGACTTCAGGACTGATAGAAAACCCTAAATACTTACTCGATGAAAATGTTCTCCCATCTATAATGGGGTCAGAAGATGTTCATCATCTTGTTATTCATAATGAAAAGAATGCATATAGTTATATTCATGTGGGTATTGCAGAGCCTCAGCGATTTATTGAAGCATTTAAGCAAAAGAAGTTGCCTTTTAATGCACATAATGGAGATTTTGAAATCGATTTATCTGCGATTCCATATGGTACGAAAGCAGGTATTTTTTCGATGTTAGCAATCTTGAATAACCCACCAAAATCTTGAAGTGATGATCAATCGTGATCATGTCATAAGTTTTAAGTCATTTGATACACAAGTTCCGATATTTGTTGAGCTTTGCAATTCAGATATCGGAAAATCCAAAATCAGTGTTAGAAAATAGCCATTGATATCTGATGTTGGGAGCAGCTTTAAAATTCTGTTTAAAAAATAAGTATATTTTTACATTTTCACAACTTCGCATATACATGCGATGCAAGTTAAAAAATAATTTGATCTGTAAAATTAGAGAAGTCATCTTTTTCTATTGCGATGGACGCTACATTTTACTCGCTGACTATTGATTGATGGTAGGCATAGATGTGAGTTCACATAAGTGGCAATAGTAAGTTCCTATCTCTAACTGTAGTTAAGTTTGAAAAATGAGTCAGTCAAATTTCATTTCCACAAAAGTGGTTCATCTAAAAATGTGATTTGGATTGTAAGCTCATTTTGATTCTTTAAATCATTTTTTTTAACGGCAATCAACGTCTTATGTTTTCTCCTTATATTCATGCATTTGCATTGTTTTTTTCATTATTGAATCCCTTCTTAATGAGTGTGTACATGGTCGGGATGATTCGTAACACTGATGTAAAAGTCTTTAATAAAGCCTTGATTCAAGGAAGTTTGATTGCTTTTGCTGTTTTTGCATTATTTGCATGGGGTGGTGAGAATATTTTTAGTCGTTATTTAAATGTACGCTTTGAATCATTCCAGATTTTTGGTGGATTAATCTTTCTCGTTATTGGTTATCGTTATGTATTTCAGGGTGCAGAAACGATTGGGGAAATGCGAGGTGCTCCTGAACATTTGGTAGGAACGATTGCCATGCCGTTTATGATTGGGCCAGGTACGATTAGTGCCGCAGTTGTAACCGGTGTAAGTGTTCCATTCACGGGTGCAATCGCTGTTATTGCGGTTACACTTGCACTGACGTGTAGTATTTTAATTGCGATGAAATATGGGCATGATCATTTACGTTATAAACATGCCAAGCACATTGATCGTTATTTTGACATTATGGGGCGTTTATCTGCTTTGCTGATTGGTACGATTGCGGTTGATATGATCGTTAATGGTGTTATGGGATTGATGCAATCAGCAAATTTGCATTGAGTTTCTTGATATATAATTTTGTATATATGGTATTTATTTTTGAAATGTATTTTTATTAAATTTCAGTAAATTCAATAAAAATACTGTTAATGTAATCGTTATGAAATAATCCCCCGAGATACCATAAAAATCGTTGATGATGTTTTATGGATTTATCCGTATTTTTACGGAGGGGAATGAACGATAATAGCCACGTTGTATTCTCTATGAGTTCTCCTATGTATCCATTAGATCAATTGAACCAAGCACCTGACGACCAGTCAGAGCTTACAATGTCAGTTTTGATGACACCTGATATGGCAAATTTCTCAGGTAATGTTCATGGTGGAGCAATTTTAAAACTGCTTGACCAAGTTGCTTATGCTTGTGCAAGTCGTTATTCGGGTAGCTATGTTGTTACCTTGTCGGTTGATAAAGTAAATTTCAAAGAGCCGATTTACGTTGGTGAATTAGTCACTTTTTTAGCGAGTGTTAATCATGTTGGGCGTACTTCTATGGAAGTGGGTATTCGCGTAGAAGCACAGAATATCCAGAAACGTACCATTCGACACACCAATACGTGTTATTTCACGATGGTTGCTGTTGATGAGGAGCGGAAACCAAAAGCAGTTCCAGTTTTGAAGTTAGATACAGATTGGAAGCGTTGCCGTTTTGAAGCTGCTGAGCAGCGTAAAGATATGCGCTTACAAGAGGTTCATCAACCTTCGTGCAGTATTTTTAAAAAACCGAGCAGTGTTAATTAGTTCATAAACAGGCTTTAAAAAAGATCGAACCGCAGCATGGTTCGATCTTTTTTTATTTGTAATTAAGATTTGTACAAAAGTTGTGTGAAAGTAGATGTTAAGACTGCTTTAATTTGTTGTGCTCGGCGCAGAGCTTGCACTTGCTTCACTTGCAGTTTCATCCATTGTTGCTGGATCTTGCGTTTCAGGTTGCTCCTGAGTGGAGACAACAACTTTTTCTTCCGTTAGGTCGGCATGATGTGATTCCTTATGATTTGATGCAGCGAATGCTGTTGCCGCAGCAAGCGTTAGTGTTGTAGCAATTAAAGTTTTGATAAGTTTCATGTTTGGCATCCATATTTCAATTTGATTTAAGTTTTAGCCAAAATTTAAGTCATCAATGAATGTGAAATCTCAAACCTTGGCATGGGGTTCATGCTAAGTGCCAAACTTTTTTACAGCAATATTCTTAACAATCCTTTACGTTGGTCTTAACAATAGTGCAGCATAAATGAGCCTTATGTGGTTTCTTGGTAAAACTCTAGGTTTCAAGAGGCCACGATAATGTATCTAAATATATTTTTGTGATTAGAAAACAATCTAAAACTTTACGTGTTTAGAACAATCCTGAGATTCGATGCAGTTTCTCATGATTGAATAAAGTTATTGTTATGCCTAAATTGAGAATATTTTTAGATGTTAGTATAGGCTAGGAGGGATGCTGAGCTTTTGGTTTGTTAAAGCCATGATGAAAACTATTCCATTCTTAGAAATTTTATCTATAAAATAAAACAAAGTTCAATTTAGAGAACCATGTGAAGATTCTTGCTCCTAAACCTGTTCCAACACATATTATTTCTGGTTTTTTAGGTGCAGGTAAGACAACTTTATTACAGCATCTATTGGCACAAAAGCCTGAACATGAAGTCTGGGCGATTCTTATGAATGAGTTTGGTCAAATCGGTGTCGATCAGCAATTGATTGCACAACAGCAAGGCTATGCCGTTAAAGAATTATTAGGTGGCTGTTTATGTTGTAGTAGTCAATTGCCCATGCAAATCGCACTGTCTCGATTACTGAGTGAGAGTAAGCCTGATCGATTATTTATTGAACCTACAGGCTTGGGGCATCCAGCTCAATTATTAGAACAACTCACCGAGCCACATTGGCAAAGCAGTTTGAATATGCGTGCTTTGGTGATTGTGGTTGATGGTAGTCGTTTACATGATCGTGAATGGGTACAACAGAATTTATATACCGATCAACTTAAAGCTGCACAAATTGTTGTCCTTTCGCATGTTGATTGTATGAATGATGCAGATTGGCAGGCGTATTCGGCGTTAAAACAAGAATATCAAACCTATGTACAGTATTGGATTGAGGCTGAAAATGGACAAGTTGGATTGCCTCAAATTGATATTGTGCAACAACCTGTGCAACGTAAAATTCAGCCACTATTAAAATTGCAAAAAATACAGTCAAATGATGAAAAGAGAGCTGAAATAAAACAACTTCCTTATCATTATGTAGAGACAACCCAAGGCTATACGGTTGGGGGGTGGAAATTGCCGAAACGTTGGCAATTCAACTTTTATAATTTATTAGACTTACTCTGTGCCCAACAAGATTGGGTCAGAATTAAAGGGATTTTTAATACTGATCAAGGGTGGAAGAGCTTTAATTTTAATCCTCAACAGTTTAACTATAAGTCTGCTGATGAAAGCATTGATAATCGAATTGAAATCATTACCCAGTCACATCAAGATTGGTTCGCATTTGAAACGCAATTATTAGCGTGTTGCCGTAATATTGATCAATAGCGATGTCAACAAAACAGCGCATTATATTCAATAAATAGAGTATGCTTAGCGCCAAATTTGAGAACACAGTATCGAAGAGTATCGTTTATGGCGTTGAAAGCAACAATATATAAGGTAGACCTGAATATTGCCAATATGGATGAGCATATCTATGCGGATTATCAACTAACGCTTGCTTTGCACCCATCGGAAACGATTGAGCGTTTAATGGTACGTATTTTGGCTTATGCTCGATATGCAGATGAACGCTTAGAGTTTACCAAAGATTTATTTGAAACAGATGAGCCAGCGTTGTGGCAAAAAGACCTGACAGGGCTTTTAGAAAAGTGGATTGAAGTGGGTTGTCCATCTGAAGATAAAGTGAAAAAAGCCAGTGCACGTTGTAAGAAAGTGGCCGTGGTGACTTACGGCTCTCAATCTGATGATTGGTGGCAAAAGAATACCAAGATTAAGACCTTAAGCAATGTGGACGTTTGGCAGTTAGTACCTCAAACGACACAAGCACTTGAACAATTATGTGAACGTACTATGCAATTACAATTGAACATTATGGATGGTGAATGGACACTGTTAAGTGATAAAGGGCAGGTCGACATTCAGTGGCAACAATTGCAATAATTTTCAATAGAACTGTGTCTATGTTTGGAGTGAAATAAATGAGTGCTGAATTAGAGATTATTGATTTAAAGATCGGTGAAGGTAAAGAAGCTGTTAGAGGGGCTTTAATCACAACGCATTACACGGGGTGGTTGGAAGATGGTACTCAGTTTGACTCTTCAATTGATCGTGGCAATTATTTTGAAACAGTGATTGGTACTGGTCGAGTGATTAAAGGTTGGGATCAAGGCATCATGGGAATGCGCGTTGGTGGAAAGCGTAAGCTTATCGTACCTGCTCATTTGGCTTATGGTGCACGTAAGATGGGAAAAATTATTCCTGCAAATGCCAATCTTACGTTTGAAATTGAGCTTTTTGATGTAAAAACTCGAGATGAGTAATTTAATCTGAAATTTTACAAAGCATGGATTGTATTGATTTGCTCAATGGGACCTTGCTTTGTAATTGAATTACAAAAAAATACAATAATATTACAAATTACATTCTCGCAATAACGCTAAGTATCTGAATTTTATTATTTTAATTCTATATCTATTTGTTCTAATATTCTTCTGAAAATTGTTGATTATATAGATGGTTCTGTATATCTTTTAGATAAAGAGCAATGTATTTTAAATCAAATTTTTTTGAAAAAATGTGATATTAATTTACCTTTTGGAGGAATTGCTTTGAATAATAGCCATCGGTGATAAGTCTAGTCACAACAATGGCTCTGTTAATTATAAAAATTCGATGTCTGTATTTACAGGCATTAAAAATTTGAGTGAGTAGAGGTAGCTATGAATGACTATTTGGATATCACCGCATCGGAACTATTAAAAGAACTGCATAATTTTTTCTTGATTAATACGTATAATGGTGCTGAAGCTGGTTTTTGGGTCAATGAGAAAGCATTGATTGATAAGCATTATTGGATGGATGGGGAAAATAAGGTCGAAATTGTAAGAGAACTGAGTCCTTCCCATCAGCATGCGCATCCAGATTACCAAATTACCTTACTCTCTCCTTTGGATGGTCATGTTATATTGTTGGAATATGATGGTGTGGGTAAAAAAATTCAAACGTTTCGCCGTGGAGAGTGGGTCAATCGGTTATATAAATATTTTTATCAAAAAGAACGCTATTATTTACAACAATTGTCTGAACACCCCAATTTTCAATTAATTCAGTATTAATAAAGTTTTTCAGTGCCCAACATAGGTCATGTTGGGTGCTTTTTCTTGTGTTGTGAAAAAATCATTTTATATTGCTATATATTTCATAAAATAAACTTTTAAGATTATTTTCAGATTCTAAAATTATAAATACAATCCTCACTCCCAGTTGGCGCATTAGAAGCTCTTACTTGTCCATAAATTGTAAGATGATTCATGCATGATTCGCGATCAGCCATTTTCTAATATTGAGACGATATCTCTATGACAACACGTTTAGTGTCTTCGACCTTTAAAAAGTTTTTAGGTCTAATGATTGGTGTGGTTGCGACTACGGCAACTTTTGCAGAAAATTCCAAAATTGATGCGACAACGTTAACCGTCATTGGTTATCATGAAATTACTGATCATAAAGATGCACTTATTCCAAGCTACGCTGTAACAACACAACAATTTAGTGAACATATTGATTGGTTACAAAAGAATGGCTATCACTTTATTAATGTTGATCAACTCCTTAAAGCCCATCAAGGGAAATATACTTTACCAACGAAGCCTGTATTGTTGACTGTTGATGATGGTTATCAGTCTTTTTATCAAAATGCTTATCCCATTATCCGTGCAAAAAAAATTCCAGTGGTGTTGGCTGTGGTTGGTTCTTGGCTAGAGCCAAAAGCCGATCAGAAAGTTGATTTTGGTGGAGATGAGATCACACGGAATAAGATTTTAAGTTGGAATGAACTTAAAGAAATGCAAAATAGTGGTTTTGTTGAAATTGCGAGCCATAGTTATCATTTGCATCGTGGTGTCACCGCAAATCCTCAAGCTAACTCAGAGCCTGCTGCGATTACTCGAATCTACGATCTAAAAACCAAAACCTATGAAAGTGATGCACATTACCAAGCACGTGTTTATCAAGATTTAAAAAAGAATAATGACTTATTAAAAGCACATGGTTTACGTTCGCCGCGTGTCATGGTTTGGCCTTATGGTCGGTACAATATGCAATTAGTACAAATTTCGAAGCAATTGGGTATGCCGATTACGATTACTTTGGATGATGGTGCTGATCATGCAAAACAATCGATTCAAAACATGGGACGTATTCTAATTCAAGGCAATATGTCGACCAGTGCATTGGCACAGGAAATTAAAAATCGTGAACTCAATTTAAATGACAATAATCGTCCACAAAAGATTATGCATGTTGATTTAGATTATATTTATGATCCAGATCCACAACAACAAGAGCGTAATTTAGGCAATCTTTTAGATCGTATTAACGGTATGGGTGTAAAGACTGTTTATTTACAAGCATTTTCTGATCCTGATGCTAATGGTTCTGCGGATATGGTGTATTTTCCAAATCGTCATATTCCAATGCGTGCGGATTTATTCAATCGGGTTGCTTGGCAAATTCAAACACGTACGCCAGTTCAGCGTTTATATGCTTGGATGCCTTTACTTGCATGGGAATTACCTAAATCAGATCCAGTATCAAAAGATTTAGTTGTAACGCAACAAGCAAAAGCAGGTGAGCACTTAAATATGGGTTATATTCGTTTAAGTCCATATTCACCTAAAGCTCGACAAACCATTAAAGAAATCTATCAAGATCTTGCAAAATCGACGCCATTTGATGGTCTATTATTCCATGATGATGTGACATTGTCGGATTATGAAGATGCAAGTCCTCAAGCCTTAGCAGCTTATGCAAAGCAAGGTTTACCAACGGATCTTACTCAAATACGGGGCAATGATGACAAATTGCAGAAATGGACAGCATATAAAACGCGGACATTAGACGATTTTGCAATGGAGCTTGCTGGTGAGGTGCGTCAATATCAACCGTATTTGATGACGGCACGTAATTTGTATGCACAAGTTGCACTGAATCCATATGCGGAAAACTGGTATGCACAATCTTTGGAAGAGTCATTAAACCGTTATGATTTCACAGCGATCATGGCAATGCCTTATATGGAACAGGTTGATAATCCCGAAAAATTTTATACCGATATTATGAACCGAGTAAAACAGTATCCAAACGGGATTAAAAAGACGGTTATGGAGCTACAGGCAATTAACTGGCGTAATGACCAAAAAATTCCTTCAGAAGAAATGGCTGCAACGATCAAATCACTTTATCAACAAGGTGCAATGCATATTGCGTATTATCCTGATGATCCGATTAAAGAACATCCAGATGTAGAAACGATGCGTAAGGCTTTTGCTTTAAAATCATCACAATTAGTACCATAACGGAGTAATGTGTCGATGAGTGTAATTGCTTTATTATGGGCTAATGCCATTAAATTTGTTTTTTATTATCCATTGTTTATGTCGTATTTATGGATGGTAGGGGCAATTATTTTCTACTGGAAAGAACGTCGAGACCCACCTTATCAGCAACCCGCAGCTTTGCCTGAATATCCTAAAGTTGCTGTTCTTGTTCCTTGTTTTAACGAAGGCGATAATGCAGAGGAAACCATCAGTCATGCTCTAAAATTAGATTATCCAAATTTTGAAGTGATTGCGATTAATGATGGAAGTTCAGATAACACAGGTGAAGTACTTGATCGTCTAGCTGCACAGCATGAAAAATTACGTGTGGTACATCTTGCACAAAACCAAGGTAAAGCTATGGGGCTGCAAGCGGGCAGTTTAATGACGGATGCAGAGTTTCTGATTGGGATTGATGGTGATGCTTTACTTGATCCACATGCGGCACAGTGGATGATGCGCCATTTCCTAGAAGATTCAACTGTGGCGGCGGTGACAGGAAATCCACGTATTCGTACACGTTCGACATTATTGGGCCGAATTCAGGTTGGGGAGTTTTCTTCAATTGTGGGCATGATTAAACGAGCGCAACGTACTTTTGGGCGTTTATTCACAGTCTCAGGTGTGATTACAGCATTTCGTAAAAGCGCAGTACATCAAGTTGATTATTGGTCTCCAAATATGCTGACGGAGGATATTGATATCACTTGGAAATTACAACGCGCTGGTTGGGACGTTCGTTTTGAGCCAAATGCCTTGGTTTGGATTTTGATGCCAGAAACTTTTAATGGTTTGTGGAAACAACGTTTACGTTGGGCAATGGGTGGGGCACAAGTTCTAATTAAGAACATTGATGTCTTTTCTAAACCAAAACTCAATTTTCTTTGGCCATTAATGTTAGAGCTTTGTTTAACATTGGTTTGGTCATATTTGATGCTGATTATGGCTGTCATGTGGCTGTTACATTTTGTATTTACAATACCAGCCCTTGCTATCGTCAGTTCGCCATTTTTACCATACGGTAGTGGAATTTTATTAGGTGCGACTTGCTTAATTCAGTTTGCTTTAAGCAAATGGATGGATAGTCGTTATGAACCAAACTTAGGGAAAAATTATTATTGGATGATTTGGTACCCATTTGTGTTTTGGTTAATTACGATTACTGCTACAATCGTCGCCTTTCCAAAGGTTCTACTTCGCGCTGAAGAAAAACGTGCCCGTTGGATTAGCCCAGATCGTGGAATTCGCTGAGTCGCAAGATTCATTTTGCTGAGAATAGAAATGAAAGCAAATAGTTTGATTATTGATGTACGTCATCAACTCCCTTGGCATAAGCGTTATTTTTCTACGACCACGACTGCGATGATGTGGGGTGGTTGGTTATTATTATGGCGACCATTTATTTTGGTTTGGGTGTTAATTGAACTGCAAAAAACGCATCTTGCACAACGTTTAATGGCTGCATTCAGTCAAGGTCTTGAGCACGGAATTACGGCACTTTTCATGTGTGCAGTAGCATTATTATTATGGGGACTGTTACCTTCAAAACGCGTACATAAAAAACATGCAATTGAAAAAGAACTCCCTGATTATGCGCATTATTTTGAGTTGCCTGAACACGAGATCCAAGTGGGTCGTCAACAGAAAGTTACAACACTACATCATGATGAAAATGGTAAAATTATTCGTGTTGAATAATATTTATTGTTATCTCTAAATGACATTGAATGCCTTAATTTAAATTGAGGCATTTTTTTATGGATGTGTACTAAATTTTAGGCATAAAAAAACCAGCTTAGGCTGGGTTTTTATTTGCACCATTTTTCATTAGTTGAAAAATGGTGCCCGAGGCCAGACTCGAACTGGCACGCTTTGTGGGCGGGGGATTTTAAATCCCCTGTGTCTACCGATTTCACCACTCGGGCATGTGCGCAATAATAGAGGAGACTTTAAAACTTGGCAAGACTAAAATGCATTAATTGCTTTCTTTTCAATCAAGTTATGTGTTTATTTGACAAAAAATGAGCATTGCTGATCTATTTCATGATTATTTCATCAAACTGAGATCAAAGCTTCATCTAAGTTAATTAACTTTTATTGTTTGTAGTAATAAAATTAAGGTAGCAATCAGATGACAGCAAAAATTTCACGACGGGAACTCATTCAGAAAAGTTTATTTGGTTTTGGGGCTTTATCTTTATCGGTTGGTTTTACAGGATGTAATGATAGTTCAGACCAAGAAACAGCGGCTTTACAAGTCAATTTTGATCATGGTGTTGCGAGTGGCGATCCATTACAGGATCGAGTGATTTTATGGACACGTCTTACTCCAAGCGATTTAAGTGCGCGTTTACAAGTGACATGGCAAATTGCCTTAGACAGTCAATTTAAACAAATTATTAAAACAGATAAGGTGACAACCTCTGCATCGCAAGATTTTACCGTGAAAGTTGATGCGACAGGTCTAACTGCAAATCAAAGCTATTTTTATCGTTTCGTTTTTGGCGATAAAATTTCGCCAGTGGGTCAGACTAAAACCTTGCCGACCAGTACATCAAAGGTCAGTTTTGCTGTGTGCTCATGCTCTAATTATCCAGCAGGCTATTTTTATGTTTACCGTGAAATGGCAAAACAAAATGTAGATGTAGTGATTCATCTAGGCGATTATATTTATGAATATGGTGCTGATGGTTATGCGACAGAAGATGCAGTGAAATTAGGACGTACGCTTCCTGCAGATAATAATAAAGAAATTATCAAATTAGATGATTATCGCAAACGCTATGCCTTATATCGTAAAGATAAGGACTTACAAGCTTTACATCATCGCCATCCTTTTATTGTGATCTGGGATGACCATGAGTTAGCCAATGATACTTGGAGAGAAGGCGCTGACAATCATCAAGCCAATGAAGGTTCATTCCTTGATCGTAAATTAGCAGCATTGCAAGCATATTTTGAGTGGATGCCAATTCGTCCAATTGATGATCAGCATGTCAAGATTTATCGACAATTTGATTTTGGTAATCTCGTTCAGCTCACCATGTTGGATACACGCATTATCGCGCGTGATAAGCAATTAGATTATGCAGATTATATGACCGCAAATGGTTTGAATGCTGCAAAATTCCAAGCGGACTTAACCGACCCTGCACGTACTTTGATGGGATATGCCCAACGGGATTGGTTGCTCGGAAAACTCCAACAATCTAATGCGACATGGAATGTCTTGGGTCAACAAATATTAATGGCGAAAATGTTGATCCCAACTGAGTTATTATTATCTTTGGCTGCGATCGTATCGGGTAATCCGAGTGCAGAAGCTTTAAGTCAAATGAATGCACAAATCACTGAATTGGTGAAGTTAAAAATTCGTTTGCAACAAGGTGATCCAACCTTAACCCCACAAGAAAAAGCGCGTGTCCAGACAGTTGCACCTTATAACTTAGATGCATGGGATGGTTATTTTGTTGAGCGTGAAATTTTATACGGCACTTTGGCACAATTAAATAAAAAAGTTGTGGTGTTGGCAGGGGATACCCATAATGCATGGTCTTCTAATTTATATAGTAAAGATGGCGCATTTGTGGGTGTGGAATTAGCGACCAGTTCGATTTCATCACCGGGTTTAGAGAAGTATTTAAGTATTCCATTGGCTCAGTTACAGCAGTTTGAATTTGCCTTCACCACATTGATTGATGAGTTGAATTACTGCAACCTGAATCAACGTGGTTACTTAATTGTTCAATTTGATGAAACTCAGGTTCAATCACAATGGATGTATGTCGATTCAATTAAGAAAGCTGAATATGTTGTTGATACAGCTAGACAATATCAGCTCAGTTTTGATAAGAATTTGTTGCCAGTAAAAACGGCACAGCAAGTTGCGTAAACGATTGATACATCGAGCCAGACGTTAATGTTTGGCTTTTTTATTTATTAAATGACAGACATAAAAAAACCAGCTTGCGCTGGATTTTTATTTGCACCATTTTTCATTAGTTGAAAAATGGTGCCCGAGGCCAGACTCGAACTGGCACGCTTTGTGGGCGGGGGATTTTAAATCCCCTGTGTCTACCGATTTCACCACTCGGGCTTTAAAACCAAATTTGGAGGCGGGGGTCGGAATCGAACCGGCGTACACGGAGTTGCAGTCCGCTGCATGACCATTCTGCCACCCCGCCATCATTTGGTGATGCACATATTAGCAACCTTTAGAAAAAAAACAATAGTGTTTGCCGTGAATATGCACATAAAAACAACATCTAAAAGAATATTGGTCAAATTATCATGTATTATTTACGCAATTGATTCATACCCACTTTGGAGATGCGCTGTGGCATTGGTTTTAGACGGTCGTGCGTTGGCAACACAAATCGAAGCTGATTTGTTGGTTCGTGTAGAAGCATTAAAAGCAAAAACGGGACGTACCCCAATTTTGGCAACAATTTTGGTTGGTGATGATGGTGCATCGGCAACGTATGTGCGTATGAAGGGTAATGCATGTCGCCGTGTCGGTATGGATTCACTGAAAGTTGAGCTTCCAAAAGAAACAACAACAGAGCAATTATTGGCTGAGATTGAAAAATTAAATGCTAATCCAGATGTACACGGTATTTTGTTGCAGCATCCAGTGCCTGAACAAATTGATGAAAGAGCATGTTTTGATGCGATTTCATTGGCGAAAGATGTTGATGGTGTAACATGTCTCGGTTTTGGTCGTATGGCAATGGGTGAAGCAGCTTATGGTTCTGCAACTCCAGCAGGTATTATGACAATCTTGCAAGAAAACAAGATTGAGATCGCGGGTAAACATGCAGTTGTTGTTGGTCGCTCTGCTATCCTTGGTAAGCCAATGGCAATGATGTTGTTACAAGCAAATGCAACAGTAACAATCTGCCATTCACGTACCCAAAATCTACCTGAATTAGTCAAACAGGCAGATATTATTGTAGGTGCAGTGGGTAAAGCTGAATTGATTCAAAAAGATTGGATCAAGCAAGGTGCAGTTGTTGTTGATGCTGGTTTCCATCCACGTGATGGTGGTGGTGTCGGTGATATTCAATTGGTGGGTATTGAAGATGTTGCATCTGCATATACACCAGTTCCAGGTGGTGTAGGTCCAATGACGATTACAACATTGATTCGTCAAACTGTTGAAGCTGCTGAAAAAGCATTAGGATAAATATTAATAACCCCTCTCCAAGCGGCAATACTGGTCAGTTAAGCATTTTTAATCCCTCCTTGCGAAGCGATGCTTTCCCTCTTTTTCAAAGAGGGGTTAGGGGAGATTTATTAATCAGTAATAATTAAATTACGCTTAACTGACTGGTATTACTCGCCTAGAGGGGTTTTTTTAGAATTGCATAAATATGAGTTGTACATTCCAATTTGCTAAAGCGCCTGAGCAATTGCTGAAAGCGTTGCATGATGTTATTCCAAGCACAGATTTATTAGCGCAACAGCTACCCGAAACGCCGATTTCTTTATGGTTAATTCCACCTGTGTTTCCAACAGATCGTTTAGATGACGAAGTGATTCGTCGTATCTGGAATGAAACGCCGTATTGGATTTTTTGTTGGGCTTCTGGTTTGGCGATGGCGCAATGGTTACTCGCTGAGCCTCATCATGTAAAAGACAAAGTGGTCTTAGATTTTGGTGCAGGTTCTGGTGTGGTTGCAATTGCTGCAAAAATGGCAGGTGCGAAGCGCGTGATTTGCTGTGACATTGATCAGGTCAGTTTGGCATCATGTCGTGAAAATGCATTGTTAAATAACGTCGAACTTGAGTACTTGGATGATTTATATAAATCTGAGCAAGTCGATGTATTACTGGCTGCGGACGTCCTATATGATCAATGCAATCGTTTCTTTTTAGATGAATTTCTTAAGTTTGCACCAGAGGTTTGGGTTGCGGATAGCCGAGTTAAAAACTTTAGCCATCCTCAATATATGAAAATAGATGAACGAAGTGCAACGACTTGGCCTGATTTGGATGAATCCAAAGAGTTTAGAAATGTTAGTTTTTATAAAACGCTGTGATTACAGCGTTTTTTTAAAAGCATCAAAAATGATTAAATCAAAACTTTTGATTGTGAGCATTTGATAAATTAGGGCTTTATGATAACGCTTCTTTGCGATGAAGATATGGGCATGCCAGTTTACTTTTGGCGAAGATTTTTTCCGCTGTAGATCAGAATAAACTGGTGGGGACTTTGAGTGTATTGAAGTGAAAGGCATTTAGCCTTAGTTTGAATAAACTATATTCATCCATCTTTAGGTAGATCTGAAGATGTTTGCTGATAATAAGATAATGAAAGACATGGTAATGAATAATGTATTCTAATCAAATACCATATTACAGATATGGTATTTGATCTTTGATTTTATTAAGAACAAGTATAACGAACGACTTTGAGCGTACTAGGGCGAGTTTCAAGTGCTTGACGTGTTGCATAGCCTTCACTGTTATTGAAATCAGGTGAGTTTGAAAGCCCAAAAGTTGCACGGCTGTTCCCGAGTTTTACACCATATTGTTCTTGTTGGGCGGTATTTATAATTTCATTGACGCTGAGTATCGAAATTTTATAAGTTTTTCCTATGCCTAAAACTTGATTGCAAGCATGTTGTAGTTTCTTTTCATCCAAATCTTGATTATTACGTGCTGCAAGCGTGTAGGCAATTGTTGCCGAAGTCGTTGTTTTATTTTCTATTTGATAACCTGTTACGCCATTGAATTGATGGGGCATACTTTGGCATGCGGTGATGAGAACAGCATTGCTTATGATAAGGAATAAATTGGTTTTTTTCATATCTATGATCCTATTATTTCTATAATTAGTATGGCATAAAATAAGATCTGTATTGTGAGTAATCTTTACAACTAGGGTTATTCATCGTATTGGGGTTCAAAATTAAAGAAAAAATTTTCGTTTTCGAACAATTTTGCATATAATCTGCCAAATTTTTTATTCAATACAAAAGTCATTGCTTTATTGATTGCAGTATTTTTGCTCGTTTTAACGGGCATTTAGTTTATTGGTCTGTTATAAGGCAAGTCTGGATAGGTGTGTCATGATCTCTACAGATAGTCAAAAAAAATATGTGGTTGCGTTTGACCAAGGTACAACAAGTTCACGAGCAATCGTGTTGGATCATGATGCAAATGTTATCAGTATTGCTCAGCGTGAATTTACGCAAATTTACCCACAGCCAGGTTGGGTTGAGCATGATCCTATGGAAATTTGGGCAACTCAGAGTTCTGTTTGGGTTGAAGCATTGGCGCAAGCAGGGATTTCAAGTGATCAAATTGCTGGGATTGGGATTACCAACCAGCGTGAAACGACGATCATTTGGGATAAAAAAACAGGGAAGCCAATTTATAACGCCATTGTTTGGCAAAGCCGTCAGAGCAATGAGATCTGTAATCAACTACATCAAGATGGTTGGGATGACTATGTTCGTAAAGTGACGGGTCTAGTGATTGATCCATATTTTTCAGCGACAAAAATTAAATGGATTCTTGATCGTGTTGACGGAAGTCGTGAGCGTGCAGAGCGCGGTGAGCTTTTATTTGGTACGGTGGATACGTGGTTGATTTGGAAATTGACTAATGGTCAAGTTCATGTGACTGACTATACCAATGCTTCACGTACAATGTTGTTTAATATAGAAACGTTGGAATGGGATGACAAACTTTTAGAAGCTTTAAATATTCCTAAAGCAATGTTGCCTGAGGTTCGTAGTTCTTCTGAAGTGTATGGATATACACATACCATTAGTGGTCAAGAAGTTGGAATTCCAATCGCAGGTATTGCAGGGGATCAACAAGCTGCATTATTTGGACAAATGTGTGTAGAAGTCGGGCAGGCAAAGAATACCTATGGGACGGGTTGTTTCTTATTGATGAATACAGGGAAGCGTATTGTTCAATCTGAACATGGTTTACTGACTACGATTGCATGTGGTGCAAAAGGTGAAGTGAATTACGCTCTAGAAGGTGCAGTGTTTAATGGTGGATCATGTGTGCAATGGCTGCGTGACGAACTCAAAGCGATTAATGATTCGTATGATTCTGAATATTATGCCACCAAAGTGAAAGATAGTAATGGCGTATATGTTGTTCCTGCATTTACAGGTCTGGGTGCGCCATATTGGGACCCAACCGCACGTGGTGCGATCTTGGGTATTACACGTGGTGTGAGTATTGAGCATATTATTCGTGCGACACTAGAGTCGATTGCTTATCAAACACGTGACGTTTTAGATGCAATGCAGCAGGACTCTGGTGAAAAGCTGCGGACATTACGTGTGGATGGTGGTGTAACGGCGAATAACTTCTTGATGCAATTCCAAGCGGATATTCTGTCAACTTCGGTTGAACGTCCTGCGATGAAAGAAACGACAGGGATGGGAGCTGCATTTTTGGCTGGTTTAGCTGTCGGTTTTTGGTCGGATTTAAATGAATTGAAGAGTAGAATGTCGATCGAACGAACCTTTATACCTGAATGCAGTCAGGATCAAACTGAAAAATTGTATAAAGGTTGGTTAAAAGCTGTCGGACGTACTCGAGATTGGGCGGAAGATTAAGCTAAAATAGTCCCATATAATATGCCGTGAATAACATAGGATGGATGAGCATGAGCTTGATACTGCGCCAACAGAAAACCCTCGAATTAGTACGAGAGCGTGGTTATATTAGTATTGAAGAACTTGCTCAACATTTTGATGTGACTCCCCAAACTATTCGCCGTGATATCAATCAATTGGCAGATGAAGGGTTATTACGGCGTTATCATGGCGGCGCTGCGCATGATTCGAGTGTTGAAAATACTGAATATACTATGCGTGTTGGGCACATGCTTGAGCAAAAGAGAACGATTGCGGAGGCGGTTGCTGCTGCTGTTCCAGATCATGCTTCATTATTTATTAATATTGGTACAACAACTGAAGCAATTGCACATGCCTTACTCAATCACACTGGTTTAAAAATTATTACCAATAACCTGAATGTTGCAAAAATCCTCAGTACCAAAGAAGACTTTGAAGTGTTGATTGCCAGTGGTCGTGTTCGTCCAGATGGTGGCGTCATTGGGCAGGCAACGGCAGATTTTTTTAAACAGTTTAAAGCTGATTATGCGCTTGTCGGTATTAGTGGTATTGAAGCGGATGGTACATTGCTGGATTTTGATTTTCAGGAAGTGTGCGTCTCTCAAGAGATTCTTTCAAGCGCACGCCAAGTTTTTTTAGCCGCCGATAGCAGTAAGTTTGGTCGTAATGCGATGATTCGTTTAGGCTCACTTAAACAAGTGGATTGTATTTTTACTGATCAACAACCGAATGAAGAATTTATAAAAATGATTCGAGATTTAGATGTCGGTTTGATTGTTGCAAAATAAATCTTCATTTTCGAAAAATTGTTACTTTTCTTGAGCTGATCAATTTGGCTCAAGATATTTGCTATAAAAAATATATTTAGTCTTATAAATAAAGTTGCTTAGCCAATTTTTAGAAATTTAATCCCAAACCTTAATTTTACCATTTATCTAAAAATGTCTATAAATTGGCATTTTTTAGTCTATTTTTTATTGTTTATTTTCACTTTATATGTTTAAATTTTCATTATCGAAAAATAATGAAAATTTGCGGTGATTTATGCAAACTTCTCCTCAGACAAATGAAAGAATTTATGACCTTGCTGTAATTGGTGGTGGTATCAATGGTGTTGGTATTGCGGCTGATGCATCAGGGCGTGGTTTGTCGGTATTCTTGTGTGAAAAAGACGATTTAGCCAGTCATACTTCGTCTGCAAGCAGTAAGCTCATTCATGGTGGTTTACGCTATTTAGAGCACAAGGAATTTCGTTTGGTGCGTGAAGCATTGGCTGAACGTGAAGTTTTATTGGCTAAAGCACCCCATATTATTCGTCCAATGCGGTTTATCATGCCGCATCGTCCACATCTTCGCCCTGCATGGTTAATTCGTACAGGTCTATTCTTTTATGATCACTTAGGTAAGCGTGAAAAATTATTGGGTTCGAACAATGTCTATTTTAAAGAAGACAGCCCTTTAAATTCGGCAATTACACGTGGTTTTGAATATTCAGATTGTGCTGTTGATGATGCTCGTTTGGTCGTACTCAATGCGATGCATGCCCGTGAGAAAGGCGCAGAGGTTGTGACTCGTACACGTTGTTTGTCTGCACAACGTGAAGGGCAGTATTGGGTTGTGGATTTGGAAAATGCGCAAGGTCAATTCCAGATTAAGGCAAAAGTACTCGTGAATGCTGCGGGTCCTTGGGTTGCACAATTCATCAAACAAGATTTACAGCTTCAATCACCGTATGGTATTCGTCTGATTCAAGGTAGTCATATTATTGTGCCGAAGCTGTATGAAGGCGATAAAGCATTTATTATGCAAAATGATGATCGCCGTATTGTGTTCGCAATTCCGTATTTGGATCAATACACCATGATTGGGACAACGGATCATGAATATCAAGGTGACCCTGCGCAAGTTAAAATTACGCAAGAAGAAATTGATTATTTGATTGAAGTGAGTAATGCACATTTCAAAAAACAGCTCACGCAAGCTGATATTGTGTCAACTTTTGCAGGTGTGCGTCCACTCTGTGATGATGAATCAGATAATCCTTCTGCAATTACACGTGATTATACTTTGGCACTCTCTAAAGAAGCAGATGATCAAGCACCGTTACTGTCTGTGTTTGGCGGAAAATTAACAACTTATCGTAAGTTGGCTGAATCGGCTATGCAGCAGCTCAAAGCTTTTTTCCCTGAAATGCAAGAGAGTTGGACTGCGACTGAAGCTTTACCAGGCGGGGAGAATATGCAGTCTGTTGCACAATTGATACAGGAGATTCGTGCGCAAATTACAGATGCTTCTGATGCTTTGGCAAAACGTTGGGCTTGTGCGTATGGTTCTCGTGTTTGGAATTTTTTAGGTGAAGTCACTTCTGTTGAGCAGTTAGGGCAACATTTTGGTCAAGGTTTGTATGTCAAAGAAGTTGATTATTTATGTACTGCTGAATGGGTAACCACCAGTCAGGATGTATTGTGGAGACGTTCTAAACTAGGGCTCAATTTCACGCAAAAAGAAACAGAAGCTTTGGATGCCTATCTGACTGTAAAAACACATAGTAACGAAGCAGCTTAAAAATTGTATAGCAGTATCAAAGCCCTGTCTTTAAAAAGCCCTTTATCTACTTAACCTGAATTCGATGAACTCAGGTTAGGTACTGATGGAGGTGCAGGGGGCTTTGGGGGATGCGAATGTTGTCATTTATTCGATGCATTGATGATTTAAATCATTTATTAATTGATGCTTGATTTTAGAGTGTTTTGATAAAACCGAACATGGGCAAATTACTCATTTGGTTATTTGGGGGCTGAGTAGAGTTATCATCGTAATAGTTCACTGCATGCAATGCTCGCAGCGCAAAAATTGCTTGGTTATCCGTATGCCTAACGTTGAGTTAGCCGCTTGGCGTTGGAAAGAAAAAGGTGGTAACAACCTTAATATGTAAAATATGCGATGATTATCTGAATGGTACGATGAAGTCGATGCGATAGTGTTCGTCATGTCGTACTCAGGTTTTTTTTGTAGAAAATTTCATAGTCGTGATAAGCGATTTCCCTGTGGGCGTTGCTTTCAGTTTCTTCTGAAACGCATTGTCGAAGATAACAACACGAATTCCTACATTAAGTGCGTCTGCAGATTTTTTGATGGCAGCTAAGTGCTTAGCCATAGCCTCAAAGTCGATTGAGTAGTTCATATACGAAGCGTTACTGTCAAACTCAATGTTGTAGCCAAGTTTATTCATGATGTCTATTGGTGGGGTGGCTGAGTTTTTTTAGGATATGTAGGCTGTTTGTTGATAGCTAACCAGCAGACTCAGCCGACTGCTTGCCGCAGCGAAGCGAAGGCAAGTGGGTCGGCTGGAGTGCCTTGTTGGTCAACTGCTTCAAATACATTGCTGCATATTTCGTGCACGTGATTGATGGGAAGTTTAAGTGTGGATTGAATTAAGAAAAAGTCTTTAGGTTGGTCTGTAAATTTCGCGAGTTCCAATTGCGTCTTATCTCTATCTTCTTGATATCTAAGTGAGCTATGCAGGTCTTCTGGATCGCAATTAATTACCTCATAATTCTCTAAATTTTCGAGTATGGACGCTGTGTAACCGAGCAAATTAAATTCTGATGGGCGTTTTTCAGCTAAAAATCTTTCATGCCATTTTAATCCATGAAGTTCATTCATCTTTGACAA
Source organism: Acinetobacter sp. ANC 4805 (assembly GCF_022549495.1). Classification (GTDB taxonomy): domain Bacteria; phylum Pseudomonadota; class Gammaproteobacteria; order Pseudomonadales; family Moraxellaceae; genus Acinetobacter. Next base: position 21,865 of record NZ_JAKZGD010000015.1, read on the forward strand.
AAGAATATTCGCAGTTTTCTTGTTGAAACAAGCAGGCTGAAAGATGTAATCCATTAACTCATCTGGTCGTATCTTGTGCAAATCGTTTCCGAAAATTTCATGCGTGGAAATATCGAAATCAAGTGATTCTGCATTAATGGCAGACCTGCAGTATAGTTTTGTTTTTCCATTTCTGCTGAAACTAGTATCAAGTATATTTCGGCATATAAACAAATCTGAGTCAATAAAAATGCCTCTTGTTTCATTTATGCCTGCAAGAGCATAAATTTTTGAAAATTGCTGAGCTTTCCATCCGTCAATATGTCTTTTTTTTCGCAGCAAACGTTTTTTAACGCTGCGCACTATTTTATAGGGCGAGTCTCTTTTTCTACGCTGCTCTATTTCCGATGGTAAGACATCTGCTGTTTTTATTATTTCAATATTTTTATCGCGCCCAAAATTTTCGTTAAAAATAGAGAAGTCTTCACTCTCGACAATAACGAGGTGTTTATATTGTGGCGCAAAAGCTAGAATCGTTTTCCTAAGAATGGCGAACTGATCAATATCGCCAAAATATGTAGGAGTAATGAGGCATGTGTTCATAATTATCTGAATTTCTGGTGAGCCCAACTAATCTTATGTGGCAGAAGTGACACATAAGATTCCAAATTCTGCGGCATAAGACACCTAGTTGATTAAAAATAAAACAAAAATAATTGATTTATATGAACTTAAAACTATCATCAAATAATAAAAATAACAAGGATAATAAAATGTCAGTTCAACAGCCAAAATCGCTTGATTTAGTTAGGCAACGTATGCGTTATAAGTATATGAGTTATAGGGCTGAACAGGCGTATTATTTAAGATATTTCTAGTCGTGGTGAAACCAAAATCTTCAGATTTTCTGACGTGTCACTACGTTGATGGTTTGTGGCATTTCTTTGGTTGGGGGGCAGCATTATTACTTTCTCAACTACATTACAAAAGTGTTGCATTCCATTACTGAATCCGCCAAATAAAAAGGTCGCGATTGCGACCTTTTTATATAACGTACAACTTTGACTTTAGTCGGTCGATTGCAAAATGCTATCCCATCTTGCTCCAAGCCTAAATTAATCTCTGTTGCACTTCTTATGAGAATCTAAGTTATTGACCATCAAAGGTAATATTTCGGCTCGCACTTAACAATTGATCTGCGCCATCTTCCGAAAGCTTAATTGTTAGACGTAAATCATTTGGTGAGTCAGCATGTTTTAGTGCATCTTTATAAGTGATTTCACCCGCTTTATACAGATCGAATAATGCTTGGTCAAAAGTCTGCATACCTAATTCACGAGAGCGTTTCATCAAATCTTTAATTTCGTGAACTTCACCTTTACGAATGTAATCTGCTAAAAGTGGGGTATTAATCAAGATTTCAATTGCTGCACGGCGTGAATGACCATCTGGCGTCGGAATAAGCTGCTGAGCAACCATCGCTTTGAGATTGAGTGACAAATCCATATGTAATTGGTTGTGACGATCAGCTTCAAAGAAATGGACAATACGATCGAGTGCTTGGTTGGCATTGTTTGCATGCAGTGTTGCCAGTACTAAGTGACCCGTTTCAGCAAAAGCAATCGCATAGTCCATGGTTTCACGTGAACGAATCTCACCAATTAAGATCACATCGGGTGCTTGGCGAAGTGTATTTTTCAATGCGACTTCAAATGAATCTGTATCAATCCCGACTTCACGCTGAGTGACGATACAACCTGCATGTTGGTGTACAAATTCAATCGGGTCTTCAATGGTAATGATATGACCCTTTGAGTTTTGGTTGCGATAACCAATCATTGAAGCCAATGACGTTGATTTACCTGTACCTGTTGCACCGACAAAGATAATAATGCCACGTTTGGTCATGGCAAGTTCTTTCAGCACGCTAGGGAGCTTGAGTTCATCCATTGTTGGAATGACTGTCTCAATACGACGTAAAACCATCCCAGGCATATCACGTTGTTGGAAAGCACTCACACGGAAACGTGCAGTTTTTTCACGATTGACAATCGCAAAGTTACATTCACGTGTTTCAGCAAATTCTTTACGTTGTTTATCCGACATAATCGAATTTAGTAATTGACCAACGACTTCACCTGATAACTTGGTTTTTGCAACAGGTACAATTTGCCCATTGATCTTCATTGATGGTTCAACGTCCGCAGTGACAAATAAATCAGATGCACTTTGTTGAATCATTAAATTGAGTAAATCATTAAAGTCCATGATATTTCTCTAATCCATTTATTATTATAGGAATGACTCAGGTTGTTTTGCTGCAGTACGGGCACTTTGAGTGCTAATGATACCTTTCGAAACCAAAGTTTTAAGACTCTGGTCAAGTGTGGTCATACCGTAGTTTGCACCCGTTTGGATGGCAGAATACATCTGAGCAACTTTATTTTCACGAACAAGGTTACGAATTGCAGGAATTCCGATCATGATTTCATGCGCTGCAACACGACCACCACCATTTTTCTTTAATAGGGTCTGAGAAATTACAGCCTGTAATGATTCAGAAAGCATGGCACGAACCATGTCTTTTTCTTCGGCAGGGAATACGTCGATGACACGGTCAATGGTTTTCGCAGCAGAGGTCGTATGTAGTGTACCAAAAACCAAGTGACCTGTTTCAGCCGCAGTTAATGCAAGTCGAATGGTTTCTAAGTCACGCATCTCACCGACAAGAATAATGTCAGGGTCTTCACGAAGTGCGGAACGAAGTGCAGCATTAAAGCCATGAGTATCACGATGCACTTCACGTTGGTTAATCAAACATTTTTTCGATTGATGTACAAATTCGATTGGATCTTCAACCGTTAAAATATGGTCATAACGGTTTTCATTAATGTAATCGATCATTGCTGCAAGTGTGGTTGATTTACCAGAACCCGTAGGGCCTGTGACCAATACAATACCACGTGGATAATCACAGATTTCTTTAAAGATTGCACCTAAACCAAGGTCTTCCATACTTAAAACTTTAGATGGAATGGTACGGAATACTGCACCTGCACCACGGTTTTGGTTGAATGCGTTTACACGGAAACGGGCAATATTGGGTACTTCAAATGAAAAGTCTGTTTCTAGATCTTCTTCATAATCACGACGTTGTTTATCATTCATGATGTCGTACACCAAACGGTGTACATCTTTATGTTCTAGTGCTGGTAAATTAATACGACGGACTTCACCATCTACACGAATCATTGGTGGCATACCTGATGAAAGATGTAAGTCTGAAGCACCGTTTTTTACTGCAAATGCTAGTAATTCTGTAATATCCATGATTTCCCCGAAACAATCAAAATGTCTCATTCTTTTATAGAATAATATACGGCTTTCACTCTGTGTTACCAACATATTATAGAATGTGAAAGAAAAAAAGATTTTGTAAGTGAGAACTGTGTCAATGAATAAATCTGAACAATCCCGCCAACATGTTTTAATTCAGATAGAACAAGCATGTTTGCGCGTTCAACGTGAGCCGACTTCTGTACAATTGTTAGCAGTATCAAAGACACACCCAAGTCAAGCTTTACGAGAAATGTATGCAGTTGGGCAGCGTTGTTTCGGTGAAAACTATTTGCAAGAAGCATTAACTAAAATTGATGAATTACAAGATTTGGATATCGAATGGCATTTTATTGGTCATGTCCAACGAAATAAAACCAAGCATTTAGCTGAAAAGTTTGCTTGGGTGCATGGTGTTGATCGTTTGATGATTGCAGAGCGTTTGTCGAGTCAGCGTTTATTGAGTCAGCAGCCTTTAAATCTCTGCATTCAAGTGAATATTGATGGGCAAGATTCTAAAGATGGTTGCCAGCCAGCAGAGGTCGTTGAACTAGTTCAGCAAATGAGTCAGCTTCCGAATATCCGTTTACGTGGATTGATGGTTATTCCTACTCCTGAGAATAATGCAGCTTTTGCAGATGCAAAAACCTTATTTGAGCAAGTAAAATCTCAGCATGCACAGCCGCAAGACTGGGATACTTTAAGCATGGGCATGTCGGCTGATTTGGATGCTGCAATTGCGGCAGGCTCAACCATGGTTCGGGTAGGGACGGCATTGTTTGGTGCGAGGGATTATTCAAGTATTTAATAACAAGGTAGAAGCTTCTCTATTTTAAGAAATAGAGAAGTAATTACAATTATATAAAATTTATGTACTGCTGAAAAAAACAGCTTAATTTAGAATAATTTTTTGATTGTTTATATCGCGTTTGTATAACCTATTAAAAATTATTTACTCACAACGATAAAAACTGAATTTAGGGTTAGTTTGAAAATGAAGAAATTCTATTTTTTAATCTCTTTTATTTTATGTCTATTTTTAGCTGCATGCAGTAAAAAAGAAAGTGAAATCGTTACTGAGCAGAATGCTCAAGTTGCGGCAGATGAAAAACTGGGTACAAAATGGGGAGATGAAGTTACTTCACATGTGACTGAGGTGAATTTAGCTCGTTTATCTGACCAAGCGATTGCTGAATCACAAGTCCGTTATGCTAATAAGCAATACCAAGGTAAAACAGTGAATAGTATTTCTTTGGCAGCAGGGAAGATGAGTTTCTCTATTGTTGATGATGCCGATCATGTACTCCCTTTATTTCGAGATGGTCAGAGCTATTATCTTTCAGGTCAAGACGGACAAAGCTATCAATTAAAATATGAGAACCACACAGATAATACTTTCGAAGTGGTTGCAAGTGTAGATGGTATCGATGTACTCAATGGTAGTACGGCTTCACGAAATAACGCTGGTTATGTATTACATCCGCACAGCACAATTCAGATAGAAGGTTTCCGTAAGAGCGACTCCGCAGTGGCATCTTTTACTTTTAGTCAGCCTGAAGATGCTTATGCTGCAAATTCGGATCATGGTTCAATTCAAAATACAGGCATTATTGGAACAGCAATTTATCAACTTGAATCTCCCGATTCGAAAGATGAAATAAAAGATTCATCTCAATATGCACCGCCACCTAAAGCCTTTCCTGCGGATAAAGAATAATTTACTTTCAATAATGCCTTGTTCTTACAAGGCATTAATTTGTTGGTTGATTGGACGTTCAAAATCAAGAAATAGTGTGGTTTTGAATTTTTCACTGTCAATAAAATGAATCAAGTTTTCATTAATGTTTGGTAATCGATATTTTAAAAAATAGCTTAAAGAATCGACTTGACGATAAATTGTAGGCGTAGCGGAAAAATTTGGAACTTCAAATGGATTTTTAAGACAGAAATGATATTTTTTTTCGGTTTGGACATCAAAAAAGTCATAGGTTCTTAGATAAAAATCAGTCGTAAAATAAGTCCGGCTGATTTCATCTCCTTTACTTTTTTTATTCCAATAATAATCTATCGTAGCTCGTATATATAAATGAATATTAAAATATCGTTTTAAACGAGGCTGAAAATAAGAAAATTCAATCCGAAAACGCACAATCACAGGGATATGAGCACCTTGATTTTGCTTGGAATATAAGGCAGCTTGATAAATTTGTTCTTTTAATATTTCTGGATGAAGAATCGTGAAAGGGTGATTTTTGCCAACTTGTTCTGTAAAAAAATGAGTAGCTTCCTCATCACTCAGTTTAATTGCAGCCATAAAAATTCTCATATTGAATTGATGTTTTTTGATAAAATAGTAAAAATTATGAGAAATAACAATCTCTTTCTAAGTAAATACGACATGAGATGTCGTTTTTAAAAATAATAATTAAAGTAATTCAGTGATAACGCTATTGGTTGAGTTTATGAGGAGAAATAATAGATCTCTTGCGAAAGTAAGAAATGTTTTATACTGATCAGATGAGATATGAAAATTTAACACGATTTAATGATAAGGAATTCAAACGA
>NZ_JAKZGD010000016.1 GCF_022549495.1 Acinetobacter sp. ANC 4805
GAAACAGAAGAAAACGATTTGGTTTAAGGATGAATTTAATTGCTGGGCTGATTAACTGGATGAGTCAAAATTAACTTTCGCAAGAGATCTAATATATTATTATTTTATATATTTATTAATAAATGTAATTAAATTAAAAAGTCATCATTATTTTTTTATTAATAATCATGGATTTGATTAATTGTAATAGATTGTATCAAGCAATTATTAAACCCTTTGTTTTTGTGAGCTATTTAACATTTTTTGTATTTGCTTTAAAGTTGTTTGGTGAACTGAGTAACTAGAAACAATAATTTAAAATTAAGCCAATAATGTAATTAAAAATAGTTAAAAATTAATAATATATAATATATAATGAGGAAGAGAATTATGTCTGAAATACAAATTATTTCCAAGGAAAGTCATAAAACCCTGGCAAATACAACGGCAAAAACTACTACATTATCTTCTGAGCCATCTGTTGTATTGGTCAAGATTCCTACAGCTGATATTTCAGCAGTGAAACGAGATGGAACAAATGCCATTGTTTTATTAAAGAATGGAGAAATGATTGTTATTCAAAATTTCTTCAGTGGGAGTGCAAGCCTAGATAATAGTCTTGTATTTCAAGGAGAAAATGGTCAGCTCATTTGGGCAAAATTTAAAGATGCAGAGAATGATGCTGATGCGGATAGTGATGCTGATGCAGACAGTGATTCAGATCAAGAAGGTGCAGTTTTTTTAGAAGAAACACCGGCAGCAGTGCCAGAAGTTGCTCAAGCCCCCGTTTCAGATGTTGTTTTTCAACCTATTCAGTCTGTAGAACCTCTACTCTATCATGAAGCCGGATTGAGCCCATGGTTATGGGCTATTCCTCTTGCAGTCGGTGGTATTGCTGCGGCTGCAGGCGGCGGTAGCGGAAATGATAATAACAATAATACCCCAGACACTACACCACCGAATACAAGTAATGTTGGATTCAATATCAATCCAGTCACTGCGGACAACGTGATCAATAGTGCTGAATCATCAGCTAATGTCACCATTATGGGAACGCTGACAAATATACCGGCAGATGCAGCGACTACGGTGGTGACAGTGGTTGTGAATGGCGTAAGTTATAACGCGACTGTAAACACTACGAATGGTACATGGAGTGTGAGTGTACCGGGCAGTGGATTATTGGCAGATGGAGATAAAGTCATTGATGCCACTGTGAAATTCACAGATGCGGCAGGGAATAGCAGCACAGTTAACGATAGCCAAAGCTATGGTGTGGATGTTACTGCACCGAATGCACCAGATATTAATCCAATCAATGCGACAGATCCGATTACAGGTACAGCAGAACCGGGTTCAACCGTGACCGTAACTTTCCCGGGTGGCGGTACAGCAGTTGTAGTTGCGGGACCAGACGGTAGTTGGACTGCGCCAAATCCTGGTTTAAATAACGGAGATACAGTTACCGCAGTTGCAACAGACCCAGCAGGAAACCCATCACAACCAGCAACAGAAACAGTCGATACACTTAGCCCAGTAACAGATAATGTTGGATTCAATATCAATCCAGTCACTGCGGACAACGTGATCAATAGTGCTGAATCATCAGCTAATGTCACCATTACAGGAACGCTGACAAATATCCCAGCAGATGCAGCGACTACAGTGGTGACAGTGGTTGTGAATGGCGTAAGTTATAACGCGACTGTAAACACTACGAATGGTACATGGAGTGTGAGTGTACCGGGCAGTGGATTATTGGCAGATGGAGATAAAGTCATTGATGCCACTGTGAAATTCACAGATGCGGCAGGGAATAGCAGCACAGTTAACGATAGTCAAAGTTATGGTGTGGATGTTACTGCACCGAATGCACCAGACATTGATCCAATCAATGCGACAGATCCGATTACAGGTACAGCAGAACCGGGTTCAACCGTGACCGTAACTTTCCCGGGCGGCGGTACAGCAGTTGTAGTTGCGGGACCAAACGGTAGTTGGACTGTGCCAAATCCTGGTTTAAATAACGGAGATACAGTTACCGCAGTTGCAACAGACCCAGCAGGCAACCCATCACAACCAGCAACAGAAACAGTCGATACACTTAGCCCAGTAACAGATAATGTTGGATTCAATATCAATCCAGTCACTGCGGACAATGTGATCAATATTGCTGAATCATCAAGTAATGTCACCATTACAGGAACGCTGACAAATATACCGGCAGATGCAGCGACTACAGTGGTGACAGTGGTTGTGAATGGCGTAAGTTATAACGCGACTGTAAACACTACGAATGGTACATGGAGTGTGAGTGTACCGGGCAGTGGATTATTGGCAGATGGAGATAAAGTCATTGATGCCACTGTGAAATTCACAGATGCGGCAGGGAATAGCAGCACAGTTAACGATAGCCAAAGCTATGGTGTGGATGTTACTGCACCAAATGTACCAGCACTTGATCCAATCAATGCAACAGATCCGATTACCGGTACAGCAGAACCGGGTTCAACCGTAACGGTGACTTTCCCAGACGGCAGTACTGCCCAAGCAGCGACTGATCCAGTGACTGGGGCATGGACTGTACCGAATCCGGGTAACTTGGTCGATGGTGATACGGTTACCGCAACCGCAACTGATCCAGCAGGCAACATCTCTCTACCAGCAACTGAAATTGTTGATGGAGACGGTTTAGCACCAGTCGTTGCGCTGAATGATGAGATCACCAATGATGCGACACCTGAATTGACTGGTACGATCAACGATCCAAATGCAAGCATTGTTGTGAATGTGAATGGAGTAGATTATCCAGCCACCAACAATGGTGATGGTACTTGGACCTTAGCAGACAATAGCTTGGCTGCGTTAGCAGAAGGCAGCTATAGCGTTACCGTGACTGCCACTGACTTAGCGGGCAATGTGGGTACGGATACAGGTACGATCACAATTGACCTGACTCCACCAAACGCACCAGACATTGATCCAATCAATGCGACAGATCCAATTACAGGTACAGCAGAACCGGGTTCAACCGTGACGGTAACCTTCCCAGATGGCAGTACTGCCCAAGCAGCGACTGATCCAGTGACTGGGGCGTGGACTGTACCGAATCCGGGTGGATTAACCAACGGAGAAACAGTTACTGCAACTGCGACTGACCCAGCAGGCAATACCTCAGTACCAGCCAGCGGCACAGTATCGAGTGATGTTACTGCACCAATGGTGAATGTCGATGACGTGTTAAGCAATGATGCAACCCCAGCTTTGATTGGAACAGTGAATGACCCAACAGCAACCATCGTGGTCAATGTAGACGGTGTGAACTACCCAGCCAGCAACAATGGCAATGGCACTTGGAGCTTGGCAGACAATAGCTTGCCAAACCTTGCTGATGGACCGCACACCATTACCGTCACGGCTACCGATGCAGCAGGCAATGTCGGAACAGATACCGCGGTATTAACGATTGATATCACTGCACCGAATGCACCAGTACTTGATCCAATCAATGCAACAGATCCGATTACCGGTACAGCAGAACCGGGTTCAACCGTGACGGTGACTTTCCCAGACGGCAGTACTGCCCAAGCAGCGACTGATCCGGTGACTGGAGCGTGGACTGTACTGAATCCGGGTAACTTGGTCGATGGTGATACGGTTACCGCAACCGCGACTGACCCAGCAGGCAATACCTCAGCACCAGCCAGCGGCACAGTATCGAGTGATGTCACTGCACCAATGGTGAATGTCGATGACGTGTTAAGCAATGATGCAACCCCAGGCTTGACTGGCACAGTGAATGATCCAACAGCAACCATCGTGGTCAATGTAGATGGTGTGAACTACCCAGCGACCAACAATGGCAATGGCACTTGGACCTTAGCAGACAATAGCTTGGCTGCGTTAGCAGAAGGCAGCTATAGCGTTACCGTGACTGCCACTGACTTAGCGGGCAATGTGGGTACGGATACAGGTACGATCACAATTGACCTGACTCCACCAAACGCACCAGACATTGATCCAATCAATGCGACAGATCCAATTACAGGTACAGCAGAACCAGGTTCAACCGTAACGGTGACTTTCCCAGACGGCAGTACTGCCCAAGCAGCGACTGATCCAGTGACTGGGGCATGGACTGTACCGAATCCGGGTAACTTGGTCGATGGTGATACGGTTACTGCAACCGCGACTGACCCAGCAGGCAACATCTCTCTACCAGCCAGCGGCACAGTATCGAGTGATGTTACTGCACCAATGGTGAATGTCGATGACGTGTTAAGCAATGATGCAACCCAAGCTTTGATTGGAACAGTGAATGACCCAACAGCAACCATCGTGGTCAATGTAGACGGTGTGAACTACCCAGCCAGCAACAATGGCAATGGCACTTGGAGCTTGGCAGACAATAGCTTGCCAAACCTTGCTGATGGACCGCACACCATTACCGTCACGGCTACCGATGCAGCAGGCAATGTCGGAACAGATACCGCGGTATTAACGATTGATACCACTGCACCGAATGCACCAGTACTTGATCCAATCAATGCGACAGATCCAATTACAGGTACAGCAGAACCAGGTTCAACCGTAACGGTGACTTTCCCAGACGGCAGTACTGCCCAAGCAGCGACTGATCCAGTGACTGGGGCATGGACTGTAGCGAATCCGGGTAATTTGGTGGATGGTGATACGGTTACCGCAACCGCAACTGATCCAGCAGGCAACATCTCTCTACCAGCAACTGAAATTGTTGATGGAGACGGTTTAGCACCAGTCGTTGCGCTGAATGATGAGATCACCAATGATGCGACACCTGAATTGACTGGTACGATCAACGATCCAAATGCAAGCATTGTTGTGAATGTGAATGGAGTAGATTATCCAGCCACCAATAATGGCGATGGTACTTGGACTTTAGCAGACAATAGCTTGGCTGCATTGGCAGAAGGCAGCTATAGCGTTACCGTGACTGCCACTGACTTAGCGGGCAATGTGGGTACGGATACAGGTACGATCACAATTGACCTGACTCCACCAAATGTACCAGCACTTGATCCAATCAATGCAACAGATCCGATTACCGGTACAGCAGAACCGGGTTCAACCGTAACGGTGACTTTCCCAGACGGCAGTACTGCCCAAGCAGCGACTGATCCGGTGACTGGAGCATGGACTGTACCGAATCCGGGTGGATTAACCAACGGAGAAACAGTTACTGCAACTGCGACTGACCCAGCAGGCAATACCTCAGCACCAGCCAGCGGCACAGTATTGAGTGATGTCACTGCACCAATGGTGAATGTCGATGACGTGTTAAGCAATGATGCAACCCCAGCTTTGATTGGAACAGTGAATGACCCAACAGCAACGATTGTGGTCAATGTAGATGGTGTGAACTACCCAGCGACCAACAATGGCAATGGCACTTGGAGCTTGGCAGACAATAGCTTGGCTGCATTGGCAGAAGGCAGCTATAGCGTTACCGTGACTGCCACTGACTTAGCGGGCAATGTGGGTACGGATACAGGTAC
>NZ_JAKZGD010000017.1 GCF_022549495.1 Acinetobacter sp. ANC 4805
TTAGAGTAACATAGCCGACCTAGCTTGATGATGACGAATCATCGAGAAGATCATTAAGAGAATAGAAGAACAACTTGTGTGGATTTTTACTGATTGATCGATCGAAAATATTTCATTGATTGAATGGTAGAAATTTCTCGAAGTTTATTTGAGCGAATTTTTAGTCAGAAAATTGATGAGCCAGATTTAGTACTTTTAGTAAAGTACAAATGATTTTAAACTGAAGAGTTTGATCATGGCTCAGATTGAACGCTGGCGGCAGGCTTAACACATGCAAGTCGAGCGGAGATGAGGTGCTTGCACCTTATCTTAGCGGCGGACGGGTGAGTAATGCTTAGGAATCTGCCTATTAGTGGGGGACAACATTCCGAAAGGAATGCTAATACCGCATACGCCCTACGGGGGAAAGCAGGGGATCTTCGGACCTTGCGCTAATAGATGAGCCTAAGTCGGATTAGCTAGTTGGTGGGGTAAAGGCCTACCAAGGCGACGATCTGTAGCGGGTCTGAGAGGATGATCCGCCACACTGGGACTGAGACACGGCCCAGACTCCTACGGGAGGCAGCAGTGGGGAATATTGGACAATGGGCGGAAGCCTGATCCAGCCATGCCGCGTGTGTGAAGAAGGCCTTTTGGTTGTAAAGCACTTTAAGCGAGGAGGAGGCTACCTGGATTAATACTCTAGGATAGTGGACGTTACTCGCAGAATAAGCACCGGCTAACTCTGTGCCAGCAGCCGCGGTAATACAGAGGGTGCGAGCGTTAATCGGATTTACTGGGCGTAAAGCGTGCGTAGGCGGCTGATTAAGTCGGATGTGAAATCCCTGAGCTTAACTTAGGAATTGCATTCGATACTGGTCAGCTAGAGTATGGGAGAGGATGGTAGAATTCCAGGTGTAGCGGTGAAATGCGTAGAGATCTGGAGGAATACCGATGGCGAAGGCAGCCATCTGGCCTAATACTGACGCTGAGGTACGAAAGCATGGGGAGCAAACAGGATTAGATACCCTGGTAGTCCATGCCGTAAACGATGTCTACTAGCCGTTGGGGCCTTTGAGGCTTTAGTGGCGCAGCTAACGCGATAAGTAGACCGCCTGGGGAGTACGGTCGCAAGACTAAAACTCAAATGAATTGACGGGGGCCCGCACAAGCGGTGGAGCATGTGGTTTAATTCGATGCAACGCGAAGAACCTTACCTGGCCTTGACATACTAGAAACTTTCCAGAGATGGATTGGTGCCTTCGGGAATCTAGATACAGGTGCTGCATGGCTGTCGTCAGCTCGTGTCGTGAGATGTTGGGTTAAGTCCCGCAACGAGCGCAACCCTTTTCCTTATTTGCCAGCGAGTAATGTCGGGAACTTTAAGGATACTGCCAGTGACAAACTGGAGGAAGGCGGGGACGACGTCAAGTCATCATGGCCCTTACGGCCAGGGCTACACACGTGCTACAATGGTCGGTACAAAGGGTTGCTACCTAGTGATAGGATGCTAATCTCAAAAAGCCGATCGTAGTCCGGATTGGAGTCTGCAACTCGACTCCATGAAGTCGGAATCGCTAGTAATCGCGGATCAGAATGCCGCGGTGAATACGTTCCCGGGCCTTGTACACACCGCCCGTCACACCATGGGAGTTTGTTGCACCAGAAGTAGGTAGTCTAACCGCAAGGAGGACGCTTACCACGGTGTGGCCGATGACTGGGGTGAAGTCGTAACAAGGTAGCCGTAGGGGAACCTGCGGCTGGATCACCTCCTTAACGAAAGATTGACGATCGGTAAGAATCCACAACAAGTTGTTCTTCGAAGATGTATCTGAGGGTCTGTAGCTCAGTTGGTTAGAGCACACGCTTGATAAGCGTGGGGTCACAAGTTCAAGTCTTGTCAGACCCACCAAATCTGATTGCAGTAGCTTAGATTAAAAGATACGTCGTTCATTAAGTGATAAGCTGGGGACTTAGCTTAGTTGGTAGAGCGCCTGCTTTGCACGCAGGAGGTCAGGAGTTCGACTCTCCTAGTCTCCACCATGTACTTTACGGAGTACGAGCTAAAGATTACAGAATTTAGTAAGTAGATAGCTTATTAACTTCTGTGATTTATCACAGTTTACTACGCACCGACGAGGTGGTAGTTAATCATTAACAGATTAGAAAATTGAGTCTGAAATAAATTGTTCACTCATTTGTTCGAAAGAACAAGATGAGAACTAGCAAATTAACTGAATCAAGCGTTTTGGTATATGAATTTAGATTGAAGCTGTATGGTGATTAAGTTCACAGACAACAAACCAGTAGCAATTAAGTTTGCAACGATAACACTCACTTGTATGTGTTAGCGACTGTTTGGGGTTGTATAGTCAAGTAATTAAGTGCATGTGGTGGATGCCTTGGCAGTCAGAGGCGATGAAAGACGTAATAGCCTGCGAAAAGCTCCGGGGAGGCGGCAAATATCCTATGATCCGGAGATTTCTGAATGGGGGAACCCACCTACTATAAGGTAGGTATCATAAGCTGAATACATAGGCTTATGAAGCGAACGAGGGGAAGTGAAACATCTCAGTACCCTTAGGAAAAGAAATCAATTGAGATTCCCTTAGTAGCGGCGAGCGAACGGGGAGCAGCCCATTAAGTTGTGTGTGTTCTAGTGGAACGCTCTGGGAAGTGCGAACGTAGAGGGTGATATTCCCGTACACGAAAGGGCACACACAATGATGACGAGTAGGGCGAGGCACGTGAAACCTTGTCTGAATATGGGGGGACCATCCTCCAAGGCTAAATACTCCTGACTGACCGATAGTGAACCAGTACCGTGAGGGAAAGGCGAAAAGAACCCCTGTGAGGGGAGTGAAATAGATCCTGAAACCGCATGCATACAAGCAGTGGGAGCCGACTTGTTCGGTGACTGCGTACCTTTTGTATAATGGGTCAGCGACTTACATTCAGTAGCAAGGTTAACCGAATAGGGGAGCCGTAGAGAAATCGAGTCTTAATAGGGCGTTTAGTTGCTGGGTGTAGACCCGAAACCAGGCGATCTATCCATGAGCAGGTTGAAGGTTGGGTAACACTAACTGGAGGACCGAACCCACTGTCGTTGAAAAGCCAGGGGATGACTTGTGGATAGGGGTGAAAGGCTAATCAAGCCTGGTGATAGCTGGTTCTCCCCGAAAGCTATTTAGGTAGCGCCTCGGACGAATACCATTGGGGGTAGAGCACTGTTTCGGCTAGGGGGTCATCCCGACTTACCAAACCGATGCAAACTCCGAATACCAATGAGTACTATCCGGGAGACAGACTGCGGGTGCTAACGTCCGTAGTCAAGAGGAAAACAATCCAGACCGCCAGCTAAGGCCCCAAAATCATAGTTAAGTGGGAAACGATGTGGGAAGGCATAGACAGCTAGGAGGTTGGCTTAGAAGCAGCCACCCTTTAAAGAAAGCGTAATAGCTCACTAGTCGAGTCGGCCTGCGCGGAAGATGTAACGGGGCTAAAACTATGTGCCGAAGCTGCGGATTTACGCATTAGCGTAAGTGGTAGGGGAGCGTTCTGTAAGCCGATGAAGGTGTATTGAGAAGTATGCTGGAGGTATCAGAAGTGCGAATGCTGACGTGAGTAACGACAAAACGGGTGAAAAACCCGTTCGCTGAAAGACCAAGGGTTCCAGTCCAACGTTAATCGGGGCTGGGTGAGTCGACCCCTAAGGCGAGGCCGAGAGGCGTAGTCGATGGGAAATTGGTTAATATTCCAATACTTCTGTGTAATGCGATGAGAGGACGGAGAAGGTTAAGTCAGCCTGGCGTTGGTTGTCCAGGTGGAAGGTTGTAGGCATGCATCTTAGGCAAATCCGGGGTGCTCTATGCTGAGAACTGATAGCAAGCTGTACTTGTACAGTGAAGTGGCTGATACCATGCTTCCAGGAAAAGTCTCTAAGCTTCAGTTACACAGGAATCGTACCCGAAACCGACACAGGTGGTCAGGTCGAGTAGACCAAAGCGCTTGAGAGAACTCTGCTGAAGGAACTAGGCAAAATGGTACCGTAACTTCGGGAGAAGGTACGCTGCTGACGGTAATAGGACTTGCTCCTTGAGCTATTGGCAGCCACAGAAACCAGGCCGCTGCAACTGTTTATTAAAAACATAGCACTCTGCAAACACGAAAGTGGACGTATAGGGTGTGATGCCTGCCCGGTGCTGGAAGGTTAATTGATGGGGTTAGCGTAAGCGAAGCTCTTGATCGAAGCCCCAGTAAACGGCGGCCGTAACTATAACGGTCCTAAGGTAGCGAAATTCCTTGTCGGGTAAGTTCCGACCTGCACGAATGGCATAATGATGGCGGCGCTGTCTCCAGCAGAGGCTCAGTGAAATCGAATTCGCCGTGAAGATGCGGTGTACCCGCGGCTAGACGGAAAGACCCCGTGAACCTTTACTGCAGCTTGACATTGAACTTTGACCTTACTTGTGTAGGATAGGTGGGAGGCTTTGAAGTTGGAACGCTAGTTCCAATGGAGCCGTCCTTGAAATACCACCCTGGTAATGTTGAGGTTCTAACTCTGCCCCGTAATCCGGGGCGAGGACCATGTCTGGTGGGTAGTTTGACTGGGGCGGTCTCCTCCTAAAGAGTAACGGAGGAGTACGAAGGTGCGCTCAGCGTGGTCGGAAATCACGCGTAGAGTATAAAGGCAAAAGCGCGCTTAACTGCGAGACCCACAAGTCGAGCAGGTACGAAAGTAGGTCTTAGTGATCCGGTGGTTCTGTATGGAAGGGCCATCGCTCAACGGATAAAAGGTACTCTGGGGATAACAGGCTGATACCGCCCAAGAGTTCATATCGACGGCGGTGTTTGGCACCTCGATGTCGGCTCATCTCATCCTGGGGCTGAAGCAGGTCCCAAGGGTATGGCTGTTCGCCATTTAAAGAGGTACGCGAGCTGGGTTTAGAACGTCGTGAGACAGTTCGGTCCCTATCTACCGTGGGCGCTGGAAATTTGAGAGGATCTGCTCCTAGTACGAGAGGACCAGAGTGGACGAACCTCTGGTGTACCGGTTGTGACGCCAGTCGCATCGCCGGGTAGCTATGTTCGGAAGGGATAACCGCTGAAAGCATCTAAGCGGGAAGCCTACCTCAAGATAAGATTTCCCTAGGAATTTATTCCTCTAAAGAGCCGTTCGAGACTAGGACGTTGATAGGTTGGGTGTGGAAGCACGGTGACGTGTGAAGCTGACCAATACTAATTGCTCGTGAGGCTTGACTATACAACACCCAA
>NZ_JAKZGD010000018.1 GCF_022549495.1 Acinetobacter sp. ANC 4805
CGGAGTACAACTTGGCTTAGGCAATACCGTTAAAGTTGGTAATGGTGCTACACAAATTACTGTTGATGGCAGCACAGGAAAAATTGGTGGTTTAAGCAATAAGACATGGAATGCTGCAAGCATCACCAGTGGACAAGCAGCGACAGAAGACCAATTGAAACTTGTGAGTGATGCACAAACTGCAACAGACAATGCAGCAGTGAAGTACGACAACGCGGCAACAAAAGACAAAGTTACTTTAGGTGGCGGAGCAGCAGGTACCACGATCACCAATGTTAAAGCAGGTGGAGTCAATGCAAGCTCAAGCGATGCAATTAATGGCAGTCAGCTTTATGCAGTATCGAACAACATTAAAAATGTAATTGGCGGTAGTACGACTATAAATGCAGCAACTGGCGCTATTACCACGACCAACATTGGTGGAACGGGTGCAAACACGATTGATGGAGCAATCAACAGTGTTAGCAATACAGCGAAAGCGGCTAAGACCGAAGTCAAAGAAAGTGGCAATATTAAAGTCACTTCAGTGGTTGGAGCCGATGGTCAAAGCATTTACACCGTAGCAACAGCGCAAGATGTAAGTTTCGATAAAGTAACCGTTGGCGGTGTTGTACTGAACAAAGCCAATAATGACATTACGGGATTAAGCAATAAAGATTTGAAAGCTGCTGATTTTGCAATGAAAGGTAGAGCTGCAACTGAAGAACAATTGAAGCAAGTGATTTCTAGCAACATCACCGAAGTTGTCGATGCTAGTGGTAATAAAGTCAATATTATTGATCAAGTTGTAAACACTAAACTGGATAACACCAATCAAGATTCATTGTTCTTAACTTATAACAAGCAAGGACAGGAAACTACGGATCGTTTGACAATTGGTCAAACTGTTCAGAAGATGAATACAGAAGGTACGAAGTTCTTCCATACCAATGCGGACACGTCTAAAGGTGATTTAGGCACAACCAATGATTCAAGTGCAAGTGGTCTAAATTCTACTGCAATAGGTGTTAATGCTATTGTCGCTGCGGGTGCGGATAGCTCAGTTGCTCTAGGTCATAATGCTAAGGTTCAAGGTATACAATCAATTGCAATTGGTCATGGTGCTGAAGCATTAGGTACACAATCAATCAGTATTGGTACGGGGAATAAAGTTAAAGGCAATCATTCTGGTGCAATTGGCGATCCAACTATTGTTAATGGTAGCAACAGTTATTCTGTTGGTAACAATAACCAAGTGCTTACAGATGATACTTTTGTACTTGGAAATAATGTGACTAAGACAGTGGCTGGTTCCGTTGTATTAGGCACGGGTTCTGCTGCTACAACGGGTGCAGGTGTTACAGGTTATGCATTGTCTACTGCAACAAATGTAGACAAGACTGCAATCAATAAAACAACGTCAACGACTGGTGCTATTGCAGTTGGTGATGCAGCAAGTGGTATTTATCGTCAGATTACGGGTGTTGCAGCAGGTACTCAAGATGCTGATGCTGTAAACGTTGCACAGTTGAAAGCAGTTGGTAATCAAGTTGTTACGACCCAGAACTCACTTGTGAATAGTTTGGGTGGCAATGCGACTGTCAATGCGAATGGAACTATTACTGGGCCTACCTATAATGTTGCGAAAAGTACTCAAACTAATGTTGGTGATGCGTTAGATGCATTAGACAAAGCCATTGAATCTACGGCTGTAACCTCTAAAACAACAGTGACTAAAGGTCAAAATATTGTTGTGAACAAGAGCAAAAATGTTGATGGTTCAGATAATTATGAAATAGCAACTGCGAAAGATTTAACAGTTGATTCTATTAAAGCTGGCAACACTGTTCTCAATAATGCTGGCATTACGATTGGTAATAATACTGTTGTGTTAAATAACACAGGGTTAATTATTGCAGGCGGTCCAAGTGTCACAACTCAAGGTATTAATGCGGGCAATAAGCAAATTACCAATGTTGCTGCTGGTACAAATACAACTGATGCTGTGAATAAAGGACAATTAGATTTAGCAATTAATAGTGTGGCGAGTGATGTCACTCAGCTTTCTAATAATGCGGTGAAATATGACACTGCATCTAAAGATAAAATCACATTAGGTGGTTCGAATGGAACCACGATTACTAATCTTAAAGATGGTGCTGTTGTTCAAGGTTCGAAAGATGCCGTGAATGGTGGTCAATTGTGGACTGTTCAACAACAAGTGAACCAAAACACCAATGATATTCAAGGTATTCAAACCAACATTAGTAATATCAACAATGGTAAGTCTGGTTTAGTGCAGCAACAAACACAAGGCGGCGATATTACTGTTGGTAAAGATGTGGGAGGTACAACATCAATGTATCTGGTACTCAAGGTGATCGTGTTGTTACAGGCGTGAAAGATGGTGCAATTAATGCAACATCGAAAGATGCTGTAAATGGCTCTCAACTTAATACAACAAACAATAAAGTTGTCGAATTATTGGGTGGCGGAGCTGGTTATAACAACATCACCAATAGTTTTACCAACCCAACTTATAAGGTTGATGGCAAAGACTACAATAATGTAGGTGGTGCCGTGGATGCTTTAAACAAAGCAGATCAAGCCTTAGGAAATCGTATTACCAATCTCGGTGATCGTTTAGAACAAGCCTTTACTGAAACCAACCAACGTATTGATGGTATTGAGAAAAAAGCGAATGCAGGTATTGCAGCAGCTATGGCGTTGGAAGCAGCACCATTTGTTGCGGGTAAATTCACGTATGCAGCGGGTGCTTCTTATCATGGCGGTGAAAATGCGATTGGTGTGACTTTACGTAAAACAGCAGACAACGGACGCTGGTCAATAACAGGCGGTGTTGCAGCAGCATCACAGGGTGATCCAAGTGTTCGTATCGGTATTAGCGGTGTAATTGACTAAGACCTAAGGCGTGGAGAAAAACAGCTATTGTTTTTCTCCATACTGCAAAAATCTAAGAGTAATCAATATGGAAAAAGTTATTAAAATTGCACTTTCAGCAGTGCTTCTTGGTCTTGTACTACCTGCTTATGCAGAAACAAAAATAGTGACTGAACAAGGGGATGGATATTTCCCTGCGATTGAAAAAAGTTATCTTAAACAAGTGAAACGTTATGAACACACCGATGTTCTCCGTTTGGAACAAGGATTAAGCAAGGATCAAATTCGTGATTTACTTGGTAATCCTCAGTTTAGCGAAGGCATCTTTGCTGTTAAAACTTGGAACTATGTTTTAGATATTCGTGTTCCAAATAGCAAAGATTACAAACGCTGTCAGTTACGCATAGATTTCAATAAAAACCTTGCTGAGCAGTTATCTTGGAAAGGTGAAGAATGTGAGAGTCTTGCACAGCGTACGAATTATGGGCAGCAAGCACCTTTAGTTCAGGCGACTACACCAACGATTACTTCTGCAAATATTTTATTTGGCTTTGATCGTTATGATGCAGATGCAATTGAGCAAGGCAAACAAACGGTGGCTGTGATTGCTCAGCAAATTAAAGATTCTGATTCTAATCATGCTGTTATTGTTTCAGGTTTTACTGATCGTATTGGGCATTTGAACTATAACCAGAAATTATCAGAGCAACGCGCAAATACAGTTGCAGACTTGTTGATACAGCAAGGCATTGATGCCAACCGTATACAGGTGAGTGCGCATGGTCCAACTGAACAATATAAATATTGCGATGGTAAATATTCTAATGCGCTTGTTGCCTGCTTAGTACTGAATCGTCGTGTCAATGTAAGTTGGTAATTTATTATCGAAATACATTTGATCTTGAAGTAGCTACTTGATCTAGAGGGGGAGTCTTTCTTTTCCCTCTGCTTTAATCGTATAGAGCATAACAATTGAGTCGACGAATTGAAGTTATGATTTGTCTCAATTCATGAGATTTTTAAAATAATTTCATGGCTGTTGTGATTCGAGATGATGAGAATGGACTTTTAGGTTAAACCATTTTTTTTAAATATTTTAAGTGTTTAAGTGTTTAAGTGTTTAAGTGTTTAAGTGTTTAAGTGTTTAAGTGTTTAAGTGTTTAAGTGTTTAAGTGTTTAAGTGTTTAAGT
>NZ_JAKZGD010000019.1 GCF_022549495.1 Acinetobacter sp. ANC 4805
TAGATCTCTTGCGAAAGTAAGAAATGTTTTATACTGATCAGATGAGATATGAAAATTTAACACGATTTAATGATAAGGAATTCAAACGATTAGTTGGAGTTTCACGTCCCTTATTTGCCCAAATGATTACTATTCTGCAAGAAGCAGAGCGATCAAAGAAAAAATCTGGTCGTCCACACACATTAACGATTGAAGACCAATTGTTATTAACTTTTAATTACTTACGCTCATATAGTACTCAAATTGAGTTAGCAGCAGCTTATGATATTGCTGAAAGTAATGTAAACCGAACGATTCATAAAGTCGAAACGGCACTCATGCGATCACGTCAATTTTCACTACCTAAAAGAGATCCCAAAATAAAAGAGCTTGATTTCGTGATTGTAGATGTGACTGAATCACAGATAGAGCGTCCTAAAAAAACAAATAAATTACTATAGTGGTAAAAAGAAAAAACATACGCTTAAAACACAAGTTATTTTTAGTCCAAGCCTGAATCAAATCATCAGTATTCAAGTTACTACTGGACGCAGACATGATTTAACGATAGCAAGAAAATATGCTAAAGAGTTTGCAAATTTTAAATGTATTATGGCTGATTTAGCCTATAAGGGCTTTAAAGAAATAAAGAGTAAGTTGCTAATAGCCATAAAGAAACCTAAAAACAAAGAGTTATCGAAGGAAGCGAAAGGCATCAATAAAGAGATAAGTCGTCGTAGAATAACAATTGAGCACATCAATTCAAAACTTAAAGTTTTTCGTATTTTTAGTGACAGGTATCGAAACAGAAGAAAACGATTTGGTTTAAGGATGAATTTAATTGCTGGGCTGATTAACTGGATGAGTCAAAATTAACTTTCGCAAGAGATCTA
>NZ_JAKZGD010000020.1 GCF_022549495.1 Acinetobacter sp. ANC 4805
GAGCTTGACCAGTGTGACCACAGGCAACACGGTTATTAACAATGCCGGACTTACAGCGGACAAAGTCACAGTAGGCAACGTTGTTATTGACAAAATGACCAATAAAATCACAGGCATCGAAGCAGGCACGAACACTAAAGATGCAGTGAACAAAGGTCAATTAGACACATTGGCAGCACAACAAGCAGCAACAGACAGTGCAGCAGTGAAGTACGACAACGCGGTGACAAAAGACAAAGTCACTTTAGGTGGAACGACAACAAGCAGTACAAAAGATGCAATCACAGGCAAGATTACAACGACAGGTGGTACAAGCCTCAGCAATGTAGCTAGCGCAGGTGATTACACCAATATTGCTAATGCAAGCAAAGGTGTTAACGCAGGTGACTTAAACAATGCAGTCATTGATGCAAAAACAGCAGTAACCAACACAGGCATCAAGTTCGGTAATGGTACAAGCTCTAACCAATACAAGTTGGGTGATACCCTTAATGTAAAAGCCTCAACAGATGGCAGCATCACCAGTACAACGACGGCAGACGGAGTACAACTTGGCTTAGGCAATACCGTTAAAGTTGGTAATGGTGCTACACAAATTACTGTTGATGGCAGCACAGGAAAAATTGGTGGTTTAA
>NZ_JAKZGD010000021.1 GCF_022549495.1 Acinetobacter sp. ANC 4805
CGTGGTGTGGCGTACTGCCCACACTGTGATGGTCCACTGTTCAAAGGCAAACGTGTTGCAGTGATTGGTGGGGGTAACTCTGGTGTAGAAGCAGCAATTGACCTTGCAGGAATTGTAGAGCATGTGACCTTGGTTGAGTTTGATACCAAACTTCGTGCTGACCAAGTGTTGCAAGACAAGTTAAACAGCTTGCCAAATACCACTGTGATTTTGAATGCGCTCAGTACTGAAGTTGTCGGTGATGGTTCACAAGTGACGGCGTTGAAATATAAAGATCGCGCGACTGATGTTGAGCATACGGTCGAACTTGCAGGCATCTTTGTACAAATTGGTTTATTACCAAACACTGATTTCTTGAAGAACAGTGCGGTTGAACTCAGCAATCGTGGTGAGATTGTGATCAATGATCGTAACGAAACCAATGTCAAAGGTGTGTTTGCTGCGGGTGACTGTACCACCGTGCCTTATAAACAAATCATCATTGCCACAGGTGAAGGCGCGAAAGCATCGTTGTCTGCTTTTGATTATATGATTCGATCTGGGCTTTAAA
>NZ_JAKZGD010000022.1 GCF_022549495.1 Acinetobacter sp. ANC 4805
GGCAATGTGGGTACGGATACCGGCAGCTTAAGCATCGACTTAACCCCACCAAGCACCACCACAACGGTGTTGAGCATTGATGCGATCACAACAGACAACGTGATTAACAGCACAGAAGCAGGCGCTGCGACCGTGACCCTCACAGGGGTACTCACTGGAATCCCAGCAGATGCAAGCAGTACGGTGGTCACCGTGACCGTGAATGGCAATGACTACACTGCAACCGTAGACACCGTTGCAGGGACTTGGAGTGTGGATGTCAGCGGCAGTGACTTGGCCAATGACACCAACTTGACGGTCGATGCCAATGTCAGCTTCACCGATGTTGCGGGCAACAGCAGCAGCGTCAACGACAGCCAAAGCTACACCGTGGACACTACAGCGCCTGTGGTGACCTTGACCGATCTTAGCAGCAATGACCAAACCCCAGCGCTTAGCGGCAGCATAGATGACCCAAGCGCAACCATCATCGTCAATGTGAACGGCATCGACTACACCGCCACCAACAACGGTGATGGGACTTGGACCTTAGCAGACAACACCTT
>NZ_JAKZGD010000023.1 GCF_022549495.1 Acinetobacter sp. ANC 4805
GCAGTGAAGTACGACAACGCGGTGACAAAAGACAAAGTCACTTTAGGTGGCGGAGCAGCAGGTACCACGATCACCAATGTGAAAGATGGCGCACTGAATGCCAGCTCAACAGATGCAGTGAATGGTCGCCAACTCTACGCAACCAACCAAAACGTTGCACAAAACACCACAAGTATCAATGCACTCACCACGACGGTGAACAACCAAGGTACACAAATCAGCAGCAATACCACAGACATTAGCACCTTAAAAGGCGGTTTTACCCTACAAACGAATGGTGTGAATGCAGGCGCAATCAAAGCAGGCGATACCGTTGATATCGGTGTTGCAGACCCAACAGATACAAACCTTACTGCAACCAAGACCGGTAAAGACATCGCATTTGCTTTAAGCCAAGACTTGAGCTTGACCAGTGTGACCACAGGCAACACGGTTATTAACAATGCCGGACTTACAGCGGACAAAGTCACAGTAGGCAACGTTGTTATTGACAAAA
>NZ_JAKZGD010000024.1 GCF_022549495.1 Acinetobacter sp. ANC 4805
GCTGTCGGATGTCATACACTACTCGCGACGTTAACTATATGTAAACAGGAAGATAACCATGTCACAAACCGTGCATTTCCAGGGCAACCCCGTTTCTGTTCAGGGCACCATTCCGCAGGCAGGCGCTAAAGCGCAGCCGTTTACGCTGGTCGCCAAAGATCTCTCTGACGTCGCGCTGAGCCAGTACGCCGGCAAACGTAAAGTACTGAATATTTTCCCGAGCATTGATACCGGCGTGTGTGCCGCATCAGTGCGTAAATTCAACCAGCTGGCCGCTGAACTGGACAACACCGTAGTGCTGTGCATTTCCGCTGACCTGCCGTTCGCCCAGTCCCGCTTCTGCGGCGCGGATGGCCTGAGCAATGTGGTCACCCTGTCCACGCTGCGCGGCGCGTCCTTCCTCGCTGACTACGGCGTCGC
>NZ_JAKZGD010000025.1 GCF_022549495.1 Acinetobacter sp. ANC 4805
TGGTAGTGTGGCGTTTGCCATGTGAGAGTAAGTCATCGCCAGCTTTTAAATTAAATCACCCCCTCCGCTAATGCTGAGGGGGTGTTTTTTATTGGAAAAAATAAATGTATTATAAATTAAATTAGTAATTATTTTTATATGTATGTCTCGAAAAAATAAGAAGAAATATAATTTGCCACAGCCACGTTATAAACAGATTTGGTATTTAACTACTTTTATTGTAGGCATTATTACAGCTGTTATTTTAAATACTCCTAATAATAGATCTCTTGCGAAAGTAAGAAATGTTTTATACTGATCAGATGAGATATGAAAATTTAACACGATTTAATGATAAGGAATTCAAACGAT
>NZ_JAKZGD010000026.1 GCF_022549495.1 Acinetobacter sp. ANC 4805
ATCACAATTGACCTGACTCCACCAAACGCACCAGACATTGATCCAATCAATGCGACAGATCCAATTACAGGTACAGCAGAACCAGGTTCAACCGTGACTGTAACCTTCCCAGACGGCAGTATTGCCCAAGCAGCGACTGATCCAGTGACTGGGGCATGGACTGTACCGAATCCGGGTAACTTGGTCGATGGTGATACGGTTACCGCAACCGCGACTGACCCAGCAGGTAATATTTCTCTCCCAGCAACTGAAATTGTTGATGGAGATGGTTTAGCACCAGTCGTTGCGTTGAATGATGAAATCACCAATGATGCAACACCTGAACTAACCGGTACGATCAACGATCCAAA
>NZ_JAKZGD010000027.1 GCF_022549495.1 Acinetobacter sp. ANC 4805
AGACTAGGACGTTGATAGGTTGGGTGTGGAAGCACGGTGACGTGTGAAGCTGACCAATACTAATTGCTCGTGAGGCTTGACTATACAACACCCAAACAGTTGTTGTATTCAAGATAAATTCAATACACAACTTGATTTAGTTGAAATACTAGTTACAATACAGACCAATTATCTAATCCGTTAATAACTCTTTCGGTACTAAGTGGCACGAACTTAAAAGTAAGTTCAATAGTAAGACCACCCAAAACCAAAACAGTTTGCTGGCGACAATAGCAAGAGTGAACCACCTGATCCCTTCCCGAACTCAGAAGTGAAACCTCTTAGCGCTGATGGTAGTGTGGCGTTT
>NZ_JAKZGD010000028.1 GCF_022549495.1 Acinetobacter sp. ANC 4805
TTGGCGACCATTCACTGCATCTGTTGAGCTGGCATTCAGTGCGCCATCTTTCACATTGGTGATCGTGGTACCTGCTGCTCCGCCACCTAAAGTGATTTTGTCTTTTGTCACCGCGTTGTCGTACTTCACTGCCGCATTATCTGTTGCAGTTTGTGCATCACTCACAAGTTTCAATTGGTCTTCTGTCGCTGCTTGTCCACTGGTGATGCTTGCAGCATTCCATGTCTTATTGTTTAAACCACCAATTTTTCCTGTGCTGCCATCAACAGTAATTTGTGTAGCACCATTACCAACTTTAACGGTATTGCCTAAGCCAAGTTGTACTCCG
>NZ_JAKZGD010000029.1 GCF_022549495.1 Acinetobacter sp. ANC 4805
GAGCTTGACCAGTGTGACCACAGGCAACACGGTTATTAACAATGCCGGACTTACAGCGGACAAAGTCACAGTAGGCAACGTTGTTATTGACAAAACGACCAATAAAATCACAGGCATCGAAGCAGGCACGAACACTAAAGATGCAGTGAACAAAGGTCAATTAGACACATTAGCAGCACAACAAACTGCAACAGACAATGCAGCAGTGAAGTACGACAACGCGGTGACAAAAGACAAAGTCACTTTAGGTGGCGGAGCAGCAGGTACCACGATCACCAATGTGAAAGATGGCGCACT
>NZ_JAKZGD010000030.1 GCF_022549495.1 Acinetobacter sp. ANC 4805
GTAATCGGATCTGTTGCATTGATTGGATCAAGTACTGGTGCATTTGGTGGAGTGGTATCAATCGTTAATACCGCGGTATCTGTTCCGACATTGCCCGCTAAGTCAGTGGCAGTCACGGTAACGCTATAGCTGCCTTCTGCTAACGCAGCCAAGCTATTGTCTGCTAAAGTCCAAGTACCATCGCCATTATTGGTGACTGGATAATCTACTCCATTCACATTCACAACAATGCTTGCATTTGGATCGTTGATCGTACCAGTCAATTCAGGTGTCGCATCATTGGTGATCTCA
>NZ_JAKZGD010000031.1 GCF_022549495.1 Acinetobacter sp. ANC 4805
GGTGGTTTCTTCCAAGATGAAGTTGAAGAACGTAAAATCTTGGCCGTACCAATGCTATTTCAAGACAATGAACATATTGGTCAAGGTCGTATGACTTTGGAAGAAATCATTGCCAAATTAGATAGCAATTCAGCGGAGAAAGATGCCGCAGTCATCAATGCCAAAGATGCATTTGATGTGTTGGTGATTGGTGGTGGCCCTGCGGGTGGTACAGCAGCGATCTATGCAGCACGTAAAGGTATCAAAACAGGTATTGTCGCTGAACG
>NZ_JAKZGD010000032.1 GCF_022549495.1 Acinetobacter sp. ANC 4805
GTGCTGCCATCTGGGAAAGTCACCGTTACGGTTGAACCCGGTTCTGCTGTACCGGTAATCGGATCTGTTGCATTGATTGGATCAAGTACTGGTGCGTTTGGTGGAGTGGTATCAATCGTTAATACCGCGGTATCTGTTCCGACATTGCCCGCTAAGTCAGTCGCAGTCACGGTAACGCTATAGCTGCCTTCTGCCAATGCAGCCAAGCTATTGTCTGCTAAGGTCCAAGTACCATCACCATTGTTGGTGGCTACATA
>NZ_JAKZGD010000033.1 GCF_022549495.1 Acinetobacter sp. ANC 4805
GTGGCGGTGTAGTCGATGCCGTTCACATTGACGATGATGGTTGCGCTTGGGTCATCTATGCTGCCGCTAAGCGCTGGGGTTTGGTCATTGCTGCTGAGATCGGTCAAGGTCACTATAGGTGGAGTCAGGTCAATTGTAATCGTACCGGTATCGGTACCCACATTGCCTGCTAAATCAGTCGCAGTCACGGTAACGCTATAGCTGCCTTCTGCCAATGCAGCCAAGCTATTGTCTGCTAAAGTCCAAGTACCATC
>NZ_JAKZGD010000034.1 GCF_022549495.1 Acinetobacter sp. ANC 4805
GCAAATGCGATGTCTTTACCGGTCTTGGTTGCAGTAAGGTTTGTATCTGTTGGGTCTGCAACACCGATATCAACGGTATCGCCTGCTTTGATTGCACCTGCATTCGCACCATTCGTTTGTAGGGTAAAGCCGCCTTTTAAGGTGCTAATGTCTGTGGTATTGCTGCTGATTTGTGTACCTTGGTTGTTCACCGTCGTGGTGAGTGCATTGATACTTGTGGTGTT
>NZ_JAKZGD010000035.1 GCF_022549495.1 Acinetobacter sp. ANC 4805
GCACCAGTACTTGATCCAATCAATGCAACAGATCCGATTACCGGTACAGCAGAACCGGGTTCAACCGTAACGGTGACTTTCCCAGATGGCAGCACTGCCCAAGCAACGACTGATCCAGTGAGTGGGGCATGGACTGTAGCGAATCCGGGTAATTTGGTGGATGGTGATACGGTTACCGCAACCGCAACTGATCCAGCAGGCAACATCTCTCTACCAG
>NZ_JAKZGD010000036.1 GCF_022549495.1 Acinetobacter sp. ANC 4805
GTTGATGGAGATGGTTTAGCACCAGTCGTTGCGTTGAATGATGAAATCACCAATGATGCAACACCTGAACTAACCGGTACGATCAACGATCCAAATGCAAGCATTGTTGTGAATGTGAATGGAGTGGATTATGTAGCCACCAACAATGGTGATGGTACTTGGACCTTAGCAGACAATAGCTTGGCTGCATTGGCAGAAGGCAGCTATAGCGT
>NZ_JAKZGD010000037.1 GCF_022549495.1 Acinetobacter sp. ANC 4805
ACGCTATAGCTGCCTTCTGCCAATGCAGCCAAGCTATTGTCTGCTAAGGTCCAAGTACCATCACCATTGTTGGTGGCTACATAATCCACTCCATTTACATTCACAACAATGCTTGCGTTTGGATCGTTGATCGTACCGGTTAGTTCAGGTGTTGCATCATTGGTGATTTCATCATTCAACGCAACGACTGGTGCTAAACCATCTCCATCAAC